>NZ_JANUYG010000001.1:0-634893 GCF_055700915.1 Gardnerella sp. c10Ua_31 | reverse complement strand
CTAACACGCTGCCGCATTATTCTTTCTAGCGGGGAACTTGATTGTTCCCCGCTTTTTTTTTAATGCTTAACACGTTTCATAGTTGAACACGCTCGTATTCTTGTAGTGCGATTGCGCTGAAACATGTTAGTGAAAGAATCTTGTTAGCGTAAAGAGTAGTGTGTAAGTGTAGCTTTAATACAATTAAACTGATTAAACGGAAGTATGTATGAAAAAGGCTCTTATTAACATTGATTACACGAATGATTTCGTTGCAAGTGACGGCTCGCTTACAGTAGGAGAGCCTGCACAAAAGCTCGAGAAGCGCATTACAGAGATATCACAAGAATTTCTTGATGCTGGTGAATTCGTGGTTTTTGCAATCGACACGCATCATCTAAACGACCCGTATCATCCAGAAACTAAGCTTTTCCCACCTCACAATATTGCTGGAACTCACGGTCAGAAGCTGTACTGCGCGCTTGGTGATTTTTACGAGGAAAATAAAGATAAAAGCAACGTGTATTACATTCATAAAACTCGCTACTCTTCGTTTAATGGCACGGATTTGCTGATTAAGCTGCGCGAACGTCATATTGAGGAGTTGCACTTGGTGGGAGTTTGCACGGATATTTGCGTACTCCACACTGCTGTTGATGCGTATAATCTTGGCTTCAAGATTGTGGTTCACAAAGATGCAGTTGCAAGCTTTGATCCGCAAGGTCACGAGTGGGCGCTTCGTCATTTTAAGACTTGCCTTAATGCAGATATTGTAGAAGGCTGAGAATTTTAGCTACAAACTATTTAAATAATTAATAAATAGTTATTAAAAATAATCGACGCTGGTTGCTTTGAGCTGCCAGCGTTTTTGTTTATTCGGAGTGTCGACTTGACTATTAATGAGAATCATTATTATTATTGATAGACGTTGTAAAGATATCTTCAATAGTCATTCGTGAAAGAAGAGCGCGAATAGGCGAAATAGAGAAGATGAAGTGTAGAGAGCGAAATAATAATTATGACTAAGGTCATTAGGAATATTGTGAAACGTGCTTTTGCAATGGCAAGTGTTGCAATACTTGCCATTGCCGTGCTCGCATCAGGATTTAGTGCAGCTTTACCGGCAGTTGCATTAGAAAATAGTAATCCTGGTGAAAAATACGATCCTACAAAAAAGGAAGTGCTAAGTCACGGCCATACGGACGTATTTTACCCAATTCAATACAATGGTAAGTTCATTATGGCCGTCGAAAAAGACGGTGCCACTTTCTTAAAGCCTGAAAACACTACTTTGCACGTAGCAAAAAACACGTATACTACAAAATCGCAGCTTCCTGCGCTCGCTACTGAATACTACTATCTCGATAGCTCCGGAAATCAAAAAGGAAATCCTCTCTTCCCGGGTTGGGACACAGGTTATGCTGCAACTTTAGTTGGCGCACCTCACGCAGATGACGCAACAGCAGATATTGCAATTCAGCAAGTTACTGGACCAATGAACGGGCGCATTCTGCTTTGGACTACCGATGGTGCTGGTAAAAATTCGAAGAAATTATCGTTTGAAGAGAACGATTTAGACGACGAACCTGATACTGATGGCAGTCGATTTATGCTACCTGGCGTAATTCACCAACATACTGCTGGCCACGTGCATGCAAACTGGGGATTTACGCAGCCTGGCGTTTACAAACTAAAAGTAGCAGCAACTATTACAAATAAGAACACTAAGAAGCAGATCACAACCGAACCTGCAGAATACACTTTTGGAGTAGAAGATACATATTCAGGCGAAGTACCTGCTTCTGGCATTACGGAAACGCTTGATTTGCACCGTCGCGGTGATTTTATTAATCCTGACGATGATGAAGAAGCGCACGAAGCTTCCAAAGATCATAAAGACACGGATAAAGACGATGGCGGCGATATGCGCATCGGCAATATTCGTGATTCCGGACCTCATCCGCATTATCATTCATACGAAGGTTATGGTGGTTTAGACTTAAAAGTAGTTAACAAACCAAAGGGCGCTCGTATTGAGTGGAGATATGTGCGTGCTGACGAAGGTCCTGACGCGTATGGAACCACTCTTTTTGCTGAGAGATTGCAGCTTCCAGCTGAGCCTGCAATGAACAAGATGAAAGTGTATGCTCACGCAACTGAAGGTGAAACGCAAGTTGGCAAAGATACTGCGTCTGCAACCATCGCCGTTGAAGATCACGGTGCTGACGGACATCCTGTAGTAAAAGCAATTGCTCCTTATAAGCGTTTCAAACCAGGGGATACTTTACACGCGAAAACATTATTGCTTAACCCTCATGTTGCAACCGACGGTGTTACCGGTGCGCCAATTGACGATCCGACAAGTCCAGTAACTTCCATTGTTAAAGATTATGTTTGGTTGATAAAAAAGGAAGGAGAAAGCGAATTTAAGCGCATTCCTGGTGCCGTGAACAGCAAGTTGGAGCTAAAACTTGATGCGTCAATGCAAGGTGCAACGATTCGTCCTTCCTTAGTTTTAAAGAACGGTGAACTTTACCGTAATAAAATGTTTGATGAGTTTTGCGATTATGTTATTGAGATGAAAGGTGTTCCTCACTCTCATAACCATGATGGCGATGATGATCAAAGTGGTTCTGATTCTGAAGATGATGAGAACCCTCACGGGAAAAAGCACCATGAGAAGCGTCGTAATAAGCGCAAAAATAAGACTAAGCATTTTGTTGGTGGAAAGAACTTTTTGAAAGGTGTATTCGGCGGCACTGCAAATTCGGGACTATTTGGATCTAGTTCTAATGGTGGATTCCAATTCGAATCTAATTTCTTTAAGAAATCCAACAGAAAATTCAAGCGCACAAAGAAGAATCGCAATAAGACTAACCGCACTAATCGTAAGAATAATTCTAAAAATAATACGCAAAATGGTGCTAGTTCTGGTTCTAGTTCTTTTACAAGAACAGAAAATTCAAGCGGAACATCGTTACATAATTCATCGCGACGAACTTCTGGCGGAACTCATACTAAGAACAAGAGCTCTAAGAAAAGTGGACAGACTATTCGTAATTTCGTAAGAACAGATAATAATTCTGGCAATAAGTCTAAAAATAGTTCTGTCAATAACTCTGATTTTGTTAAGAATACTGAACGTCATGCTTTGCAAGGTGCAAGGCAATACAACGAAGAATCTGATGAAGCGTATGAAGATGATTCAGATGATACAAAAGGTGATGGTTCCTCGACTAAGTGGGTTGCGGTTGCAGCTTCAGGTGCGAGCGTCGGCTTATGCACAATAACTGGCGCATGCGGAGCATTGATACGTTCTAAATTGAAATTGTTGTAAATAATATTCGTATTATTACTAGAAAGTTTAAATAATGAATTACAAACAAAATGAAACATTGCAAGTAAAACGAAAGCATGTATATTCTACTGCGTTGCTTGCACTCATATTTTCTTTAGTAACTTTGGTTGCATCTTTATGTGTACCAAATCCAATGCAGGAAACTGCTTATGCTAATGAAGGCAATCAGCCAGTTATGATTCAAGCAGGTCATGCTGATTTTGGACCAACGCTAATCGACGGCAAATGGAAATTGAAGATTCGCGATGATACTGGTGACGAACCAGTGTGGCGAGACCCAGAAAATGTGGTATTTAAATTAGGTAGCAATTCAATAATTCCTATGCCTGATGATGCTGCCTACAGTTTTATTGGCGAAAAGCCTGGAACCAAGCTTTACGTAATTCCACAAACTCAAAATCCTGATGTGCCGTGGCTTGGTTGGAATACGCAGGAAGGTGGCGTGCTTAACGAGCTCGATCGCGGTGCAAACCTTTCTCTTGAAGGAGTAAGCGGCCCGGGTAAACTGCATGTTTACTTAGAAAATGGCAACAACAATCCACAGCAACTTTGGGATAGTACTAAAGGATATCCGCAAAACAGCTGGATTGAAGCCAACGCTCATACTCACGTGAATTGGGTGTTTTCTAAGCCTGGAATTTATCATGTGAAGCTTACTTTTTCAGGAAAGCTTAAAAATGGACGCGCAGTAAGCGATACGCGTGTTCTTAATTTTGCGGTTGGAGATAATACCGATCCTAATGCTGCTTTAGGTGCGAGTGCTGCTGGAGCAAGTGGCAACGAGGGCGATGAAGAGGGTCAAGATGAAGAAGATAACGATGAATCCGAAAAAGATGAAGCTAATCATCATCACGAACTCCTTCACAACAAGCATAAGCATTCTCACAAAGTATCTGAAAAAAGTGACGATACAGCTTTAGTTCTTCAAATCGTAGGTATTTTCGTGGCTATTATTGCCGTAATTATTGTGATTTTTGTACTAATAGCTGTAGTTAAAAGCAAGAAAGCACGAAATCTTGCGCTTGCTAAGCGAGTTTCTGCACAAGCTAATCAACAGTATGCAAATAATGCAAATTCTGTGAATAATGCAAATGGTGACAATACTGTGTCAAATCTAGTGAGTGATCAAGAAACGACAATAATGTCACCAATTAATAATTCTCAATATTCTCAATCAGACAATATGCAATCTGATGGTACTCAGTGGAAATAATGGTGTGACGAAAATGGTTCGTAATAGTATAAAGAAATTATCTCGCGCTTTGTTGGTGGGCGTGTGCTTGTGTGGCATGATGATGGGAACTCCCACGGCTTTTGCTGACAATGGTAGTGACGCAACTGTTGTAAGCGGAAAGAAATCTTCTAAAGATTTTGCCGAAATAAAGAAAGCTAATTTTGAAGCGTGTGCCGCTGCTCGCTTAGATAAAACTGCTTCGCAACCTGCGGCTGATAGTAAAGCTACAATATGCCACGCGTATAAAGGTCATACTGACGTTTTTGCAACTTTCTTTGATGTTACAAGCAAGCGCATGGTATTAGGTACCTTGGGCGATGCGTTTGAAAGTGAAGATCATAATGGCACTCGGTATGATACGAATCGACTTATTTTTGAAGTCGGCTCTAAAAATATCATGCAGTTTTCCAAAGATGAGAACGATCCGATAATAAAAGAAATCTACGCAACAACTCGCGAAGGTGTAGTCTGGTTCTTTGATCAATCTGGAGCTGGAAATACTGGTGCATTATGGCCTGGTTTAGATACTAGACCGTTATATGAGGGAGCTGGTTCTACAAAAATTAATCCAACAGTCAAACTGTCATTAACTGGTATCGAAGCACCCCACAACGGCGAAGTTTTTATGTACAGTCGCAGCGGTGACGATTATGAGAAAATGCTCGGCTCTGCTGAAAACTGGCCGAAAGATGTTGACATTACTGATGATGGTGGTAGTGGAAAGCATTCGCACATGTATTGGTCTTTTAACCGTCCTGGTGTGTACAAGCTAAAAATGAAGGCTACTACTACCGTTGGTGACGAGGAGCAAAGTTCTGAGCAAGTCTATACATTCCACGTCACTAATCATGATGTAACAGCTGGGGATTTTGCTGATTATGATGGCGCATCTTTTGACGGTGGCGAAGACGACGAAGAAGATTCAGATGATAATGATGATTCTCAAAGTGAGGATCACAGCATTAATGTGCAACAAAGTAACGGATCTTTCTTCATTAATGGTAACAACAACACTGTGTATGTGACTCCATGGCCTGGAGCAAAAATGCAACAACAAGGACTTCTTGGAAGTAATAACGGTGTTCTTATTAATGGGGAACATAACGCTAAAAACGGAAAGCAAGTTTCTCAAAGTCAGCAATCTGCTGTGACAAAGTTCAAAGACATCAAGGGCGACAAACTTGTTATAGATCATGGTCACGTTGATATTGCTGTATATACTGGCGATTCAAATAAAGTTGATATGGCTGTGCAAGAAGATGTGACAGGAAGCCACGTCTTTAGAGACCCGGATACAGTTGTATTCGCAGTTGGTGATGCTGGTAAAACTAACGGCGTGTATCGTATACCGCAAACACAAATTGATGGTGTGCCATGGATGGGTTGGAATAATCAGTCTATGAATCCGCATAAGCCAACTCAATTGAGCCTAACAGGAGTTGAAGGTCCTGGAAATGTACGTGTCTGGATGTTTGGCGGCTTGGGCGGTGGAGATCAAGAGATTTTCTCCACTCAAGGAGCAACAGATTATACGATACCTGCAAATACGCATGCTCATGCGAATTGGGATTTCGACGAACCGGGATATTACACATTGCAATTCCAAGCTTCTGACGGGAATTCTACAGTAACTCGCAATATTCATGTTGCTGTCGGTGTAGATCCACAAGAAACACCAATGGGGTATGCTGACGGCGGCGAAGGTAATGAAAGAAAGGATACACAAGGCAAAAAGGTTGATCCTTCTGCACCTTATAATCCACCAAAACCTGCTAATTTGCCTCGTTCCGGCGGAAATAATGGCGGCCATGGAATAGGTGCCGTTGGTGGTGGAAATTCTTTTGTTGGTGGTCGTGGTTTTGGATCAAATAATTCACACTCTGGAAAACAATTGCCAAGAAAAGCTAAAAAGCATAAAGGTCTTGTTTCAAAAATTAGTAACAAGAGACTTGCTAAAAGTTTGTACCGACAGAAGTTGAACGATAATGACGATGTTGTGAAGTCTGAAGCAAAAGGTGTAACAGGATTATTTAAGCGAAATCCTTCACTTGCTTATTCGCTTCTTGCTGGTGGAATTATTGCTGTGCTTGGCGTTTTGGGTGCAGGAATTTGGTATCTACACAAGCGTGGACTTGTTAGCTTCAACTGGTTGTTGCGCTATTAGTAGTAGGAGTGTGTAAGGGTGATTCGTAAGCCCAAAAAAGTAAAGCAAACTTTGTTCTCTTCGCTTGCTGCAATTGCAGCCGTTGCGCTTATTTTGCCGCTTTCTGCTTGTGGTAGTGCTAATGGGAATCGTGCAGTACATCGCGATGGTCGCATTAATGTAGTTACAACTACAGGCGTTTTGCGAGATATGGTTGCGAACGTTGCAGGAGACGCGGCAAATGTGAGCGCGATTGTGCCAGACAACGCGGATCCACATTCGTACGAGCCGCGTTTGCGCTCAATTAGAGATGTTGTGTACGCGGATGTAGCTTTTAGCAACTACATGATGCTGGAAGAACACGGCGTAATTACAGCTTTAGATGCGAATTTGCGAAAAGGTGTGCCAAATGTGCAACTTGCGGAAGAAAGTGTTAAGCACGCGGCAGATATTATTCCGATGATAGAAGACGTGTCTTTAGACACGATTTGGCTAGGGCTTGCTACAGAACGCATGGCTGCGCAGCCGAGCGAGGAAGCGCATAGCGCGCAAGGCGCTACAAGTGAAAATACGCAAAAGCGTGCGGAAGAATCGCCCTCGGCGGCGGCTGGTGGACTAGCTTCGCTAAACAATCTCAATAAAACAAAAACAAATTCAAAACAAGCTAGTCAGCTAGAAAAGTCAGGTCAATCTTTGCAATCGAATGCGCCTTCTACCGCAACAAAAGAAGGTCGCGCAACTGTAATAAAGCCTAACGCATACAACATGAAGCGTTCCGACAGAATACGCTTAACAGCAACAAAAGTAAGCGGACCAGGCGCGCTATTTGCATACTTGACTGGCACTTTTGGAAGCGTAGAAACATACTTTAACAGCGCAAACGGCATAAGCGCAGAAGACCACATAGACTTGCCAGCAGACGCGCACACGCATTTAAGCTGGGCATTTAGCAAGCCAGGCGAGTACACGCTTGAATTGCACGCCGACATGCTAAACGCGCAAAACGAGGTAGTTTCTAGTCTTGGAAACGCTAAAATGCGATTTGCTGTAGGCGTAAACGCGCAAAAAATAGCCAAAAAACGTGGAGCTAGTGTAGTGCTGAACAAGGGTCATGCAGATTTGGCTTACGACTTAGCAAAACGCGGATTTGTGTATCGCGTAGATACTTTGCAAGAAAAACGCTCCGCTGCGCCAAAACGCGTGTATTACAAGCCGCAAGATGTTGTTGTAGAAGTGCCAACTAACGCGCTAAAAGAGATACCAGCCGAACAAGGATACAGGTTTTTGGGAGCTGCAAGGCAAAAGATTTATCAGCTGCCGCAAGCAGTTTTAGGAAAGCACGTTCACGGAGATATTGACCCGCATTTGTGGCAATCCGTAAAAAATGGCATAGCATACGTGCGCACAATCGCAGATCGCCTTTGCGAAGTGGACCCTAAAAATGCTCGTAAATATCGCGAAAATGCGGATAGATACATTAACAAGTTGTTAGATGTAGACGCGTATATGCGAAAAAAAGTTGCGTCAATACCAAAAGAGAAGCGCAATTTGGTTACAACGCACGATGCTTTTGCGTACTTGGGTAAGACTTACGGCGTGAATATTGCAGGATTTGTAACGATTAATCCTTCGAGCGAGCCGAGTGTGCAAGATAGGCGTAGATTGCAGCAGATTTTGCGCGATTTAGAGATTCCAGCTGTGTTTTTGGAGCCAAATTTGATCTCGCGTTCGTCTGTGCTTAAAGAGTTGGCAGCGCAAGCGCACGTAAAAGTTTGCCCGATTTATGGAGATGCTTTCGATTCTAAAGTGCGAACTTATGCGGATATGATGCGAGCGAATGCGGATTCTTTAGCGAAGTGCTTGAAGTGAGATTTAAGTGAGATTGATGTTGGATTTAAGTTGGATTTAAGTTGGATTTAAGTTGGATTTAAGCGATGAGGATTGACGAGGGAAATATGGACGCGAACATGGATGCGAATACTGTTATAAACGCGCAAAACTTAAGCGTAAGTTACGGCAGCCGCACTGTTGTAAAAGACGTTTCGTTTACGATTAAAAGTGGCGAATTTGTGGGACTTCTTGGCGCAAATGGAGCTGGTAAAACAACGCTTTTCCGCGCGATTATGGGGCTAATACCGCATTCTGGAAAACTCGAAGTGCACGCTAGTAAAAGCGATGAATCTTTGATTAATTCGCGAGTAAACAACGTTGGTTACGTGCCGCAACGCCACGATATTGCGTGGGATTTCCCGCTTTCTGTACTAGACGTAGTAATGATGGGTCGCATTCGTCACATTGGCTACGTTCGTCGCGCAAAAACAGAAGACTACGAGATAGCGCTTGCTTCTCTTGAGCGCACAGGAATGGCGGATTTTAGGGATCGCACAATCGGCGAGCTTTCGGGCGGGCAAAGGCAGCGCGTACTCGTTGCGCGCGCTCTTGCAGGGCAGCCGCGTTTGCTTCTTTTAGATGAGCCATTTACAGGCTTAGACATGCCTACTCAAGAGCTGCTCACGAGTCTTTTTTTGGATTTAGCAAAGTCGGGAGAAGCGATTTTGATGAGTTCGCACGACATAATCGGATCTATAAACTCGTGTTCTAGAATCATGCTTTTTGACGGAAGCATAGTAGGAGACGGCGCTCCAGAATCGTTAAACGCAAATCAATGGGTGCAAACATTCCATGTGGATGCGCAAAATCCACTAATCAAAGCTGTAGAGCGCGTTATGGCGCATGAAAGTGGGGCAGAAAAATAATGCTATCTCCAATCGACTTTATACAAGACCTTACAAACCCAGACCTTTGGTTCTTGCTCAAAGCGCTTATAGTGGCGTGCCTTTCTAGCGTAATATGCGGAGTTGTAGGATGCTACGTAGTGCTACGCGGAATGGCGTTTATTGGAGACGCTGTAGCGCACTCAGTATTTCCAGGACTTGCAATCGCGTTTGTTCTGCAAGGAAACTTGCTGTTTGGCGGCGCGCTCGCAGGAGTTGCAACCGCGCTAATCGTATCAATCTTTAGCCAAAATCGCAGGCTTCGCGAAGACTCGTTTATAGGCGTATTTTTTGTGTCTGCCTTTGCGCTGGGAATCGTAGTAATATCAAAAGCTTCTGGATATGCAGGGTCCCTAGAATCGTTCCTATTTGGCTCCATTACAGGAATCCCAGACTCCGACATTGCTGTTGTAGCAATAACAGGGCTAATAATCGTAACGCTTTTAATGATGTTCCACAAAGAGCTAGTATGCGTTTCGATGGACCGAGAAACAAGCCGCGCAATGGGCTTGCCAGTAGCGTGGTTGGATGGAATGCTATACGTTTTAGTTGCTATTGCTGTAGTAGTATCTGTGCAAATAATCGGAAACGTGCTTGTTTTAGCGCTTTTGATTACGCCTGCGGCGACTGCGCGATTGCTTACTGACCGACTTGGAAAGATGATGATTTTGGCGCCTGCTATTGGGTGCGCTTCTTCGATTCTTGGAATGTACTTGTCTTGGAGTTTAGACACTGCTACTGGCGGAACAATCGTTTTGGTTGCCACTTTTATGTTTGTTCTAGCGTGGGTGTGCTCGCCTAAACACGGGTTGGTAGCGAGAATTGTGCCGAAACTACGAATCGACTTGCATTAGCGCGCTTTCCTTACTTAGCGTTGCGCGAGGTTTGAGTATTTCTCTCCTCGCAAGTCCCGTCGCTATGCTCCTCTTTTATTGCTCGTATAGAAATACATCAAACCTTCTGAATGTCTAGAACAATTGCGTAGCGTTTATCACCGAGATTCTCGATTTTTCTTGCTCTCTCGGCGAGTCACCACCTTCGGCGCTGAGGCTCGCCTCTTTCGCTGCGAAAAATCTCGAATCTCTACACAGATTGGCGTAATCATGTAGTGTGCTTATGGAAGATTTTGCGGTTTATACTTTGCGGCACAATAGACGTATGGTATCTAAAGGAAAACCTTCGCCTAGAAGCGCAGTTAAGCCGCTCAGCGATGAGCAAGTAGAACGCTTAGCGCGCGCACACAAGTTAGTTGATCCTACTTATTACTACCCAACTGGCGCGCGTACGCCAAACGCAGCAGAAATCAACGCGCAAAATCCAAAGGCAACCGAGCGCCTGCTCGAAGGAACGTCTAGAGTGCTTAGATCTCGTTGTAAAGTGCGCGCATGGGGACTAGAAAACGTGCCAGAAGAAGGCGTGTTTATAACCGCTTGCACGCACGTTACAATGTTCGACGTTTTTGTGCCAATGACGTCTCTATTCCACCAAGGTCGCCGTCCGCGATACATGGCAAAAGCAGAACTCGCGCATTGGCCAATCTTAGGAAAATGGTTCCAGCTTGTTGGCATGCAACCAGTTCCACGCAGAAGCGGAAAAGCGCGCGAAATCGAAGAAGAATCGATTAAAATCCTTACAAACGGCAGGCCGCTTAGCGTATGGCCAGAAGGAACAGTTACGCGCGACCCTCAAAAATGGCCTATGAGCATGAAGCCAGGAATCGGAGTTATTGCGCTCGAAGCATCGCGCAGGCTGGGGCATCAAATTCCGCTATTTTGCGCTGTTACGTGGGGTGCTGCAAGCATTAATCATTGGTGGCCGTGGCCAAGGAAGAACGTTGTAATGTGCTACGATGCGCGTCTTGACTATTCGGATCTTCTAAAAGATATGGAAAATTGGGGTGATTTGCCGCCTATGGAGTCTGCTGCAGAGCTGGCTCGTCGCGTACGCGTGCGCATGACGGAAATTATGGAAGAGATTCGCGGCGAAAAATCGCCAGAAGGATACTTCGATTACAAGCTTATGAAAAGAGTCAAAGAATAGTTGATAAATTGCGATTCGATAAGTCGTAAATTGTTGACAAGTCGTAAGTAAATCGTTGATAAATCAGTGATAAGTTATTAGAAAATCGTAAGCAAGTCACCGATAAATCACTAATAAAGTCTTCACAAAATGCCCGTAAAGCGCACTGTGTAGAATTATGTAATAGTGTGATTAAAAGTTGACTAAGTTGACTAAGTTGACTATAGCTTGACTAGTTGTAAATCGCTACAAATGGCTTAAAGCCAAAGTGGTTTACAAACTCATAAATCGAAAGGCTAGGCGTAAACATGAACGTTACGGTGTTGGGTGCTGGAGCTTGGGGTACGGCGTTTGGGCAGGTGCTTGCAGACGCGGGAAATCAAGTGACAATGTGGGCAATAGAGCCGCAAATTGTTGAAGGCATTCGAGATAATCACCGCAACGAAGTGAGGCTGCCAATCGTAGAGCGTTTGCCAGAAAACATGACGGCTACGGGGAATCGCGAAGAAGCTGTAGCAAACGCAGACATTGTAGTAGTTGCGATTGCAGCACAATTTGCGCGCGTTGCACTCGAAGAATTTGCTGGCAAAATTCCGCAAAATGCGATTGTTGTTTCGCTTATGAAGGGCATTGAGCGAGCTACAGGCAAGCGCATGGACGAAGTTGTGTGCGAGGCCTTGAACTTGCCGCGCAACCGTTTTGCGGCATTATCGGGGCCAAACTTAAGCAAAGAAGTTGCATTAAGGCAGCATGCTGCGGCGGTAGTTGCGTGCGAGAATCGCGAGAATGCCGAAGTTGTAGCAAAAGCTTGCTCAAACAGCTATTTTAAGGCGTTTGTGTCAAGCGACGTAATCGGCGTAGAAATGTGCGGATCGCTTAAAAACGTTGTTGCGCTTGCAGTTGGCATGGCTAGAGGAGCGGGTTACGGCGAAAACACGGCCGCTATGATTGAAACTCGCGGTCTTGCAGAGTTGACGGCATTGGGTGTTGCGGAAGGCGCAGATTCGCGCACATTTGCAGGACTTGCAGGCTTTGGCGATTTAGTTGCAACTTGTGGGTCTCCGCTAAGTCGAAACTACACTTTTGGATCAAATCTTGGAAAAGGCATGAGCGTTGAAGAAGCAACCGCTGTGAGCAATGGCGTTGCGGAAGGCGTTCCAACTACTAGCGCGGTTGTAGCAATGGGCAAGCGTTTGGGAGTTGCAACTCCGCTTGCAAGCGCAATGGCTCGCGTGTTAGAAGAAGGAATCTCGTGCCAAGAGATGCTTGCAATGCTTTTTGATAACGATGTTTGCGAGGAGTAGTGAAGCGCGAAAGTAGCAGTTGCGAAAGCCGCGCGTTAATCGTAAGCATGCAAATCGTAAGTGCGTTAGTCGTGGTCGCGTAAATCGTAAGCAAAAATAATAATCCAAAACAATTCAAAATAACTAAAATAATCTAAGATAGCTAAAATAATTCAAAATATATAGAGGAAAAAAATGACGAAAAAGCGTGTAGTGTTCTTGTATGGCGGTAAAGCAGACGAACATTCGATTTCTTGCATATCGGCTGCTGGAGTGCTCAGTGCTGTAGACGAGAATCGATTCGATATTGTACGAATTGCAATCACAAAGCAAGGCGAGTGGATTGTTGGTGGCGAAGATCCGCGAAACTTCCGCATGGAACAAGGCGAGCTGCCAGTAATCACAAAAACCGCGCAAACGCGCGATGTTGTTTTAGACCCAGCAAAGGGCGCAGACGGATTTTTGGTGCGAGAAGCAGACGGCACGCTTACAAGCCTAGGGCATATTGACGCAGTTTTTCCAGTTCTTCACGGCCCGAATGGCGAAGACGGCACTTTGCAAGGCTTGCTAGAAATGATGCAAGTTCCGTACGTTGGTTGCGGGGTTTTGGCATCTGCTGCGTGCATGGATAAGTATTACGCAAAGCAGCTTTTTAAGGCAGCGGGAATTAATGTTGCTCCTGGAATCGCACTGGATGCGCGCAAGTTTGAAAGTGACGCGGCAAATCGATTCGTCGCGTACGCAAACGAAATTCTTGAGCAAGTTGAAGAAGCAAGACTAGAGTATCCGCTTTTTGTAAAGCCAAGCCGTGCAGGGTCTAGTTTTGGAGTTACAAAAGTTGAATCGCGCGATGCTAAGGCCTTAGCAGATGCTGTTTTTGAGTCTTCGAAGCACGATTGGCGAGTATTGATAGAGCAGGGAATTGACGCGCGAGAAATTGAGTGCGCGGTTCTTGCAGCGCGCGATGGTGAAGAGCCAAAAGCCAGCTGGCCTGGAGAAGTTGTGCTCGACAAGCGCCAGGCTGGCGAAGACCAGTTCTACGATTTTGACAGCAAATACATGGATTCTGCAGCTTCGCACGTTGAAGTTCCAGCAGATTTGCCAGAAGAGACTTTGCAACGCGTGCGAAAAACTGCGCTCGCAGCATTTAAGGCGGCAGATGGAAGAGGGCTAAGTCGCGTGGACTCTTTTGTAACTAAAGACGGCCGCGTAATCCTTAACGAAATCAACACAATGCCTGGTTTTACGCCAATTTCCATGTATCCAAAAGCTTGGGAAGCAACAGGAATAAGCTACAGCGATTTGATTACAAAACTTATTGAAGGCGTGATTTTAGACTAGTCGGAGGTAAAAATGCGTAAACAGCGTAAGCTTGCAAACAAACAGCATCCAGACGCGTACACGATTGCGCGCAAGCGTCAAGGATCTGTAGGAGTGTCGCTGTGCGTGTTCCTATTTACGTGGATTCTTGCAACGCTTTTAATTGGCGAGTTGATTAGCATTTTTGTTCCAAAAGGTGTTTTAAGTCCTTCGCTAAGCTCCTTTGTTTCTTCGGACGTTGCGCAATACTTAATAGCGTTGCCGCTTGCAATGCTTGTTCTAAGACGCACTCCAGCAATAGAAACTCGCAAGTTTACTATGTCTTTGCGCCAATTTGGCGGATTCTTTGCTGTTAGTGTGCCAATAATGTATGCAGGAAGTTACATTGGGCTTGTTGCTTCTGCGCTTATTTCTGGCGGAAAAGCCGAGAATAGGATTGCAGACGTTGTAGCAGGCGGAAACGTGTGGGAAACGCTGCTTTTTGTGGTATTTTTGGCGCCAGTTGTGGAAGAATGGCTATTTAGAAAGCAAATTATAGACAGGTTGCGCGTATATGGCGAAAAGCGTGCGATTGTGTTTTCTGCATTAGCGTTTGCGCTTTTCCACATGAACATGTTCCAGTTCTTCTACGCTTTTGGACTTGGTCTTGTGTTTGGATACATGTACGTTCGCACGTCGCAGCTTAGGTACAGCGTATTTTTGCACATGATTGTAAACTTCCAAGGAAGCGTTATAGCAATGTGGATTTCAAACAACATGATGGATTCAAATGGAGATCTTATTAAGGTTGAAAACTTGAACACGCAAGAGATTGCGGATTTGGCTCCTGGATTTATGTTTATAGGCCTTTACGCAATGTTTATGATTGTTATGTTTGTGTTTGGAATTGTGCTACTTGCGCGCCGCAAGAGGTATCTTGAATTCTACGATTCGCCGCTGGAGATTCGTGGGAGCGCTGGAACAAAAGCGCTTTACGGAACTGTTGGCGTTGTTGGATTCTTAGTGGTGTCTATTTTGCTGAATTTGCTTATGCTGTTTGTGTAGGTTATTTGTGTAGGTTGAATCTGAGTATGTTTGTGTAGGTTGAATCTGTTTGTGTAAATTGAATTTATTTAATTGAATATTGATTTAAGTTAGGAGGCGTCTATGTTAGACAAAAACAATTTGGAAAGCGCTCAATGCGCAGATGACGATTGCTTTGCCGCAGATCCAATCCGCGTGGGTCTTTTAGGCGCTGGAACAGTAGGATCGCAAACAGCGCGTCTAATAGTGGAAGAAAACGCTGAACTATCTGCAAGAATCGGCGCTCCGCTAGAGCTTGCGGCAGTTGCGTGCTTGCATCCAGAAGATGTGGACGCGCCATGGATTTCCAAAGATCTTCTAAGCGCAGACGCAGGAGCGATTTGTAAACGCGAAGATATAGACGTAATTGTTGAGTTAATTGGCGGTTTGGAACCAGCGCACACATTTGTAAAAACTGCGCTAGAATGCGGAAAATCGGTTGTAACGGCAAACAAAGCGTTGCTTGCAAAGTGTGGTCCAGAACTATATGAATGCGCGCAAAAAAACGGAGTCGATTTAAGCTTCGAGGCGTCTGTTGCAGGCGCAATCCCAATTTTGCGCCCACTTAGAGAGTCGCTTGTGGGCGACAAAATCACGCAAATTTTTGGAATCGTAAACGGAACTACAAACTACATTCTTGACGAGATGACGGTTCGCGGGCTTGATTTTGATTCGGCTTTGCGCGCAGCTCAAGAAAAGGGATATGCGGAGGCGGATCCTACAGGAGACGTTGAAGGATTTGATGCAGCAAACAAGGCTGCGATTTTGGCAACACTTGCATTCCAAATGCCAATAAGCATTGATGACGTTAGTGTTGAAGGAATTAGCGCGATTACGGCTGAAGATATTGCGGCAGCAAGTGCGCAAAATCGCGTGATTAAGCTGCTTGCGGCGGTTGCAAGCGACACGCGTGGCGCAGTGAGCGCAAGCGTTTACCCAGCGTTGGTTAGCAAAGAGCATCCGCTGGCTTCCGTTCATGGCAGTTTTAACGCCGTTTTTGTTAAAGCGCAAGCGGCGGATGATCTTATGTTCTACGGCCGCGGCGCTGGTGGTGCTCCAACTGCAAGCGCGGTTGTTGGAGATATTGTTGGAGCTGCTAGAAACATAGCGCGCGGCTGCAACGATTCTAGCGTGCCAATGTATAACGCCAAATCTTTGGCTTCCACGCGTTCGATTCGTGCGGATTTTGTTGTGCGATGCAGCATGGAGGATACTTCGCTTGCTCTTTGCAGCGAAGTGATGGATGTGTTTGCGGAGCACGGAGTTAACGCGGAACGATTGCCTATGCTTTGCCAAACTCAATACGATGGCGAAGGTGATTGCCCAGCTTGCGGAATCGGCGGCCCTGGCGATTTGCGCATGCTTGTAAAAAATTGTACAGAGGCGGATTTGAGCGCAATTCTTGCGGATTTGCAAAAGGTGGATGCTGTGTGCGCAAAGCCTCTTGCATTGCGAATTATTGAGTAATTGAGTAGTTGAGTAGTTAAGTAGTTAAGTAATTATTAAATAGTTAAGTAATTAAGTAATTTAGTAGGCTGCTCGAGTGGAAAAGGTGCGAAATGAAACCAGTATGCAACAGTGTGTCAGTTTGCGTGCCAGCAACAAGCGCAAATCTTGGGTCTGGATTTGACGTTGCAGGAATTGCGCTTGATTATTCGGATTCGCTAGTTTTTACGCTTGATGATTCGCAAGATGTTCGCGTGATTATTCATGGCGAAGGCGAAGATATGTTGCCAAAAGACGAGACGCATCTTGTTGTTCGCGCGTTTCGCAAAGCGTGCGAAGCGTTTGGCTTGCCGCGTTTGCGATTTACTCTAGAAGCACATAATCGCATTCCGCAGGCGCGCGGAATGGGGTCTTCTGCCAGTGCGATTGTTTCGGGCGTGGCTGCAGCTTGGGCTTTTGCGCATAATGGAGATCTTAATAAGCAAGCTATTTTTGAGCTTGCATCTTCGATTGAAGGCCACCCAGATAATGTTGCTCCAGCAGTTTTTGGCGGATTAACAACCAGCTGGAAGAATGGCGATGAGTTCCACACAGTTCGATACGGCGTTTCTAAGCAAATTCGCGCAACCATTTTTGTGCCGAACTTTACTCTTTCAACGCAAATGGCTCGTCAAGCGCTTCCAGAAAAAGTGCCATATGCAGATGCCGTGTTTAACGTTTCGCGCGTTTGCTTATTGCCGATTGCGTTTGGTGATTTTGGTTATGCTCGCGATTCTGCTGATTCTGCTGATTCTGCCTATGCTTGCGATTCTTGCGTAAAATCCACTCTTTCTAGAAACGATTTGCTTTTTACAGCTACTAAAGACGCTATTCACCAGCAATACCGAGCAAGTCTTATGCAACCAACTTGGGATTTGGTAAAAGCTTTGCGAGACAAGGGGTTTGCGGCTGCAATATCGGGAGCTGGATCTTGCGCAGCGGTGTTCTACGAGGAAAAGTCGGAAGCTTCCGAAGAGGGAAATAACGCCACTAATATAAACGAAAAAATAGAAAAAATTGCAAAGCCGCTTTTAGATGGTTTCGATTGGAAAATTTTGCACGCGCATGTTGATTCTACAGGCGTTGCAATAACTCGCGAATAATTTGTGTGAAGCTGTAAGTGAAGTTATGAGTGAAGTTATGAGTGAAATCGCAAGTGAAATCGCAAAAAGAGGGAATATGACAGTTTCGTTGATTTTGGCTTCTCAGTCTTCTGCAAGAAGAGCGGTGTTGGCTGCTGCAGGCGTGATTCCTGTGATTCATGTGAGCGAGGTAGATGAGCCAGCGGCGTTGCGTAATGCTGCAAATGCGCAAGGTGTTGGCGTGGAGCAGATGAGCGCCGAGGAGCGCGTTTCGATTTTGGCGCGAGCAAAGGCTTTTGCAGTGTATGAGTCGTGGAAGCTTGTTGCAAATGCGGCGGCTTCGGCTAGTGGAGATTTGGTTGTGGGGTATCCGCTGGAGGCTGAGTCTGAATCTTCTAAATTTGAATCTTCTGAATCTGGTAGTAACGCGTTAGCAAGTGACTCGCAATCGCATATAACTCATAACGTAGATACCGCGCAAACTCGCGATTTTTCGGGCGTAAAAGTGCCTACTAAGACTTTTGATATTCACAATTTTGCGCACGCGAATAAGTCTTCTTCTGATTCCAACAGCGTGCTTATTGTTGGCTGCGACTCCATGTTTTTGCTAGACGGCAAATGCTACGGAAAGCCGCATACTCCCGAAGTGGCTGCTGCGAGAATCAAGCAAATGAGCGGAAAAACTGGAGAATTGTTTACTGGTCATTGCTTAATCGACGCAAAAAGTGGCAAAACCGTGTGTAAAGTGAGTCGCGCAAGCGTGACTTTTGCGCATATGAGCGATGAGGAAATCCGCGCGTACGTAGAAACTGGCGAGCCGCTGGAAGTGGCAGGATCCTTTACGCTAGAAGGCTTTGGTGGAGCTTTTATTGAGGGAATTCAGGGAGATCCGCATGGTGTTCTTGGAATCAGCTTGCCGCTGCTAAGGCAGATGGTTTCGGAGCTTGGGTACGCTTGGCCAGATTTGTGGAATAGTCGCAAGCTAGAGGGCGAGGCGATTAAAGACGATCCCGCTTCAGCACAAGTGCCTAAAGAAAACGTGCATCAGCCTGGAGACGGATGGGTTATGTGCGATTGTGGGCGCAAGCATTGGGGTCATAATGGCGCGGCTGGCGTGTTGCTCGCTAGGCGAGACGAGGCCACTGGGCGCGTGACTCACGTTGTTATGCAACATCGCGCGCTTTGGAGCGCGGAAGGCGGCACGTGGGGGATTCCTGGCGGCGCAATATCTGATGGCGAAACTGCGATTGAGGGCGCGTTGCGCGAGTCGTTTGAAGAGGCGAACATAACGTCTCAAGACATTGATGTTGTTGGAGCGTATTGCGAAAGTCACGGAAATTGGCGTTATACAACGGTTTTTGCGTTTGAAAAGCCAGGTCATTGTGTGAATCCGTGCGCACACGACGACGAGAGCATGGAGATTAAGTGGGTGCCGATTGACGATGTGCCGAAGCTAAAGCTACTCACGGCAATGCGCACTGATTGGCCGTCCTTCCGTGCTCGCCTTGATTCTCTTGCCTCGCAAAAGTAGTTGCGCAAAAGTAGCATCGCGAAGATAGTTGTGTGAAGGTAGCTGCGCAAAGAGATCCGCAGTTTGGAAGTAGATTTCCAAATGTTAGCTAGTTTTGCAGAATTTGGAAGTAGACTTCCAGCTTTTGCTAGTTTTTGTTAAATGTAAAATTGCGCTGTACCTCGATTTTCGTGAAAAATCGGCATATTTTTACCCTTGATTTGGTGAAAAATCAGCATATATTGACATTGATTTTCGTGAAATATATACTATAAAACATAGTGTTTTCAACGGTTTTGTGTGTTTGTGTAGTGTGTTTGTATCATAATCCGAGTTTGTTGCTTCTTATCTATGAAATCTTATAAAATCGTATTTATGCGCTGATGCATGCTAGTTTTGCTAGTTGTTAGATGTTATATGGCTTGTGCTTGATTTTTGTAATTTTGCTTGTGATTCATGGGGATTGTGGGAGAGTATTAACAATCCGAATTTTAGAGGGGTCGAATTCGACTCCTTTAAGAATGAGGCTGATTTGTGCAAAGTTTGTGTAAAAAATGACGCGTGTTGTTGTGTGAAAATATTGATTTAGGGCTACGGGGGGGGGGTATTCTGAGTGCTGTATACATCATTTTTAGTGTATAAAAGTCGAAATTTCGTAATGCGATTTTTTGGCGCTCAGATTCTCCCACGTTATTCGTGAAGAGAAAGAAGAAAGGATGAGTTATGTTAAATAAGAAAGCGATTGCTGCTTTCGCTGCCGTTGCAACGCTGGTTTCTGGACTAGCGTTTGCTGTTCCTGCGGCTTCTACTGCGTTTGCTGCGCAATCATCAACTCCTGCCCCAGAGCATAAGACTGAGCCACAGACTCCAGATGAGCATAAGCAGAATCCAGACGTGGCGCCAACGCCAACTCCAAAGGTTGACACGACTAAGGAAGATGCTGAGTTTAAGGCGGCTCAAGATTTAGCCAACCAGAAAGCCAAGAATGCGTTGCTTTTGAAGCAGATTGCCGAAGGTAGTGTTAAAGCCTTGCAAGAAAAGGTTGCTAAGGCTACTGGTGCTGAAAAGGTGAAGCTCCAAGAACAGTTGGAAAATGCTCAAAAGATTGCCAGTTCTTTCAGTGAATTGAATGATAAGGCTACGAGCGTGGCTAAGGCTTACACTCAGACTGCAACCATTCGTAACGATGTTAAGGCTCTTGAAGGCCAAGTTGCGACCGCTCAGGCCGAGTTCGACAAGTTGGCAAAGGAACAGACTGGTCCATCTGGTTCTGAAGCTTATAATAAGGCTGCTGAGGAGCTTGGAAAGTTACAGAAGCAGCTTAAAAGCAAGAAGAATCTTCTCGAAAAGGCTAATAAGGGTGTAACCAAGGCCGAAGAATTGCTCGTGAAGCAAGAAACTAAGGTTCAGGAAGTGCAGAATCCTAAGAAGGAAGAACCTCAGACCCCAAAGCCTGTGACTCCTGTGAATCCAGTGACGCCAACTCCAAAGGTTGACACGACTAAGGAAGATGCTGAGTTTAAGGCGGCTCAAGATTTAGCCAACCAGAAAGCCAAGAATGCGTTGCTTTTGAAGCAGATTGCCGAAGGTAGTGTTAAAGCCTTGCAAGAAAAGGTTGCTAAGGCTACTGGTGCTGAAAAGGTGAAGCTCCAAGAACAGTTGGAAAATGCTCAAAAGATTGCCAGTTCTTTCAGTGAATTGAATGATAAGGCTACGAGCGTGGCTAAGGCTTACACTCAGACTGCAACCATTCGTAACGATGTTAAGGCTCTTGAAGGCCAAGTTGCGACCGCTCAGGCCGAGTTCGACAAGTTGGCAAAGGAACAGACTGGTCCATCTGGTTCTGAAGCTTATAATAAGGCTGCTGAGGAGCTTGGAAAGTTACAGAAGCAGCTTAAAAGCAAGAAGAATCTTCTCGAAAAGGCTAATAAGGGTGTAACTAAGGCTGAAGAAACGCTTGTAAAGCAGGAAACTAAGGTTCAAGAAGTTCAGAATCCTAAGAAGCAAGACCCTCAGGCACCAAAGTTTAACGTTCATGACGTTCTCGCCAATGTTAATGGTGATAAGGTTGCTGACTATAAGTTGACTCCAGCTGATGTGAGCGAGCTTGTTGGTGAAAAGAAGAATACAGATCCAGTTGTTCCACCAGCTCCAAAGCCAGTGACTCCAACTCCAAAGCCAGTGAATCCTGTGGAACCAGACCATACGACTCCGTCTAATCCTTCAACTCCATCGGATGATACTCCATCTTCGACTCCGTCTGTAACAACTCCATCCGCTTCGACTCCTGCTGGCGCATCTCAGTCTGCTCCTGCTGCTGGTGTTCCTGCGGCTCCTGCTTCTGTTGCTGACTTGTTGCCTGCTTTGAAGGGCATGATTACGGCTGGTGCTAATAATGTTGTTGTTGCTGGCGTTGTGAACAGGGTGACTTTGAGTATTTCTAACCAGGCGTTCCTTGATCGCTTGAACCGTGATGGTTCTGCTAAGGCTTATGCGTTCATTTACTCTAGCCCACGTCTTCTTAAGGGTGCTGATGGTGCTAATTATGTGACTGTTCGCTTGGTTAATGGTAAGCCTCAGTTTGATGCCATGTTCCCAGCTGGTTATTCTGGCAAGCATACGGTTGTTCTTGTTGATGAGCAGGGCAATCAGCTTGGTTGGACTAACATTACTGTGAAGAGTGGTGTTAGTGGTTTGCCTAATAGTGGTGTTGGTGTTGCTTTGACTGCTTTGGCTGCTAGCGTTTTGGCTGGTGCTGGTGCAGCGTTCCGTAAGATTCGCCGCTAAGCTATTTGGCTGTGTTTAGCTCTGAATGGTGCTGAACGCGTAGAAACTATATGATAAAGGCCTTTGTGTGTAATGCGCGCAAGGGCCTTTTTGTATGCTTTTTACATGCTTTGCGCCAATTTGCATTAGGCTTTTTGCATGCTTTGATTAGTTCGATTAGCCATATTTTGATAATCTCTGGCACAATGTGATAACATTTCGTATACGAAATATTAGGAGTGATTATGGCTAATTTTCGCGGTGAAGGTGGCGTTGACGTTACCGATGAAATGCTTGATAAATGGGAAAATGATGCTGAAAAAGGCATATATCATGGAAAAGCTGGTAATTTACGTATTAAAAAGCCGCTTGGCAGACCGCCTCTTTATGAAGAAGCTATGCTGCCTATAACTTTCCGCATATCTGCTGAAGATGCGGAGGCTCTAAAGGCTTCTGCTGATAAGCAGGGTGTGAAAGTTGGGGACGTTGTTCGAGAAGCGTGCAAACTGCTTCTTGCTCAAAAAGCAAGATGATTGCAAAGTGTTGTGATTGCTTAGCTTTTAATATGTCGCTTGTTTTTTTTGTAAAGCTTGAGAACAATGCAATACTTATAATTCATGCGAATCGGCTTACAAAAGGATTTTTACAAGAGATAAGGGATGCAAGATGAGTAGGAATACGTATACGGCAGAAAATGGATTCGTTATTACAGACGATATTGTTGATAAGTGGGCTGCAGAAGCGGAAGGCAATTTTTCTGGTGCTGCTGTTACAGAGTTTTCTGGAAGAGCTTGGGAAGATGAGACTCAGCCATTGAAGCCGCGTACTGTTAGGTTAAGTGATACTGTTTGGCATTTAATCGAAGATGATGCGAAGCGCAGAAAGATGACTGTGAGTGCGTGGACTAGAAAAGCTATACTTAACGAATTGTCTAATGAGCTAGCGTCGCAAAGGTAGCTGTGCGCTTTTTGCGCTCCGACATGCCTTCGCGCTTAAAGCGTAGCGCGCGAAGGTAATTCGGAGCGCTGAGCTTGCTTAAAGTTGAAAGCACGGTGTGCTTTCAACGCAAGCGAAGGCGTTAGCGCGCTTAGGCCGCGCTAACGACGCGACACGCCGTGAATCAGCTACAAAGTGCGGAGGATTAATCACCCCAAAAGTGCTGCGATTAGCGCAATAAAAATCGGACTCGTAATAGTAGAAAACAGGATTCCGTCGCGCGCAAAACTCAAGCCAACATTGTATCGTGCAGCGTAATTGTACACGTTCTGACCAGTCGGAAGAGCCGCCAGAACAACGCATGCGTAGAGCGTAGCACCTCTAAAGCCCATAACAAAATAAGCCAGCAAAAACGCAACAATTGGCATAATCAGATTTTTAAGAATCGCAACCGTCGCAATCGCAGCGCGATTAGAATCCTTTTGTAGCGGCTTGCTGCCGTAAAGCGACATTCCAAAAGCCATCAAAATCATAGGAACCGCGGAATCGCCAATCATCTTAATCGGGTCATAGAGAAAATTCGGAACAGGGAAATATCCAACTTTTGCGGAAATTGCCGAAATAATAATTCCTCCAAGCGACCCGATTAAAAGTGGCTGTTTAAGCGGCTGCTGAGTAATGCGCTTAAGCGAGCACTTTCCAGTAGTTGTAACGTCTAAAACCGTTAGTCCAACAGGCGTAAAAACAGCTTGCTGCATAACTAAAATCGGTGCAACAAGCGCGGGATTTCCAAGAATATAAGTTGCAACAGGCAAGCCAATGTTGTTCGAGTTTAAGTAAAGCGAGTTAAGCGCGCCAATTGTGCAATCCGCTGCAGGAAGGTGGAAGAACAGGCGATTAAGCAAGATGAACGCGATTCCAACAATCATTGCGGAGAAAAACGCAACAAAAATTGACGAGTGGAAAATCTCAAAAATTGGCTCTTTTGCAAGGATTGCAAACATTAAACAAGGACTAGATACAAAGAAGCTTACGCGATTAAGCACCATTTGTGCTTGCGATCCGCCGATGCGAAGACGCGCGGTTACGTAGCCTGCGGCAATTACGATGCCGATTACGCAAAAGCCTTGCATAGCGCTGATTAAACCCATGCAAACGATTTTAGCGCTGATTTTGCGATTGGGGTAATGCGAAATTGACTTTTAAGAGCGTATGTTGTTTGACGTTGCAATATGGCATACTAGAGAACGGTGGCGCTGCAAGCCGCCAAAGCATTCGACGGCGTCGATCCCCTCGCGCGTTTTATCGCATGATTTTATTGAGGCAGGTGTCCGCTGTCGCGCAGCTAGACTTTATTAACAGCCCGAGGGGTGGCTCGCATAAGCGTGCCAATTCCAGGCTAAGAGCGCGAGACGATTGCAGCGTTTCGCTAGGAGCATTGTGCCCAGAGTAACGCGAGAAAGCTTCAACGTATTTGAAGCAGACGATAATAAAAAAGATAAAAATGAAAATGCTAATTCTAGTGCTAGCGAGAATGCTGGTGCTGATTCTAGCGTGAATTCTAATGCTAGCGTAAATCCTAATGCTACTTCCGCTAGAGTTGGCGGCGTTGTTAATGTTGTTTCGGGCTCTAAAGATGCTGCTAACGGCGTGCGTCGCAGGCGCGCTGGAAGGCGTGTAGTTAGAGTTGCAGGTGCTGCTGGCGAATCGATGAAGTTGCACGTTGAAGGCGGAGATACTCAAGATTTGCGCTCTGGAGTAGCGGCGGCGGATTCTGCGCCTTTTGTTGCGGATTCTGCGGCAGATAGTTCTTATACACAGCAGCAATCTCAAGCACATTTGCGACCAATAACATCGCTTTTGTTCCAAGAGCCAGTTTTGCCTCAGCGCGAGCATTCTGATGAAAGCCGCGATGCGGATTCGGATTACGAAGATTCAAGCAGTAATAAGCGCGATTCGCACAGCCGTCGTGATTCGCGAGATTCGCGAGATTCTCGCAGTAAAGACGATAGTAGGCGAAATAGCCGCGAGTCGCGTAATAATCGCAAGTCAACAGACAATAGTTTAGATTTTAGCGAATCATTTGAAAACAAAGACGATTTTAGTGAAGACACAAATCGCAATTCTAAAAAATCGCGTAAAACTCGCTCGAATAAGTCTTATGCCAAAGCTAAAAGCGGCCGCGAAACTTTTGACGATAATTATGATTTGCAAGACGACGATACGCAATTGATTCGCGTGCGTTCTAGAGCAAATCGAGACGAGAAAAACGCGCAAATTGAGCGAGATAAAAATGCGAATCAAGATGAATCGCAAGCAAGTGAGCGCGGCGAGTATGGAAGCCAAAACGCCCGAAAATCGCGCAAAAATCGCAGACTTAACGCTGCAGAGCGCAGAGCTGCTGCCGAAGTTGAGCAAATCGAAGAAGACCTTGAATACGACGATATAACTTACGCTCCAATCGAAAATCGTAAAGCTGGAAAAGCCTCTAGAAGACTTGACTATGGCGATTTTGAGGATGACTTTAGTGACGAATCTGCTCGTAGTCGCGTTGATAGTGCTGACAACTTTTATAGCGCTGATAACGCAGATCGAGCAGATAGTGCAGATCGCGCTGATCGCGCAGATTCAAATGAAGTCTATGCAAAAGAATCCGATTTGCAAGACGACGAGGATGGCGTTATAACAAGGCGCAGGCGTCGCAGGCGCTCCTCTAGAGTAGATAGGGCAGATAATGCCAATAAATCTGCAGAATCCGAGGATTCTTCCTTTAACTCGGCATCAAGCAAGTACAGCGTAGACGAAATTGAGGTTTCTCAAGAAGACCGCGATTTGATTCCAGACCCAGAAGAATTGCGATCTCAAGACGAAGAAGTTTACACGCGTAGGCGCAGGCGTCGCAGGTCTAAGCTTGCAGATGATTCAAGCACGAGCGAATCGCGATTTGACTCTTCGGATACGGATTCGCAAAGTCGAAGGTCTAGAAAACAGCAATATATTGACGAAATCACGGATATTGAAGGCTCCACAAGGCTTGAAGCCAAAAAGCAGCGCCGCCGCGATAATCGTAGGGAGCGCAACCGCCAGAACTTGCTTATGGAGCAAGACTTTTTGGCAAGGCGTGAAAACGTTGACAGACTTATGGTTGTGCGCGAGCGCGATCGTCACACGCAAATATCTGTAATCGAAGACAACATTCTTGTAGAGCATTACGTTTCCGACATTCAAGAAGTTGCAACCGTTGGAAACATTTACCTTGGCCGCGTGCAAAACGTTTTGCCAAGCATGGAGGCTGCGTTCGTAGACATTGGTCAGGCTAGAAACGGCGTGCTTTACGCTGGCGAAGTCAACTGGGATACAACCAGGCTAGAAGGTCAGCCGCGAAGAATGGAGCTTGCGTTTAAGGCGGGAGACCCTGTTTTAGTGCAGGTTACTAAGGACCCTATAGGCCATAAGGGTGCGCGATTAACATCGCAAGTAACGCTTGCTGGAAGGTTCTTGGTGTTGGTGCCGTCTGGAGCGATGACGGGCGTAAGTCGCAAGCTATCCGACCGAGAGCGCAGCAGACTTCGCGCAATCGTAAGCAAAATCGCACCTAAAGACATGGGCATAATCATTAGAACTGCTGCCGATGGTGCTAGTGAAGATGCGATTGAAAAAGACCTTGAGTCGCTTGTAAAGCAGTGGGATCGCATAGAAGCAAAGCGTCAGGAATTCTTGCACGGAAAGCGTCCAAAGCTGTTGCAAGGCGAGCCAGATGTGGCGATTCGCGTTGTGCGAGACATATTTAACGACGACTTCCAAAAGATGATTGTGGAAGGCAAGGGCGCGTACGACCGCATTTGCGAATACTTGGAGATGATGGCGCCTGATTTGCGAAGCAAGATTGAGTACTGGGATCCTGCAGAGCATGAAGGTAAAGACGTGTTCGACAAGTGGCAAATCGACAGCCAGCTTAGAAAAGGCATGGAGCGCCAGGTTTATCTTCCTGCAGGAGGTTCGATTGTTATTGACCGAACGGAAGCAATGACAACGATTGACGTGAACACGGGCCGCTTTATTGGCCGCGGAAAGTCGCTGGAAGAGACTGTGACTCGTTGCAATTTGGAAGCTTCCGAAGAGATTGCGCGCCAGCTGCGACTTCGCGATATTGGCGGCATGGTTATGATCGACTACGTAGACATGGTTATGCCAGCAAACCGCGATCTTGTTTTGCGCCGTCTTGTTGAGTGTCTTGCGCGCGACCGCACAAAGCATCAAGTTGCGGAAGTTACGTCTCTTGGCCTTGTGCAAATGACGCGTAAGCGAGTTGGGCAGGGGCTTGTTGAAGCGTTTTCGGAGGAGTGCCCAACGTGCAAAGGCCGCGGGTTTATTCTTCACGACGAGCCGACTGTGTCTTCGGAATACGCCGATCCGTACGCGCTTAAGGGCGGAGATCCGTTTATTAAGACCAATAAGCACGGCCACGGAAGCCTTGCGGACACTGCGCCTACAGTTAAGCAGGAGTCTAGTGCGGATGTGCGCGCTAAGTTGGCGAAGATTGCGGCGGCTGCGGCATCTTCGGCGTTCTTTGAGGAGTCTTTGCGCAGAAGTTTGGACGGCGGTAAGGATGATGCGGATTCTGCGGATTTGGCGGATTCTGTGGATTCTGCGGATTCTGCGATTAGTGAGGATGCTGCGAATGCGGCGTTTGCTGGCGATTTTTCAGTAGATGAGCCAGTAGATAAGCCAGCGGAAGAGTCGCAAGCAACCGTTGAATCGCAAGAAGCAACAGACGAGTCGCAAGGAAAAGACGAATCGCAAGAAAAAACAGACGAATCAGAAAACTAAAAACGCCCAAAGTATAAGGCTTGAGTACAATAGTTTCTACTGTTTAGCTCGACTTTATGGATTAGCTCTTGACGTTAGTACAGGGGTAGGTGTATTTTTGATAGTCGGTGTCTTGCCGCATGTTCAATGCTGCGCGCGAGGCAAAAGTAAAGCTTTCAATTTAGCTAAGGAACGAATTATGTACGCGATTGTGAAGGCCGGTGGCCATCAAGAGAAGGTTGAGGTTGGAGACGCCATCCTCGTAAACCGTCTCGATGCAAAGAAGGGCGATACCGTGGAATTCCCGGTCGCGCTCGTTGTTGACGGTGCTAAGGTGACCTTAAGCGCTAAGGATCTTGCAAAGATTACAGTTAAGGCAGAAGTTCTTAACGACGAAGCTAAGGGTCCAAAGATTAGCATTATGAAGTATAAGAACAAGACTGGCGTGGCTCGCCGCAAGGGTCATCGTCAGAAGTTGACTCTCGTCAAGATCACGGCCATCGCCTGATTGACGGTGTTATAAACCTGAAAGGACAGCAAGATGGCACATAAGAAGGGTGCGTCCAGCTCGCGCAACGGTCGCGATTCGCAGGCGCAATATCTTGGCGTTAAGAAGTTCGGTGGAGAAGCTGTTGTGGCTGGAAACATTATTGTTCGCCAGCGCGGCACCAAGTTCCATGCAGGACAGAACGTTGCTTTGGGCAAGGATCACACGCTGTATGCTTTGGTAGACGGCAATGTGAAGTTTGGTATTCGTCGCGATCGCAAGGTTGTTGACGTAGTTACCGCCTGAGTAACTCATTAATCTTCTAGCCGCACCCCGTTCGGTGCGGCTTTTTTGTTTTCGCAAAGCTGGCGAGTATTGAGCATCAAGTAAGGTAAAAGTTATGAGCGATTTTGTAGATCGAGTAACAGTACATGTTAAAGGCGGCGACGGCGGCGACGGTTCCGCAGGCGTGCGTAGAGAAAAATACAAGCCACTTGCGGGTCCAAATGGCGGCAATGGTGGCAATGGCGGAAGCGTTATATTCGTAGCCGATCGCAATGCAAATAGCTTGCTTGATTACCGATTTATGCCTCATCGCGTAGCGCAGAATGGCACAATGGGCTTGGGAGATACAAAAGACGGCTCCAAAGGAGAAGATCTTATACTCCCAGTGCCAGTTGGAACCGTGATTTTTGAGGCGAAGGGCGCATCGGGCGCGCAAAAAAGGCCAGGCAACGTTTTGGTGGATTTGCAACACGTAGGAGACACTTTCGTAGTCGCAGCAGGAGGCGCAGGCGGTCTTGGAAACGCCGCTCTTGCAAACAAGGTGCGTCGCGCTCCAGGATTTGCGCTGCTTGGAGAGCCTGGCGAAGAGCGAGACGTAATCCTAGAGTTAAAGTCAATCGCAGACGTGGCACTAGTTGGATTCCCGTCTGCAGGAAAGTCAAGTCTTGTAGCATCAATTAGTGCTGCAAAGCCAAAAATCGCAGATTACCCGTTTACAACGCTTGTTCCAAATCTTGGTGTAGTCAGCTTTGGTGAATATCGCTACACAATCGCAGATGTGCCAGGGCTTATTCCAGGTGCTTCCGAAGGAAAGGGCTTGGGGTTAGAGTTTTTGCGTCATATTGAGCGCACGGAAATAATCGCCCACGTAATCGACTGTGCAACGTTGGAGCCAAATCGCGACCCAATCAGCGATTATAATGCGCTGGAACACGAGCTTTCGCAATACGCAAACAAGCTTGATTTGCCGCTTGGAGCGATTCCGATTCCCGAGCGTCCGCGAATTATTGTGCTCAACAAGATTGATGTGCCAGAAGCAAAAGAGTTGGCAGAATTTGTGCGAAGCGACTTTGAAAAAATGGGCTTGCCAGTTTTTGAGATTTCTACTGCATCTCACGAAGGCTTGAAAGATCTTGGTTTTGCGCTTGGAAAGATGGTGGCTAGTATGCGCGAAAAGCTTGCCGAGCAAGAGGCAGCGCGCGAAGAAGAGCGAGTTGTTATTCAGCCGCTTGAGCAGCCAGCATTAAGACGCAGGCGCGACGATGGCCGCGGAAGTGCTAGCGACTTTACAATCGAGCGCGAAGAAGACAAAAATGGCGACTTTTGGTTTACTGTTACAGGCGCTAAGCCAGAGCGTTGGGTTGTGCAAACAAACTTCGACAACGACGAGGCAGTGGGCTATTTGGCGGATCGCTTAGCGAAACTTGGTGTAGAAGACGAGTTGCGCAAGAAGGGTGCGCGGCCAGGAGACGAGATTAGGATTGGCCGCGGCAATCGCATGGTTTGCTTTGACTGGGATCCAAGCATTGCAGCAGGTGCGGAAGGTTTGGACGGCGCAAGCCTTGGTGCGCGCGGAAAAGACTTGCGACTTGAGGCAAATGATCCGCGTGGTGCAAGGCGCACTAATGCGGAGCGCCGCCGCGATTACCACACTATGATGGACGCAAAGAGCGCTGTGCGAGATGCGATGATGGCAGAACGCAAGCAAGGTCATTGGGCGGATCCATCGGTAGATGACGATAAACACGATGAGCAGAGCCTATTTGGGCGTGGTGAGTAGATGGTTAATAAAGCAATTGAGCCTACCGAAAACGGGGTTCGGCGTTCAATTAGCAATGCGCGCACAATAGTCGTAAAAGTGGGGTCTAGCTCGCTAACGGCGCAAAATGGCCATTTAGATGTGCAAAAACTGCGCTCGCTAGTAGACGCCATTAGTCGCGCGCAAATTAACGGCGCGCATGTTGTGCTTGTGTCTTCTGGCGCAATCGCAGCAGGATTCGGGCTGCTCGGCTTTGATTCTAGGCCAAAAGACGTTCCAACGCAGCAAGCTACGGCTTCGGTTGGTCAGGGTTTGCTTATGGCGCAATACGAGCAAGCTTTTGCAAAATATGGCCTAAAAGTTGGTCAAATGCTGCTAACAGCAGACGTTACTATTTCGCCGTCTCGCTATCGCAATGCTCAACGTACAATGCTTAGGCTGCTGGAATTAGGCGTTGTGCCAATCGTAAACGAAAACGATGCTTTGTCTAGTAACGAAATACGTTTTGGAGATAACGATAGGCTGGCGGCGCTTGTTGCAAACATTGTTCGCGCAGATGCGCTGGTTCTTTTAACAGACGTAGACGCGCTTTACACGGCTCCGCCCAGTGAGCCAGGTGCTAAGCGAATTGGCTTTGTTGCAGATGTTACGCGCGCGCTAGACGATATTAAAGTTGGCGAAAGCGGATCGGGCGTTGGTACAGGCGGAATGGTAACCAAGATGGATGCGGCGCATATTGCTGCTGTTTCTGGAATTCCAACGCTTTTGACGTGTGCGAGTAGCGCGGAGAGTGCGCTAGCTGGCGATTCGGTTGGAACCGTTTTTGCGCCACTAAACTCGCGCGCGTCTTCTAGAAGACTTTGGATTGGTTTTGCGTCTAATCCGCATGGTGCGATTATTGTAGATTCTGGTGCTGCTGCAGCCGTTTGCGCAGGGCGAGCAAGCCTGTTGGCTGCTGGAATTGTGGGAGTTACTGGCGATTTTTGTGCGAGCGACCCAGTGTGGATTGATGATGAGCATGGAAACCACTTAGCCAAAGGGCTAGTTGCATTTGATTCAGACGAGATACCGCAGGTAATGGGTCTTACTACGGACGATTTAGAGGCCACTTTGGGGCGGCAATACGCGCATCCTGTGGTGCATCGCGATAATCTTGTGCTTTTATAGCGTTTGCTGCGATTTGCGCGCCAACCTGCCGGAGCGCTTAAAGCGTAGCGCGCGAAGGCAATTTGGCGCGCTGAGCTTGCTTAAGGTTGAAAGCACAGTGTGCTTTCAACGCAAGCGAAGACGTGAGCGCGGCTAATCCGCGCGAACGACGACCTGCCTTGTAGTGCGATTGTACCTGATTTACGGCGTGTCGTCATACAATCGCACTACAAAAAACGCACAAAATATTGAACAAAAAGTAACATAAACAACAAAAAGCGGAAATAGTTGGCGCATTAAGCAGCTCGAAGTTGTCAATTTTCCCGCGTTTGTTTCCCAAATCGGCTAGTACGTAAACAAATGTGGGCAAAAAGAAACAAAATCGTGAAATAACGTGTAATGGCTAAACTGTAAGTATGGCAGAAAATATCGCAGCAAATATGGCAGAAAATGCATCGCAAATCGCAGAAGGTTCGCAACAAATCGCAGCAAATACATCAAACTCCCAATGGCGCTCTATGAGCAATCGCATTAACAAAGTGGCGCCAAGCGCAACGCTTGCTGTAGATGGCAAAGCGAAAGCGATGAAAGCCGCAGGAATCGACGTTATTAGCTTCGGCGCAGGTGAACCTGATTTTCCAACGCCGCTCTATATTGTGGAAGCCGCAGCCGCCGCATGCAAAGACCCAAAAAACTACAAGTATACGGCTACGGCTGGCCTTCCAGAGTTACGCGAGGCGATTGCGCGCAAAGTTAAGCGCGATTCTGGCTACGATGTTTCCCCAAATCAAGTTGTTGTAACGAATGGCGGCAAACAGGCTGTTTACGAAGCATGCCAGATTTTGCTAAACGACGGCGACGAAGTTATAATCCCAGCGCCATATTGGACAAGCTATCCAGAGGCGGTAAAACTTGCAGGCGGCGTACCAGTGGCGGTTATGTCTGGCGCGGATCGCGGTTTTGAGCCAGATATTGAGGCGATTGAGGCGGCTCGCACACCGCGCACGCGTGCGATTATTGTAACTTCGCCTTCTAATCCAACAGGCGCTATTTGGAGCGCGCAAACGATTCGCGCGATTGGCGAATGGGCTGTAAAACACCACATTTGGGTGCTTTCCGACGAGATTTACGAGCACTTGCATTACGACGGCGTAAAAACTTCGTACATTGGCGTGGAAGTGCCAGAAGTGCGCGACCAGCTGCTTGTTTTGAATGGCGTTGCAAAAACTTACGCAATGCCAGGTTGGCGTGTTGGTTGGATGGTTGTGCCGCTTGAGGCCGCAAAAGCCGCGATTAAGCTTCAAAGCCACATGACGTCTAACGTTTCTAATATTTCGCAGCGCGCAGCTCTTGCAGCAGTTGGCGGGCCATTAGACGAAGTTGCAAAAATGCGTGATTCCTTCGACGCTCGTCGCAAGGCGATTGTGCAAGCGTTAAACAGCATGAAAGGCGTAACTTGCCCTCTTTCGCACGGCGCTTTCTATGCGTTTGCAAATGTTGAGGCGCTGCTTAATCGCCCGTTGGGCAAGGATTCTAAGATTCCAGGCACATCGTCTGCGCTTGCGCAAATGCTTCTTGACGAAGCGCATGTTGCTGCTGTTCCTGGCGAGGCTTTTGGCGCGCCTGGCTACTTGCGATTCTCGTGCGCTTTGGCGGATAGTCAACTTGCAGAGGGCATGAGGCGCATGAAGCAGTGGATTGAAGGCGGAAGCGCGTTTTAAGCGTTGCAGCGCGTCTTCACTAGGCGGCAGCGCGTTTTCACGCGGAAAAGTCGCCAGCAACCGCGCATTTAGCGACACTCGCTAATCATAATAAAAACCCTTAAATCTTGCCCTTCCGCTATCATGAATATTCGGCGGTTTTGCCAAGTCAATCTTTTTAAGGTATGATTAGCAAGTTCACCTAGGGATGTGGCGCAATTGGTAGCGCAACGGTCTCCAAAACCGTAGGTTGTGGGTTCGAGTCCCGCCGTCCCTGCCAGTTTTATTGTTAACAATTTTCAAACGAAGGATTCAAGCATGGCCAAGGCAAAAGAGAAGAAGCCAAATTTGTTCATGCGTATTGGCATGTTCATTAAGCAAACTATTGACGAAACGCGCAAAGTCGTAGCTCCACACGGCAAAGAGTTGTTTGCTTGGTCAGCTTCCGTGTTTATTTTTGTTATTTTCTTGATGGTTTTTGTCACTGTTATGGACTTCGGTTTAGGAAAGTCCGTTATGTGGCTGTTTGGCTGATTTAGACGAATTTTGAGGGTGTGCAAATATGACTGACGAGTTGAATCTCGAAAATGTTGAATCCGTAGATAATTCTGTAGAGAATCTAGATAATCTTGCGAATTTAGACGCATCTGCCGATGCGGTGGAGGCGCATGAGCAGGCTGATTCTACGGCTGCTGGCGATTTGCCAGCGGAAAATAACGCTGATTCTGCCGACAATTCTGCTGATTCCACCGATTCCGCCGACTCTGCAGACGTAGACCCTACAGACGCTGGCGCAGCCGCTGTTGCCGAATTCTCCAAGACTTTGCGAACTCTTGAAGGCAAGTGGTATGTTCTTCACACCTACTCTGGCTACGAGAAGCGCGTTAAAACTAACGTTGAATCTCGCGTTCAAAGCTTTGGTTTGGAAGACAAGATTTTCCAGATTGAAGTTCCAATGGAAGAAGTCGAAAAGCACACAGACAAGGGCAAGAAGGTTATTACGCGCGTGCGCGTTCCAGGATATGTGCTTATTCGCATGTGGCCAGACGAGAATGCTCGCCGCATTGTGCGCGAGACCGAAGGTGTTACTGGTTTTGTTGGCCCGTCTAAGGAGCCAGCGCCTCTTAGCCGCAAGGAAGTTATTGATATGATGGCTCCTATGATTGCGTCTGAGGCGTTGAAGAAGGCTGGAGATAAGCCAGCAGCAGCTCGTAAGCGTACTGTTGAGGTTGCTTACAAGGTTGGAGATCAAGTTACAGTTACCGACGGCCCATTTGCAACTATGGCTGCCGTTGTTTCGGACGTAGATCCTACAACGCAAAAGCTTACGGTTCTTGTTTCTATCTTTGGCAGAGAGACTCCTGTGGAGCTTGGCTTTGACCAGGTAGAGCCTATTGTTTGATAGCTATTTCTTTGATAGCTGTTGTTTAATAGGTTTAGTCTGTTTAGGCGATTTTAATAGATTTTAAGGGATTTAATTCTCGATGAATTTTATCTTTTTAGACTCGGTTGATTCTACGCAAAATATTGCGCGAAAAGAGCTTATTGATTGCGATTTTGAAAGCTCTTCAATCTTGAATCCGCTTGTTTGTGCGATTATTGCAAACAATCAAAGCGCTGGCAGAGGTCGTCTTGGTCGCAAGTGGGTTAGCGAATCGGGGCAAAGCTTTCTAGCGTCTTATGGTGCTGTTTTGCCAAAAAGCGTTGTTATGGATTCAAAATACAACGGTTGGCTGCCTATGATTGCAGGACTTTGCGCAAGAGACGCGTTGATTGGCGCGCTTAAAGATGTTGGTGCGCGCAAAATCGCAGAAGCCAGCGAAGTTGGCGAAATTAGCGAAATCGGCGAAGTCGAAAGTAAAATTTGCGATTTTGGTCAAGAAATAAAAATCAAGTGGCCAAATGACATTTTTATTGGCGATTGCAAAGAAGGCGGAATTTTAACCGAAATCGCAGCACTTGCAAATCATGACTCTTTACAACAAAATATTGGTGTGATTTTTGGAATCGGCCTTAATCTTAATGTGTCTAAAAGCAATCTTCCAATCGAAAAAGCAACATCTTTACAAATGCATTACGCGAATCTTCCAGACGCTATGGAGTTAAGGGATATTATTGCTAAGCGTTTAGCGAAAAACTTAAACAATAGACTCGCGAGTTTTGTGCAAAATCCTGCGCAAAACGCATTGTGCTTGCGTAAGGAAGTTAGCGCAGTTTGCTGGACTCTTGGGCGCAAAGTTAGCGTGTATGCGCCAGAAGTTAATAGCGAGTTAAACAACAGCGAATGCGTTAAAGGCATTGCTCAGAGCGTTACTGATGATGCTTCGCTTTTGATTCTTAAAGACTCGGGAGAATCTGCGATTGTGCACACGGGCGATGTTCACGCGCTTAGTGTTTGATACAAACGTGGGCGCGACAACCTACCTGAGCGCGCTGTAACGCGCGAACGGTTTTCCTCGCCTAGTGTTGTAGGAGGGCTGGGTGTTTCTTGTCTCACAACGCTCCGCCTCTTGCGTGTTGTCTGCTGTTGCGGTTGTTCCGATTTGGCTTTGATTTTCTGTTTTTGGTTTAAGTTTGTTTGTATGTGTGTGTCATTGGGTTGTCTAATATCGGCTGCCGCTCTTATACTGTTCGACCAAGAATCACCCAGCCCTCTTACGTGCTTGAACAATTACGTATTGCTTAATCGCCTGAGATTCTCGATTTTTCTTGCTGCTTCAGCGAATCACCATTTCATGCTGAGGTTCGCTTCATCCGCTGCGAAAAATCTCGAATCTCTACCTAGCTTGCGCGACGACCTGCCTGAGCGCTTGAAGCGTAGCGCGCGAAGGCAATTTGGCGCGCTGAGCTTGCTCAAAGTTGAAAGCACAGTGTGCTTTCAACGCAGGCGAAGACGTTAGCGCGTTTAGACCGCGCTAACGACATGACCTGCCTGAGCGCGAAAATGAGTCAAAGTGATCTTGCTTTTGATACAAAAAAGACCGCAGTCTCGTCACTGCGGCCTTAGAATAGTTAGCGCGTTACGCTTGAGATTAATCACGCATCACGCATCACGCATCACGCATTGGTGTTGTGCTTAAACGCGCCATACAATCCTGCGCAAGCAGCGCTAGCGATTGCAGCTTTAATAATATCGCCCACAATAAAGCCAGTAGAAGCCACGGCGATTGCCCAAACAGGCAAGTGCATCATAAGCGATTGGCCTACAAAACCAAATGCGTAAATCACAAGAGAACCAACAACAGACGCTGCAAAATACGCGCCAAATCGTGCAAATTTCTTAGCAACAGAATCCTCTGGCATAGCAGCATTAACAACACCTTCGAGAGCAGACTTTACAAGCGCAATCGCAGCCACGCCGAATACGAATCCAACAAGAAATCCAACGCTAGGACCTGCAAAAGCCACAACGCCACTCTTTCCGCCTGCAAACACTGGCATTCCAGCAGCACCAATCGCAAGGTACATAAGCACAGAGCTAACGGCTTGGCGCCAAGTCAAAGTAAGACCTGCCAAAGCCAAAACCAAAGTTTGCAAAGTTACAGGAACAGGAGTTCCAGGAATTGGCAATGCGCCAGCCATAGTGGCAGCGCTAATAAGAACAGTAAACAAAAATGCCTTAGCAAATGGAACAGCTAAACGATTAATGTCAAATGCCTTAGATGCAACTGCATTAGAGTTTGCGCCAGAGTTTGATTCAAAATTAGCCACGATATCCTTCTTTCGTATTGTTTTTCGTTGCTGAATCAAACATTAGACAAGAATCGGGCAGCGCGCGTTGGAGAAGTTTACAAAAAATCGCATAATGTTTTGTTCAAATTCACGGATACTATAAGCCAAATTTCATATAACTTGTAACATATGGTTACGAATATCAAAAAAATACTTGTGGCAAATCGCGGCGAAATCGCGCTTAGAGTGATTCGCACTGCCCAAGAAATGGGAATCCCAACTGTGGCTATTTATGCGGCATCCGACCGTCAAGCACAGTATGTTGAGATGGCAGACGAAGCGTACGCGCTTTCCGGAGACACGTACAGAGACACTTATTTAAACGAAGACGCGATTATAGACATTTTGCATAAAAGCGGAGCGGATGCTGTGCACCCAGGCTACGGATTTTTATCGGAAGTAGCGAGTTTTGCGCAAAAGGTGATTGATGCTGGCGCTGTGTGGATTGGTCCGAAGCCAGAAGCGCTTATTGATTTAGGGGATAAAATAACCGCGCGGCGCGTGGCAACTCGCGCTAAAGTGCCGCCCGTTCCAGGAATCTCGGAGCCAGTAAAAGACATTCGAGAATTGCTGACTTTTGCGCAAACACACGGCTACCCAGTTATGATGAAGCGCACGGATGGCGGCGGCGGCCGCGGAATAACCGTTGTGCAAAACGATGATGAGCTTCGCGGATTCTACATGAACCACGACGCTTTGCAAGGCGGCGACCTTGACGAGTACTTTATTGAGCGTTTTATAGACAAGGCCAGGCATGTGGAAACGCAAGTTGGCCGCGATTCACATGGAAACTTCACCATATATTCCACGCGCGATTGCTCGGTGCAGCGCCGAAACCAAAAGTTGGTTGAGGAAGCACCAGCACCATTCCTTACCGATGATGAGAATGCGCAGCTTCACCGATATTCTCGTAACCTATTTGAAGCTGTTGACTACGTTGGTTTGGGCACGTGCGAATATATGGTGACTTCTCAACACAAAGTTTACTTCTTGGAAGTGAACCCACGATTGCAAGTTGAGCACACAGTTAGTGAGGAAGTTAGCGGACTAGATCTTGTGCGCGAACAGCTTATGATTGCCGACGGCGGCGAGCTTACGCAAAATCACCCTTCGCGCGGACACAGTTTTGAACTTAGAATCACTTCGGAAGATCCAGCAACGAATCTTACGCCTAGTGCAGGCACGCTAACAAAAATAGAATGGCCATCGGGCCCTGGAATTCGCGTGGATTCTGGCGTAGAAGTTGGAGATAGCGTGTCTCCAAAATTCGACTCCATGATGGGCAAGCTTATTGTTACGGCGCAAAATCGCGATGCGGCAATTGCTCGCGTAAGGCGTGCGCTTAAGGAGCTTTGCATTGAGGGCGTGCCTACTCCTGCTAAGCTTTTTGAGCAAATTTTTAACGACCCTGATTTTACGGCTCAAGATCACGATTTTGATATTTCTACAAAATGGCTTGAACGCAAGTATTTGAACCGTACTGCTGCAGCGGCAAATGGCGGACAGCCTGCTTCTTTGTATTCCAATAAGGCTGGTGAAGACGCGCAAAATAAGCCGACCAAAATGGAGTCTTTTGTAATAGAAGTAGACAATAAGCGCGTAAAACTTACTATTCCGCAAGACATTGTAGACAATCTTACTGGTTCTGCACGAGTTAGAAGCACGGTTCGCGCATCGCAGCCGCTTAGAGGGCGAGGATTAAGGGGAGATACTCATAAGTCGGAAACACCTAAGGACGCTCCTGGCGTGATTTCTGCTCCAATGCAAGCTGTGATTACGCGTGTAAACGTTGCGGAAGGTCAGAGCGTAGCCAAAGGTGATTTACTTGCTGTTCTTGAATCCATGAAAATGGAAAACTACGTTTACGCACCTGCAGCTGGCGTAGTTACTGGCATTTTTGTTGGGCCTGGAGATGGTGTAGAAGCAGGCGAAAAGCTTGTAACAATTGACGTGACTAAAGGCGGTAGTGCAAAATGAGTGCGCTTACTAAAGATGATACGCAAGTTGCAAAAGATGTTAATAAAAGCGCTGCACAAGTTAATAAAGACACGCAAAATGCGCAAGACGCTCAGCCAACGCAGCCTACGCAGCCTCAGCGCGGAAAAGCAGCCGTAGAACACGCGGCTCGCCTTGCAAGAGACGCCGAGCAGAAGGCTTTAGAACGCCAGCATGCAAAGGGAAAATCCACTGCAAGAGAGCGCTTGGATTTGCTTTTTGACACAGGCACGTTTGAAGAAATCGGCCGCTTTAATGGCGGAGATATAAATAACGATGTTGCAGGATGCGCTGTAATCACTGGCTTTGGCGAAGTGTACGGCAAAAAAGTGGCAGTTTATGCTCAAGATTTTTCCGTTCGCGGCGGCACGCTTGGACGCGCTGAAGGCCAGAAAATTTGCCATCTTTTAGACATGGCGTTGCAACTTGCGGTTCCTGTTGTTGCGCTAATCGACTCGGGCGGCGCTCGCATTCAAGAAGGCGTTAACGCGCTTACGCAATATGGCAGAATCTTCAAAAAAACTTGTGAAGCAAGCGGTTTAATTCCGCAAATTTCCTTGATTTTAGGACCTTGTGCTGGTGGCGCAGTTTATTGCCCTGCTCTTACGGATTTTATAATCATGACTCGCGAGCATTCCAACATGTTTGTAACTGGTCCAGATGTTGTTAAGGCTGCTACAGGCGAGTCGATTAGCATGGACGATTTGGGCGGTGGATATGTGCATAACTCCACTTCGGGCGTTGCTCACTATTTGGGCGAAGACGAGGCGGACGCCATTGACTACGCGCGCACGATCCTTGCTTATTTGCCGCAAAATTGCAATCAAAATCCGCCAACATTCGCATACGCTGCCACTCGCGCAGACAGAGAAACCGCTAAGCAGCTTGCGACTATTGTTCCGAGCAATGATCGCCAGCCGTACGACGTTTTAGACGTTATTCGCGCAATCGTAGATTATGGCGAATTTGTGCAAGTTCAGGAGCTTTATGCTGCATCCGCGGTTGTTGGTTTTGCTTGCATAGACGGGCATCCTGTTGGAATAGTGGCAAATCAGCCTAAGGTAAACGCGGGAATTTTAGACGTTAATTCTTCCGAAAAAGTAGCGCGATTTGTGCGATTGTGCGACGCGTTTAATCTTCCTGTTGTAACTCTTGTAGACACTCCTGGATACAAGCCAGGATCGGACCAGGAGCATGCTGGAATTATTCGCAGAGGCGCAAAAGTGATTTACGCGTACGCAAACGCGCAAGTTCCGCTTGTTACCGTGATTTTACGCAAGGCTTTTGGTGGAGCATACATTGTAATGGGCTCAAAGTCTATGGGCGCAGACTTTAACTACGCTTGGCCTACCAGCCAGATAGCGGTTTTGGGCGCTCAAGGAGCTGTGAACATTATTCATCGCAAGGATTTGCAAAAAGCAAAAGAGCGCGGTCAAGATGTTGACGCTTTAAGAAAAAAGCTTGTTGAGAATTACGAAAATACCACTGTAAACGCGAATCTTTCGCTGGAAACTGGCCAGATTGACGCAATGATAGATCCGGAGCAAACAAGAGATGTTATTGCTAATTCTTTGAAGATTTTAAGAAGTAAAAAACGTGTTTCGAGAACGGGGAAGCATCATGGAAACCAGCCAATGTGATTTAAGAATGATTTGAGACGATTTGCGGATGATTTTAGATGATTTGAGCCGCGCGGATTAATCGCAAGCAGCCGCCACGCGCGACTAGCAACAAGTCACAAATAATCCGAAAGTCACAAATAATCCAAAACACAAATCTTAAAAATAAAACGTAAACCCACAAACAAAGGAAAATAAAATGACAAAATACTTATTTGATGAGCTTGCACAAAATCCACATATTTTATCTTTTGCAGGGCAATCCACGCCGTGGGTTCAAGCGTTAAAAGAAGCGCAAAAAGACGAAGATTTAAGCGCGCAACTACGCGATTACAATAACAGCGCAAAAAATCTTTTGAACAATATATATGCGCAACTTTTAGCAAACGCAGGAAAAGACATAAACGTATTCGACGCTTTAGAATCCACAAATGATCGCACGCAAGACGCGCAAATAAGCGTTCCAGGAATCGCATTGGCGCAGCTTGCAGCTGTTAGTGATTTTACAAATCTTGGGTACAATTTTGAAGTTTGCAAGCCAATCGCAAGTCTTGGTCATTCTCAAGGCGTGATTGCTGCAAAAATGGTAGAAGCGCGATTAGAGGCTGGCTCTTGGCAGGCAGCGCAAGGCAAAATCGCGGAACTTTTGGCGATTGCATACATAATCGGAGCGGCTGCAGATCGCGAAGCGCGGCTTTTGGAAATAAGCGGAAACGGCTCTGCAACTCCAATGCTTTCGTTAAAAGGCGTAACTCAAAAACAGGCAGAAGTTTTGATTTCGCGCGTGGATCGTAAGCGTGCCGAAGTTTCGATAGCAGTTAAAAATTCGCGAAATCACATGGTGTTATCTGGCTATCCGCAAGACATGGAGGCCGTTTTAAGCGAAGCGCAAAAAGAAGCGACCCATTCTAAAAAATTACGAGATATGAAGCAGCGCGGCGGATCGGTTTTTGCGCCAATCGCAGAGTATTTAGATGTTACAGTGCCATTCCATTCGCCAATGATGAGCAAAGCTGTAGATAACGCTGAAAAATGGGCAAAAGAAGCTGGGTTAAATGCCGATCTTACTAGAAGTCTTGCAAATCAAGTTTTAGTAGAGCAAGTGGATTGGGCAAGTCAAATCAAAAAAACTTTGGCAAATCTGGGCGAATCTGCTAAAGATTTGTGGGTAATCGACATGGGTCCTGGAGAAGTGCTTGGAAAGCTTACAAGTGTGCTGGTTCAGGGAAGTGGCGCTGGAATCGTAGAAGCTGGAACAATGGTCTCTCGCGCTAATGCGTCTACACTGGACGCTTCTTCCGCAAATTCTTTGCGCACGGGATGCTGGGCGGATTTTGCACCACGCGTAGTAGAAACGCCATTGGGGCGCAAAGTAGTTACAAAGTTTAGCCAGCTAACAGGCAAAGCTCCTGTTCTTCTTGCAGGCATGACTCCAACAACCGTAGACCCGCAAATCGTTGCAGCTGCTGCAAACGCGGGGTACTGGGCAGAGCTTGCAGGCGGTGGCCAAGTAACAGAAGAAGTGTTTAACAAGCACGTGGAAATGCTCCAAAATCAGCTAAAAGAGGGAGCAACTGTAGAATTCAACGCAATGTTTATGGACCGCTATTTGTGGAATTTGCAATTTGGCGCCAAGCGCATAGTTCCAAAAAAGCGCGCTTCGGGAGCGCCAATCGACGGAGTTGTAATATCTGCAGGAATCCCAGAGCTAGACGAAGCGAAGGAACTTGTTAAAACTCTTCAAGAAGACGGATTCCCGTATGTTGCTTTTAAGCCAGGAACAGTAGATCAGATTCGTCAAGTTATTCGCATTGCAAAAGCTGTTAAGCCAGCAACGATTATTGCGCAAGTAGAAGGCGGATCTGCAGGTGGACACCACTCTTGGGAGTCGCTAGATGATTTGCTTATTAGCACTTATGCTCAAGCGCGCGAATGCAATAATTTGGTGCTTGTAGCAGGTGGCGGAATTGGCACTCCTTCGCGCGCTGCCGACTACATTAGTGGCGAATGGTCCAATAAGTACGATTTGCCAAATATGCCTGTGGATGCCGTAATGATTGGCACAGCAGCAATGACGGCAAAGGAAGCGCACACAAGTCCGCAAGTTAAGCGCATGTTGGTGGAGACGCCTGGAATCACAGAAGCAAATGATGCATGCGTGGAAGGTCTTGGCGCAAGTGAAGATCCGTTTGCTCCGATTGGCGAGCGCTGGGTGCCGTCTGGAAAGGTTGTTGGCGGAGTAACAAGCGGATTAAGCCATTTGCACGCAGATATTTACGAGATTGAAAATGCGTCTGCGCGTTGTGGAAGGCTTCTTGTTCACATGATGAAGCATCCAGAAGAGCTTGAATTACGCAAAGACAAGGTTATTGCTGCTCTTAACACAACAGCAAAGCCATATTTTGGCAATGTTGAAAGCATGACATACAAGCAATTTGCACAACGATTCCTAGACTTATGCTACCCGTGGGCGGATTCCACATACGCGGATCGCTATGCTCATTTGCTTAAGCGAATCGAAGCGCGTTTTACGTTGCAAGATTCTGGCGAATTTGAGTCAAGCTTGCCTTCTGCTAAAAGCATTTTTGAAAATCCTCAAGAAGCTTTGAATAATCTTATTGAAAAGTTCTCAGATGCAGCGCAAACAAACGTTATTCCAATGGATGCCGCATGGTTCCCAACTTTGGTGCGCGAATACCCTAAGCCAATGCCGTTTGTGCCAGTAATCGACAACGATTTGCTTCGCTGGTGGGGTCAGGATCAGCTTTGGCAGTCGGAAGATTCGCGATACTCGGCAGATGCTGTTCGCGTAATTCCAGGGCCGATTTCTGTTGCTGGAATAACAACAATGGACGAGCCGATTGCGAATATTTTGGGAAGATTTGAAGATGCGGTTATAAAACGTTCGGCTGCTGGCGATTCTAGAGTTTCTCTTGCGCAAAGCGCGTTTAGCCAAAGCGCGTTTAGCCAAATCGCGTGCGCAAAAAACGTTGAAGAATACGTGCGCGCATGCCCGAATATATCTTGGATTGGTCACCTAACTTCTAATCCTGCTTACAAAACGCAAAATGATAGCGAAAACTACGTTATAAGCGTTGTTAGTGAAGAAGATAGCGTAATTAAGCTTGATTTAGACATTAAATTAGACACATTCTGGGATAATTTAAGCGGAAATGATTCAAGCGCTAACGATTCAAGCAAGAATGAGAACAGCAATAAGAATCACGCTGTGCGAAACATTGTGATTCCGCTTATTGTAGACGCAAATCGCGCAGGAGGCGTGCCAGTAGTAGATAGAGAGCGCTTGCCAAAGCACGTTTATAAGATGCTTGCAGCTACAGCAGGCATTGGAAATGTTGCGATTACGGGAGATGCTTTAAGCGAAATGCCTAAAGTTGATGTAAGCGAGCAAAGTGAAGAATCGCCATTTGGCGTAGTAAAATCTTCGTACACGCTTTCTAGAAATCTTGGAATCGATCACGAATCTTCTACAGCTGGGCGACTTTCTGGCGGTCTTCAAGCGTCTAAAATCGTGCCAGACGCGCTAGTTGGTCCTGCTTGGCCAACAATTTATTCTGCTTTGGGATCTGTAATGGTAAATGGGTACCCAGTAATCGAAGGCTTGCTTAACGCGGTTCATTTAGATCACTTAATAGAGTTAGACGTTTCAAATAGCGATTTGAACAAGCATGTGGGCGAGCGCGTAAACCTTGTTGGTTGGGCGCAAAGCGCGCAAGAGTCTGCTTCTGGACGCGTTGTTACGATTAACGTTGTTCATTTTGCGCAAGACGGAACGCGTTTAGCTCACGAAACAGAGCGATTTGCGATTCGCGGACGCAGCTACAGTTCAGCGTTGCCAAAGCCTGCTGCACAATACGGAGCTGCCGCGGATTTGCACGGATATGATGTGGATGCAACTCCTAGAAGAATGCTTAGAAGAGTTGTTGTGAGCGCGCCTAAAGACATGACGGCGTTTGCGCGCACTTCTGGCGATTTTAACCCAATTCACACTTCTTACAGAGGCGCTGCAATATCTGGGCTTAAAGCGCCGCTTGTGCACGGAATGTGGCTTTCGGCGGCAGCTCAGCACGTTGCGCAAGCCTTGGATGAAAAAGGCGCGCGCTACGAGTTGATTGGCTGGACGTACAACATGTACGGCATGGTGCAGCTTAACGATAAGGTTGAGATAACTGTTGAGCGCGTAGGAAAAGTTCGACGTGCAGGACTTGCGCTAGAAGTAACATGCCGCGTAAATGGGCAAGTTGTGTCTAAGGCCAGCGCTCTTACAAGCTCGCCGCGCGCCGCCTTTGTATACCCGGGTCAGGGTATTCAAAAGCAAGGTATGTCGCTAGATGAGCGCGCAAAATCGCCAGCTGTGCGCGAAACTTGGCAGCGCGCCGATAAGCTTACTCGCGAAAAGCTCGGATTCTCAATTCTTGCTGTTGTTCGAGATAATCCTAAGGAGCTAACAGCAAATGGCGTAACGTATCGTCACCCAGAAGGCTTGCTTAACTTAACGCAATTTACGCAAGTTGCGCTCGCTACTGTTGCTTTTGCACAAACTGCTCGCTTGCGTGAAGCTGGATGCGATATTTGGCCTGCCTACTTTGCTGGCCATTCGCTTGGTGAATACAATGCGCTAAGCTCTTTCGCTCAAATTATTCCGCTAGAAACCGTGTTGGAGCTCGTGTTTCACCGCGGATCTACAATGCATCATTTGATTGAGCGAGATGCGCAAGGCCGATCCAACTATAGAATGGGAGCTTTGCGTCCAAACCAGTTTGGCGTAGGAGACGATGGCGTAAACGCGTATGTTGAAGGAATCTCTAAGCAAACTGGCGAATTCTTGCAAATCGTAAACTACAATTTGGCAGGTCAGCAGTATGCGATTGCAGGAACAATAAAAGGTCTTAAAGCTTTGGCCGAAGATTCCGCTAAGCGTGCTAAAGAATATGGTGGAAAGCCGCCGTTTATTTTGGTTCCAGGAATTGACGTGCCATTCCATTCTAAGCTGCTTAGAAAAGGTGTGCCAGAGTTCCGCGATAAGCTGGATTCGCTTCTTCCAAAGCATATTGATTACTCTGTGCTTGTTGGACGCTACATTCCAAACTTGGTTGCATGTCCGTTTGAGCTTACGCGCGAATTTGCGCAAAAGATTCTAGACGTTGTTCCTTCAAAGCGAATTGAAGCAGCTTTGCAAGATGATGCAACTTGGGATTCTTATGCCGCTGATGAGCAAAAACTCGGCAGATTGCTTCTTACGGAGCTTCTTTCTTGGCAGTTTGCTTCCCCTGTTCGTTGGATTGAAACGCAAGCGCTTATGTTCTCTAGCGAATCTTGCGGCGGATTGGGCGTAGAAGAATATGTTGAAGTTGGTTTAGCGAATGCTCCAACTTTGGCAAATCTTGGTACAAAAACGCTTGCATTGCCAGAGTTTAGTAGTCAGCGTGTTGCTGTTTATAACGTTGGGCGAGACGAGAGTCGTGTTTATAAAACAGACACAGATTCGCTTGTGCCAGAAGTTTTTGAAGACGATGAAAGCGCGGTTAATGACGCGTCGGTTGCTGGCGATTCTTCCCAAGCTGCTGCGCAAAAGTCGCAAGCAACCGCAACGGCAAGTGCTGCATCTGCTTCTGCATCTACTCAAATAAATGCAAATAATAATGCAAATAATAATGCAAATAATTCTGTACAAAATGCATCAAATGCAGTGCCAAATGTGCCATCTGGCTCTGTTGCAGATATTGCGTTTAAGGCGTCGGATGCTATTGAAATGCTGATTGCATACAGTGCTAAGATTCGCGCTGACCAAATTGGCGCTGCCGACACAACGGATACGCTAACAAACGGCGTATCTTCTAGGCGAAACCAGCTTTTAATGGACATAAGCTCCGAGCTTGGCGTGCCTAGCGTGGACGGTGCTGCAGAAGCTCCAATGAGCGCTCTTAGCAAGCTAGTAAACTCCGCTGCTCCTCGCTACAAGGCTTTTGGTGCCGTTCTTAGCGACATTGTAAGGCAAAGTTTAAGGTCGCTTTTTGGCGCAGCTGGTGTAAAGCCTGCTCAAGTAGATAAGCGCATTACGGAAGTCTATAAGCTTGGCGAAGGCTGGCGCGCGCACGTTTTGGCGGCTCTTGTTTTGCAAACGCGATTTGGCGCAAGCGTTCGCGGAGGCGATTTGGCGCAGCTCTCTACGCAGCCAGCAAAGAACGCTTCTGCAGCTCAAGCGTTGATTGATTCTGCGATTAATCAAGTTGCTAAACAGCACGGAATTACTCTTGCTCAGCCAGGTTCTGCAGGCTCTGGCGCTGCAGGCGGCGCGGTTGTTGATTCTGCGGCGCTTGACGCTTTTGCTCAACAGGTTGTTGGCGCGGATGGAGTTTTGGCTGCTACTGCTAAGTTTGTGCTAGCAAAGCTTGGTGTTGAAGAGCCTAAAGTGCAAGATGAAGCGGATGAAAATGCGGCTGTTGTTGCAGCTGTAGAAGCTGAGCTTGGAGCAGATTGGCCAAAGCAAGTAGAGCCTCGATTCGATGAGCGCAAGGCGATTCTTTTCGACGATCGATGGGCTAGCGCTCGCGAAGATTTGGCGCGTATCTACTACAATTCTGGGTATGATTCTTGCGCGAATAATTCCGAAGATCTTAAGCAAGTTAGCGAAATTTTGAACCGCTACGGTAGCTTTGTTGGATTAGGGAGCGCAACTGCTCGCGAAGCTGAGTGGTTTGCTAAAAAGAGCAAAGGCAGCAATTACACGGTATTGTCTTCTATTTTTGAGCAAGTTGCAAAAGATGCGCTAAAGTCTACTGGCGATTTGCCAAAGTCGCGTAATCATGAGCATTATGGAGACGATTCGCAAATCTTCTCCAATTGCTTTGAAGGAGATGTTGCTGTTGTAACAGGCGTTGCGCCAAATTCGATTGCAGCACGAGTTGTGACTGGTCTTCTAGAAGGCGGAGCTACGGTTATTGCCACTTCTCACAGCTTTAAGCCGAGTGTAAAAAAGTGGGCTAAAGAAGCTTACAGACTTCACGCAACAGCTTCAGCTAAATTGTGGCTTGTTCCAGCAAACTTGTCTAGTTACCGAGATGTTGACGCTCTTGTAAAGTGGGTTGGCACAGTTTCTAAGAAGGTTAGCGGAGCAACAACCACCATTTTGAAGCCTGCTTACAATCCAACTCTATTCTTCCCATTTGCAGCTCCGCCAGTTAGTGGAACTTTGGCGGATTCTGGTGCGCTTTTTGAATCGCAATCCAGGCTTATGCTTTGGGGTGTTGAGCGCGCAATCGCAGGATTTGCGCAAATCGGAGCAGACACAGATGTAAAGCATTGTATGCACGTTGTGTTGCCAGGATCGCCTAATCGCGGTATTTTTGGCGGCGACGGAGCTTATGGCGAAGTCAAGAGCGCATTTGACGCCATTGTGAACCGCGCGCATGCAGAAAAAGTGTGGTCGAATCGCGTAACTTTTGCTCATCCAAAGATCGGCTGGGTGCGCGGAACTGGCTTAATGGGAGGCAATGATCCTCTTGTGGAAGCTGTTGAAAGTCGTGGCTTAAAAACCTTTACAACAAGCCAGATGGCGAATCTTTTGCTCGATTTGTGCACTAAAGATGCGCGTAATCTTGCTGCAAAAGCGCCTCTAGACGTTGATTTAACAGGTGGATTAGGCTCGGAGCCGCTTGACTTGAACGAGCTTAAAGCTCAAGCTTTGCAAGAGAATAGTCGTAAGCAGGCTAATCAGAATGCTGCAAACGATTCTGAAGTCAAGTCTGAAGTCAAGTCTCTAAATAAGGCGCTTCCATCTCCAAATATTCCAACTCAAGCAAGCGTTAACTTGGAAGATTGGAAGAACGTAACAGCAAAGCCGCAAGACCAAATCGTTATAGTTTCTGTTGGAGAGATTGGTCCGTGGGGCTCTGGTCGTACGCGCTTTAGTGCCGAGCAGTCAATTCAAGATAACGGAACGGTTTCGCTTTGTGCAGGAGCTGTTTTGGAATTGGCTTGGAGCATGGGATTGCTCACTTGGCAAGACTCGCCAAAGCCGGGATGGTATGATGCGGAAGGCACGCTTGTGCCAGAAGAAGACATTGCAGAAAAGTATCGCGACGAAGTAGTGGCTCGCTCGGGAATTAGGCCGTTTGAAACTGGCATGGGCGGCGACTACAAAGACGGAGCAAACGAAGAAGAAGCCGAAATCTTCTTAGACCACGATGTATCTTTCAACGTTGCTACAGAGCAAATTGCGCGCGAATACGTGGCGCTAGACGAAGAGCACACCGAGATTTCTAGCGACCAAGAGTCGGGAGAGTGGATTGTTACACGTAAAGCTGGATCCATGATTCGCGTGCCAAGGCGAGCAGCCATGACGCGCACTGTTGGTGGGCAATTGCCTAAGGGCTTCGACCCATTAAAGTGGGGTATTCCGGCTTCGATGGTTGGAAGCGTAGACCCGATTGCGCTTTGGAACATAGTCTCTACTGTTGACGCGTACATTTGCGCAGGATTTACGCCTTCGGAAATTTTGCAAGCTGTGCATCCGTCTCTTGTTGCATCAACACAAGGTACTGGATTTGGCGGAATGACGTCTATGCGAAAGCTGTATTTGGATAGATTCCTAAATCACGAAATTCCTACAGACGTGCTTCAAGAAGCATTGCCAAATGTTGTTGCAGCTCACGTAATGCAAACGTACATTGGCGGATATGGAAACATGATTCAGCCAGTTTCGGCATGTGCAACTGCTGCAGTTTCGCTAGAAGAAGGCGTTGATAAGATTGCGCTCGGCAAAGCCGACTTTGTTGTAACAGGAGCGATTGACGATATTGGCGTGGAGTCCGTGGTTGGCTTTGGCAATATGAACGCCACTGCAAACAGCAAGGAAATGTACGAAAAGGGCATAAATCCGCGATTCTTCTCGCGTGCAAATGATCGCAGGCGCGGAGGATTCTTGGAAGCGCAAGGCGGCGGCACGATTCTTATTACGCGAGGAGATATTGCGCTTAAGCTTGGCTTGCCTGTTGCTGGCGTAGTTGGATTCATTCACTCATACGCGGATGGTATTCACACTTCAATTCCAGCTCCAGGATTGGGCGCGCTCGCTGCAGGATTGGGCGGCCGCGATTCCAAGCTTGTGCGCGATTTGGCAGCGCTTGGCGTTACTCCAGACGATATTGCTGTTGTTTCTAAGCACGATACGTCTACAAACGCAAACGACCCTAATGAGTCTGAGTTGCACAATACGCTTGCGCACGCGATTGGGCGCACAAGCGGAAATCCGCTATTTGTGATTAGCCAAAAGTCGCTTACTGGCCACGCAAAGGGTGGCGCATGCGTGTTCCAGATTAATGGCTTGACTCAGCTGTTTAGAAGTGGTTGGGTTCCAATCAACGCTTCGCTTGATTGCGTGGATCCTAAGCTTGCGCGCGACGACCACATGGTTTGGTTGCGCAATAGGATTCACATTGGCTCCGTTAAAGCGGCTCTTGCTACATCGCTTGGATTCGGTCATGTTAGCGGATTTGTGGCTCTTGTGCATCCTGGCGCGTTTGAGGCTGCTGTGGCTTCTAGCGCTGGAGTGGATGCGCTTAACGAGTGGCGAACAAAGGCAAATGCGCGCTTGGCTGCAGGCCAGCGACTTTTGCAAGAGGGCATGATGGGCCATGTGCAACTGTTTGAGCCTGTGCAAAATCGCCGTTTGCTTAAAGACGGCACGCGCATGCCAGATGGGTCGCGCTACGATGGTCATGAAGCAGAAAAAGCTATGCTGCTAAACCCAGATGCTCGCTTAGATGCAAGTGGCTATTATTGCTAACGAATTGACTTGCCTTGTAGTGCGATTGTACTGAGTTTACGGCGTGTCATCATACAATCGCACTACAGTTCTGCGTGTTTTTGTAGTGCGATTGTATCAAAAAACACCAAAATTCAGTACAAACGCACTACATGATTACGCAAAGTGAGGTAGAGATTCGAGATTTTTCGACGCTATCGAGGTGTATCGTTAGCGCGGTCTAAGCGCGCGAACGTCTTCGCCGCCGTAGAAGCACACCGTGCTTCTACGCTGAGCGGCTCAGCGCGCCAAATTGCCTTCGCGCGCTACGCTTTAAGCGCTCCGGCAGGTTGGCGCGCTATATAGTAGTTAGGAAGTGAGTTTAATGATTGCAGGCATTGGTTGCGATGTTGTTAATGTGGCGGATTTTGCGCAACAAATGCAAGATGGCAATGGGTGGCGCTCGCTATTTTCTACGCGTGAGCTTAGGCAATGTGCTATGCGCGCGAATGCTAAGAACGACTCACAAGCGATTCATATTGCGGCTCGCTGGGCTGGTAAAGAGGCGGTTATAAAAGCGTGGTGCGATGCGATGAGCACTCTTGGTTTGCAATATCCTTACACATTAGACAACACTCCTTGGGCAAGCATTGAGATTTTAGACGATTCGCATGGATGCCCAAGCGTTCTACTTAGTGAAGACGTTAATCAAAAGCTTCTAGAGTCGTTGCACGCGCCAGAGGCGACTAATCCGCAGGAATTCGCCAGCGTAAATCGCGTAGATGGCATATACGGGGTAGATGGCGTAAATCGCCCTAATTGGCATGTGTCTTTAAGCCACGATGGCTTAGTGCAAAACTCTTCTGCTATTGCACTTGCGTTTGTTGTTTTAGAGTTACGCGAGTCTTAATCATAAAACCTTAATCATGCGAGCATGCAGCGAATTTTACGCATGAATGTGTGTTCAATGTGCACTAAATGTGCAAATTTTCGCGAATTTCACAATTTAGCGCGAGTGTCGAAAGTTGCTTTAGGTCTAAACAGTCTGTATAATTAATCGAGTTGCTGTTTTGCAAGGCAATTAATAGCTTGCAAAATTCGCATATTGCGGATGTAGCTCAATGGTAGAGTATCAGTCTTCCAAACTGATGACGCGGGTCCGATTCCCGTCATCCGCTCCACTTTTATTCTTACCTTTGTTCTTATTTGATTCCATTTTGTTTTCATACACACATGTTTTAAGCTGTTTGCGCATGTTGGTATTGTTGTAACAGTTAAACACGTAAAACATGTGTCTGGAGGGATTTTGGGACAGTTTATTGTACGTGTAATTGCAAGTTTAGTTTCTATAGCAACAGCTCTTGTTGTAAATTCTGCTCCTGCGTTTAAGGTAGAAAATCGTTGGGATTTTAAGAATGTTGCTTCCAAAGTCGCAGATGTTGCAGATGGTGCAAATAATGCGGAATTGTCAGATAATGGCGCTAACACTGTTGAAGAAGATCAATTAAATGCGCTTTCTAATGGCGATTCACGCAATGATTCTAAGTTGCCTAAAAAAGTGGCATCTTCCTTTACAAACAAAGACGAAGTTGTTTCTTCAAAGTATGCGATTGCAGATAATGGAGAATTAAAGTCACTTAAAACTGGCCAAACTATTACCGATTCTAAGCTTGTTGGAACTAAAGATAAGCAGCCAGATCCACTCGCTAAAAGTAACGGTGAGCGTTTTACGCCTATAACTGTTGGCGATTTGCGAAAAGAGATAAAGCGCGAAAATTCGAGCAGCACTAATGCTGATTTTTCTACCGCCAATAACACTCCGATTTCTAGCAAAAAACGTGTTGAAAATAAACGTTCTCTTAGAAAAAATAAGGTTGTTCTTATAAGCTCTAATCAAAAAAATCCCGAAGAAACTGACTCAAACGAAAAGAGCCAGGAGTCACAAGCTTTAGAATCTAGAACATCCACGTATACAACTTATGGCTCGGTGCGTAAGATTTCTTTGCCAACAAACGGATTTGGCACTAGGTGGGGAGACTACAACGGAACTCAGGCATTCTATGATGGCAATGGAAGCCTGTTTGCGTACAACGCCAGTGGCGTGATTGATGTTTCCGAACATCAAAAAGAAATTAACTGGGCTGCAGCTAAGGCAGCTGGCGTAGAAGGCGCGATTATACGAATTAGCTACGGATGGGAAAACGGCTACGATAAATACGCTTTGCGAAATATTAGAGAATGCAAGCGTTTAGGTATTCCGTTTGGAATCTACATGTATTCTTACGCAGAAAAACCAGAAGATGGTGCTAACGAGGGCGCAGACGTTGCAAGTCTTCTTAGGCGTGCAGGCGTTAGCCCAGGCGACCTTTCTTATCCTGTTTACTACGATCTTGAAAAATGGGTTTGGGCTGGCCACACTGCTCCAACTAGCCCATACGTTTACCAAAACATTGTTTCGTCTTGGTGGAATCAGCTGTATAGCGCAGGATACACAAATCTTGGCATTTACTCATATGCAAACTATTTGAGAGGCCCGCTTAATTCGCAATACATTCACGATCGAGCAAGTTGGGTTGCTAGCTACGGCGCAACTCCGCTATTTAACATTAGAACGGCGTTGCGCGGATGGCAGTACACGTCTAAGGCTCGCATATCTGGTATTGATGGAAATGTTGATGTTAGCGCGTTTGGAACTGGTCCAAATTCTCCAGTAACGCAAACTAGCGTAGACTTTACGTGGATTATTCGCAATAACGATATTGCTGTTGGAGCTGCTGTTACAGGCAATTTGAATAGACGCTTGGAATATCGTTGGCTTTCTTACGATTTGTATAACAAGCAATGGCGTACAATATCTGATTGGAGTGTTGGCAATTGGGCATCTTGGGTAACAAGCAATGGCGATTATTGGCTTCATTGCGAAGTTCGCGATGCTTACACTTATAAGTCTCTTGGAACTAAAACAATTGCCTTCCGCTACCAAGTAAACAATCCTGTTGAGCCTGAGTTTGTTGAAAAAACGATTGTTTCTGGAACTTACGCAGCTTGGCAAGGAAGTAGCGTTCTCTTAGGCGCTGTAACGAATAATCCTAGTGGATATACGATTATTAAGATTTACGATTACAACGCTAAGCAGTGGGTGAGCCAATTTAAGGGGCCATGGGCTTTGTGGAGTCCTCATCCTGGAATTTATTGGACTCATTTCGAAGCGTATTCAAAAGATGGTAAGCTTCAAGACACTAAGACTTATGCTTTTGGAGTGTGATTCTTAATCTTTATGTAGCTTTATGTAAAGATAGAAAAAGTCAGTGAATAAAATAAAAAGACCGTGCGTAAACAGCTCGGTCTTTTTGTTAAATTAAGTTATTAATTTATTTTACTAATCTTCAAACAAATCTTTAGATATAATAATGCGATTTTCCGCAACCTGCTTTAAGTGCTTGCCATAATTGCTTTTGCCATACTTTTGCGCCGACTCAAGCAAACGCTCGCGACTAATCCATTGATTCTCGTACGCAATCTCCTCAAGCACTGCGATTGGCAGCCCTTGCGCTCGCTCTATTGTGCGCACAAATTCGCCAGCTTCGTAAAGCGAGTCCATTGTGCCAGTGTCTAGCCACGCGTATCCGCGACCAAGAGTCATAACGTTTAGCGAGCCATTTTCTAAATACATTTTGTTAAGGTCTGTAATCTCAAGTTCTCCGCGCGCGCTCGGCTTAACTTGTTTTGCAAACTCTGTAACTCTGGAATCGTAGAAGTACAAGCCTGTAACAGCATAATTCGATGCTGGGTGTTCTGGTTTTTCTACTATGCTAACGGCCTTGTGATTTTCGTCAAATTCCACAACGCCGTACCTTTCTGGGTCGTCTACGTAGTAGCCAAATACTGTAGCGCCGTGTTCTACGTGTGCAGCGCGCTTTAGAATTGCTCCCAAACCATTGCCGTAGAATATATTGTCTCCAAGAACAAGCGCGCAAGAATCGCCATTTATAAACTCTTCTCCGATTATAAATGCTTGAGCAAGTCCGTCTGGAGATGGCTGAACTTTGTACGATAAGTTGATTCCAAATTGCTCTCCGCTTCCAAGCAGCCTTTCAAAATTCGGCAAGTCTTGAGGAGTAGAAATCACAAGAATATCTCGGATTCCAGCCATCATAAGCACGCTAAGAGGGTAGTACACCATTGGCTTGTCGTACACTGGCAAAAGCTGCTTAGACGTTACAGTAGTAAGTGGGTATAGGCGCGTGCCAGAACCGCCAGCAAGAATAATGCCTTTCATCTTTGAAACATCCTTTACTTGTTGTTTTGTTCAATTCTATTTACGTAAGATTCAAGCAAATCTTCCCAATTGGCTGGCGTAAATCCAGTGGACTCGATTTTTTGCAGGTCAAGTGCGCACTTGTGTGGTCTAGGAGAACCATTAGATATACGCGTGTAATCGTCTACTCGGTTTGCTTCGATTTTGCTTGTGTCTACATTAAGTTGTGTAAACACTTTTTGAGCAATATCGTGCCAAGACGCGATTCTGCCAGATCCTGTAAGATTGTATGTTCCGTATTGCGCTTGCGTGTTTAGAAGATGGAACATGCCTTTTACTAAGTCGCTTGCAAAAGTGAGTCTTCCAGTTTGGTCTATTGGAGCTTGAATGCTAACAGATTCGCCATTTTTGCAACGGTTTGCAAAGTCAATCATGCGCGTTACAAAGTTTCTGCCTTCTCCAACAATCCAACTTGAGCGAATAATATAATGCTGTGGAACGTTTGATACTAGAGAATCTGCTGCAGCTTTTGTTTCGCCGTACACGCCTAGTGGTGCAAAGTCCTCGTTTTCTTTGTGATTTTCTTGAGTGCCGTCAAAAACATAGTCGCTTGAGATGTGCACAAGAGTAATGTGGTGTTCTTGCGCAATTTTTGCAAGATTTGCCACTCCTTTAACGTTGCTATTCCACGCGGCTCTTCGCCCTTGTGGAGTTTGCGCGCCATCTACAGACGTGTATGCTGCTGTGTTAATAATCGTTCCGTACAAATCCCAGTCGTAGCTGCTGTAATCGTCTTTATTTGCTATATCGAAGCTATCTAAGTCTACGTACTCAAATCCTTCTAAATTATGCTCTTTAGCATAGTTTTGTATTGCGCGTCCAAGTTGACCGTTGCATCCAGTTACAAGAGTGCGCTTTGGTGCCATTGGCTTTGCATCTTTTAGCATTGGATGGTGTAAGTCTGCTTCGCTGCGCTCGGATTCTTCTAAAGGTATTGGCCAATTAATGTGTAAATCTGGGTCTGCAAGGTTTACAAAAGTGTATGTTTTCTTTTGCTCTAGCGACCAGTGTGCATTTACTAAGTAAGTGTATACTGTGCCATCTTGCAGTGCTTGGAAGCTGTTTCCTACGCCTCTAGGCACGTAGATTGCTTTGCTTGGGTTTAGTGTTGTTGTGTACACTTGTCCGAAGCTTTGCCCTGGTCTTAAATCTACCCATGCGCCAAATACTTCGCCAGTAGCAATGCTTATGTATTTATCCCATGGTTCTGCGTGGATGCCTCTGGTTACTCCGCGTTTTTCGTTGAACGAAATGTTGTTTTGCACAGGTCCAAAGTCGGGGAGACCTAGAGCTGTCATTTTAGCGCGCTGCCAGTTTTCTTTGAACCATCCGCGGTTATCTCCGTGTACTGGAAGATCGAACACGATTAAACCTGGAATGTTGGTTTTTGTAACGCTTAGTTCTTTTTCAAATTCCATAGCATCCTGCAAATTCTTTATTTTTATTAGATTTATGACTATTTTTGGCTAGATTTGCAAACTACTGCATACAAGTTACATACAAGTTGCATGCAATCTTCGTACAAGCAAGCTTGACTTTTATGCGATTCACTGTCCTTGTGCTTTATATTTCGCTTCGGTTGCGCTTTTAGCGCCTTCCCACCACGCGCGATTTTCTGTGTACCATTTAATTGTTTGCTCTAAGCCTGTTGTAAAGTCTGTGTGCTTTGGCTTCCATCCAAGCTGCGTTTGCAATTTTGTGCTGTCGATTGCGTAACGGCGATCGTGGCCTGGGCGATCTTTTACAAGGTCAAAGTCGTCTGCATCTTTGCCCATCATTTCAAGAATCATGCGCAAAACTGTTATATTATTTTTTTCACCGTTCGCACCAATCAGGTACGTGTTTCCAAGTTCTCCCTTTGTTAGGATTGTCCAAACAGCGCTGCTGTGGTCTTCAGTGTGAATCCAATCTCGCACGTTTAATCCTTGGCCGTATAGCTTTGGTCGAATACCCTCTAAAATATTTGTGATTTGTCGAGGAATAAACTTTTCAACATGCTGGTATGGTCCGTAGTTGTTTGAGCAGTTGCTAATTGTTGTGTGCAAACCGTATGTGCGGGTCCATGCGCGTACCAGCATATCGCTTGCAGCTTTTGTGGAGCTGTATGGGCTGGATGGGTGGTATGGCGTTTCTTCAGTGAATTTAGCTGGGTCGTCTAATGCCAAATCTCCGTACACTTCATCTGTGGAAATGTGATGGTATCGAATGCCGTACTTTCTAACTGCTTCTAGTAGTCTAAAAGTGCCTTCAACGTTGGTTTTAAGGAATGGTTCAGGGTCTGCAATGCTGTTGTCATTATGCGATTCTGCAGCGTAGTGCACAATAGCGTCGTGCCCTGGAACAAGCTTATCTAAAAGCTCAGCATCGCAAATATTGCCGTGCACAAAATCAACTCTGTCTTCTGGCAATCCTGCAATATTTTCAATATTTCCGGCGTACGTTAACGCGTCTAATACTGTTACGTGCGTTTCTGGGTGATTGTTCACTACGTAGTGCACAAAATTAGACCCAATAAAGCCACATCCGCCAGTTACAATTATGTTTTTTGGCTCAAAGTTTGTTGTGTTACTCATGTTTTCCATAATATCCTCTTATATGCCTTTTGCTTTTTAGTTTTGATTATTGCTTAAGATTTTCGTTTAAGCTTTATTGTTTAAGCTTTCTCGCATTGCGTTAAATGCTGGCTCGGCTTTACCATCGTAAATCATGTGTGAATGAGACAGCACTATGCAGCGAGAGCAAAGTTGCTTAATTTGATCTTCGCTGTGCGAAACAATTACCATTGTTTGCCCTCGTTTTTGCTGCTCTTTAAGCCTTGTTATGCACTTGTGTTGAAAAGCTTCGTCTCCAACTGCAAGAATTTCGTCGATTAAGAAAATGTCTGGATCGCTGTGCGCTGCTACAGAAAACGCCAATCTAAGGAACATTCCCGAAGAGTAGAACTTAACTTCTGTATCCATAAAAGGCTCTATTTCGCTAAAGTCTACTATTGATTGGTATTTATCGTCTATCTCTTCTTTTGTCATTCCAAGAATTGCGCCGTTAAGATACACGTTTTCGCGACCAGTTAAGTCGGCAGCAAATCCTGCTCCAACTTCGATTAGTCCTGCGATTCTTCCGCGCGCAAAAACTTCGCCTTCGTCTGGTTGCATAACTCCAGAAAGCATTTTAAGCATAGTAGACTTTCCAGAGCCATTCATGCCTATTAGTCCAACAGTTTCGCCGCGTTTAATAGTAAAACTAACATTGCTTAAAGCTGTAAAGTTTTGCGTCTCGTGCTTTTTAGACGGCGGTGTCAGCAAGTTTACAATCGACTCTTTAATCGAATGATTTGCTCGCAGCGAGAATCGTTTAGTAACGTTAGAAACGCTTAACACAACGTCTTCTGGAAGTGTGTTATAAGGCTTATTCATATATAACTCCTGCTGCTCTTAAAAGTAAAATCCACAAAATCTTAGTAAGCTTAAATTTCTTGAGCAAACTTGCCTTCAAGATGTCTAAATGTAACTTCGCCAATAAGTAGTACAGCAAATGCAACTACAAGGCTTTCGCAAAGTCTTAAAGACCAAGCTCCTGCAAATTGGAAAGTGCGATCTGTGGCATTTAGCCAGAATCCGCGGTGGAATGCTTCAACGCTTATTGCAATAGGATTTGCATAATACATCTCTAAAACCCATCGTGGCGCGTGGGCTGCAACCATTTGCCACGTGTAGAAGCACGGCGCAAGCCATACAGCAACCATTGCTACCAAGTCTGTAATGTTTTCTGCATCTCGGTAAAAAACGTTTATTGCTCCAAAGAATAATCCAAGACCAAACGCAAACGTACACACGCTAATAAATCCGATTATTGCCACTATTACGCCTGCAAAATCTGGAATCCACCCCATGCATAAGGCTCCGATTATAAGCACGATTACTTGTGGGAAAAAGTGCACAAAAGCAACTCGTAGCGATGCAAGTGGGAATAGTTCTCTAGGAAGATAGATTTTTTGTATTAAGCCAGCATTAGAAAGTATTGATCTTGTGCAATTAGAGAATGCTTCTACAAAAAAGTTTGTTACTATGATTCCGCTAAAAAGGTACAGTGGGTAGGCTTGAATTCCACCTCCGCGGCCAAGTCCTAAGAAAATTCCCATTGCAACGTAGAACACTACAAATTGTGTTATTGGCTTTACGTACGTCCAAGCCATACCGAGCCAAGAACCGCGATATCTTATGCGTACTTCTTTTTTTACAAGTAAGTCAAGCAAATAAAGGTATCTTGGAATGTCAATCAGACCTTTGCTTCTACCAGGGTGATAGATGGCGTCAGACTTTGTTGTCATCGCTGCCTTTCTTACAAAATTTGCAGTGTGCATGCACGTATAACTTTGTTAAGTTTACATTTGGGGATTGATTTGTGCTAATAACTAGCACGTGTTTTGTGTTAGGTTGCTTTTGTTTATAGCTTTACTGTGCTTGGCATGTTTGAAAGTTTTTATACGCTGCTAAACTGAAAAATTATGAGTAAGCGAATTCTTGTTACTGGTGCTGGTGGGTATATTGGTCGTCACGTTGTTAAAGCTCTTTTAGATGCAGGCGCTAGCGTAATTGCTTCCGACTTGCGTTTAGACGGTGTTGATGAGCGCGCAACGCGTATTGAAGCGAATATTTTTAGCGATGATGCTGATTTGTTTGCAAAGCTTGGGTCTCCAGACGTTTGCTTGCACATGGCTTGGCGCAACGGTTTTAAGCATGCTGCAGACACTCATATGGAAGATTTATCGAATCATTATCGATTTATTCGTCTTATGCTTCAAGGTGGCTTAAAGCAGATTGCTGTTATGGGTTCTATGCACGAAGTTGGCTACTGGGAGGGCGCTATTGATGAGAGCACGCCTTGCAAGCCAGCTTCTATGTATGGCATTTCTAAGAATGCTTTGCGTGAAGCTACTTTGCTTTTGGGTAAAGAGTATAATGCCACTGTTCAATGGATTCGCGCGTACTACATTGTTGGCGACGACGCTCGTGGAAACTCTATTTTCTCTAAACTTCTTCAAGCTGCTCAAGAAGGAAAGAAGACTTTTCCGTTTACCACTGGAAAAAACAAGTACGATTTTATTAATGTAGACGTGTTGGCTAAGCAAATTGCTGCAACCGTTTTGCAAGATGAAGTAAATGGCGTAATTAATTGCTGCACGGGGGAGCCTGTTTCGCTTGCAGATCGCGTTGAGCGTTACATTCGCGAGAATAATCTTGATATTTCGCTTGAGTATGGCGCATTTCCAGATAGACCATACGATTCTCCAGCAGTTTGGGGAGATAATAGCAAAATCCAAAAGATTATGAGTGATTTTCTAAAATAGTTATTGCAAATCGTCACTTTTCTGGATTTTAATGTTAAATTATCGTTTTTAGAAAGGATTAAAGTTGCGTGAAACATTACAAAACGGCAAGTGCCCATGCATATATTTTGTTCTTCCTTGCTACAACGAGGAGCCTGTTCTTCCGCATACTTCTAGTATTCTTTTAAGCAAAGTTACTTTTCTTATTGAAAATAAGATTATTTCGGATTCTAGCCGTATTCTTTTTGTGGATGATGGTTCTAGAGATTCAACTTGGAATATTATTTGCGATTTACACCAGTCGAATCCTTCGCTTTTTGGCGGAGTAAAGCTTGCGCATAATCGTGGTCATCAAAATGCTTTGCTCGCTGGCTTAACTACAGCATATAAATCGGGTTGCGATGCTGCAATTTCCATGGACGCTGATTTGCAAGACGATGTTGATGTTGTTGATCAATTTATTGCAAAATATGTGGAAGGCTACGAGGTTGTGTATGGCGTTCGCTCGTCTAGAGAAACAGACACATGGTTTAAGCGCAACACTGCATTAGCTTTTTACAGTGTTTTTAAGTGGATGGGTGCAGAAACCGTTCCAAATCATGCCGATTATAGACTTATGGGCAAGAATGCGTTGAAAGCTCTTTTGGAATATAAAGAAGTTAATCTTTTCTTGCGTGGCATAGTGCCGTCGATTGGCTTTAAGTCAACAAAAGTTGAGTATGTACGCGGTAAGCGCAAAGCTGGCGTGTCTAAGTATCCGCTTAAAAAGATGATTTCGTTTGCTATAGACGGCATTGCGTCTTTTTCTACTAAGCCTTTGAGTTTTGTAACATTTGCAGGATTCGCGTCTATTTTAGTTTCGCTATGCGTATTTGTTTACGTAATAGTTTCCGTTTTGCAAGGGAAAGCAGTTGCTGGTTGGGGCTCTGTTATGTTCTCAATGTGGTTTATTGGCGGATTGATTATGCTTTCAATCGGCATTGTGGGCGAATATATTGGAAAGATTTACATGGAATCTAAGCATCGCCCACGTTACGAGATTGAAACACTTATTTAAGTTGCTAACGCCTTATACTTGTTTGTTTGGTACATTTATAAAGCGTTAACAACTTTATTTTTAGTTAGTAATTTAGAATTTTACGATTATATACTTGTTATCTAAAACAGTAGTGCATTCATTCGAAGGCCAAGAAGGAATATCTTGCGCGGCTTTTTCTGCATTCATATAGTCGGATTCTGATCCAAGTGTTTCTAGATTAACTCCAGTAGTTGAGCTTATGAAACCACTTTTTACCCATGTGCCGTGAGTAGTTGAGAATCCAATCTCAAACATTGATCGCCCAATAAGTTCAAGCTGATTTGGCTTAAATTCACTAGGATTGTAGTTTGCTTTATGATTTCCAACGAATACTACTTTAAGCGGATTTTTATGATTTGCTTGTATTGCTTCTATTCTTCTAACAACGTCTTGAGCAATGTAATAGTCTTGGTTGTAAGTCATGTATTCCGTGTAGTACAAGCGGTTTACTGTAAACGACTGGCTTAATCCAATAATTGCAAGAAGAACGCATGCAATAATCGTTGTTAAAGTCTTTTTGCTAAATTGCATAATGTAATGCAACAAATACATGCATGCAAAAGCTCCAGCAAGAGGGTATGTTAGTTCCGTTCGCGCTACTCCAGATGTGCCAAGTATTACGCTCATCATCATAGGGCTTGCAACTATAGCAATAGCAAAAATAATAGTAAAAGCGTTAAGTTTTTTACGAATCACTTGAACAATAATTAACAGCACTAAAGCAATTAATGCAATTGTTATAAATACGCTATGGAATATTGTTCTTCCTAGATACATGCTTTTTGCATGCGAAAGTATAGTATGAATGATTGTTGATATAGGGTCTTTGCCCCAGCGCATTTGGTTCTTAATGTATGGATCCGTAAAGGTGTGGTTGGCAGCCATAACAATCTTGTTCAAAATCGCATAGCATGCATAACTTGCTATAAACACGCAAATATACGTAAAAACGTAAGTTACTGTGTTTTTGAATTTGCATGCATAGTTTCCTTTAACTATTAGCGCAATCATGGCTGTTCCAGCAATAAAAACAGTAGTCATTGCTAGGTAGATTGTGAATCCAAAAAGTGCAAAAACAATAGCCATTAGTGAGTATGTTAAAAGAGTTTTAAGTTCTTTACGAGTTTGGTACGCGTTATGCGCACACATAAGCGATATGCTAACAAACATTAGCGCACAAGCTACATCATCTCCCATAAGCAAGAATCCAAGCATTTCTGCAAGAATAGGAGCGCTTATAAACGGAATTATAAATAAAGCTGGGTGGAATTTTGCGCCTAAATTATGCGATTTGCTAAACAAGTATGCCCATGTTGTTGCAGACGCAAAAAGCGCAAGAACCATTAAGATTCCAGCTAATGAATTGTTATACCAGTATCTTCCTGTAATGTACTTAAAAGCTAGCAATCCAAAGCGTTCTAGGCGAATCCAAGAATTATAAAGATTGTTTGCGCGTGCAATCATCCCCTCTGTATCTATAGAGAAAGTGTTAGAAAAAGCTTTTTGGCCGTATGCAATAATCAAAAAAATCGCGCTTATTGCAAGTTCTGCAACATTAGATTTACAAAAATAAATGAAGTCTTTAAAAGAATACGTTTTTTCTGCAACTGTATCAATTGCGTTATTATCTATGCTTTTTTCGTTATTTTTTACTAGCACGTTATTTTTTACTAGCACAGATGAGTTGTGTATTGGATTATTATTTAGTGTTTTAATGCCACTAGACTCCGTTTGATTCATGATACAACCTTTCTATGCGTTTAATCTATATGCGCTACTTACAATTGTATTATAAGATTCTATACATGCTCAACAAGCTATAAGGATTACGTTTAGTAGTACAATAGACATGATTTGTGCTGTTTTACTGATTAGAGTGCAATGGAGACGATTTATGAATCCTGCAATTTCCATAGTGGTTCCCGCTTATAACAAAGAGCCGTATATTAAGCAATGTATGGATTCACTTATTAATCAAACTCTTAAAGACATTGAGATTATTGTTGTTGACGATGCTAGTACAGATAATACTTTGCAAATTCTTCGCGATTATGAGCATAAAGATTCTAGAGTAAAAATTATTGCTAAGGCTTTGAATGGCGGATTGCATATGGCTCGCAAAACTGCTGTTGAGGCAACTACTGGAGATTACGTTCTTTTTGTTGACGCAGATGATGAGATTGAGCTTAAAACTTGCGAAGTTCTTTACTCGTACGCTAGTAGTCATCCTGCAGACATATTGCATTTTGGTGTTTCTATTCACCCAGAAGGCAAATCGGAGGAGGATTTTGCATACAGATACGATCAAATGTTTGCGCAAACTAATGGGGATCAATCGGGAGACAATATTATAAAATCGTCGTTTTCTAGCAATCTTGCTCATTGGGTGCCTTGGAGTATGTTAACAGCACTTTTTAAGGGTGATTTAATACGCGCTTCTTTTGAAAAAACAGTTTCTACTAGACTCACTAAAGTCGAAGACGCATACGAATACTTTGTAACGGCATCTTCTGCTAATACTTTGAAGGACTTAACGGCGTTCCGCGCGCTTAAATACCATATTGGCAGAGGAATTTCTGGAAGATCTAAAATAAGCGTTGAAAGATTTAGCACGGAACAGCAATACATTAAAGATGTTGTGAATGCTTTTTGCGATTTTGCTGGCGATTTTGTTGACGATTCCAACGGTGCTTTTGTTAATGATTCTTTCGACGATTGCGCGCTGAAAAGTCGCAAGCAAACCGTTGAAGAAGCTGCAAAATGGTTTAATAATCGCGCTTTGAAAATAGTAAAAGATGAGTTCTTTACAAGACTAAAAGTCGAGGATTTTCAAGAAGCAATAAACGCTGTTATTGAAACATGGGGATTAGAGCGCGCGTGCTTGATTGTGCTAGAAGAGCTTGTGCACCTTATGAATCAAGTTGTAGAAGATGATTGCGTAATAAAACACGGCTCCGTTTGTGATGCTCTTCTTAACGTTTACCGAAACATTAAACCAGATAGTTTTAATGATTCACAGAACGCAACTTATGCTGAGCAAGTAGACTTAATGTCTTTGCATATTATGCAAGTGAGTAAACAAAAATACGAAGAAGAACAAAAACGTTTGCAAATTGAAGAGCAAAAACGTTATGACGCAATGCCAGCTTATAAGCGTTTTGCAAAAAAGATAAAAAATATGGTTAAAAACTTAACTAAACCAAAGAATGATAAATAAAGTCTAAAAAATAAATTTGAGATTAAACAAAATACAAAATTACACAATAGAATAATCAAAGATAATTAAAGGTAAATCGGGAGATAACATGATTTTGGAAAATCCAAAGCGCTTGGGCATTTTCTTCTTCTATGATGCGCAAGGTCACGCAGACCGTTATGTGTCTACGTTGCTTGACGGATTTAAGCCATTCTTTAACGAGCTTGCGATTGTAGTAAACGGAAAAATAGACGAACCAAGCAAAGCAATGCTTAAAAGCTATGCGAATAAGTTTATTTTGCGCGAAAACAAGGGTTTTGACGTGTGGGCGTACAAAACTGCAATGGACTCTTACGGTTGGGAGAATCTGGAAAAGTTTGATGAAGTAGTGTTATTTAACGCTACGATTATGGGGCCAGTTTATCCGTTTAGCGAAATGTTTAACGCTATGAACGCAAAAGACCTTGATTTTTGGGGCATAACAAAGTTTCATAAGGTTAATGGAGACCCGTTTGGATACAGTCCGTACGGATATTTGCCAGAACATATTCAATCGCATTTTCACGCATACAGAAAAAGCTTTGTTCAATCCAAAGATTTTCAGGATTATTGGAATAATCTTCCACCAATCAACAGCTACTTTGAGTCGGTTGGATTACATGAATCTGTGTTTACAAAGCGATTTGCAGACAAGGGATACAAGTGGTCTGTATACGTTGATACGAGTGATTTAGAAGGCTATTCTTATGGTCCAATAACGTATGCTGCAAGGCAGATTGTGGAATATAAGCGTTGCCCGATTTTTAAGCGCAGGTCGTTCTTCCACGATTACTCCGACGTTTCTACGCAATCTGTTGGAAACCAAGCATTGGATTTATACGAGTATTTGCGGGATCACACCGATTACAACACGGATTTGATTTGGGAAAATGCTTTGCGAAGCATGAATATGGCAGATTTGATGAAGAATCTTCATTTGCGATACATTTTGCCGCAAAATCAGATTGTAGAAAACTCATCAACAGCTACATCAACATCTACTGCTAAGCCTGCATCTAAGCCAAAAGTCGCGTTGTGCATGCACTTGTATTACATGGATTTGCTAGATAAAAGTTTGCACTATATTCAATTCATGCCGCAAGGATGTGACGTTATTTTAACTGTAGGATCGAAAGAAAACCAGCAAATCGTGAAACAACGCGTGAAACAACTTCCGTATAACGTAGACGTGCGGTTGATTGAAAATCGAGGTAGAGATGTGAGCGCATTCTTAGTGGGCGGCGGCGCAGATCTTATGAAGTACGATTACGTATGCTTTGCTCACGATAAAAAAGTCACGCAATTATCTCCTCGAAGCATAGGTGACGGATTCGCTTACAAGTGTTTTGAAAATATTCTTGCAAGTAAAGAGTATGTGCAAAACGTTATAAATCTATTTGAAACGCATCCGCGACTTGGAATGGCAATGCCAACGCCGCCAAATCATGCAGACTACTTCCCAGGATTTACATACACTTGGGGTCCAAACTTTGAGGGTACAAAGAAATTCCTAGAAAAAACGTTAGGAATTAGCGTTCCGTTAGACGAAAATAAAGACGCTATAGCTCCGCTTGGCACAATGTTTTGGTTCCGTACAAAAGCACTGCACGGGCTATTGGATAGAAAGTGGACTTACGAAGATTTTCCAGCAGAACCGCTAAAAATAGACGGAACGTTGTTGCACTTTATAGAGCGAGCATACGGGTATGTGCCGCAATCCAACGGATACTACGACGCATACATATTCTCCAACCACTTTGCGCGAATAGAAATGACGAATCTAGAATTCGATGTTCGAGAACTATCAAAATCTGTTAGCACGCCGTGGATTAAGCACAATTTGGAAGAAACTTGTAGAGAAGTAATGCGCGGAAAGCGCTTCCGCTACACTGTTTTAAGAGTGCTAAAAAGTATCGCAAAACGCGTATTTTATAAGGCTTTGTACATAGCTCAAAGAATTGTACACATTTGTCGTAAAGGTAACGTTGGTAGTGAAGGTAAAGAAGATGAGTGATATAAGCGTAAATACAGACGCAACAAAATGCGTTCGCGCGCGCGCAAAAAAACCGCGACTTTTCTATTTGGATTGGATTCGCGCAATAGCTGCGATTTTGATTGTTGTAACTCATTTTAACAATCCGTATTTGGAGCCTACGCGATTCTTTGTAAATAGGCCATTTGGAATTTACATTGGTGGATTAGGAGTATCGCTATTTTTGATTATTTCTGGCGCCGCTCTTATGTACAACTACGGGGATAGAGAAAGCCTGGATTTGCGCACATTCTACACAAAGCGCGCAAAAACGTTGTATCCAATGTTTTGGGTGGCATTTGTAGTGGCGAATATTTTACTGTTTGTTCGCAATAATGGCTATATTTTTGTACCAAGGCATAAGATAACAGTAATTTTTTCGCTTTTTGGAATGGATGGATATGCTTCTGCATTCGGTGTAGGCACATTTTACACTTTAGGTGAATGGTTCCTCGGATTCATAATACTGTTTTACATAGTGTTTCCGCTTTTAAGAGTTGGTGTAAACAAAATGCCAATAGCAACTGTGTGCATTGTGTTGACTCTATATGCTGTAACAGTTGTGTTCTTTATGTTTTACCAGATTCCACGAGTGCCGTCTGATATTCTTTTAACAACAAGATTGCCAGAATTAGTATTTGGCATGATTTTTGTAAAGTTTATTAAAAAAGTGCCGCATTGGCTTGCTGCAGTATCTTTTGTGATCCTTGCAGCACAACAATTAACGCACATATTAAAAGACAATATTGCAGTTACGATTGTAGGAATATTTGCATTCCTATTGCTATCTTATATTGGCGAACTTGTTAAAAGTTTTAAGCCACTAAGCGCGTGCACAAAGTTTATATCCGCATATTCGTACCCGATTTTTTTGGTTCACCACGTGTTAATAATGCAAGTGTTTACAGTAATATACCCTGTGTGGCTTAATCGCTGGCAAGCGTACGGATTGCTAATCGCAGAGTTTGTGGTGATTCTTGTGCTTTCTGTAATACTCAAGCGTTTTACAAACTTGATTGTTGGTTTTGTGAGCAAATATTTAGTGAAAAGTAGTAGCAAAAATAGTGTTGAAAGTGCTGTGAGGAATCGCAGTGATAATAGCAGCACGAATCGCAGTTTGGATTAACATGCATATTTGTGCAGGAATAATCACCTATAATCCAACTTTAACAGACGTAAGCACGTGTTTAGAAGCGCTATGCAATCAAGTAGAGCGCGTAATAATCGTAGACAATGCGTCTAAAAATGTTAAAAGCTTGCAAGAAGTTGTAAGCAAATACACAAACGTGACTTTAGTTAAAAACAGTCAAAATATTGGTTTTGCAAAAGCATTGACGCAAGTGTTTGAGTGGGCAAAATCGCAAGGTTTCAACTGGGTTCTAACGCTTAACGACGATTCTGTTGTGCCAAGCAACATGATTAGCGAATACAAGAAAATCCTAGAAAATCAGGGAAGTCTTGTAAATCAAAAAAATGCAAAAAATTCAAAAATCGCAATTGTATGCTCTTTGCTAAAAAACCGTTTAGACGGCACGATTTTACACAGCAAGTGTCACGAAGACGAATGCATAACGTCTGGAAGCTTAACAAGCGTAGAAGCGTGGGCTAAGATCGGCGGATTTGACGAATGGCTAGAAATCGACGGAGTAGACTTCGACTTTTCAAGGAGACTAGTGCGCGCTGGCTGGCAAATCGTAGAGTGCCAAAACGTTATAATGGAACACCAAATCGGCAAAGCGCGCTCAATAAACTTGATTATAAAACACCCAATCGTGTGGAATCACAACGCAAATCGCAAGTACTACATAGCGCGAAATATGCAAGTAGTGGACTACAAAATGGGAACATACTCGTATGCTAAGTCGTTGCGTGCAGTTGTGCGAGATATGATTTTCGTTGCGCTGTGGGAAAAGAATAAATTTGCGAAAATTCGCGCGATGATACGCGGATTTAAGGATGGGCAGCAAAAGATTCGTCAAATGCGCAAAATCTCATCTTGTAAAGCAGAACAGAACGCGGTTTGAAAGGATAGCAATGACAGCAATGGAAAATTATGCTAAAAACGAAAATCCGCTAGTTTCTATAATCGTGCCAGTTTACAATTCTGCAAAATATTTGAGCGGATGCGTGGACTCGATTCTTGCGCAAACTTACAAAAACATAGAGCTGATTTTAGTAGACGACGGATCCAAAGACGACTCGGGTAAAATTTGCGATTCATACGCATCAAAAGATTCGCGAGTTAAAGTAATACACCAACAAAATGGCGGAATATCGCGCGCGCAAAACGCGGGGCTTGATGCGGCTCGTGGCGAATTTATAGCGTTTGCAGACAATGACGATATTCTAGATTGCAAAAATATTGAGATTTTGTTAAACGCGCTTTTGCAAAGCGGAGCTAGCATGAGCAAAGCAAAATGGCGTCAATTTGGGCTAAGTAGCTTAGAGCAGATTAAAAAAGAAGCTGGATTGGATGCGCGTGGAGTGGATGCGAGTGACTTGCGTTCGGAAAAGTCGCCAGCAACCGCGCGTTTAGAGAACATGCCTCAAATAAAAATCGTAAAAAATCCTCTAAAAGCGTATCAAACTGTATTTTGCAAAATATTTAGAATAATCGGAAACAAGCTGGGCAAAAACAGCGAAGCGCGCTACTTTAACGAAGCGAATTGGTGCAGGCTGTACAGGCGAGAGGTTTGGGAAGGAGTGCGATTCCCAGAAGGAAAGTTTGCGCAAGATACGGCTATGGCGAGCGTGCTGTACTCGCGCATGAATTGCGTGGCGCATGTGGACGCAGTGTTGTATTACTGGCTGCAACGCGCAGATTCCGTAACGCACAAAATGCGAGACGCGGACTTTTACCACGATCATATAGACGCTGTTCGAGCAAATTGGGATTTGTGCTTAGAACACAACGTTGTGCCAGCAAGAAGCTACTACACAATGGTTGGAAATTTGAGGTACGAGCGATGCGCGCTGAAAAGCGGAGAAAATACGCTTAAAAGCGGAAAAAATAGCGACGCAGAAATCCAAAAAATATACGAAAAAAATTATGATAAAGACGTAAAATTTGCTAAATCAGCTGTTAAAAAGCTTACGATTTTACAGCGCGCGCAATGTTTTACGATGTCGTGTGTAAGAAATCTTGAAAAAATAATCTACGATTGCAAAATCAAAAATATGAAGTAATGCAATTAAAAATCGAAGAGTAAAGTGTAAATCAGAAAGCAAGAAATGAGTGGGAAAATGAGCGAATACCCAGATTTAGTAGTTGTTGGAGCAGGATTGTTCGGCTTAACCGTAGCTCAGCAGGCTGCAGAACGCGCTGGCGCTCGCGTTGAGATTATTGACGTGCGTAATCACATTGGCGGCAACGCTTACTCGTATTTTGACGAGCGCACGGGAATTGAAATTCACAAGTATGGCGCGCATCTTTTCCACACAAGCAACAAGCGCGTGTGGGATTATGTGAACCGCTTTACAACGTTTACTAACTACGTGCATCGCGTTTATGCAACGCATGATGGCGAGGTGTATTCGTTGCCAATCAACTTGGGTACAATTAACCAATTCTTCCACGCGCACTACACGCCAGAAGAAGCAAAGGCGCTTATTGCAAGCCAAGCAGGGGAGTTTGCTGGTAAAGATCCGCAAAATCTAAACGATAAGGGTATTAGCTTAATTGGGCGCCCGCTTTACGAGGCGTTTATTAAGAATTACACGGCAAAACAGTGGCAAACGGATCCTTCTAAGCTGCCTGCTGGAATTATTAAGCGCTTGCCTGTGCGATTTAACTACAATAATCGCTACTTTAAAGACACTTGGGAAGGATTGCCAACGGACGGATATACGGCTTGGATGCAGCGCATGATTGACAATCCGCGTATTCACGTTTCGCTTGGCGTGGACTTTTTCGACGAATCGCAGCCGTTTAACAAGCGCGCGCTGGCGGAAGCTGGAGTGCCAGTGGTTTATACGGGGCCAGTGGACAGGTATTTTGACTACGCACTTGGCGAGTTAAAGTGGCGAACTGTTGACTTTAAGGAAGTGCGTTACAAGGAGAGCGACCACTTTGGCTGCCCAGTTATGAACTATTCAGATGCAGATGTTCCGTTTACGCGCGCGATTGAGTTTAAGAACTTTAATCCAGAGCGCGAGGAGGTTGGCGATTGCGAGGCTGGCGGCGTTGCTAGCTGCGATGCTGATTTTGTGCCAGGTAAAAGCGTTAAAGCTGGGGAGACTGTTGTTTGGCAGGAGTATTCTCGCGCTGCAACTCGCGACGACGAGCCGTATTATCCAGTGAATACTGAGGAAGATAAAGCCTTGTATGCGCGCTATGCAGAGCTTGCAGCTGCTGAGCCGAACACTGTTTTTGGTGGGCGATTGGGAACGTACAGTTACTACGATATGCACAATGTGATTGATATGGCTTTGCGCGCTTACGAATCGCAAGTAGCGCCACTTATTGCGCGTTAAGCGTAAATAAGGCTGGAGCAAGTAAGGCTGGCGCAAAGTATATAAGTACGAAAAAGGGTTCCAACCAACAGTACTGGCTAGAAACCCTACTCGCGGAGAATACGAGATTCGAACTCGTGAGGCTGTTACACCAACACGCTTTCCAAGCGTGCGCCATAGACCACTAGGCGAATTCTCCACATCAATCATTGCGCTAAACACACAACGAAAGACAACTTAAATAAGATAACATAGTGTGCGGATAATGCAAAATCGCGCGTTGCGCGACGACCTGCCTTTTCGCTTAAAGCGTAGCGCGAATCGACGATTTCGAGCTGCATAATGCGCGAGAAATCACCTCGATTCGCTGAGCCGCTCAAACGTAAAGTCCAGTGGACTTTACGTGCGGCGAAGACGTTAGCGCGCTTAGACCGCGCTAACGATTTTCCAATTCGGAGCGCTGAGCCGCTCAAAGCAGAAGCACTGCTTCTGCGCTGCGAAAACGTGAGCGCGCTGTAACGCGCGAGCGACATTTTTAACGTTTTTACGATTCTTAAATCACCTTAATAGATTTATTGCACACACAATCCTTGCAATTGCGTGTTGTTGATTATGTGCGTGTTGTTGATTATATGATAGTGTAGATTTTTCATATGTAGTAAGCGATTTGCGATTTGCGACTTACTACAGATGCGCAAAACTACAGGATTATTAGCAAATACAGGATTTAAGTTTAGAAGGTGTTTAGCATGGATGTTGGTTTTGTAAAGAATATCCAAAAAATAAAGCCTAAAAAGACAAATCCTGCAGTTGATCATAGTCCGCGCACAATGATGATTGGCATAATCTTAACAATTCTTGGCGGCGCACTTTGGGGCACAAACGCTACAGTTTCTAAGATTCTAATGTCTAAATACCTTGTAAGTCCGTTGCAAATCGCGTGCGTTCGTCAGCTTGCTGCAGGTGTGCTTTTTGTAATTGTTGCCTCAATTGTTAATCGCAAGCAACTTGTTGGCGCATTAAGCACAAAAAAATCATGGCCAATGCTAGTCGTAACAGGTATTGTGTGCGTGCTTTTAACGCAAGTTGCGTATCTTTTTACAATCGACTGGACTAACTCTGGAACAGCTACCGTTTTGCAAAGCCTCAATCTGCTTTTTGTGCTTGTTTACGTGTGTTTGCGGTCAAAAAGAACTCCGACTTTGCGCGAAAACATTGGTGTTTTGCTTGCGTTTGCAGGAACTGCGCTTATGGCAACGGGCGGCAATTTTAGCTCGCTTTCACTGCCGTTAATGGGGCTTTTGTGGGGATTAGCAGATGCTGCAAGTACGGCGGCGCTTGCGATTATGCCAGTTAAATTGATTGCAAAATGGGGAAATCTTACTGTAAACGGAATCACGTTTATTATTGCAGGTCTTATTATGCTGCCATTTGTGAAGCCATGGCAAACAATGCCTCCTTTAGATTTGCGTGCGTATTTGCTGTTTACTTTTACAATTGTTGGCGGAACTTTTGGCGCATATTGGATGTTTTTGGCTGGCATTATGCGAGTTGGATCTGTGCGCGGAACGCTTTTAGGTGCGAGCGAGCCTGTTATGGCTGCAATCACGGCTGTTGTATTTACGGGAGCTGTGTTCTCGTGGGCTGATTTTGCAGGATTTGCGCTTATTTTTATTATGATGATTTTATTGAGGTGATTATTACGAATATGCAAGATGCACAAAACACGGATGCACAAAACCTAGATGCACAAAACCCAGTCAATCGCGTAGAGCAGATGTATGAGTACGGCTACCGAAAGTCAAACTACGGCCCAGACGAGCTTGTAACAGACGCGCACGGAAATCCAATCAGCGTTATGGATGCCATGCTAAGCGCGCAAGATGCAAGCACTGCGCAAACTCAAACTCCGCACTTGTGCTTCTATTCGCCTAGAATCCCAGGAAACACAGGCTCTGCGATACGCCTTTGCGCTGTAACGGGCACCATTTTGCATCTTGTAGAGCCGCTTGGATTTAATCTTCAAGACACAAAGCTTCGTCGTGCGGGTCTTGATTATCACGATATGGCACACGTTGTTATGCATCCGAATTTTGAAAACCTTGTTGAGTCAATGCCAAATTCTCGCATAATTGCGTTTACTGCAAACGCCACAAAACTTTACACAGATGTTGAGTATAAGCCGAACGATATTTTGCTTTTTGGGCCAGAGCCAGGAGATGTTCCAGACCCAATGGATATTATGGCAGGCCCGCATGTTGCGGAACAGGTTCGCTTGCCAATGCGTCCTTCGCTTAGAAGCTTAAATCTTACGAATTGCGCATCAATCGCCATTTATGAGGCGTGGCGTCAGCTTGGATTTGAGGGCGGAAAATAGTAATAAATAGCTAGAAATCGCCATAAATAGCCAAAAATAGTCTTAAAACTACTCATGCATTACAATGGTTAATATGCCTGTGTTAAAACGTAAACCGAAGCGGAAGATTAGTGCTGCGCGACGCCGCATGTACATTCGCCGCCGAATCGTAGTTTGCGTGGGGCTGCTGGCTGTTTTAGCATTCTGCATTTTTTGCATAGTCAGCATTTTTAAGGGCATTAGCGCAATTGGAACCGCTATAAACAAGCATTCAGACGTTACGTTATCTAAACAACTTGTGCCAGATCCAAGACCCGTTGGAATCATAAAAAAATGCAATTCAAAAGACGTTAGAATTGAGCTATCTTCTTCGTCTCAAGCTATTCCAATGGGCGGAAGTGTAGAGTTTAATGCTCATATTGTTTACGAAGGCGATGATTCATGCAGGATTGACGCTTCGAGCGGAAGAATGGTGTTGACTGTAGGCCAAAGTGCAAGCGATTCATCGCAAGCGGCTGGCGATTCTTCTGGCGCAAAAGGTAGTAAGTCGAATAAGCAAAATAAATCGTCTAAATCTAAAACAAAAGAAAAACCGCAAGCAGCTGTTCCGCAATGGCAGTCAGATATGTGCGTAATTCCACTCAAGCCGCTACTTATGGCAAAAGGCGATTCGTACGATAAAAAGTTTACTTGGAATGCAAACGCTACGATTGGCACGCCGAGTGGAGAAAATTGCGCGAATGACTCCGATTTGCCTAAAGTTTTGCGCGGAACATACATTGCGCAAATAGAGCATAAGGACGTAGCAGGGTTGCAAAGCAATCCCGTGGTTATTTCTGTTCGCTAGTGCCTGCATAAATGACGATAGAAAGTCGAAGCGAAGGGGTAAAATCGTTTCTTTGTACACGGTGTGTCATATAGCGGGCATACTCAAGGAACCGAAGAAGGCGCCCGCAAACCCAAAATCATTGATTTTAAGCGCGTTTGCTGCGATTTTCTAAAGCTCCCAAGGATTAATAAAACTAGCTAGCGATAAAGGAACGTCCATTGGCTGCTGAACAAGCTACGACGAACACCACCAAAGTCATCGCGCGTGCCGACGAGCACAGCATTAAATTGCACAAAGCGTCGGATCGTGTGAATTTCGGCTCCATTTGTGAGCCAATCGATGTGCCATACCTCCTCGGTGTGCAAACCGACAGCTTTGACTGGCTGATCGGCTCCGAGCGTTGGAAGAAGCGCGTCGAAGAAGATGAGGCAAATGGCACTCACACTGTGCCACACGTCTCTGGTCTGGAAGAAGTGTTCCAAGAGATTTCTCCAATCGAGAATTTTGCTGAGACAATGAGCCTCACATTCTCGGATCCATATTTTGAAGAGCCACGTCACACTGTGCTTGAGTGCAAAGAGAAGGATTACACATATTCCGCTCCTTTGTACGTAAATGCAGAGTTTGAAAACGGCGAAACTGGCGAGATTAAGAGCCAGACTGTTTTTATGGGTGATTTCCCATTACAAACCCCACACGGAACATTCATTATTGGCGGCACTGAGCGCGTAATCGTGTCTCAGCTTGTGCGTTCCCCAGGCGTGTACTTCGATCGCACGCAAGATCGCACTTCCGATAAAGACGTTTTTGGCGCAAAAATCATTCCAAGTCGCGGAGCGTGGCTTGAGTTCGAGATTGATAAGCGCGATGTTCTTGGCGTGCGCGTAGATCGCAAGCGCAAGCAGTCTGCAATCGTATTCTTAATGGCAATCGGCATGACTAAGCCAGAAATTGCCGAAGCATTCCAGGGTTATCCTCTTGTTCTCGACGCTCTAGAAAAAGAGCCAATCGATACTCAAGACGATGCTCTTACAGACTTGTACAGAAAGATTCGTCCAGCAGATACAGCAACTGCCGACGCGGGTCGCAATTTGCTCGAATCCTTCTACTTCAACACAAAGCGCTACGATTTGGCGCGCGTTGGTCGCTACAAGATTAATCGCAAGCTTGGTTTGGAAGCGGATTACAACGATCGCAGCTTGAATCGCGAAGACATTATTGCAACAATCAAGTATTTGGTTACTTTGCATGCTGGCGAAAAGACCTTCCCAGGCAAGCGCGATGGCGAAGATGTGCAGTTGCGTGTAGACGTAGACGATATTGATCACTTTGGAAACCGCCGAATCCGCCAGGTTGGCGAGCTTGTACAGAATCAGATTCGTACTGGCTTAAGCCGCATGGAGCGCGTTGTGCGCGAGCGTATGACAACTCAAGACGCTGAGGCGATTACACCACAGTCATTGATTAACATTCGACCAGTTAACGCTACGATTAAGGAGTTCTTCGGAACTTCCCAGCTTAGCCAGTTTATGGATCAGAATAATCCTTTGGCAGGCGTTACAAACAAGCGTCGTCTCTCTGCGCTTGGTCCTGGTGGTCTTTCTAGAGACCGCGCATCTATGGAAGTTCGAGACGTGCACCCATCCCACTTTGGTCGTATGTGCCCAATCGAATCCCCAGAAGGTCCAAACATCGGTCTTATCGGCTCTCTTGCAACCTTTGGTCGCATCAACCCATTCGGCTTTATTGAAACGCCTTATCGCAAGGTTGTTAATGGTCATGTGACTAACGAAGTCGAATATATGACTGCAGATCGCGAAGCCGAGCACGTTATTGCTCAGGCAAACCAGGAGCTTGACGAAAACGGCAACTTTGTTGGCACTCAGGCTCTTGCTCGCGTGGACGAAGAAGAGGCAGTCGATGTGCCTGTTAGCACTGTTGACTACATGGATGTTTCTCCACGTCAGATGGTTTCTCTTGGCGCAAGCTTGATTCCATTCTTGGAGCACGATGAAGGACACCGTGCATTGATGGGTACCAACATGCAGCGTCAGGCTGTGCCGCTTATTAAGTCGGAGCGTCCACTTGTTGGTACGGGTTCCGAATGGCGTGCTGCAGTTGATTCTGGAGACGTGATTCTTTCCGAAAAGCCAGGCGTTGTAACCTACGTTTCTGCAGATATTATTCGCGTTATGAACGATGACGGAACTCAATCTAGCTACAAGCTTTCTAAGTTCCAGCGTTCCAACCAGACTACTTGCTACAACCAGGTGCCGCTGATTAAAGATGGCGAGCGCGTTGAAGCAGGAACTGTACTTGCAGACGGTCCTGCAACTGAAAAGGGTGAACTTGCATTGGGTAAGAATTTGCTCGTTGCGTTTATGCCTTGGAATGGCTACAACTACGAGGATGCTGTGATTATTTCTCAGCGACTCGTGCAAGACGATACGCTTTCTTCGATTCACATTGAAGAGTACGAGATTGACGCGCGCGAAACCAAGCTTGGTGCCGAAGAGATTACTCGCGACCTTCCAAACGTTGGTGAAGACGCTATTGCAAACCTCGACGAGCGCGGTATTATTCGCATTGGTGCCGAGGTTGAAGCTGGCGATATTTTGGTTGGTAAGGTAACACCTAAGGGCGAGACCGAGCTTACTCCAGAAGAGCGCTTGCTTCGCGCAATCTTTGGCGAAAAGAGCCGCGAAGTTCGAGACACTTCGCTTCGTGTGCCTCACGGCGAAACTGGTACCGTGATTGCTGTTAAGGAGATTACTCGCGAAGACGCTGAAGACGATGGCGATGAGCTTCCAAATGGCGTAAACCAGATGATTCGCGTGTACATTGCTCAGCATCGCAAGATTACGCAGGGCGATAAGCTTTCTGGTCGTCACGGTAATAAGGGTGTTATTTCCCGCATTTTGCCAGAAGAGGATATGCCATTCTTGGAGGATGGTACTCCAGTAGACATTATGCTTAACCCGCTGGGCGTGCCTTCTCGAATGAACTTGGGCCAGGTGCTCGAGCTTCACTTGGGTTGGATTGCTCACGCAGGCTGGGATATTAACTTGGATCCAGACCTTGAGGCTGCTTGGAAGAAGTACGTGCCAGAAGGCGCCGAGCACGGCGATCCATGCACTCCTGTTGCAACTCCAGTGTTCGACGGCGTGCGCCCAGAGACTTTGAAGGGTCTTTTGAGCACTACGCTTGCAGACCGCGATGGCAATAAGCTTGTTGGCTCCGACGGTAAGGCAACACTGTTTGACGGCCGCACTGGTGAACCATTCCCTAAGCCAATTTCTGTTGGTTACATGTACATCTTGAAGCTGCATCACTTGGTTGATGATAAGATTCACGCTCGTTCCACTGGTCCTTACTCTATGATTACCCAGCAGCCGTTGGGTGGTAAGGCTCAGTTCGGCGGCCAGCGCTTTGGTGAGATGGAAGTGTGGGCGCTTGAGGCTTATGGCGCTGCGTACACATTGCACGAAATGATGACCACAAAGTCTGATGACGTTGACGGTCGCGTGCGCGTGTATGGCGCTATTGTTAAGGGCGATAATCTTCCACCTGCTGGTATTCCTGAGTCCTTTAAGGTGTTGCTCAAGGAAATGCAGTCGCTCTCCTTGAATGTTGAGGTGCTTAACTCCGAAGGAGTGGCAATCGACATGAAGGATGAAGATGATGATCCGGTGTCGTCTTCTGAAAATTTGGGCTTTAATATTGGTGCACGACCAGATTCGTCTGCCAAAGAAGACCAAGTTATTCAAGAACCTGAATACCAGTGATACAAGTGTTACAAGTGTTTTAATCACTAATCACTAATCACTAATCACTTTAAGAAACTTAGAAAAACAATTTCATGAGACAGGACGATAATAGTGCTGGACGTCAACGCATTTGACAAACTGAGGATTGGACTGGCCACTGCCGAAGACATCCGTAGCTGGAGCCACGGCGAAGTTAAGAAGCCAGAAACCATTAATTACCGTACCCTTAAGCCAGAGAAGGATGGTCTGTTCGGTGAGCAGATTTTTGGTCCTACTCGCGATTGGGAGTGCGCGTGCGGCAAGTATAAGCGCGTACGCTTTAAGGGAATCGTGTGCGAGCGATGCGGCGTGGAAGTTACACGCAGCCGCGTTCGCCGTGAACGCATGGGTCATATTGAGCTTGCGGCTCCTGTAACACACATTTGGTTCTTCAAGGGTGTGCCAAGCCGCTTGGGATATTTGCTCGATATTGCTCCAAAAGACTTGGAAAAGGTCATCTACTTTGCAGCCTACATGGTTACTAAGGTGGACGAAGAGCAGCGTCACCAGGATCTTCCAGACTTGCAAGACGAGTTTGATACTGAGATTGGCAATCTTCGCAAGCGCCGCGACAACGAGATTGATGCGCGTGCAAAGAAAGCAGAAGAAGATCTTCACGAGCTAGAAGAATCGGGCGAGGCAAAAGGTAGCGCAAAGTCTAAGTTGCGTGCTGGAGCTGAACGCGAAATGTCTGCTATCCGTACTCGCTACGACGAGCAAATTCAGCGTTTGAACGCAGTTTTCGATCGCTTTAAGGGCTTGCGTGCAGGAGATATGGAAGGCGATGTTGATCTTTGGCGAGAGATGGAAGATCGCTATGGCGATTACTTTGAAGGATGCATGGGCGCGGAAGCAATCAAGAAGCGCTTGCAAGACTTCGATCTTAAGTCTGCTGCTGTAGAACTTCGCGAAGAGATCGACAATGGCACTGGTCAGCGCAAGGCGCGCGCTTTGAAGCGACTTAAGGTTGTGAACGCGTTCTTGACTACTGGAAACAAGCCAGAAGCAATGGTTTTGGATGTTATTCCAGTAATCCCACCAGACTTGCGTCCAATGGTTCAGCTTGATGGTGGACGTTTTGCAACATCCGATTTGAACGACTTGTATCGCCGCGTAATCAACCGTAACAATCGTTTGAAGAGGCTGATTGAGCTTGGCGCTCCTGAAATCATGCTTAATAACGAAAAGCGCATGCTTCAGGAAGCTGTTGATTCGCTGTTCGACAATGGTCGCCGTGGACGCCCAGTAACTGGCGCATCCAATAGGCCACTAAAGTCGCTTTCCGATATGCTTAAAGGTAAGCAGGGTCGATTCCGCCAGAACTTGCTCGGTAAGCGAGTTGATTATTCTGGCCGTTCCGTAATCGTTGTTGGTCCAAGCCTTCGCATGCATCAGTGCGGTTTGCCTAAGCCAATGGCGTTGGAGCTGTTTAAGCCATTCGTTATTAAGCGTTTGGTAGATCAGGGCTTTGCACAGAACATGAAGAGCGCCAAGCGCCTTGTGGATCGCGGAGATTCCGAGGTTTGGGGCGTGCTCGAGGAAGTTATTTCCGAGCATCCTGTTCTTCTTAACCGCGCACCTACGCTTCACCGCTTGGGTATTCAAGCATTTGAGCCAATCTTGGTTGAAGGTAAGGCAATTCACTTGCCACCACTTGCTTGCGCAGCATTCAACGCCGACTTCGATGGTGACCAGATGGCAGTGCATTTGCCACTTTCCGCCGAAGCTCAAGCAGAAGCTCGCAGCTTGATGATGGCATCCGACAATATCTTGAAGCCAGCAGATGGTCACACTGTTACAATGCCATCTCAGGATATGATTTTGGGCTTGTACTACTTGTCTACCGTAATCGACGGTGCAAAGGGTCAAGGCCGAATCTTCTCCTCGCTTGCAGAAGCTCAAATGGCGCTAGACAAGCACGAGATTGACATGCAAGCTAAGGTGTTAATTCGCGTTCCTGCAGACTTTGTTTTGCCAAAGGATTGGGAGCCTTCCGAGCTTAAGGTTGTAGACCCAGAGCCAGGCAGCCCAGATGTTGTTCACGAAGAGCGCTTTAAGGATGGAACTGTTCTGTTTGCAACGTCTTGCGGTCGCGTGCTGTTTAATAGCACTCTTCCAGAGGACTATCCGTTTGTAAACCAGCAGGTTCCAAAGGGTGTTCTTTCTAAGATTGTTGACGACATTGCTACGCGTTATTCCACCGCGCAAGTGGCGGCAAGCCTTGATGCTTTGAAGGATCTTGGCTTTACGCGCGCACCTTGGTCTGGCGTTACAATGGCATTCTCGGATATTGTGCTTCCTCCAAATCGCGAGCAGATTGCGCAAGATTACGAGGATCAGGCTGCAAAGATCAACTCCCAGTACGATATGGGTCTTCTTACAGACGAAGAGCGTCGTCAAGAGTTGATTAACTTGTGGACAGAATGCACAGATAAGGTTGCAGACGCAATGCGCGAGAACTTCCACGACGACAACAACGTGAACATTATGGTTCAGTCTGGCGCGCGTGGTAACTGGATGCAGATTCGTCAGATTGCTGGTATGCGAGGCTTGGTGGCAAATCCTAAGGGTGAGATTATTCCTCGTCCTGTTAAGTCAAACTACCGCGATGGCCTTTCCGTGTTGGAGTACTTCATCTCTCAGCACGGTGCTCGTAAGGGCTTGGCAGATACCGCACTTCGTACAGCAGAATCTGGTTATTTGACTCGTCGTCTTGTGGACGTTTCGCAGGAAGTTATTGTTCGCGAAGAAGATTGCGGCACGAAACGTGGCCTTATGATGAAGATTGCGGACCGCGACGAAAACGGCAATTTGACGCTTGTTAAGGCTGCTGATGGTGGCCCATACTCTCGCTTGCTTGCTGCAGACGTGCTCGATCCTGCAGACGGTACAACAGTTTTGGCAAAGTGTGGAGACGCGCTTTCTATGGACGTTTTGCGCAGTTTGGTTGCGCACGGCGTTGAAGAGGTTAAGGCTCGCTCTGTGCTTACTTGCGAGTCTAAGCGCGGCGTTTGCGCAAAGTGCTACGGCTGGTCTTTGGCTACAAGCCGACTTGTGGACGTTGGTGAGGCTGTTGGTATTGTTGCAGCACAGTCCATTGGTGAGCCTGGTACGCAGCTTACGCTTCGTTCCTTCCACTCTGGTGGCGTTGCTTCGGCAAGCGATATTACGCAGGGTCTTCCTCGTGTTACCGAGCTTTTCGAGGCTCGTACTCCTAAGGGTGAGGCTCCAATCGCAGAGTTCCCAGGCGTTGTAAAGGTAGAAGATACGGATCACGGCCGTCAAGTCACTTTGACTCCAGACGATACAACCGTTGAGCCAATCGTTTACCCAGTAACTCGCCGCGCTCCAATGCTTGTTAAGGATGGCGACCACGTTGAGGTTGGCACGCAGCTTATTGAGGGTTCTGTGGATCCTAAGAAGATTTTGCGAATCCTTGGTCCGCGCGCTGCTCAGGTGAATATTGTGGAAGAAGTTCACAACGTTTACCGTTCTCAGGGCGTTGATATTCACGATAAGCACATTGAGGTTATTGTTCACCAGATGCTTCGCCGTATTACGGTGATTGATTCTGGAGACACTGAGCTTCTTCCAGGTGAGCTTGTGGATCAGGCAAAGTTCCGCGAGGCAAATCTTGCTGCCGTTAAGAATGGCGGTAAGCCTGCTGCTGGCCGACCAGAGCTTATGGGTATTACCAAGGCTTCTTTGGCTACGGATTCTTGGCTTTCTGCCGCATCCTTCCAGGAGACTACACGCGTGCTTACTGAGGCTGCTTTGAGTCAGAAGGAAGATGATCTTAAGGGTCTAAAGGAGAACGTGATTATTGGTAAGCTCATTCCAGCTGGTACTGGTTTGGCGCGCTACCGTAATGCGGATGTGTCTGCGGATCCAGAAGTTCGTGACGCTATGTATCCAAATCTTGCTGTGACTGCTGAAAATAGCACTCCATCAAACTTTGGTGAAAGCGACATGGCGGATGTTGACTTCTCTAACATTGATTTTGGAGACATGAAGCTCGGTGATGATTTTAATCCAGATGATTACCTTGACGATCAAGGTGGTCAGAGTGATTACGATGATGACATTGAGTAATCATGTGATTGCTTAATTGGGTGATTGCTTAATTGGGTGATTGCTTAATTAAGTAAGTCCACTTCGACTAGCCGTTGCAAGTTGTTTTACGCATCTTGCAGCGGCTTTTTTGTTCGCTTTGACTGAGCTTGAAATTGCATAACGCGTTTCAAGCTCCTTCAAAGCGTGATTTGGCTCAGGCATAAAGTCCAGTGGACTTTATGTGCCAAATCAGCCGAGCGGCTGCTAATAGCCGTGCGCTCCGACCTGCCTTCTCGCGCTACGCTTTAAGCGAAAAGGTAGGTCGTCGCGCACGTTGCTGCAGATTGTTTGGCATTATCTACAAAAATCGCCATTAAATTTTGCAAGTTTTGCTATTTATAGATCGGAGTCAAGTATAGTAAATCTTATTTATGTAAAACGAAATGTGTTTATGTGAAAAATCGAAAAACATAAATAATCGAAGAACATAAATAAGAATTAAAACTTATTTGAAAGCGAGCTTAAAATGAGCGAAACACTAGTCCTAACGCGCAAAGATTACGTTACAAGAACCATAATTCGAGTTATTGCAATAGTTTCGTCCATTTACGGAATGGCAATGTCTTGGGATTCAATGGCACTAACGTATTTTACGAATCTTTCTAACTTGATGATTTGCTTTGCGCTTTTTGGCTCGCTGATTCTAGACACGCGAAGTGCTCTTAAGTCTAAAAGCGATGAGCAGGGTGTGCAGGCTGAGCGCACTGGCGGCTGGGTAGATTCAAAACCAAACGCATGGTACATTTTTAAATTTATGATGACGATTTCAATCGCTGTCACTTTTACGCTATACCTGTGCTTTTTGGCTCCTACAAACAAGCTCGGATTTGTTGGCGCGTATATGAACAATGGGTGCTCAAGCTTATGCGTGCATTTTATAACGCCGTTGCTTGCGATTTTTGACTTTATTCTTTTTGATTACAAGTACAAGTCCAGCCGCGCGCACGTTTATTTTGCTACGATTCCGCCGCTCACTTACGTTGCGTACGCTGTTGCTCTAAGCGAGTTTGCTGGCGTGCGTTGGGGAGAGCATGCTATGGCAGCGCCGTACAACTTTTTGAACTACAAAGCGCCTGCTGGGTGGTTTGGTTTTGCGCCAAACACGTTTAATTCCACAACGCTTGGAGTGGGTGTTGTTTATTTGCTTGTGATTTTTACGCTGATTTTTATTGGCATTGGAATAGCATTTCTTGCGATTAAAAACGCTCGCGCGGATTATCTGCGCTCGCGCGTTACGCTTTGAACGCGAAGGCAGGTCGTCGCGCCCGTGTTTGTTCCCAAAATTGGCCAAAACGTAAACAAACGCGGGAATAGCTCGCGTCAGTTGGTAGAATTGTGTTTATGTGTACGGAAGATTCTGCGCTGGATGCTGTTCAATCGTTGTTAAATGGCACTCTTAAAAACGCGCATGGACGCAACACCAATGTTTTGCTTGTTTTTGGAGCACCAAACGCTGGCAAGTCAAGCTTTGCGCTTAACTCGTTGCTTTTGGGTTTGCGTTTTGATTGGAGCGCGGCATCTGATTCGCCTTGCTTGCTCAATAATCGCGCTGCGCAGCTTTTGCTAAAAAATGCTATTCGTAGTGATATCGCTGTTGCTGCTGCTCAAAATCGCTCCACATCTGCACGAATGTCGGATTACGTAATTCAAAACTTGGGTGTTTCGCACCAATCGCGACCAGTTGGCACGCTTTCCGCACTTGCGTTTAGTTTGATTTCCGCGCGAAATAAGCTTTTTGGCATGCCTGCGCCTAAGTTGCTTAATGGCGCCGAGCAAGACGTGCTTCTTCGCGAAGTTGTGTGCGTACACGTTAATCACGTTTTGCAAGGCGATAGTGGCAATTGCAAAGTTTGCGCTCTTTTTAGCGAGTATTTTGCTAGCGACTATTCTAAGAATTCTTCGTCTAAAGATTCTTCTTCTAGTGATTCTTCTAAAAATTCTTGGATTTACACAATTTCTAAATTACAAAACGCGCAAAATAGCGATGATTCGCTCGATTCACCTGATTCGCTAGATTCTAATTACATCTCTAACATCTCTGTAAATAGCGCTTTTATTCACCAACTTCGAGATATGCTCGCGCGCTTAGACGAGATGGGCATTGTAAGCGATTTTGCGGAAAAAAATATGTTGAACAGTTTGGACTCGCATCTTAGTGTTAACTCGGATTTTGTATCGTCTATTATTGTTAGCCGCATTAGAACTCAATGGAATTTGGCTTTTGCTCTTAGAAGCGAGTATGCGGATTGTGTGCGCAAGAAGTATCCAAACGCTTTTAGGCTTGATTCTTCTAGGCTTTTGGCAAGTGGCGTTCAAATTTTGAACGATATTTTTAATAATTTACATTGCGATAGTGCTAATGAATCTTCGGCGGCTTGCGATTCTTGCGATTCTTCCCTTGAGTTTTACGCTCTTAAACTCTTCCTTCCGCGCATGTTAGTTGTTGACGATTTTCACGACGTAACGCTTGCTGGCTTGGCTTTTCTTGAGTCGCTAGCGCGCTTGGGCGTGAGAATTGTTTTAACGGCAAATCCCGACGAATCCGTGCAATCCTTCCGTGGATCGTACCCCGATTACGTTGTTGAATCAGCGCAAAATGGCGTTATGCAAGCTGCTGTTTCTAAAATTTGCGATTATAAAGTCGAAGGATTTGGCGAAGATTTTGCAAAACAGATATCGCAAGATGTAAAGCGCCAAGAATCGCATAATCTACCTGATTTTATAAACCATTCCAATCGCTCAATTTCGCTAAATCTTTTTTCTGCACGCGTTTCGCTTTCGATTGCTTCGCTTATGCCAACGCAAACGCCTATCGCCCGCAGGGCTTGGAAAATGGCCAATATCCAAGGTGCTTTTCCTATAGAAAAAATCGAATTAAATTCGCAAAAAACAGAAAATTCTTCGGTTTCTGGCGATTTGTACAGAACTCCTAGCCAAGAGATGGATTGCGTTATTTGGCAAATAAAGCGCGCTCATTTAGACAATAAGATTCCTTGGAAAAACATGGCTTTAATTGCGCACGATAATGCAACAGTTCGCGCGTTTGGCGAGCGTCTTAGAAAAGACGGTGTTCCTGTGCGCTACTCGAGCGTCACGCGCGCGCTTAGAGACGAGCCGTTTATTAAAGCGCTTTTTGCGATTATTGAGTTAGCGCAATTTAGTCAAAAAAGTGTTGATGATTTAGCAAAAAGCGTGCATTCGGGTAATTACACGCTTTATTCGATTGCACATTTTGTTCGCTCTAGAATAAAGACCGTTTTGGAAAGTCCGCTTGTGGATTCTGGCGATTACAATTGCGCGGATTTGGCGGCTGTTGATTCTCTTATGCGCTCAATTTGTTCACTTAGCGAAGTGATTTCAGGCGCAAATGCAAGTGGTGCAAAGGCGAACGGTGCAAAGGCGAACGGTGCAAATGCAAGCGGAGAAAATTCGCCATTACACGGTCTTATAGAGCAATGGAAAGCGCTTAGCAATCGCCTTTTAGGCGCAAACGAGCCATCTGCGATTGAAAGCGCAAGCGTTACGGTTGACAATCGCGTTTTTAGCGCGCAACCAAACGCAAATAGCACGCAATTTAGCATTGAGTCGTGTTATCTTTTGATTCTTAAGGCGCTTATTGACGGCTGCTCTGCGGATTCTGGCGATTTAGGTGATTCAGAAAACGAAGAGAATCAAGGCGTAAAATCTACAGAAATCTTTTCTGTTTTGCAAAAAATGCGCCCAAACAGTGTTCATATGCGTGCGTTGATGCGCGTGTTTAATATTGTTCTAAGACTTTCTAAAAATCTAAAAAATAACCTTGAAAAAGTTAAAAACAGCGGAGAAAATCAAGTTAGCTACGTTTTAAGCAAGGCTTGGAATCTTTGCAATTGCGCTAAAAAGTGGCAAATTCAAGCGCTTAGTAATAGTGATGAAGGCCGCGCGGCAAACGATAGGCTAGATGCTGCAATGCGTCTTTTTGAGTACGCGGATTCGTTCTCGTATACAGTCTCACAAGGCCAGCAGACGCCTAATGGAGTCTCGGCTGCTCCAACAATCGTGGAGTTTATTGATCAAGTTCGCCAAATGGAAATCGAAGCGGATTCGCTTGCAAGCGTGGCGCCTCTTCCAGACGCTGTGACTCTTACAACGCCTTCTGGCTCGGTTGGAAGAACGTGGGATTACGTGTGGATTCCTGCGGTTCAGCAGCGAGTTTGGCCGAATACTGCCGCTAGAAGCACTATGTTTGCTTCGGAAACGCTTGTTGATATTGTGCTAAATAGCAGGATTTTAAGTGGAGAAAGTGGAGATATAACGTACTTTTTTGACGCGTATTCTAAAAATCCTAATGGCATTTGCGTAAGTGATAAGCAAGCGATTTTTACTGGCGAACAGCGCAGCTTGCTAATGGCAATTACGCGCGCTCGCAAGCATCTTTGCATAAGTGCGGTTAATAGTGATGATTGCGTTCCTTCGGACTTTTTGTACTACTATTTGCCAGAGATTTATTGGAGAAATCAAGACGGAAGCTGCGATTACACAGATTTTTGTGGCGATTTTGCGGCGGTTGATGCCGATGCAAGAGGTCTTGTTTGTGCGTCTAGAATCACGCTTGCTAAAGAGGAGTGTGGCTCTAATGATGGCCATAAAATGGCAAAAAATTCTACGATTCAAGATGCGTTAGATGCGTTAAATCTGCTCAAAAACAACGGAGTTGATGCAGCAAATCCAGATAATTGGGATTTTATGCGTAAAAATTACGATTCTGCGATTGGTTCTGCGAAGCCAGAATCGCAAGCAACCGAAGAATCGCAAGCAACCGCTGAATCGCAAGAAGAATCGCCACTAAAGTCACAAGAAAAGTCACAAGAAAAAATCTCCACTAATAAAAATCTTGTAACTCTATCTCCTTCAATGGTAGATAAACTTTGGTCTTGCCCAGTTTGTTGCCTTTTGGAGAGTAAATTTGCTGGCCCGACTGTAGGAAGTACGGCAGCGCAATTCGGCACGCTTATTCACGAAACTGCAAGGTGGGCAAGTCAAGATGAGCATTTAGACAACGATTATTTGCGCAAAAACTACCCACAGCTTCAAGCTTTTGTTAGTGGGTTTGTTGGCGCTCGCGCGCAGGAATTTTCGGACTTTGATTTTTCGTTTGAATCGTTTAGTGCTTTGCAAAAAAAGGCGATTGAAGATGTTGCGAATAAGATGATTGAGCATTATTATTCGATTTGCCCAAGTGATTCTAGTATTTCTAATGTAAAAGACCGCTACCGTTTTATAAAAAACGATTTGAATGTTCGCCGCGCGCTTTACACGATTGCTCAATATTTTGTAGGCTCGCTAAACGGGCAGAATTACCCGATTCTTGCGCAAAAAGACGAAGATGGTGTTGTAACAAAGATTCTGCCTGCTCCAGAAAAGTCAAAAACAGCAAAGCCGACTATTGCAGATGTTCCTTTGGGTAGTCTCGAGGAAGCTTATTGCGAGTGCAAAATAAACGCCACTTTTGGCTTTGACGATATTCTAAACGCGTACAATCTTGCTGCTAAATCGCAAATAAGCTTGGAAGATCTTTATTCAATAATGGGATTTTTGGTAGGCGGATGGCCTAATGGCGGCTCATGCGATTTGCGCGTTAGAATCCAGGGGCGAATCGACCGCATGGAACTTAGAAAGTTAAACGACAACACGCAACAAATTCGCCTAATCGACTATAAAACAGGAAAAGTTCCTAAAACACAGCAAGTTTTTAATGATTTGCAGCTTATTTGCTATCAACTGGGAATTGTTTTTTGCTCCGAAAACAATAAAGACTATGAGCAATTGCTAAAGCTTAAGCACACAAAAATCGCGCGAAGTGCGCTGTTCCACGTTGTGTACAAGGATTCTCCTGCGCAAGATAATGGCGTTGCAGAGAACATTTGTCAGCCTTCGCTGTTTGATGAGGATGGCTCGTTAAGCGCTAGTGAAATCATAAGTCGTTACAGATATTCTAACAATAATCGCCTTTACGATCTTCCAAATATTGATGCTCAAAATCCTGCGCAAGGCGTAAGTCAAAGTGCGTGGGCGGATTTTGTAGGCTTGCCAATGCGCGCAAAATGGTCGCTTATGATGATATCTCGCGTATTTTTTGCCGCTGCTGCTGTTAAATCAACGAGTTTTGCTGTAGAGCCAAAAGCGGATCATAAAAATTATTGTAGATGTTTAGACGTTTGCCCTGCGTGTGCGGAAAAAGTGGACACTGTTTACGAAGTGATTGAAGGTAAAAATGAGCAATAACAACGTTAGCGCCATAAAGTCCACACATAATAGTGGTCCAAGCTTAGAGCAAAAAAACGTTATAGAAGCGCCGATTAATCAAGACGTGCTAATAGTTGCTGGAGCTGGAAGCGGCAAAACGTACACCATGACTCGTCGCGTAATACATTTAATTAAAAGCAAAGTTCCGCCAGAGTCTATATTGGGTTTAACGTTTACAAACAAAGCTGCTGCAGAATTGCTAAGTCGCGTTTCGGCGGAGGTTAGTGCAAGCGGAGCAAAGTCATTCTTAAAGCCAGAAGTTATGACGTATGACGCGTTCTTTCAATCAATCGTAAGAAGATACGGCCTTTTGGTTGGCTTTAATCAAAACACAATGCCATTAAGCGACGCTGGCGCGATGGAAATCATAAAAAGTATAATCGGAAAATATTTAGATAATCCACAAAATAACGCTAAAAATTTAAGTAAGCTATATAATTTTGACACTTTGTGTGCTGATGTTATTAATCTTTGTGCCGAAATATCGTGCTCGATGATTGGAGTAGATAGTATAGGCGAAACGTGCTCAAGCGTGTCTCAAGCTGTTCAAAAAATACGCGAGTGGAATAATGAGTTTGCAAAACACTTAAAAAATGTTATTGCAGATAGAAAAGTAGAATCGCCGCTAAGCGCAAAAGCTCCAGCGATTCCAAAATACAAAAAAGTCAAAAAAACAGCTGGAATGAGTGAGCAAGACGTGGAGAAAGCGTCTGCGGAAAAATTTAAGAATGCGTGCAAAAATTACGAAAAATATTGGAATGATTCGTGCTTGCAATTTTGCATAAATCTATACAACGCTTGCCTAAAACGAGACATTTTGCTAGATCTTGTTTTACAATTTGACGCCGAAAAAAAGCGCGTAAACATGGCGCAATTTAGCGATTTTACGATTGCAGCTTATTATTTGGTTACGCATTTTCCTTCGATTTGCGCGCAATACAGGAATCAATATTCGCAAGTTCTTTTAGACGAGTATCAAGATACTTCTACAACGCAAGCAATGCTTATAAATACGCTGTTTTATGGTAATGCTGCTGCAGAAGGGAATCGCACGCATGTTATGGCAGTAGGTGACCCGTTCCAAGCAATCTATTCGTTTAGAGGTGCTTCGACTGGAGCTTTTTGCAAGTTTGAACAAGACTTTAACATAAGCGCGCAAAACAAGTATTCGCTAACTGTTACGCGCAGAAATTCGCTGTTTATACTAAAAGTTGCAAACGCGCTAACCGAGCCGATGCGCGCGGAAAATGGCGATAATTCAACGCAAAACGCAAGTCGTAGATTTAGCAGCATTGACGATCGCGAAGTGCAAGTGGAAACTTTAAAGCCAAAAGATGATGCGCCAAATGGAACTGTTTGCGCGTTGTTTATGCCAAATCAAGGCGAAGAAATTGATGCAGTTGTGCAATTCGCTAAGAAAATCGTTGAAAAATATGGCGAAAATCCACTGGAACCACAACTTGCGATTCTTTTTAGAAGTAAAGCAAAAATGCCGCAATATGCTCAAAAGCTGGAGGATGCTGGTATTCGCACGAGCATAGTTGGCTACTCTTCGCTTATTGAAAAGCCTGCTGTTAAAGATGTTTTGAGTTTGCTAAGAGTGATTCAAGACCATAGCGACTCCAATTCGCTTATGCGTCTTCTTGCCACTCCTCGTTTTGCGCTATCTACCGCGGATTTGGGTGTGTTGGCATCAATCGCAAATAGTGCGAATACGGAATATCTTTACAACGTGTATGCATCGGCTGGGCTTGTTGAGGATGGATTGCCTAGAAGCCAGTGGGATTCTGCCGTTCGCAATCTTAGAAATAAGGCGAATAGTGGGGAAATATCGGCGCAAGTCATAAATATTTATGGCGGAGTGTATTTAGCGGATTTGATTATGCGCGATTTTGGCGATTTTGGGGCGAGTGGGGATTCTGGCGATTCTGGTAAGTCTGCGGTTGCTGGCGATTATTGGGTTAGCCAAATGCGAGAAAAGCTGAGCGCACATGCATTTGCTGCAGTAAGTCGACTTAGTAAAATCCTAAATAAAGTTGATCGCGTGCAAAGAAATTCTCTAACAAGCGTTATGCAATCGGCTGTTGAAGCGCTTAACGTAGATATTGATAGCGCTGTTGGAGCGGCCTTAAAATACAAGGATTTTAGCAATCAAACAATGCTTAACGACATGCACAATGTTCTAGATTCGCTAAACGCGATTGTAGAAACGTATGTGCAAGAGATGGGCGAGTGGCAAGATGTTAGTTTGCGCGGACTAATCAATTGGATTGACTCAGCAAAAACGCTTGATTTGCAAGCTTCTGGAACAGAGCAAAATAGTGCGCAAGTTGTTTTAATGACAGTTCACCAATCAAAGGGTTTGCAATGGCCAGCAGTTGCTGTAGTTGGGCTAAACGAGGGCGCTTTTCCAAGCAATCAAGGCGATTCGCTAAAAGTTGATGATAATGGGCAAGCCAGCGCTCGCATACCGATTGAGTTTGCTGCAAGCGTGCCTTCTGCGTTGCGCGTGGATGCCAATATTTTGCCGCATTTTCCGCATACAGTAACGCGTGCCGAGGCAATGCATCCGCAAAAATCCATGCAAAGTTTAGATAGTGTGCAAAAGATTTTTGACGAGATTAAACCAGATAGAATCAAAGCTTTGTGTGATTTTGCGGCTGCTGTTCAAGAGGTGGATGCTGGCTCTGAGGATTGTGGTTCTGCGGATTCTGGCGATTTTTTGAGCGAAGAAACTCGCCGTGTGTATAATGCGTATAAATCCCAGCAAAGCGTTGATTTTATGCCATTTACGCAAAGTGAGGAGCGCGGAATCCAGCTTCACATGGACGAGCGCCACCTTATGTACGTTGCTCTTACGCGCGCAAAGTTTGCAGCGCTTTTAACTGGTTCAGCAAATTCGGGAGATTCGGAAGAAAATGGGCGTAAGCGTGCAGCTTCGGTGTTTCTTAAGGAGTCGATGGAAGCTATAAAGTCGCTTAATGGTGTGATTGAAGTTAAAAAATGCGAGGCGGAAAATTCTGGCGATTCTGTCTCTGGTGATGCTGCGAATCCTAGTAATTCTGCGGATTCTGGCGATTCCGGCGAAGACGTTTTTGGCTTTATTGCAGGCGATTTTGCAGGTGAGCTTTCTAAAGAGTTTGGAAAAATTAAAGTTCAAAGCGATTCGCGTGCTAAAGAAAGCGTGCTTGAATGGCCTTGTGCTTTGAGTGAAGATGTAGAAAATGCGCTTCAAGAATCTGCAAAGCTTGTTAAGGGTGAAGATGTTAAAAGTGAAGATTTTAATGGTGATTTTAGTGGCAATGCCGATGGCGAATCTTCCTTAATATCACATCAAAAATCGCTTTATTACCGCGCAAAAGCGTTTGTTCAAGACGCCGATTTAACATCGCAAAACGCTGGCGATTATTCTCTAGAAGACTTAGCAAAAAAGGTGGAAAAGATTTCCAACGGATCTAGGCTTAACGTAACGTCTTTGCAAAAAATAAGCAAAGTTGCGCCTGATGTAAACGCAAACGCAAACGCTAGCGCGCGCGCAAACGATCGAGTTTACAACAATCTATTGGCTTGCATTCGCCCAATTCCGTCCGTTTCGTCGATGGATGCAAATCTCGGTACAAAATTCCACGCGTGGGCGCAGCAATTTGTGGATTCGGCAGTGTCTTCTAGTGCATCCGAGTGCGCTAAGTGGCGTACTATTGTAAAAAATGGCACTTTGCTGGATGAGCAATTTATTCCTCAAGATCGCAAAGATTTGCTTTACGAGTTTAATCAGAATCGCAAGGATTCGGATTCTCAAAGTTGCGCACTAAATCAATGGAAGCAACGGCTTATAGAATCGCGTTGGGCAAAACGAGTGCCGCTTGCTGCAGAAATGCCGATTTTAATGCAAGTCGATAATACGGAGTTTGCAAATAGAATCATCAACGGCACTTTGGATGCTGTTTTTGCAGGAGGATTAGACGCTAACGACGAATCAAAACTCTACACAATCGTTGATTGGAAGACGGGTAAGCGGCCAAAAAGTGCGGAAGATATTCGCCTAAAACTTGAGCAGCTTGACTGGTATAGGCTACTGCTTGCGCGCGCTACAAACGTTGATTTAAGCTGCATTGACGCCACTCTTTACTACGTTAGCGAGGCGCGTGCGGAAAATCGCGAGATTCACGCGCTGTGCAAAACTCGTGACGAGATTTTGAGCGAGGCATCTTTTTAGAATCAACGTATTTGGTAATCTAAAAGTAGAGCATAAGCCGATTTAAGTTAGTAAAAGTAAAGTTAGTAAAAGTAAAAGAAGGACAAAATGACGGTTGAGTTTCGTCCAGTTAAAATTAACGACATTGACGCAATCGTAGAAGAATACGAGCGCACATGGGGGATTGCGAATGCTGTTGGAGCAGACGCTTCGCGCAATCTTTCTAGGCGATTCGTGCTGCACTATTTGGAGCCTTCTACTTACGGAACTGTTGCAACAATAAACGGCAAATTTATGGGGCTGCTTCTTGCGCGCGTGTACGGAGATAAAGTGCTGTTTAAGCAAGTTCAGAAGATGCTAGAAGAGCAAGAAGCAAAGATGTCTAGCAAAGACGATTCTTTGCACGTAAAAGCGCTGGATTCTGCGATTTCAATGGGTCAGATTGAGCGCAAGTTGGAGGCGATGAGCCATATAAACGACTTGACTCAGGCAGAGTTGGAGCTTTTTATTGTTTCTCCAGACGCTCGCGGGCACGGAGTCGGCGGCGGATTGTGGAAGCGCACAATGCAACATTTGCGCAGCCGCGGAGTGAACCGCTACTTTTTGCACACAGACACGGCTTGCGATGTTAGTTTTTACGATTATCACGGGCTTAGGCGAGATGCTACGTGGGCTAAAAAAGATCACGAAAAGTATGCGGATCGCGTAAAAGACCTTGTTGAGGACTTGTACATATACTCGGGCGAGCCGTTTGTAAACCGCACCAGACGCACGCATCAATCGCGTTGATTAACTCCGCTTTTTGTACCAAATTTGGCCAATCGTTCGCGCGGTCTAAGCGCGCGAACGTCTTCGCCGCGCAGAAGCAATGCTTCTGCCTTGAGCGGCTCAGCGCTCCGAATTGCCCTCGCACGCTACGCTCTAAGTGCTCAGGCAGGTCGTCGCGCGTACAAAATACGGAAGAATGCTTGCGCGTATTAGCTGCGCTTGCGCGTTACAATAATCCACCCAATTGACGCGATTGGAATCGCAACAAGCGTAGAAATCCACGGAACCATCATTCCGCCGTGCGAACTCCACGCGTCAATCGCAAAGCCTGCAACCATGGATCCAAGCGAAGCGCCAGTAGCCGATGCTGTTGGCAGCCAAGATAATCCTTCGGTAAGCGAATGCTCTGGAATCGTGTCTTTAACAATAAGGTTTCCAGTTGCAAAAATCGGCGAAACGCATAATCCACTTAAAAGCTCAAAAATGCTTAGAAGCACAAGTCTATCTATGTTAATGTTCATAAGAATAAAGCCAATGGTAAGCAGGCTTAGAAACACGATTAGATGAGACCAATTAGAACCGCGGAATTTATGCGAGCCAAAAATAACGGCTCCAACTAAAGACCCGCATGCAAACAGCGCAAGTTGCAAGCCGATCAGTTTGTCTAATCCTTGTGCGCGCATTGCTGCTGTAACAGATACGTCAAAGGCGCTAAAACTCATGTTAAAAACAAGGAACATAACAACAAGCGGTATAATTCCGCGGTATAGAAGCACGTTTTTTGACTTGTTTTTGCGATTTGTGTTCCTCAGCTGTTTTAGTGAAAGCCTATCTCTAAGATTTTTTGCGATTAGTTTCTTGCCATTTTTTGACGAGTCTTCCGCCGAGTCTTCCGATGTACGGTAAGGGCCATTTTCCAGCGCAGCTCGCACATCTTCATCATTTGCGGGTGCGCTTTCTACTTGCACAATTTTAACAACCGCAGGTTGCGTGTTTTTAAGTGACAAGAACCATGCTCCGCCTAGTCCGCTTGCCAAAACTGGCACAAAAAGCTGAGATACAGGGTGAACGCTAGTGGCAAGCCACGCTGCAAGAATTGGTCCGAATATAAACACAATCTCGTCGATTCCAGATTCCAGCGCGTATGCAACGTTTAGCAGCGTGTCGTCAGTTTGACTTTTAAGAGTGTATGCCCAGCGAGTTCTAACAAGCGCGCCGAACGCAAATTGTGTAACACCCATTAAAATTGCAAGCGCAAACAGTATTGGCAAAGGTATGTGGAAAAGTGCGGCGGTTGCAAACGACAGCATGCAAACAACTTGCGCACTTAGGGCGATTACACCCACTTTTCGCTGGCCGAATCTATCAAAAAGCTTTGCATATAATGGCGTTACGGCTGCTTGCGATAGCACGTATGCGGCGCTCATAGTGCCTGCAATTGTCCAATTATTATAAATGTGGTTTAAGGCTAGAACAATTCCTAAGCCCATCATCGAAATAGGCAGCCTTGCTATTGCTCCAGATATGCAAAACGCTCGTGTTCCTTCAAAAGAGAACAATTTTGCGTAGTTTGACATAGGCGAAGACTTTTGCTGCGCCGATTGCGATGACATATTCACTTCCCTTAAATTTGTACGCGCTTAGCATGTTTAGCATGTTTAGCATGATTGATTTTTGAGTGTCTTTCTAGTCTACATTATGGCGTCAAAGTTTGCCGATGTTGTTTTGTTTTCCCGTGTTTGTACGTGTTTTGGGTCAAATGTGGTACAAAGTGCGGAAAAGTTTTCGCGCAGATTAGTCGCGTCTATTGCGATGTGATTGTTTTTACGATTTTTTGCGATTGTATATAGAGATTATCTTTTGAAGAAAAGTATTGTAGAATTAGAGATAATTGATTTTCTCTAATAAAAATGAGAAACAAGAATTTTAGAAGGTGCGTAATGTTTGGTTCACTTATTTGCTCGGCATCTGGATTTGCTAACATTCAATCAGGTTCTGCAATACTTGGCTCCATGATTTTTGCAATCGTGGTTGTTCTTGTTGGTATTGGAATTAAGATTTGGAAAAAATACGGCAAGCACTAGAGTGCATTAGAGTATTTGATTGCTAGAGCATTAGATTTAGCTTAATATTTTCGACTTTTATTTTTTACGGCATTTTTGTGATTGCCGCTTTTGTTGACGTGCGAAGTCGCAGTTTTGTAAATCCGTTGAGGCTTAACGCTACAATAGAGCAGATGAGTGATACAACGATGCAATCGACGGATGAGATTCTTGCAGAGATTGTAGACTCTGTAAAAATTCCTCAATCCTCAGATATAAACAATAAAAAGTCAACAAAAACTGTGAAAAAAGAAAATAAAACTACAAATAAAAATACAAAAACTAAAAAAACTAAAGACTCTGAATCGAATAAGGTGAGTAGGGCATCTAAAGGATTTAAGTCTCCTAAAAGCTCTAAAGCCACTTACAATGCGCTTCCGCCAGTGGTAAATGATCAGCGAGAGGGCGCGCTTGTTGCGCCTCCAAAGTATCGCAAGGGGTCAATGCGAATCGTTCCGCTTGGTGGATTGGGTGAAATTGGCCGAAATATGAACGTTATTGAATATAACGGCCATATTTTGCTTATAGATTGCGGAGTGCTTTTCCCAGAAGAAGAGCAGCCAGGCGTGGATCTGATTTTGCCAGACTTCCACTACATTCAAAACAGACTAGATAAAGTAGACGCGCTAGTTTTAACTCACGGCCACGAAGACCACATTGGCGGCGTGCCGTATTTGCTTAAAATGCGCCCAGATATTCCGCTAATCGGGTCTAAGCTCACTCTTGCGTTTGTTGAAGCAAAGTGCGAAGAACACAAGATTAAGCCAAAAACAATTCAAGTAGAAGGCCGCTCAAAGCTAAAAGTTGGCCCATACAATTTGGAGTTTATTAGCGTAACGCATTCAATTCCAGACGCTCTTGCTGTATGCGTAAAAACGCCAGCGGGAACGATTATAGACACTGGAGATATAAAGTTAGATCAGCTTCCACTAGACCATAGGCTTACTGATTTAGTTGAATTCGGAAAGCTTGGCGAGCAAGGAATTGACCTATTAATGGCTGATTCCACAAACGCTGAGATTCCAGGATTTGTTAAGCCAGAAACCACTATTGGACCGGCTTTGGATCAAGCGTTTGCTAACGCATCGCGCAAGATAATCGTAGCAAGCTTCTCTAGCCACGTTCACCGCGTTCAGCAAGTCGTAGATGCTGCGCACAAGTATGGTCGAAAAGTGGTGTTTGTTGGGCGATCAATGGTTAGAAATATGTCGATTGCGGCCGATCTTGGCTACTTGCATATTCCAGAAAATACTGTTGTAGATCTAAAGCAAGCAAAAGATATTCAAGACGATAAGCTTGTTTATATGTGCACAGGATCTCAAGGCGAGCCAATGGCAGCACTTGGACGAATCGCAGACGGAATACACAAAGATATTACAGTTAACGAGTTCGATACCGTTATTCTTGCAAGCTCTCTAATTCCAGGAAACGAGCACGAAGTTTATAAGGTTATTAACAAGCTTGTGCAAATGGGCGCTCGCGTAATCAACAAAGACAATGCTGCAATCCACGTATCTGGTCATTGCAACGAGGGTGAGTTGCTCTATTTGTACAACATTGTTAAGCCAAAGTGCGCTATGCCAATCCACGGAGAACACAGGCATCTTGTTGCAAACGGTTTGATTGCTGTTAAAACGGGCGTGGACCCTAAGAATGTTGTTTTGGCAGAAGATGGCGATGTTGTGGACTTGTACCACGGAAATGCTGCTGTTGTTGGCTCTGTTCCATGCGGATACGTGTACGTTGACGGCGATTCCGTTGGAGAGCTTACAGACGAAGAGCTGGAAAAGCGCAGAATCCTTGGTACGGAAGGCTTTGTGTCTAGTTTTGTAGTTGTAAATACAGATAGCGCAGACGTTGTAGCAGGTCCAAAGATTTACTTGAATGCTGTTGCAGAAGACGAATCTGATTTTGAAAAGGTTCGATCTCAGATTGTTTTCCAGCTTCAAGATGCCATGATGCACGGCGAGAAAGACACGCACAAGCTTCAGCAGATTATGCGAAGAACGCTTGGAAGTTGGATTGCGCGCGCGTTGCGTAGAAAGCCAATGATTGTGCCTGTTGTTGCGGATCTTGCGCAAAAGGATTAGTCAAGTGATTAGTCAAGGACTAGTCAAGCGATAAGAGCCACGTAAAAATCATAAATAAAGTAAAATCACCATAAATACACAAGTAAATACACAATAAACACAAAAGGAAGTTAATATGCCAGGAGCAAATCTGACTCGCGTAGAAGCTGCGGAACGTTTTAGCGCTATCCAAATGCCAATTCACTACACTGTTGCACTTGATTTAGGCAAGGGTGGCCGCGATTTTAAGTCGCACACAAAAATTGAGTTTGGCGCAAAAGTTGGTGGAACAAGCTTCCTCGATTTGATTGCAAACAGTGTTGAATCCGTTGTGCTTAATGGCGTTTCTCTTGACGTTTCTAAGGTTTTTGCAGATAGTCGCATCGAGCTTGCAAATTTGGCTGAGCACAACACAGTAGAAGTTGTAGCAAATTGCCAATATTCCAACACGGGCGAAGGCTTGCACAGAAGCGTTGATCCTTCCGACGGCAACGTTTACCTTTACACGCAATTTGAGGTTCCAGACGCTCGCCGCGTTTATGCAGTGTTTGACCAGCCAGATTTGAAGGCTGTTTTTGACTTTAGTGTGGATGCTCCAGAAAGTTGGATTGTTACTTCCAACATGCCAGTTAAAAGCGAAACTGCGATTGAAGGGCGCAAGACGGAAGATGGCACTTTGGAAAATGGCGCTGTAGAAGGCATGAAGCGCTGGGTGTTTGAGTCAACTCCAAAAATGAGCTCCTACTTAACTGCGATTTGCGCAGGTCCTTACGCGCAATGGCACACGTCTTACAACAATGAGGACGGCCGCGTAGTTCCAATGGCAATGTACTGCCGTCAAGCACTTAAAGACGCGTTTGCAAAAGACGTTGACTACTTGTTCGATATTACAAAGAAGGGCTTTGCTTTCTATGCTAAGACTTGGAGAGTGCCATACCCATACGCAAAGTACGATCAGATTTATGTGCCAGAATACAACGCTGGAGCTATGGAAAACATTGGTATGGTTACGATTCGAGACCAGTACGTGTTTGAATCCAAAGTTACGGACGCTTATGCTGAGCGCCGCGTTGTAACAGTTTTGCACGAGCTTGCACACATGTGGTTCGGCGACTACGTAACTATGAAGTGGTGGAATGATTTGTGGCTTAACGAGTCTTTTGCCGAGTTTACGTCTACGCTTGCAACTGCTGAAGCAACCGAATGGCATGACGCTTGGAGCACTTTTAATTCTGGCGAGAAAAGCTGGGCGCTTAATCAAGATCAGCTTCCAACAACGCACCCAATCGTGGCTCCAATCAACGATTTGAACGACACTTCCGTAAACTTCGACGGCATCACTTACGCAAAGGGTGCTTCTGTATTAAAGCAACTCGTAGCGTATGTTGGCAGAGAAAAGTTCTTTGAAGGAATCCACAACTATTTGAGCAAGCACGCTTATAGCAACGCAACTTTGGCTGATTTGTTGCATGAGTTAGAGCTTACAAGCGGACGCGATCTTAAGGCTTGGAGTGCGCAATGGCTTGAAAAAGCTGGAATTAACACGATTTCTACCGAAGTCGAAGAAGCAGCTGATGGCACTATTGCTTCCTTGCTTTTGCGCCAGAGCGCGCCAGATGAGCATCCTGTTCTTCGCGCACACCGCTTGGCTGTTGGATTCTACAATGTAGACGAAGCAACTGGCGAAATTAAGCGCACAAAGCGAATTGAACTCGATGTTGATGGCGAAGTGACGGAAGTTGTTGAGGCGCGCGGATTGCAAAGGCCTGCGCTTATTCTTGTAAACGACGACGACTTGACTTACACAAAGCTACGTTTTGACGCAAAGTCGCTTGAGTTTGCTGCCGAAAATCTTTACCGCTTTAAGGATTCTTTGACGCGCTCTCTTATTTGGCTCGCATTGTGGGATATGACTCGAGATGCGGAATTCCCAGCAGAGCGCTTTGTGGAACTTAGCCTTAAGGCCTTGGCAACCGAGCGCGAATCTACGACTTTCCGCTATGCTCTTGGTCAAGTAAAGGTAACTGCAAGCCACTACGTTGTTCCAGAGCGCCAAGCACAAGTTGCAAAGCATGTAGCTCATGAACTTTGGCAGTTGGCTTTGGCAGCTTCTGCAGGCTCCGACGAGCAATTCCAGTTGCTCAAGGCTTATCTTGGATATGGCGAAGTTGGAGATGCTGAGTTTGTGCGCGTAGCTAACGGATTGCTTGACGGCTCTGTGCGCTTAGAAGGCTTGGAAATCGACAACGACTTGCGTTGGAGCATTCTTATTGCGCTCGCAGGTGTGAATGCTTTGGACGAAGCTGGAATTGATGCGGAACTCGCTAAGCGCGATACTACCGAGAATCGTGAATACGCATATCAGGCTCGTGCGGCTCGCTCAACTGCAGAAGCTAAGGATTGGGCTTTTGAACAGGCTTTGCGCAATCTCAATTTAACTAATATGCAAATGGGTGCTGTTGTTGCTGGATTTGCAAGCACTGCTAAAGGTGATTTGGTTAAGTCTTATGTTGAGCGCTACTTTGCGGAAGTTGAGTGGATTTGGAAGAATCGCACATTCCACATGGCGGAAACTTTGATTGAAGGCTTGTATCCAAATTATGCGGATGTAGACGAATTAGTTGAGCGCGGGCAAAGCTGGCTTGATGAGCACAAGGATGCCGACCTTGCTTTGCGTCGCATGGTGCTCGGCAAGCTCGATTCTTCTCGACGCACGCTTAAAGTGCAGCATTACAACGCTTCGCTCTAGTTTTTTGCAATCAAATAGCAATTTTCAATGTACATTCCTAATAAGAAAATAGGGAAATGTAGATTGAATCTAAGTTGATTAAGATTAAGTTGATTAAGATTAAAATCAAGGAGTCGCAAGATGGCAGAAGATATGCATCAATCAACACCAACAATACATGGAGAGCAACTAAACGCGGATGGCACGCAAAAAGCACAAGACCGCGTAAACAATCGATCTTTGCGACCAAACAGCGATTCCTTTAAAGAGTTTATGACTAGCGGCTGGGATAACCAGGAGCCTCAAATCGAACCGCTTGAATCGTCGAAATACACACCAGCGCGTCTAGAAGCGCTTGGCAAGCGATTCCCAGGTGAGCGCCTTGTTGTTCCAGCAGGTCAGCCAAAAGTGCGCAATAACGATTGCGACTACGCTTTTAGGCCAGACACAACTTTCGCATATTACACTGGCTTGGGTCAGGATTACGAGGCTGGCGCTGTGCTTGTACTTGAGCCAGTGCAAGCAGGCAGTTGCGAGGAGGCTGCTGGCAAAACTCACATTCCGCAGCTTTTTGTTGCTCCTCGCGCAGACAATAGCACTGCCGCATTCTACAAAGATCCGCACTACGGCGAATACTGGGTTGGCCCTCGCGCAGGACTTAAAGAGCTTAAGGCTATGACTGGCATTGAAACGCGCGATATTGCCGAGCTTGACGACGCGATTGCAAAAAACGTTAGCGACGATAATAGCGCTGCAGAAAGCGTGCGCGTGCGAATTGTGCGCGAGTCGGATGCTGATTTAACTGCGCGCGTAGATGCTTTAAGAGAAGCGAGTGGATTTAGCGACGAAGATGCTAACATTGCTGCAGACGATAAGCTGCACGAAGTGGCTGCCGAGGCACGAATGCTTAAAGACGCTTACGAGATTGGCGAAATGCGCAAAGCTGTTGCTGCTACAAAGTTGGGCTTTGATCGCATGCTTACGCGTTTGCCTCAAGCTTTGGGCAAGGAGCATTCTGAACGCATGATTGAAGGCGCTTTTAACTCCGTTGCTCGAGAAGTTGGAAACGAAGTTGGCTACGATACAATTGTTGCTTCTGGCAAGCACGCTCCAATTTTGCACTGGATGCGCAACACTGGCGTGGTTTCTAGCGGCGAACTTTTGCTTATTGACGCAGGCGTAGAAGTCAATAGCCTTTACACTGCAGATATTACGCGAACCTTCCCAACAAACGGCAAGTTCACGGATTTGCAAAAGAAGCTTTACCAGTGCGTTCTAGACGCACAGCAAGCTGGTTTTGAGGCAGCTAAGCCGGGCGCAACTTACAGCGATATTCACCACGCTTGCATGCGCGTGCTCGCGGAGCATTTGCACGAGTGGGGTATTCTAAAGGTTAGCGTTGAAGAATCGCTTTCTCCGCAAGGTCAGCAGCATCGCCGTTGGCATGCTTGCGGTGTTGCTCACCACTTGGGTCTAGATGTTCACGATTGCGCTCAAGCTCGCTACGAGGCGTATCAGGGTGCAAAGATTACTCCAGGAATGATTTTCACAATCGAGCCTGGCTTGTACTTTGCTGCCAATGATCTTATGCTTCCGCCAGAAATGCGCGGAATTGGAATCCGCATTGAAGACGATGTTTTGATGACGGAGAATGGTCCTGAGTGGCTTTCTATTGATATTCCTAAGCAAATCGAAGATGTTGAAGCTTGGATGGCTCAGCGCGCTGCTAAATAGTGTGCTGCTATCTAAACGGATTGTCTAGGATTATTTAGAATCATCTAAGATCATCTAAATTAATTATCTAATCTTTACGCAATAATGTTGTTATAGCACTTAGTTGTTATAACAACATTACTTTATTGCGGCTTATGTGGCTTGTGTGCTGCATAAGCTTTATATGTTTCATGCGTTTTATACATTTATGTGTTTTATGCATTTATGTGACTTGTTGCAATAAAGATGTTGATTAACTAGTCGCAGCAAAATCATCGATACTCTCGAAAGGAATACAATGACTAAGCCAATCGTTCTTTCACTTGGAGAACTACTGTGGGATTTGCTTCCCCAAGGAAAACGAGTTGGAGGTGCTCCAGCGAATTTTGCGTATCACGCGCAATGCAATGGTGCAGAAAGCTACGTTATTAGTGCTGTTGGAGAAGATTCTCTTGGCAATGAACTTGTTGAAGAAGTTGAAAAAGCAGGGATTAAGCACGTTATTCAGCGCAATGCTTGGCCAACTAGTACGGTAGATGTTTCGCTTAGAAATGGTATTCCAGAGTACACGATTGTGCGAAACATTGCGTGGGATCATATTGTTTATACGCGCGAACTTGTGGATCTTGTTAGCAAAGCAGACGCGATTTGCTTTGGAACTCTTAGCTTAAGATCGCAAGAAACGCACGATACTGTTTTGGAGCTTTTAAAGCATGCAAAGCCAAACGCCATGAAGTTCTTCGACATAAACATTCGTAGCGATCATTATTCAAAGGATTTGATTGACGCTCTTCTTAAAGAGGCAACTGTTTTTAAGCTTAACGATTCTGAGCTGCTTCTTCTTAGAGATATGTTCAATATTCGCGAAACTTCCGACAATGAGGCTTGCAAATGGTTCCAGGCTCGTTACGGTTTGGATTACGTGATTTTGACTGGCGGATCTACTTTTAGCGCAATCTTTACTAAGAATGGCGAAAGCTCTACCTACCCAACTCCTCATGTGGAAGTTAACGACACTGTTGGCGCTGGAGACTCATTCTCTGGCACGTTTACTGCAAGGATTTTAGCTGGCGATTCGCTTAAAGACGCGCATCGTGCTGCAATCAACACTGCTGCGTACGTTTGCACTCAAGCAGGAGCGTGGCCAGAGTACCCGAGCGAAATCCCAGACTATCTTTCTAAAGCAGGACTGTAGGCTGTAAAGAATATAAAGGTATGCTCATGGCTGATTTTGTTTGGGACGATAATAAGGCTAAGCACTATGATGGCAAAGAATCCGAGCAGATGATTCAAGCAATGTTTATGCGCGCAGCAGATGATGCGCCAGACATTGATACTGCTGTAAGGCTTCTAAGAGCTGGACGGCCGCGGCAAAATCCTGGACGACACTACTACTGAAAATAAGTGGCGCGCAATATGCTCAAAGTATTCTCTAATTGAGAATACAAGTTGAAAATTAGTAATTACCCCTCGCTCCATGCGGGGGGTAATTTTTTATACTCTTAACTTTTTGTGAAAATGATATAATAGAAGTAGGTTCTTTTTGGCGTGTCACACGCGGTTTTAAGAGCAGTTTAATCGCTTAAACATGCTTAAACATAGTAGTCTAGGTGTGTCGTTTGGTGTGTCGTTACTGTTTGTGACTTGCTGAAAACGTTGAAATAAAGCCATTTTGAGTTATTTAGTGGGGCCTCAGGGGCTTGAACCCTGGACCGACGGATTATGAGTCCGTTGCTCTAACCGACTGAGCTAAAGCCCCACGCTAACAAAGTTAGCAACGACTAGATTAGCACACACCCATAAACGTTTAACACGCTGTTTAACATGCTGCGATTCACGCTACGATTAGCGCATTGTTTAGCGAGCAAAATCGCATGAGTGCGCGCAAGACAAGTCGCAAGCAGCTTTAGAGCAAATAGCTACGCTACTACTTCTTGGTCTCTTCCAGAAGCAAAATTGCTTAAAGCTCCAGTCTTACGAACTGCAACGAATAGAATCCAAGGAACAATTCCTGCAATCACAAAGCCGCTTATAAGCTCGCAAATCATGTGAATTGTAAGATAGTTTGCGCTCTTGCCCTGGTAAACCACAAACATTAAGTAAATGCCATATTCCAGAGCAGTGAGAGTGCCAGAAATTACGCTTAAAGTAAGATTGTACTTTTTGTAGCGAGCAATAGCAAAAGGAAGCTCGCTAAACACGGCTTGCAAAGCAGCGGAAGCAAGAACCATAAACGCAGAGTATTGCTGGCCAAGAATGTTCTCAAACACGGCGCCAACAACGTTTACGTAAATCGCAGCACCAGGCTTGCGGATTAAAAGGAGTGCAAGCGGGCCAGACATGTACCAAACGCCGTGCAAAATGCTGCCAAATCCAGGCAAAACCGTGCGCAAAATAGGGGAGATTTGTGAGAAGAACACAATGGTAAAGCCCCAGTAGATTATGCCAAACAAGGCGGCTAGAGCGGCGCCGAGCGATATATCTGCAACGCGCCATTTAAGACTTGCGATTGTTGTTGGTGCAGGATTTGCGTTTGCACGAGCCTTATCGGTTATTGGAGTTTCGGATTGTGCGGAGTATTGTGCGTTTTCTTCGCTTTGATTGTTTGCGGATTCGTTGTTTAGAATATCACTCATTAGTGTTCCTAACTATTGATTGCTGCGCATTGTAATTTCTTTGAGCGTTTCTCGACCTACGCAGCCTGGGCAGAAACGCCAACGTGTACTTTACCATTTAATCGCCACTAACACGCCTTTATGCGCTAGTTTTGTGCGATTTGTAACGTTTTTGATTATTGCAGAAATCTATAACGCGCTATAAAACCGATTATTCAACGCAAACTCTATTTCCGCTTTTTGTTGCTCGACACGCCGTAAATCAGGTACAAAAACACTACAGTTATTAATCTAGATAGTTGGAAAAATGAGCGAAACGTAAATCCGAAAACGTAAATCAAAAATAGGGGAGCACAAAATGTCGATGGAACATCCAAATCGCACCAATGAGCGAATTGTTGACGTTGAGCGAGATATTATGAGCCGCGCTCCAGAGCATAACAAGACAAATCTTGATTTAGATAGAATGCGCTTAATTCTTGATATTTTGGGGCATCCAGAGCAGTCTATGCACGTGATTCACATTACTGGCACCAATGGCAAAGGCTCCACGGCGCGCATGGCGGAGGCGATTTGCCGCGCGTACGGTTTGCGCACGGGTCTTTACACTTCGCCGCATTTGCAACGCGTAAATGAGCGAATTATGATTGACGGTCAAGAAATTAGCGATGACCAGTTTGTTGACGTGTTTGATCAAATGAAAGACATTATAAACATGGTTGACGCTCGCATGGATGCTGATGGCAAGCCGCGCATGAGCTTTTTTGAAGTGCTTACAGCTATGGCGATTTGGGCTTTTGCTGACGCTCCTGTAGATGTTGCTGTGATGGAAGTTGGCATGGGCGGCGAATGGGACGCCACTAATGTTATGAACGCGGATGCTGCGATTATTGGCCCTGTAGACATGGACCACATGCAATGGCTTGGAAACACGGTTGAAGAGATTGCGCGCACAAAGGCTGGGATTATTAAGCCAAATTGCACTGTGATTTTGGGGCCGCAGCCACACGAATCGCAAGTTTTGCCGATTATTCAAGAGGTGGCAAATCGCAATAATGCCAAGCTTTTACGCGACTTTAGTGACGGAAGCGGCGAGTTGGAGGTTGTTTCGCGCACTCCAGCTGTTGGTGGTCAAGTTGCCACTTTGCGAACTCCAAATGGCACTTATGAAGATGTTCCAATAGATAAGTTTGGTGTGCATCAGTCGCATAATGCTTTGGCGGCGCTTGCTGCTGCGGAGGTTGTTCTGCCTGTAAATGGCGCTTTAGACGGCGATTTGGTTGCCGAGGCTTTGAGTCAAGTTAAGGTTCCTGGCCGAATTGAGCAAGTTCGCACTTCTCCAACGATTATTATTGACGGCGGCCACAATGTTAATGCTGCTGAGTCTCTTCGTAAAACAATCGAAGAAAACTATAATTTTGAGCAGCTTATTGGCGTTGTGGCAATGATGGCAGATAAACAAGTTGAAGAATATTTAGGTGTTCTTGAGCCGATTTTAACTAAGATTATTGTTACGCGTAACTCTTGGCGCGACCGCGTGATGGACCCTAAAGACCTAGAGAAGATTGCGATTGGCGTGTTTGGTAAAGATCGCGTGATTCGCGTTGACGATCTTCCAGACGCTATTCAAACGGCAGTGAATCTTGTTGACGAAGACGATGAGCTTGGAGTTGGGTATGGTCACGGAGTGCTGATTTGCGGTAGCTTTGTTACAGCAGGAGATGCGCGCACTATGCTGATTGAGCGCGTTAATCCAGACTTAAAGAAGCCAAAAGATCAACGCGCTAACGTTCATCCAAATCTTGCGGAATGACTTTAGCTACGGATTGACTTGAGCTAAAGAGTTGCTAGCTAAAGAGCCGCTAGCTAAATAGGCGCTTAGCTAAACTAGCTAAATAGGCGCTTAATAACAAGCGAATCGCTTTCGTAAGGAACGTGCTTGTTGTTGTGCTTAATCCAGCGCTCGTCGCCCTTTCCAATAATGAGGATTACGCTTAATAAGTCGTTATCTTCATCGCGTTTGCTGTGCTCGCCGCGCTCTCTAGCTTCGTTTACGCTGTGCTCAATCGCTTGCGTTCTATCGATTATTATTTGCGACTTAACGCTTGGGATTGTTATGCAAGATTGCATATCGTTGCAAATATCCATTGGATCTTCGGTGTTTGTGTCTTCGATTGTAAACACAAACTCGTCGATTCGATTTTGCGCAGCTTGAACAATCTCTTTGCGTCTGTCGTAAGCTTTGTTTCCAGCAGACCCCGTAACAAGAGTAGTGTATAAACTCTGGCTTGCGTATCTTTCTTCAACAAAGTCCAGTAGCGCTTTTACAGAAACGTAATTATGCGCGTAGTCAACGATTGCAATCGTGTTGGATTTTGGATCCTCAAAAATCTCCATGCGCCCTGGAATTTCAACGTTTTCAATCGCGTGCAAAGCTTCAACATTGTTGATTAAATCTGGTTGCGCGTTTTGTGCAATTGCAATCGCAGCCAATGCGTTCTCGTAGTTAAAGTCGCCAGCAATCTTTAGATTGAATTTGTCTATAGCGCTGTAATTAGGCATGTCTTGATTTACGTACTCGCTAGCTTCGCCTTCCAAAATCGCAATACAATGCTCTTGCGAACTTGGTAATTCTTGCGATTCTTTCAACCCTTGCGGCTCTGGTATCGCTACATACCTTGGCAAAACAAGCTCTGGGTATTTTTCGCTGTTTTCGTAAGGATGAATATCGGAATAATCGCTGCATTCTGGGCAATTGCAAGTATTTCCGTCTAGTTCTTCTTTGTGTATTCTGGAAAAAGTCGTGACTTTTACGCCATTTTTTTGTGCGTCTTGAAGAAGCAAATCCGCATGCGCGCAATCCGCATTAAGCACAAGTGCATCCGTATTTTTTACGATTTGACGCTTGCAATACAAATAATCTTCAAAAGTCGGGTGTTCGATTGGGCTTATGTGATCTGGGCTAATGTTCAAAAATGCCGCAACATTAAAGTGCAATCCATACACGCGGTTGACTTTGTACGCTTGCGACGAAACCTCCATAACAAGGTATTTCATGCCATTTTCTACAGCCTGGCTCATCATTCTAAACGCGTCTAGGCTTTCTGGCGTAGTCAAGTCCGACTCAACATATGTTTTACCGTCTAAACAATTGTCTACCGAAGAGAATAGCGCCGCTTTGCCATTAGAATGTGCGTTCAAAATAGCATGAGTAAAGTATGCTGTGGTTGTTTTGCCTTTTGTTCCCGTAATGCCAATAGTCGTAAGCTTTTCTTGCGGATTGTTAAAGAACGCAGCCGAAAGCACACTCATTGCTTTACGAACGTCTGTTACAATCAACCCAACCGCATTAGTGTATTCCGCGTAGCAATCCTGAGCAACGTATGCGTTTAAGCCATTTTTATCTGCGTCTTTAAGATATTCTGGCTTAAAATTGCCCTTAATAAAAAGCAATGTGTTTGGCTTAATATCGCGCGAATCGTACGTTATATGGCTGTACGGCTTTGAGTGGCCATTAAAATCGCTAGCATCGATTGACCAAGTTTGGTCGTTTTCGTGCGTTAAATCGTCATGTTTTTGTGCGCTTTTATTTTGTATTATTTCTCGCAAAAGATTTTGCTTCAACAAAATATTGCATGCTTCGTCTAGAGATAATTTTTGTAAAGGCATTTCGCTTTTCCGTGTTGTTTTCCGTGTTATTTTTATTATTTACGTTTTATTTTAGTTGATTTTATTTTATTTTAGTTGTGCTTATTTGATGTGCGGCTGCTTGCGATTTTTCCGCGCGCAAATTGCACAAGAATCGCCATTAATCACAGCCAGTTTCCTTCGCTAGCTGGTCTTCCTTTAGACTTAAGCCAGCTATCAAAGTTTAATTTCCACTTTGCGTAAGCGTCTCGCTGCCAAGTCATAATCTCGCATAACTTAAGATTTGCAACGTTTTCGTGCAACTCGCTTATAGGCTCAATCAAATCAACTGCAGCAACTGTATCTGCTGTAGCATCGTGAAAATTGCCAATTGGCTCCACGCCGTAAAACTGCGTTGTGTATGTAAGTGTGCGTTTGCCAGTGCGCTTAGAAATGGCTCTATCTATAACAAGCGGGTCTACAATAAGCATCTCGCCGCCATTAATTGTGCTTTTTGGGCGATTTTGCAAAGAGTCAAGACTCCATCTTTGCAAATCATGATTTAGCATTTTAACGTCAAAAGGCGCATTGTATGCAAGAAGTGGAATATTCTTGCTTTGTGCAAGGCTAATGGCTTTTCCAAGTAATTCGATTTCTTGAGTTGGTTCGCCTCCGTTTTCTTGCAAAAACTCGTTTGTAAAGCCGTTTACTTCGCTTGCTTTAGGGTTGATTTGCTTATGCGGGTTTACAAGCCACGTTGCAATAACGTCATTGTTACGCCCACGCGCTGGGTCTCTAAAAACGAGCGTTGCAGAGCATATTGAATCACTGCCAATAATCGCGCCCGTTGTTTCTGTGTCGAAGCCAAGCAGCATTGATTTGCACAATGTTGTGTTTTTATCTTGCTGCGGTGCTTTTTCTAGTGCTTCTAGCAACTCATCTATGTTCTTTGCCATGCAATAATCCTAGAATGCAGCGAAGACCCTTGCGTGCGTTTTGAGTCGTTTGGTAGTTTGATTAAAAATCACGTAAACAAAAAACCCACGGTAATAAATCCGTGGGCTTTTAGTTACAAATTTATACGCAAATCAAACGTATTAAGCATTTGCATTAAGCATTTGCATTAAGCATTTGGCCTTTTGCCGTGATTTGCTGCCTTTTTGCGGCGAGCCTTGCGCTTGCGTCCACGCATACCCATAATAAACTCCTAACGATTAAAATGAACAACCTTACGGATTATCGCACGTTGCCACGACGTTTGCTAGCTTTAAGCTAGAATATTTGCCACAGTCGCGTTAAGCAAGCTAACCAAATCGTTTGGATTTAGAACAACGTCAAGACCGCGTTTTCCTCCAGAAACAAGAATCTCGTCAAAGTGCATAACGCTAGCGTCCAACACAGTTTCGTGATGAGTGCGCTGACCAAATGGGCTGATTCCGCCAACAACATAGCCACTTTCTCGTTGAGCTACGTCTGGGCTTGTCATGCTGGCTTTTTTGGCATTTACTGCGCTCGCAATCGCCTTCATGCTTAATCGAGCGTTTACTGGCACAATGCCGACTACGCGCTTTTCGCCTGTGTCTACCATAAGCGTTTTGCAAACTTGCTCTGCGTTTACGCCTAATTTTTGCGCTGCTTCCATGCCGTAGCCTTCATCCATATGATCTGCATCGTGCTCGTAGTCAACAACGCGGAATGTGATTCCAGCGTTCTCTAACTGTGAGATTGCTGGCGTTGCTTTGCCTGTTGTAGCATGTTTTTTGCCCATTTTTACCCCCGTGTGCAATGCGTTGCGAAAACCCCCTGCGATGAGTCACCGCAAGGGGTTTGTAGCTTTATTTAGCTTTATTTGTTTCGCTAATTTTACTCAGCAATCTCAGCGAAGTAAAGCAATGTGCGAATCATGTTAGCAGTAAAGCCGTATTCGTTGTCGTAGAAGGTAACGGTACGAGCCAAGGTTACGCCGTCAACAGTGTTAACGTCGGTTTGAGTTGGATCGAAAACGCCACCGTGGGTATCGCCAATAATGTCGGAAGACACAATGCTATCGGCGTTGTAGCCAAAGTAATCGCAGTTTTCGAATGCCTTCTTAAAGGCTTCGTTGATTTCTTCGGTGGTTGCTGGCTTCTCGAGAACAGTAGTCAACTCGGTAACGGATCCATCTGGAACCTGAATACGCTGAGCGTGACCCTGAAGCTTGCCATTAACCTCTGGAACAACCTTGCCGATTGCCTTAGCAGCACCAGTGGAGTGCTCGATTGTGTTGCAAGCAGCAGAACGGTTGTTGCGTGGCTTGGAGCCGCGTGGGCCGTCGAGAATCATCTGGGTGCCAGTGTAAGCGTGGATAGTGGTCATAAAGCCAGACTTAATGCCCCACTTATCTTGCAAAAGCTTAACCATTGCAGCCATGGAGTTGGTGGTGCAAGAGCCAGCAGACACAATGTTATCGGTTGGCTTTAAGATCTCTTGGTTTACACCAAACACAACGGTTGGAGTGGTTTCGTCTTTAGCAGGAGCAGAGATAAGAACCTTCTTAGCTCCAGCGTTCAAGTGAGCCTGGGACTTTTCTGCAGAAGTGTAGAAACCAGTGCACTCGAGCACGAACTCAACACCATCGTTCTTAACCCATGGAATGTTGTTTGCGTCTTTTTCGGCGTAAACCTTGTAAGTCTTGCCATCTACCACGATTGCGTCTTCGGTGGAAGTCACCTCAACTGGGGTGCCATCGTCGTGGCGGAAAGTGCCATGAGTGCTGTCGTACTTAAGCAAGTAAGCAAGCATTGAAGGAGTGGTCAGATCGTTGATGGCTGCGACTTCAATATCGCCAGCTTGACCGCCACGAGCTTGAAGCTCAAAAATACGACGGAATGCCAAACGGCCGATACGTCCAAAGCCGTTAATACCAATCTTGACTGTCATGTGTGATCTCCCTTGAGTGAAACCTTAACGCACGGTTTTTGCGATTTTTCGCGATTTTTAACAATACGTTTTTGGTCTTCGTTATTTAAACTAACATGTTCATTTTAATGTGCGGCATGTACTACGTTAGTGCATCATTTTGTATTACACTTGTGCAACATTTTGCCTTGTTGCATCGCGCATTTGCGATTATTCGCACTACTTTGGCGAAACGGCGAGAGCGCTTGAAACACTAGCGTTTACATCTCCCAAATCGCCAACTGGTCGCTTAAACCAGCTAACTTGCGGCAGTGGAGCGTCTATAGGGAATGTGATTACAAGAGTGCCTTCGTGAACGTCAATATGCGCAGGAGTGTCGTTTAGTAATTCGTTGCTTAATCCTTGAACGGCATCGCCATACATAGTTTCGTGCTGAAGTTGATATTTAAGACCAATCTCGTTTACATCGCTAGAAATAGGCGTGTGTGAGAACACAGAAACCATTCGGCCTTCGGGGCCGCCTGACGCAGGAAAGTCAAGGGAACCGTTGTGAATTGCTGTAACAATCGTGCCGTCTCCATACAAGAATCCAATTCCGCCTCTAACTGCAAGTCGAACCATAAGTTGAATGTTGGAAATCGTGTGATCAACGCGGCCGCCTAAGCCGCCAAAAATATGGAATTCTCTAGAGCCTTTAGACCAGCCAACTTTAAGAGCAGAAAGCAAATCAGGGTCATCTTTTTCGGCAGGAAGTCGCGTAATCGCAGCGTCTGTTGGGAGTTTTAATCGCACGGAGTCAAAGTCGCCAATTAGAGCATCAACATGCAAACCAAGTCTGCACGCATGATCCCAGCCACCATCGGCTGCAATAGTTAAAGCGCGATCAGGAACGTGTTCGCGCGTATGGTCGTAATAATCTCCAGCTGCTAAAACAACGCAGCGCTTCAAAGGCTCCATAGTCATATAATATCGCGCGCGCGGAATTGCGATTATATCGCGTGTTTTGTTGCGGCTTGTTGAGATTTAATGCGACTTGTTTAGTATTTTTGATCATGGTTGATTATTGTCAAGGCTTCAAGTAGAATGAATATTTGGCTTGAGTAATCAAGAAAGTGGTATATCCCACCTGGAAGCCTAAAGGGTTTCGGGTTCATGACTTCGGTCACGTAGCAATATGCTTGCTATAGCGCTATTCTTAAGCGCATTTGATTGATGTTTGAACTTGAATTTATCTTTGACCTTTTGGTGCGCTGTTCCACTGTTTTAACAAGGATTGGAGTCATCATTAGCGACGAACCACGCATTAACGAAGAGATTCGCGTCTCACAAGTACGCCTTATCGGTCCGAAAGGCGAGCAGGTGGGTGTTATTGCGACCTCGGTAGCGTTGAACCTAGCAAAGGAAGCAAACCTCGATCTTGTAGAGGTTGCGCCTACTGCTAAGCCTCCTGTAGCCAAGCTTATTGACTACGGTAAGTACAAGTACAACGAGAAGATTAAGGCTCGTGAAGCGCGTCGTAATCAAAGTACGGCCGAGATTAAGGAAATTCGTTTCCGACTCAAGATTGACGATCACGATTTCGACGTTAAGAAGGGTCATGTTCTTCGATTCCTAAATGGTGGAGACAAAGTAAAAGTCACCATTATGCTGCGTGGCCGCGAACAGTCGAGGCCTGTAGGCGGAGTTGAGTTATTGCGTAGGCTTGCAGATGAGGTTTCCGAAAGTGGAACCGTGGAGTTTGCCCCTAAGCAAGAGGGTCGTAACATAATAATGACTCTCGCGCCTAAGGGTAAAAAGATTCATACTCAGTCTGAGCAGCGTCGTAGAGGCGCTGAATCGCGCGCAGAGCGTCAAGCTCGTCAAGCAGCACGACTTGCGGCAAAGCAAGGAGCTCAGGCAGCGGCCGATGTGTCCGCAAAAGCTTCTGTAGAATCTGATCAGAATCATAAGGAGGGCAGCAATGCCGAAGATGAAAACTAATTCCGCAGCGTCCAAGCGCGTTCGCCTCACCGGCACTGGTAAGGTAATGCACGATGGTAGCGCAATGCGCCACAACTTGGAGCATAAGTCTGCTCGTAAGCGTCGTGCTTTGTCTGCAGATAAGGTTTTAGCTACAGCACAGAGCAAGAATTTGAAGGGCTTGCTAGCTAAGTAAGTGCAGTAAAACGAAGACGCAATTAAAAATTTTTAAGAAAGCTGAGGAATACTTATGGCACGAGTAAAACGCGCAGTTAATGCTCACAAGAAGCGTCGCGTTGTTCTTGATAGGGCTTCGGGTTATCGCGGTCAGCGTTCCCGCCTTTATCGCAAGGCAAAGGAACAGCTGCTTCACTCATTTACTTATAACTTCCGCGACCGCAAGGCTCGCAAGGGCGACTTCCGCAAGTTGTGGATTCAGCGCATTAACGCTGCTGTTCGCGCAGAAGGAATCACCTACAACCGCTTTATTCAGGGCTTGCGCTTAGCTGGCATCGAATTGGATCGCCGCGCTTTGGCCGAGCTTGCTGTTAGCGATGTTGAAACCTTTAAGGCAATCGTCGAAGCTGCTAAGGCTGCTTTGCCTGCAGATGTTAATGCTCCAGTAGAGGCCTGATTTTAGATTATCGGTTTTATTGAGTGATTTAATCACTTTAAGCATTAAATAGCATTAAATATTAAGTCCGTCTTTTTAGGCGGACTTAATTGTTTTTGTGCATATATTAGATTCATAACCTGGTTTTGTGTTTAATTATTAAGTGCTTAAGTCGTAGGGTGAAACTGTGGCGCGTCTAGCGCATTGCAGAGTAAAATGGAATGCAGTGTGTTTTTTGAAATCTAATTGAAAGAGTCTGATTATGCCAAATATGTTCGGTACCGATGGCGTTAGAGGATTAGCAAATCGCGATTTGACTGCACAATTAGCGTTAGATTTAGGCGATGCTGCCGTCCGTGTTTTAGGAGAAACGCATAGCAGCGAGTCAAATAGCGAAGATACAGGGAAAAAGATGCACGCTAGGAGAAGGGCGCTGGTTGGTCGCGATACTCGCGTTTCTGGTGATTTTCTAGCGTCCGCTTTAGCTGCAGGCATGAGTGCAGGCGGATTTGACGTTATAGACGCTGGCATAATCCCAACTCCTGGCGTGGCCTTTTTAACTTCTGTGCTAAACGTAGAGATGGGTGCAGTAATATCTGCTTCGCATAATCCAATGCCAGATAATGGAATCAAGTTCTTTGCGCGCGGAGGTTTTAAGCTTCCAGACAGTAAAGAAGACGAGATTGAGGCGGTTTTAGGCAAGGATTGGCAGCGTCCTACGGGAAGCGGCGTTGGGCGAATCAGTCACGATACTACTACGGCTACAAATCTTTATATTGATCATCTTGTTTCTTCTGTAGCGCCTTTAAGTAGTGAGTCTTCTACTCGTCCTAAGCCTCTTGCAGGTCTTAGAGTGGTGGCGGATTGCGCAAACGGTGCAACGTCTGTAGTAGCTCCAGAAGCATTGCGCAGAGCTGGTGCAGAAGTGATTGTTATTAACGCATCTCCAGACGGCTACAACATTAACGATCACGCGGGTTCCACACATCCAGAGCAGTTGCAAGCCATGGTTAAGGCATCTAAGGCCGATTTAGGAGTGGCTTTCGACGGAGATGCGGATCGCTGCTTGGCTGTAGACGAAAACGGAAACATGGTTAATGGCGACCAAATTATGGGCATTCTTGCGCGTTCTAAGAAGGCCGAAGGCAAGCTGAATCACAATACTCTTGTTGTTACTGTAATGAGCAATCTTGGATTAAAGCTTGCGCTAAAAGACATGGGCATTTCTACTGTTCAAACAAGCGTTGGAGATCGCTACGTTCTAGAAGAGATGCTTAGAGGCGATTATTCTCTTGGCGGCGAGCAGTCTGGGCACGTGATTAATCGCGAGTTTGCAACCACGGGAGATGGCACTCTTACAGCGCTTACGTTGTGCCGCGAGGTTGTGCGCGAGGGCAAGAAGCTTTCGCAAATGGCTGCCGACTTTCCGCAGCTTCCGCAATGCCTGGTAAATGTGCCGAATGTAGATAAGATGGCTGCTAAGACAAATGCTGCTGTTCTTAATGCTGTAGAGAAGGAAAGTGCGCTTTTGGGAGACACGGGTCGCGTTCTTCTTAGACCAAGCGGAACGGAGCCACTCGTGCGCGTTATGTGCGAAGCTGCAACGCAAGAGCAAGCAGATGAGGTTTGCGCGCGACTTGCACAAGTTGTAACGGATAATCTTAAGTTGTAGTTTTACCGACTTTGTACGTGATTTGGCTCAAATTTGGTACAAAGTGCGGAGTTGTTTGACGGGTTTTGTACGTGATTTGGGTCGAATTTGGTACAAAATGCGTCAATCTTTTCCGCTTTTTGTACGTGATTTGGGTCAAATATGGTACAAAGTGCGGAGTTATATTCCGCTTTTTGTTGTTAGACACGCCGTTTAGAGCTACAAAAAGCGGATAATCTTGATATACTAGCTCTTTTGGTATTGTTGTTGATGTACGTGTTTTATCAACAATAGTCAAAGTTAGACTTATAGAGTTAGAAGTTTTATGAATCGCATGGGTAAAGGAGTCCTATGTTTACGCATCACGCAAGTGTCGATACTAAGCTTAGCCGCGCAGTAGAGCGACTTTTGGATTCTGCTACAGAAGATGGTGTTTTGTCGATTGTTCAAGCAGGGGAGCCTGTTTTAAGGCAGCGCACGGTTGCTTACGATGGTCAGCTTACGCGCGCAACGCTTAACAAACTTATTTCGCTTATGCACAGCACTATGCTAGACGCTCCAGGTGTTGGTTTGGCTGCGCCGCAAATCGGGCTTGGATTAGCGATTGCGGTTGTAGAAGATCACGTTAGAGACGACGAAGACGACCCTAGAGATATTGCGGAATTGCCATTTAGAGCGATTATTAATCCGCACTATGAGCCAATTGGCACGCAAACGCGCAGTTTTTACGAGGGCTGCTTAAGTGTTGCAGGGTATCAAGCTGTTCGTCAGCGCTGGCTAGACATTCAAGCCACTTGGCAAGACGAGGATGGAAAGCAGCATTCGCAGCGCTTGCACGGTTGGCCAGCGCGAATCTTCCAGCACGAGACGGATCATTTACGCGGTGAGCTTTACATTGATCGCGCAGAAATGCGCTCGCTTTCTAGCGACGAAAACCTTGAGGATTATTGGGCAGATGAGGCAGTTCCTGTAAACGCTGCTAGAACACTCGGATTTGCGATTTAAAATAAAAGACTAATGTAAATTAAAATCCCCCACAAGTTTTCTTGCGGGGGATTTGCTTATCGCTTATCGCGAGTTATTACGCATTGTTACGTAGTTGCTATCAGATGTGGAAGTAAAGCTCATACTCAAGTGGCGTTGGAGCCAAACGAGCCATATCCATCTCTTCGTGCTTTAGATTAAGCCAAGTCTCAATCAAGTCGCTAGTAAACACATCTCCTTGCATAAGGAAGTCGTGATCTTCTTCCAAAGCCTGCAAAGCTTCACCAAGCGAAGAAGGGACCTGCTTAATGCCGTCGTGCTCTTCTGGAGGAAGCTCGTACAAATCCTTATCAACAGGAGCAGGAGGCTCAATGTGGTTCATAATGCCGTCTAAGCCAGCCATAAGCTGAGCAGAGAACGCCAAGAATGGGTTGCACGAAGGATCTGGCGCGCGGAATTCAATACGCTTAGCAGAAGGAGCCTCGCCAGCAAGAGGAATACGAATAGCTGCAGAACGGTTACGAGCAGAGTAAACCAAGTTGACTGGAGCTTCGTAGCCTGGAACCAAGCGGTGATAAGAGTTAAGCGAAGGATTTGTAAAAGCGAGCACAGAAGACGCGTGCTTAATAAGGCCGCCAATGTACCAACGCGCAATATCGGAAAGCTGAGCATAACCAGTTTCCGCATAGAACAATGGCTTGCCATCTTTCCAAAGCGATTGATGGCAATGCATGCCAGTGCCGTTATCTCCAGCAATTGGCTTTGGCATAAATGTTGCAGCCTTGCCAGCCAAAGCAGCGGTCTCGTGAACAACATACTTGTACTTCATTAAGTCGTCGCCAGCGTGAACAAGCGTGTTGTAACGGTAGTTAATCTCCTGCTGGCCTGCTCCGCCAACCTCGTGGTGAGAACGCTCAAGAATCAAGCCAACCTTTTGAAGATTGTAAACCATGTCGTCGCGCAAGTCTTGGTTGTGATCAACAGGTGGCACAGGGAAGTATCCGTGCTTTACGCGATTCTTAAAACCAATGTTGTTGCTGCCATCGTCTTCGGTGTCGATGCCAGAATTCCATGGAGCCTCGTTAGAATCCACCTCGTAGAAGGAGCGCTGCATGTCGTTTGCAAAACGAACCTTGTCGAAAATAAAGAACTCGGCTTCTGGCGCAAAGCTTGCGGTATCGGCAATGCCAGTTGCCTTTAAGTAGGCTTCGGCTTTAATCGCAACTTGGCGAGGATCCCTAGAATAAGGCTCGTCTGTTACAGGATCCACAATCGAAAAAGCAACGTTCAAAGTCTTGTGCTTGCGGAATGGGTCAATGTATGCGGTGTCTACGTCTGGAATAAGCTTCATGTCGGACTCGTTAATAGCTTGGAATCCTTGCATAGAAGAGCCGTCGAAAGCCATTCCATCCGTAAATGCGCTGTTTAAGAATTCGCTTGCTGGCACAGTAAAATGCTGCTGAACACCAATCAAATCAGTAAATCGAACAGATACGTACTCAATGCCTTCTTGCTTAATCAAAGCCTCGGCATCTTCTTTAGTTTGCAAAGTGGTCATGCCATGATCCTTTCATAAAAATCTCAGTAAATAGTTTAGATTGTTATATATGATTTTGTATTTCAGCGACTCGACTATCTGGTTACGATTGTGTTACACGCTTTGTAAAGTACAATGGAATTTATGACAAATAAAGAAAACCACGAAAGCCGTATGGATAGCAACGGCACAAGCGCAAAAATCGACTTAGCTTCGATTTTTCCAGCTAAGGGAGATAATCGAAGGCCTCCTGATTGGCTAAGTCGCGCGCTTATGTATGCGGTAATCGCCGCGTTTGTTGCGATTTTTGTTTGGTTTGCGTGGGGAAGTATAGCTTTTATAGTTTTCGACGTTGTAATCTCCATTTTTATAGCGTTGGCAATAGAGCCACTTGTTGTGCGCCTTATAAAACACGGTTGGAGTAGGGCTTTTGCGTCTTTGGCAAGCTTGGTTGGGCTGCTTGCGGTTATTATTTTGCTGCTTGTTCTTTTTGGCAATCTTTTTGTGCAACAAGCTGTTTCCATGGTTCTTGGTTTACCTGATTTATACAACCAATTTGCGCATTTTGTGTTAAATTCCACTGGATTTAAGATGCCAAATATCGAGCAGCTTGGAATGGAGATTTTGCGCAACATTCAAACATCGTGGGTTGTGGATTTTGGCGGTTTTGCACTTAACACCACCTGGGGTTTGATGGCCGCTTTGCTTGATTTGCTTACCATTTTGATGGTTACTTATTATATTTCGGCTGCAGGTCCTGCAATGCGTAGAAGCGTGTGCCGCTTGCTGAATCCTAAGTCTCAAAGGCGATTTTTGTTTATATGGTCGGTTGTTCAAGAGCAAATATCGAGCTTCTTATTCTCGCGCACAATTTTGGCTGCGATTAATGCAACGGGTACTGCGATTTTCCTAATATTTATGAAAGTTCCGTATTGGCTTCCGCTTGCGCTGTTTTGTGGAATAGTTTCGCAATTTGTGCCTACGATTGGTACGTATTTGGGTGGAGCTTTGCCAATCGTGTTTGCTTGGAGTTCCAACGGTTTTGCGTCAGCTTTGGCTGTTCTTGTTTTTGTGACCATCTATCAGCAGATTGAAAACATGGTGATTTCTCCTAAGATTTCCGAAAAAACAATGGACTTAAATCCTGCTGTAGCATTTTTGTCGGTGTTGGTAATGGGTGCTGTTTTTGGGGCGCTTGGAGCATTTTTGGCGCTTCCTGTTACTGCCAGCTTGCAAGCTATTCTTAAGGTTTGCACAAAGCAGTACAAGCTTGTTGATTCTCCATTAATGAACGATCCAAAGCCTAATCGCAAGTCGATTATGGTTACGAGTGTTGAAGCGATTGGCAATAGTTTTGTAAAGCCTGTTAAAGACAAGGTTCTTCGAGTTATGAAAGGCTCGTCTTCTAGAGTTTCGATTAATGAAGACATTATGTATTGGTATAAGCAAGCTTATGTTTCTTCTAGTGATTCTAGCCTTTCTTCTAGTGATTCTAATGAAAGTCAAAATTCTCAAGAAGATTCTGGATATATTGCTACTATGGCGATTTCGCGCGATGTTCTAGATGCAGTTAATCGCGATATTGCTAAGAAACGCGCGGAAAATGCGGATTTGGATAGTGGGCAAGCGGATCGCGAATCGCAAGCAGCCGACGGGTTGCATGCGAATGCTAAAGATGAGTCGCAAGATAAGTCGAAAGCAAATAAATCTGCTACAATTCCAAGCGAAAGTAAAAACAAAAAATCGAACACAAACACAAATCCACGAAGCGGGTGGAATAAATGATTCTTTTGTCTATTTTCGACGTTTTAGTAATCATAATCGGCGTGAGCAGCGTTATTTACCAAGGCGTTTGCGCAGTGGCGTCGCTTATTGCAAAGCCAGTGGTTTTCCCTCCAGCGCCAATGGACAAGCATTACGCGGTTTTAATATCTGCGCGAAACGAGGAAGCTGTAATCGGGAATCTTATAGAGTGCATACAGCATCAAACTTATAACCAACAGCTAATAGATATTTGGCTAGTTGCCGACAATTGCACAGACAGCACGGCGCAAGTTGGAAGAAAGTATGGGTGCAATGTTATAGAGCGATTCGATAAGCAGCATATTGGCAAGGGCTACGCGCTTAGCTACCTTTTGGACCACATAATGGAGCTTGGAAAAGACAAAGATTACGACGCGTACTTTGTTTTTGACGCCGACAATAAGCTGGATTTGCATTATTTTGAAGAGATGAACAAGGGATTCCACGCTGGGTATCAGATTTTAACAAGCTACAGAAATTCCGTGAACCTATCGGATAATTGGGTGTCTTCTGGGTCCGCATTGTGGTTTATACGCGAATCGCGATTTACCAACAATTCGCGCATGCTTTTTGGGTCTAGCTGCCACGCAGGCGGAACGGGATTCATGTTTTCGCGCGAAATTATGCACAGAAATCGTGGGTGGAAGTTCCACCTGCTTACAGAAGATCTTGAGTTTACAATGGACTCGATTTTGCACGGCGACAAAGTGGGTTATTGCGGGTCGGCGGTTCTTTACGATGAGCAGCCTGTATCGTTTAGGCAAAGCTGGAGGCAAAGGCTGCGCTGGAGTAAGGGCTTCTTGCAAGTGTTTAGATATTACGGAGCGGCTCTTATACGCCACGGAATCCGCGAGCGCGATTTTTCGTCGGTTGATTTTACGCTTATGCTTTGCCCGTTTATGGTGCTTGCGATTATTCGCCTTATACTCGGATTTATCTTTGCAGCATTTGGATTTGTTACGTGGGCAAGTCAGATTGATTCAACGCTTAGCTTTATAACCACTACTGTTACAAGCGTTTTGGGTATGATGGTGTTTGTTTCGCTTACTATTCTTGTAGAACACGATAAGCTTGGAGCCACTAACAAAGAGCTTTTTGCGTACGTTCTTAGCTTCCCGATTTTTATGCTTTCGTATGTGCCGATTGCGTTCCAAGCTGTGTTCTCTAAGAGCGAGTGGAAGCCGATTCATCACACGGGGCGATAGTTTTGCTGCGTTCTGCGCGAACGACATGACCTGCCTCGTAGTGTGTTTATACGCAAGATATGAGATAATAGAATCCTTGGTGTAAACGTGCGATTGCGCAATTAATGTGGCGCAATACGTGCGTTTATCTGTATGTTGCGAGGTTTATATGGTGGATTCTGTTCCTTCTGCAAATGTGTCTGGCAGTGTTCCAGTTTTTGGCGTAAACACTTATTCGAGTGATAGTAGTGCAGAAGTTCCTGCGGTTTCTATTCGCGGATTTGTTAAGACTTTTGGCAAGAAAGTTGCTGTAGATAATCTTTCGCTAGATATTCCAGCAGGCTCTTTCTACGGATTGGTCGGCCCTAATGGTGCTGGCAAAACCACTACGATTAAGATGCTTACGGGCTTGCTTATGCCAGATGCTGGCTCGGCTTCGATTTTTGGCAACGATGTTTGGAGTGACGTAAATAGCGCTAAGCGCGCAATCGGTTTAATGCCTCAAGCAGACGAGATTTTTAAGACGATTACTGGCCTTCAGCTTTTAACATACGCTGGCATGCTTCGCGATATGAGTCGCGCAGAATCCGTAAAGCGCGCAAACGACTTGCTTTCTGCTTTCGACTTAACAGAAGCTGCAAACACTATGGTTTCTGACTATTCAACTGGTATGACTAAGAAGATTTGCCTTGCAACAGCAATGATTCACAGCCCGCGCGTGCTTGTGTTGGACGAGCCTTTTGAGGCAGTGGACCCTGTTTCTAGCGCAAATTTGAAGGATATTCTCGCCGAGTATGTTTCTACTGGCGGCACGGTGATTATTTCTTCGCACGTTATGGAATTAGTTGAAAAAATGTGCTCGCACGTGGCGATTATTAACGAAGGCCACGTTGCAGCTTCTGGCACGCTTGAAGAAGTTGCTCAAGGCAAAGATCTTGAAGATCGCTTTATGGAGCTTGTTGGTGGACGTCATTCTGCTGCGCGCATTGATTGGCTTAACGGCGGCGAGTCTTATAACGCAACGCCAATCGCAAGCAACCACAACGCGTGAGCGAAAGGCGGTAAGTAATCATGTCTATGATTTTTACAATGGTTCGCCTTCGCTGGGCGCTTACTTTTTCTGTTATGCGAAAGTCAATTTGGCAAAAAATCGGCTTTGGTATATCAATTGTTTTTGGACTCGCGATTATATGCGCTCTTGGTTTTGCAGGCTGGGAAGCAGGAAAGTATCTTAATCCAGGAATGCTTGCAGATACTAAAAATTGGCAGGAATTCCAATTGGCTCCAATAATGGTTGCGTCGATTGTGTCAATTTTTACGCTGTTTATAAACGTGTTTATGTTTGGCAGCGACACAACACTAAAATCGCGTAGTTTTGCGCTTTACGGCATTCCTTACGTAAAGCAGCAAGCTGGCATGCTTCTTGGCTCTCTTTTTGGAGCGCTTTCAGTAAGCTGCACAATCGCGCTTGCTTTGTGGTCTTTAGCGTACCGAAACTTTGGAATTGTGCCAGTTTTAGTAAGCGTAATCGCGGCTCCGCTTTATGTTGCAACAATCGTGTCTTTAAGCAAAATGCTTATTGAGCTTTTGGATACTATTTTAATAAACAAGCATTCAAGAAACATTTTTTACTTTGCTATTTTCGTAGCGTACATGATTTTTGTTGCCACTGTGAATATTGGTAACAAAAATCCAAGCGGAATTGTGCTTGGCTCAAGTTTCTGCGCTGTTTCCGCTTTTACGCCGTTAAGTGCGTCTATGGCTTTGCCTCTTGACGCCATTAATGGCAATTGGCTTGCACTTGTTATTCGCTTCCTTATTTGCGTTGTAACGATTGCTGCTTGCTTTGCAATCTCTGTATTTTGTGCAAAATTAGAGCCGAAGTTGCTTCGTGGTGAGCAAAAAACAGTTGTTAAAACTAAGGGAATCGGCTTGTTTGCAGCAGTTCCAGACAACACAGTTGGTGCGATTATTGCGCGAATTATTAGCGTTATGAGAAGAGATATGCGTCAACTATTTTTGCTTATTGCGCCGCTTTTTATGCTGGTAGTTGCAGGAGGAACTAGTTTTAACGCTAAAGGATTTGGTTCTATAGCACAGGACATAGGCGTTTCTGGATGGATGATATATGCTGCGACGCTTATGGGAATGGTTGTTGGAAACAATATTGCATACGATGGAACAGCTTTTACTATGCATGCGATTATTGGCGTAAAAGGTTTGCACGATCGTTTAGCGCACGCAATAGTTTGGTCCGTGATTTGCGCTGTGTACTTTGCAATTCTTGGAATAGGGGTTTACGCTTTCCTTTTCTTTGTAGCAAATGTCCAGCAAAATATGAATGCAGTTATGTTCCAAACTCTTTCTCCAATCGGAGTAGCTTTTGCTACCATAGGCATTGGCTTAATTTCTTCGTGCATTGCAATGTACCCTGTATCGTCAATCGAAAAGCCATTCTCTAGGCCGCAAGGAAGTGCTGGCGGGCGAAGTTTTGCAGCTATCGGCTTTATGCTTCTTTCTGTAGTTTGCATGATTCCTTCGGTTGCGGCTGTGATTGCGTTTATTATTCTTGCGCCGCAACTGCTGTGGATTGCATGCATTCTGTTCGTAGTGAACGGAGCAATTGTGCTGGCTGTTGGCGTAATTATTGGCGGCAAAGTAATGGATAAGCGCATGATTCGCATTGTAGAAAACTTGCGCAGATTTGCCTCGATTACTGCTTGAGTATTAATGCGCACGTAAGAGCTGCGATTTATGTGTGCAAGCGTATAGCTTATGTAGGCTTTATGTAGTTCTTATATAGTCTGCGCGGCTTGTATAGTTATACAGAGTTGCAATTAATCGGTAAAACAGGCGGCGTGCACATGCAAGACGATGAAAACGTTAAGAATCCAGATAATATAATCGAGATTCCAGAAGATGCTTTTACGTCTAAAGAATCAAGAGAAAAAGCTGGATTTACGTCTAGCTTAGGCGCGCAAAAGCCGCCAAAGTCACGTAATCGCGCTGTTGTGTGCTTAATCGCAGCTGCAAGCGTTCTATCACTAATGTGCGGATACATCCTGTTTGATAGCAAAGATCTTTTGCAAAATCGCGATTTTATTCAGTCGCGAATGGCAATTAAAAACAATAAATCTTTGCAAGAGCTAAGCAGTCCAAAACCTAAGAAAATAGCGCATTACGCGTCTTTAATAAAGCAATTAGATAAAAACAAGACAGTTGACAAAGATGCTGCGGAAAAGGTTTTGCAAACATTCCTTGAAAATCCCGCGCTTGGGCCAAATGCGGCGGCTGTTATAGCGGATGCAAACGGGAAGATTATTGCTGCAAAAAACGAAGATCTTGCTTTGCAACCAGCGTCTACAATGAAAACGCTTACAGCACTAGCGGCCTCGCATACTTTAGACATGGCTTCAACGCTAGACACGCTGGTCTATGCAAGCTGCGACGAGAGTGGGAGTGCTGCGCGAATTGTTTTGCGCGGCGGCGGAGACATGCTGCTTGGGGCTGGGCAAAGCGACCCGAATCACGTAAACGGTAGAGCAGGTTTAGAAACTCTTGCAAATAAAACGGCTGCAGCTCTTAAAAAGCGGGGCGTTAAGATTGTTCAGTTTGCTGTTGACGATTCGCTGTTTGGCGCAAAAAGGTATCCTGATCTTATTAACGAGAACGACGAAGAAGGTAGATTCTACGCTCCAACTTCGTCTGTTGCGGTAGATGAGGGGCGCAATCGCGATTTTGCGGCGTGGGTTTCGTACGGAAACGACGCGGACGATACCGACGATTATCCGCTTTTAGACAGGCATCCTGCGGTTAGTACGGGTTTGATTTTTGCAAATTTGCTGCAAAAGTCTGGAATTGACGTTCGCGAATGGAAGGGTGATTCTGCAAAAATCACTAAGGCGGCTAAAATTTCTGGCGCAGACTCCATGCATGTTAGCTACAAAAAATCGCTTATTTCCGCCGATTTTAGCCAGATTGCGCGCGTTTGTTCTGCTCCGCTAAGCGAGATAATGGCGTATATGCTTAGGCATTCCGACAATTCCCTTGCAGAAGAGTTTGGGCGTTTAACTGCGCTAGCTATGCGTAAGTCAAATTCTCCAAAGGGTGCAACTTTGGCTGTGCAAGATGTTTTGCGCGATTTAGGTATTGATATAAACGGATTGCACATGTCGGATTGCTCGGGACTTTCTCCTAAATCCGCTGTTCGCGCGGTTACTTTGATTCAAGTTCAAGCGCAAAATCTTAAGGCGGGGCTTGGTGCGGCAGCGGCAGAAGGCTTGGCTTTGCCAGGCGTTTGGTGTACTTCTGCTAGAAAGCGTCTTGTTGATAAGTCGGCCGCTGGATTGATGCGTGTTAAAACTGGATTTTTGGGTGATGTTTCGTCTATGGTTGGCAACGTTTCTAGAAAGTCGGGAGGAGCGCTAACCTTTGCGGTTGTTGTTAATCCTCCTGGAGACGTTAACTACACTTATGTTGGCGTTAATAAGATGATGGCGGAGCTGACTAATCTTTAGTTGCTCGCGTCTTTGCTTGTTGTTGCGCGAGGTTTGAGTATTTCTCTCCTCGCAAGTGACGCGCACTTTTACGGATAGTTTATGAACGTTAATATTCTAAGGTTTTAGGTTTTAGGATGGCGCTATTTATTGCTCGTAGAGAAATACATCAAACCTTCTGAATATCTAGAACAATTGCGTATCTTTCATCGCCGAGATTTTCGATTTTTCTTCTTCATTCGATGAATCACCATTTCATGCTGAGGTTCATCTCATTCAGTGCGAAAAATCTCGAATCTCTACTTCACTTGGCGGAAAAACTTCCGCATTTTGTACCATTTTTGACCTAAATCACGTACAAAAAGCGGAAATATCGCGCGCGCGACGACCTGCCTTCAAGCGCGTTCAAAGCGTGCGCAAATCGTTATAGTCTGCGATTTTCTGCTTGCTGAATATCCTCCTGGAAGCGCAATCGGCTTTTGACCATGCCAGTTTGTTATTAACTCGTCGATTGATTCTATATGATTTGACGAAAAGCGTATTCCAGCAGCACTTAGCGCGCGAGCTATGATTCTCCGCCTAATCGAGATATGGCTATTTTCTAGAGTCGCAAGTTTGATTTTGACTTTGCAATCCTCTTTTACAATCGCCTCTTTTTCTACAAGATTTACTTGCGAGTTTATGTAGTCTAGGTCGTCTTGAGCAAATTTTGCTCCCTTTGCAAGCAGCAAAGTCATGTCTGACGCAAAAAATCGCGAAATATACGGCATAAGGGTATGCCTGATTCTAGAGCGCAGCGGGTAGGATTTTGGCAGCTCAACATCGATTGGCGATGAATCGCCGTTTGTTGGATCGTCCCACCATTCAACGCCCAAATCCTTGCAAATCTGCGTGGTTTCAAGTCGCGTAAGATTAATCAGCGGCCGCGCAAATAGCACATTCTCTCTAACTGTAACGTCTTTCATTCCAGCCACGGCCTCCAAGCCAGCAGAATCGCGCAATCCCATTAAAACCGTTTCTGCTTGGTCGTTTGCTGTGTGTGCTAAAAGAACCGCCGACGCGCGCAAGTCTTTTGCAACTTCAATAATCGCAGCGTATCTAGCATCCCTAGCTGCGCTTTCTTCTCCCTCTTCGTTATCTTTAACTTGCACAGATTTAATAAATACAAGCGACTCGTCTACTCCAAGTTTTGCAACAGTTTTAGCAGCATTAAGCGCCACTTTGCTGGAGTTTTTTTGAAGATTATGATTTACGATTATTGCAGCGCATTGAATCCCTCTGCTTGCGCACACTTTTGATGCAAGCGCCGTTAGCGCAAGTGAATCGCGACCGCCTGAGCATGCGACCAACACAATAGGAGCGGATGGTAAAGTTGCGTGTTCGCCGTGTTGCAAGAATTGCGGGTCTTGCACGTTTAACCCTATGTTATTAAAGCAACGTTTTACTTGGCCGATTCCTTTGCGCCAACAAGATGAGTACACCATGCTTATAGTCTAAATCCTAATGTGTAAGTTGTAACATGTCCGTCATTCTCTTATGCAATCATAGTTAGCATGCAAGTTGCAGATATAAGAGATGATATTGATTACGAATTAATCAGCCACGAAGAGCTTATGAAGCGCATTCGCGAGGTTGCCGCTCAAGTTAGCAAAGACTACCAAAACCGCGATATTTTGCTTGTTGCAGTGCTTAAAGGCGCTGTAAACACGCTTGCTGTTTTCTCGCAGGAGCTTAGTCTTAACGCGCCGATGGACTTTATGAGTCTTTCTAGCTACGGCAGTGGCACTAAGACCAGCGGCCAGATTACGGTTCGCGAGGACTTAACTACAGATGTTCGCGGTCGAGATGTGCTGATTGTGGAAGATATGGTTGATTCGGGCAAGACTCTGGACTGGCTTGTTAGGGAGCTTAAGGGCAGGGGAGCTGCAAGTGTAAAGGTGTTTGCGCTTTTAACAAAGCCAGCTCGCCGAGAAGTGGAAGTAGATATTGCGTACACTGGTTTTGAGATTCCAGACGCGTTTGTGGTCGGTTTTGGCATGGACTACGACGAAAAGTACAGGAATCTTAATTCTATTGCGGTTCTTAAGCCTTCTGTGTATGAGTCTTGATTAACGGTCTTGATTAGATGGTTGCAATTGAGTAATCTTGATTGATTACATGCTATTTATTTAGCGATTAATTACAGCGATTGCAGCAGCTACTCTTTGATTGCTTGCGATTAGTGATTACGTGTTTAGTCGAGTGTTGTTAGTTAGAATCCTGAAAGGAGTCTGATTGTATGGGCGCTTCTCCAATGTCGCCTCGCGGACCTATGGGTGGACCTATGAAAAGTCCTATGGGAGGAAACGGCAACAATCCGTTCTTGCCTCCTAATTTTGGAAACAATTCAAATAAGAACAAGAATAAGAACAATAACGGCAATAAGAATAACGGCAATAAGAATAACGCCAATCCAAAGGATGGCAATAATTCCGATTCCAATCGTAAATTCTTTAAGTCGCCTTGGACTTGGATTGTTATTTTAGTTTTGCTTTCTGTAGCTGCATTCCAATTGTTTGTGCATAATGGTTCGCAAACAATCGACACTCAAGACGGATTAGAGTTGCTCGATAATCGTAGTGCAAATTACGTTGAGGTTATAGACAATAAGCAGCTTGTTAAGCTTACTCTAAACAATAAGTACGTTAAGTTAGATAAGCGAGATAAGCAAAAGCACGATTACGGAAAAGACGTTCAGTTCTACTACACGATTGCTCAAAGCAAGACAGTTGTGCAAAAGATTCAAAAGGCTAAGCCAGCAAACGGTTGGACTGTTAGCATACAAACTTCTAGCTTTTTCTCGTACTTGATTACGTCTATGCTGCCGATTTTGATTCTGCTTGGACTTGTTTGGTTCATGTTTGGCAGAATGGCAAGCGCAGGCGGCGGAATGCTTGGCATGGGTGGCGGCCGCGGCCGTGGAAAGCTTTTGGAAGGTCAGACTCCTAAAACTAAGTTTGCGGATGTTGCAGGCGAGCAGTCTGCTGTAGAAGAAGTTGAGGAGATTAAGGAATTCCTTAAAGATCCTTCTCGCTACAAGGCTTTGGGTGCGCGCATTCCGCGTGGAGTGCTGCTTTACGGCCCTCCAGGAACTGGTAAAACTCTTCTTGCGCGTGCTATTGCAGGCGAAGCTGGCGTTCCGTTCTACGCAATGGCTGGATCGGACTTTGTTGAGATGTTCGTTGGTCTTGGCGCGTCTCGCGTGCGTGAGCTGTTTGATGAAGCTAAGAAGAACGCTCCAGCAATCATCTTTATTGACGAGATTGACGCTGTTGGACGCCGCCGCGGAAGTGGCATGACTGGCGGCCACGATGAGCGCGAGCAAACTCTTAATCAGCTGCTTGTAGAGATGGACGGCTTCGATAACGACACTAATTTGATTATTATTGCCGCTACAAACCGACCAGATGTGCTTGATTCTGCGCTTTTGCGACCAGGCCGATTTGATCGCCAAGTGGCTGTGGAAGCTCCAGATTTGGAAGGCCGAGAGGCGATTCTTAAGGTTCACGCTAAAGGCAAGCCTTTTGTTCCAGACGTAGATCTTCATATGGTTGCTGTTAGAACTCCTGGATTTACGGGCGCGGATTTGGCTAATGTGCTTAATGAGGCGGCTTTGCTTTGCGCTCGTTCTGGTGCTCAGCTTATTGACAATCGCGCTATTGATGAGGCGATTGACCGCGTTCAGGCTGGTCCTAGAAAGAAGTCTAAGGGCATGGCTTTGGATGAGTTGCGTAACACGGCTTATCACGAAGGTGGCCACGCGCTTGTTGCTGCGGCCTTGCATCACACGGATCCTGTTACTAAGGTTACGATTTTGCCTCGCGGCCGCGCTCTTGGATACACGGCGGTTATGCCAACTAGCGACCGCTATTCTCAGTCTCGAAACCAGCTGCTAGATCAAATGGCGTATGCTATGGGCGGCCGTACTGCGGAAGAGGTTGTGTTCCACGATCCAACTACTGGCGCTTCTAACGACATTGAAAAGGCTACAGCAATCGCTCGCAAGATGGTTGTTGAATATGGCTTCTCGTCTAAGCTTGGCGCTGTAAAGTGGATGGATGCAGATCAAGATTCTTCTGGTTCTTTGGATTCTTTGCAATCGCGTAAGTTCTCTAATAAGACTGCGGAAGTGATTGACGAAGAAGTTCATAAGCTTATTGAAACGGCTCATACCGAGGCTTGGCAGATTATTAACAATAATCGCGATATTTTGGATGAGCTTGTTAGCAAGCTTCTTGTTAAGGAGACTCTTAACGAGAAGGAACTTGAGCAAATCTTCTCTAAGATTCGTAAGGCGCCAGAGCGCGATTTGTGGCTTTCTAATGCGGATCGCCCAGATTCGCCGCTCCCGCCTGTAGAGATTCCAGAAAGCTTAAAGAGGAATGTTGCAGGTGCGAGTTTAGAGAAGGGCGATAAGGATTCGGATTCTAATGCTTCTAAGGCTGGTGCTGCAGCGGATGCTGAAGCGCAAAAGTCGCAAGCAACCGCAGAAGTGCAAGCAACTGGCGAGTCGCAAGAATCGCACGAGTCTTCCTATGTCTCAAATATCGCAAATACTACAAATGCCCTAAATAGCCCAATGCAAACAACCGCAGTGGTTTCTATGCAAGGCAAAAAGAGCGATTCAACAATGCGCGCAATGCTAAACGTGTTAAGCGGACTTGAGCATAAAGATTCGCATAGCGTAACTCAAGTCAAAGGCGTTTCGGCGCTTTACCAGGCAAGCAATGCAAACGGTGAAGATTTTTGCGCGGTTGTAGTGGCGTCTACAACAATGAGTAATCAGGAATTTGCGCAAAGAATCGAGCAAATGCAACGCGATCAAATTGATGGCGATTCTGGAGATTCTGTCGATTCTGCCAGCTCTTTAGATTTGCGCTTAAACGTTGTTGGAATCAGGGAATACGGCTTAGACAGCGCGTCTACAAAGTCAATGGATTCAAGCAATCCTTTGCACTTAAGCGCCGCGCAATTGGAGCCGTGGATGCAAGTTGAGCCAGACGCTGCAATTGATGGCGAGCCAGTCTCTTACAAACTTGCACTTTTGCAAGATGCTTCGCAAGTTGGCGTTTATTCTGAGCGCTGGATTATTGGGGAGTGCTGATGAAAGCTTACCGTACGCCTTGGTGGTATTTTGCGCTTGGACTATTGTTTGGATTCGTATTCGGCGCGTTTTTGGTGTCGATTACAGAATCTAGCGCAATATCGCTTTCGGGAGCTCCGTGGATTGTTTTGGCTGTTATGATAATCGGCGGAATAGTCACGTTTGTTCTTGCTTGGCAAACGCATCAATACGCTACTTCTAAGCCAAAAGAGCGCAAGCCTTTTAACATGCAAATGGCTGTTTCGGCGTTAATGCTTGCAAAATCGCTTGGAATGGCTGGTGCTATTTTAACGGGCTGGTATGCAGGTCAGATTTTTGTTTGCTGGCCGCATGCGGATATTCCGCTTTATTCCAACATTATTCGCGAATGTGTTATTGCTGGAATCGTGTGCATTATAGATATGATTATTGGCATTGTTGGCGAATGGATGTGTCAGATTCCTCCAGAAGATGGAGCGGATGCTGCTGGCGATTCTTCGGATCGAGCGCAGAAAGCGGCGGCGGTTTAATGGAGGTTAGCTGCGATTAATGTAGAAAATGGCAACTAACGGCAACTAACGGCAACTAATAGCAACTAAAATAGCGGTTTAACAATTTTAAGAAAGGTATTACTTTGGCTGAATTTATTTACCAAATGATTAAGGCACGCAAGTCTTACGGAGATCGCGTAATTCTAGACGACGTTACCTTAAGCTTCTTGCCGGGCGCAAAAATTGGCGTTGTTGGACCTAACGGCATGGGTAAATCAACGTTGCTAAAGATTATGGCTGGATTGGAAAATGTTTCTAACGGCGAAGCTTCGATTACTCCAGGCTACACCGTTGGCATTTTGCAGCAGGAGCCGCCGCTGGATGAGACTAAAACCGTTGGCGAAAACATTAAGATGGCTTTTGGTGAGATTGCTCAAAAGGTTGATCGATTCAACAAAATCGGCGAAGAGATGGCAAATCCAGATGCCGACTTTGATGCATTGATGGAAGAAATGGGCAAGCTGCAAACGGAGATTGATGCGGCTAACGGTTGGGATTTGGATTCTCAGCTTGAGCAGGCAATGGACGCTTTGCAATGCCCAGACCCAGATTCGCCTGTTTCTGTGTGCTCGGGTGGAGAAAGGCGACGCGTGGCATTGTGCAAGCTTTTGCTTGAAGCTCCAGATTTGCTGCTGCTTGATGAGCCTACAAACCACTTGGATGCGGAGTCAATTCTTTGGCTGGAACAGTTCTTGCACAAGTACGAAGGCGCTGTTATTGCTGTAACTCACGATCGCTACTTTATGGATAACGTTGCAGAGTGGATTTGCGAGGTGGATCGCGGCCAGCTTTACCCATACAAGGGCAATTACACTACTTACTTGGAAACTAAGGCCAAGCGTATGGAGATCCAGGGCGCTAAGGACGCAAAGCTTGCTAAGCGCTTGAAGAATGAGCTTGACTGGGTGCGTAGCTCGCCAAAGGCTCGCCAGGCCAAGAATAAGGCTCGTTTGGAGCGTTACGACCAAATGGAGCAAGAGGCACGCAATTCCAAGAAGCTTGATTTTTCGGAGATTCAAATTCCAGCAGGTCCGCGCTTGGGATCGCAAGTTTTGGAAGCGAAGCATATTCACAAGGCTTTTGGCGATCGCGTGCTAATCGACGATTTGTCGTTTACGTTGCCTCGTAACGGCATTGTTGGCGTGATTGGTCCGAATGGCGTTGGTAAGTCTACGCTTTTCAAGACGATTGTGGGCTTGGAGCCACTTTCTGGCGGCGAGCTTACTGTTGGAGACACTGTAAAGATTTCGTACGTAGATCAGAATCGCGCAGGCTTGGACCCAAATAAGAATTTGTGGGAAGCTGTTTCGGGAGGCCTTGATTTTATTGAGGTTGCAGGCGTTGAGATTCCTACTCGCGCATACGTTGCAAGCTTTGGTTTTAAGGGTTCGGATCAGCAAAAGCTTACGGGAGTGCTTTCTGGCGGCGAGCGTAACCGCTTGAATTTGGCTTTGACTCTTAAGCAGGGCGGCAACTTGCTGCTGCTTGATGAGCCTACTAACGACTTAGATGTTGAGACCTTGGAAAGCTTAGAGAACGCTTTGCTTGACTTCCCAGGATGCGCTGTGGTTGTTTCGCACGATCGCTGGTTCTTAGACCGCGTTGCAACGCATATTCTTGCTTGGGAGGGCACAGACGAGAATCCTGCAAATTGGTACTGGTTTGAAGGCAACTTCCAGGCGTACGAGGAAAACAAGATTGCGCGCCTTGGTGAGGAAGCTGCTCGTCCGCATCGCTTGCACAGAAAGCTTACGCGCTAATCGCAAGTTGTGTGTTGCTGCGGCTGGCGGCTGGCAGCTAATCGCAAGCTGTTGGTGGCAAGTCGCTAATCGTAAGTTGCTGGTCGCAAATCGCAAGCTTTTAGCAGCAAGACACAATCTGTTGGCGGCAAATCGCCTTGTAAAACGCTAAAGCAAATATCTTAAACGGTAGTCGCGCTAAAATCGTGTATTGAGCTAAAAAAGGAGTGCAAATGCCAATACTAGATAAAAATGATTCTGCTAAAGTTAAAGAATACGAGGACTTTGTAAAAAATTCTCCGTACACTAATGCAATGCAAGACATGGCATGGGCAAAGGTTAAAAACAACTGGTCTAGCGAATACGTTTATCTGGAAGAAAACGGCAAGATTACTGCTGCAGTGTCTATTCTTGGCATTAAGGCTGTAGATGATAAAACGCTGTTTTACGCTCCTAGAGGCCCAGTTTGCGACTTTTACGACGTTGAAACCACTAAAAAGCTAATCAACGAAGCAAAGCCACTTTTTGAAAAGTACAACGCGTTTTTGCTTAGAATGGACCCTTGCGTTCAAACTGACGAGGCTCTTATAGAAAAGTACAGGGCTGCTGGCTACACGTTTAGAGGCCAGGGATTCCACCCTAAGTCTTATTCCAACCCGCTTCACGAGATTATGCTTAAGGTTGAGGGCAAAACCGAAGAAGAGCTTATGGCTGGTTTTAGCACGCTTACAAGAAGGCATATTCGTGCTGGCATTAAGGCTGGTGTTGTAACTCGCTGGAGTAGGTCGGAAGAAGACTTGCAAACCTTCTACGAGCTTACAAAGATTATGGCAAACAGGCATGGCATTAAATATAGGCCATTTGAATACTTTGAGCGCTTGCTTGCTGCGTTCCCGCAGATTGAGATTTGCACTTGCGAGTACGAGGGTGAGCCAGTTGCAAGCATGCTTTCGTTCCCTTACAAAGACACTTTGTGGTACATTTACGGCGCAACGCAGACCATGCATGGAAAGGTTGCTCCAGGCTATACGTGTATTTGGAATTTGATTTTGCGCACTAAGGAACTTGGCTTAAAGTGGTTCAACATGGGCGGAACTTACTCGCTTAGCATGGATGAAGGCCTTTACTTCTTTAAGAACGGTTTTTGCAGAGCGAATGATCCGTTTACTTGGATTGGCGAGTTAGACGTTGTTGTTGACCAAGACGCTTACAAGAAGTTTGTTGGCAGGTGGGATGATTTGCCAGAAGCTAAAGCTGATGCGGAGAGCGCATCCGCTAAGTCGGAGTAATATTTAGCTCTAATAGCGCTTTTGCGACTAGTTGCATGTTTTGTGGCTAGTCGCTTTTGTTTTCCGTGCGAGTCTTTCCGCTTTTTGTACGTGTTTTAGGTCAAATTTGGTACAAAGTGCGTTAATCGCACAAAATTCATCATACGAATTAATCTTAAATTGTATAAAACAATTAGTAAAATATGCCTTGCATAGTTGTGTGGATTTTGCGGTCGGGTTGGCGCATTAATCCAAAGAGTAAGATAATGGAGTAAGAGTATGTCTAAGAAGATTCGTGTAGTTAAGCACTATTCTGGCGTTTATTCTGGTGTTGGGGCTGATTCTCAGCCAGTTCTTTCAAAGAGTGTTTGCGCTGCAATGCTAGCTGGCGCAATGGTTCTAGGGGGGGGGGGTATTCGTTTCCTCGCCTGCCTATGCTGACGGTTATGTAGACGGCACTGGCAACAACATTTATTACGGTTTTAAAACGGACGCAAAATATGCCGAGGCTCATTTCAACATTGACGTTGAGTATTACGATACCTTTGAGCATGCCAAAGCTGGCGGAACCACAGGCATAGATCCTCTTGGTAAATTTGTTCGCGTTCATTATCTTTCTAATTGCAACAACAATGCTACAGCAGATGACTGGCGATTCCGCCCAATGTGGTGGTTTGGCGTTCCTGCTGGTTTGAAGGATCCTCAAGATATACAATTTAAGCGTATAGAAAAGTTAACAAAAGACGGCAATAAGCAGGTTAAACCTGCTGGTTCTTCGCAATATGTTCAAACCGACGCAAATGGTTATGGTGCTGTTTCTGACAAACATTTTAACAGTCCTAAGGAATGGAATAATATTTCAAACTTCTACTTTAGTGGGGAAAATATTGCAAGCAAAGGTTGGAAGCGGCTTGTTGGACTTTCTGATAAAGCTGGTAGCAAGACTTACGACAATGCTGGTGATACAGAGAAGCAGTGGAATATTTATAAGCAAGATACTCAAGGTCTTAAGGGTATTTTCGTAGACTGGGAGTCTGCTGGTCGGCGTTGGTATGACATGACCTACGTTTCCGAGATGGAAGATACTGCATGGAAGAATCGTGATAAGAATCCTTTGCGATTTGCTGCTGGTGTGTATCGCTTTGCAGGTAATTGGCATTATGCGGTTGGTCAAAAGCACAATACGCCAAAGATTGCGGACCATTTCAATCTTACTTATCCAGCTGTGACTAAGGTGAAGGATACCAAAAAGCTCACTGGTGACGAACAGACAGCTGTTAAAGAAAAAATTGAAAATGCAAATAAAAATGCAAAGTATTACTCGGATTTGGTAGAAAAAGTAGAAGTATCCGAAAAGGGTGTGGCTACTATCACCTTTAAAGACAAGACGACTCGCACTATGCCAGCTAGCTTGCTTGTAACAAAAGATGAGACTGATAAAGATAAGTACAAGCCAGTCATGCCTGAGCGCACGCCTGTAGTGAATTTGAAGAAGCTCACGTCTTATGAAAAAACTAAAATTCGTCAAGCGATTATTGATGCTAATGGTAAGGGAAATCCAAACGATTTCTTGAAGCATATTAAGAAAGACAGCACTGGTGGCTACGATTTTAAGGTTGCGGATAACGGTGATGTAAGTGTTGAATACCAAGATGGCTCAAAGATTACAATCCCTGCTGAAGATTTGGTGTTCCAAGGGCCAAAAATCGCCGATTGGGCGCCGTATGTTGTGCCAGATGCGATTGAGGTTACAGATCCTGCAAAATTAAATGCCGATGAGCAAAAGAAAGTAACCGATGCTTTCGATAAAGCAAACGCTGACTTGGATGTTTATACTAAAGCTAAGAAGGAAGGCAAAACTCCTGTAAGCTTTGATGATGGTTTCAAGAACGCCATTATTACCTGGGCAGACGGTTCAACAACAGAGATTCCTTCTTGGCAATTCTTAAAGAAGAAGGCTGCCGAGCAAACTCCAACTCCAAAGCCGCCAACTCCAAAGCCAGCTGAAGAAAAGAAGATGTTCACGGTTGATTTGCCTGATTCTCCTACCCAAGTAACATTTGATCCATTTGATAAGAATGCTACTGTTGCTCCAGGTTTAATTACAACACTTCAAGACCAGTTAAAGAAGCGTACTGCAAAAGATGCAAACGATGCTAGTAAATCTGTGACCATAACATCTGCAACGATTAGTATTGCGGATGGTACCGTGACCTTTACGGCTGAGGGATATGAGAAGAAGGTTTATCCAATCGGCATCTTCTATAAGAAGAAGGTAAATGGAACTGGTACCCAGAATCCTACGACGCAAAAAGATGAAGATAATAAGGATGGATATAAATATAAAATTCCTCATGTCAACATTGCTGGTGATTCTCCAACGTTAGCAGAAGGGCAAGAGGCTCTTAAGAAGTTCGTTGAGTTGAATTACAACGGTACAGTTCCTGTAATAAAAGACGACGGTAGTAGTAGTACTATCACAATTGAGGGTTCTAATTTAACTGCAAAAGATCCATCAATGGCTCCTTATGGTAGTGGAAATGGCCATATTGTAGATGTAATGGTTTCTCATTCGGGAGGAGACATAACAATTAATTATGATATTACACCTGTAGATGATGATGATACTGATCATAGTATGACCCAACAGCTATTTATTAATAGTGAAGATATTTACATCAAGAAGAATAACAATAAAGACAACACCATTGATCAGTTGAAGGCTCTTGCTAAGCAGATTCGTGATCAGCGAAAGAAAGATGGAGAGTTAACAGAAGATGCTATAAATACTCTCGGAGCTACTGACGAGAAAATTAATAGCATGACTGATGAGAAAGATCTTCGTGAGCTTATCAAGAAGATTTCTGATTATCAGAAGCCAAAGCCAGTTGAGTATAAGTACAACTTTGAGAAGTTGACGTTGGATCATGAGGGTGAGCCAAATGATGCTGACTACAAGAAGATTGTTGTAGAGCAGTTCTTGAAGAAGAACTATACGACTGACAATGCAAAATGGTCAACACTTGAGGGTGCTTATTCTAATAAGACTGTTGTTCTTTCTGGTAACAATGCGAACACGTATAGCTTAACTCCTGTTACAAGTGGAACATCTGGCTTAAATATTTACACTGGGGATAAGCAAGCAGGTGGTGTGACGAGTGTAATTGTTGATTCAAAGACCGGAGATTTAGTTGTTCGTGGCTGGAAAGCAGGTACTACCAGCACTAATGCGAAAGAACTGATTTGTATTAAGAAAGCTGATTTGTTTACTCCTAAGCCTAAGGATCAAACCCCAACCCCATCTGCTGAAGACCTCAAGAAGCTTAAAGAGCAGGCAAAAGAGATTATTAATCGTAATCCTAAGCTTACTGATGATCAGAAGACCCAGTATAAGAATGAGATTGATCAGGCTGATACCAAAGATAAAATCCAGGACATTCTAAAGAAGGCCAACGAGCAGGCTGGCAAGAATAATGTAAAGCCTGACGACATTAAGAAGAAGGAAAAAGAAGAAAAGGAAAAGCGCGAAAACGAGCAAAAAGAAAAGGATAAGAAGGAGCGCGAAAAGAAGCAAGAACAACAGCTTCAAGATGACAAGAAGAAAGCTTCTGATGCAATTGGCAATCTCGGTAATCTGAGTGATGAAGAGAAAAAGGCTCTCAAGAAAGAGATTAATGGTGACAGTACGCCAGGAGATTCACAAGGCGCAACAACACCTGAAGCCGTAAAGAAGATTCTTGACAAGGCTAAGGCTATCGATGGTGCTAAGGGTGCGTTGCAGAATGACATCACCAAGGGTGCTCTTCCGTTCCTTGATCACGGTAATTTTGATGACAGTAAGAAGGGTGAGGCTTCTCACGCTGATGATGTAGCCTTGCATGAGTTGCTCGGTGGAACTCCTGGTAAGGATCAAACGCTCACCGATTTAGATAAGGCTTTAACTGCAAAAGACGCTACTGCAGAAAGCATCAATAATGCTCTTGCTGCAGCTCAGCGCCAGAACGCGATTAACGAAGAAAATGCTAAGAATGCTGGTATTGCGAAGCTTGATGCTAAGAAGGCAGAGCTTGATGCAGCATACAAGGCGTTGAATGATGAGCAGAAAGCAAAAGCTAAAGATAAGTATGAAGCTGCCACTAAGGCAATCGATGATGCCAAGAACACTGTTAACAGTGCAACAAAGCCTTCTGACATCAAGAATGCTGTTGATGGCGTGAAAACTTCGTTTGATGACGCAAACAAGGCAATCGAAGATGCTAAAGGCAAGCGCGATACTTCTCAGAACACATACGATGATCAGTCTGTACTTAATAAAGAAAAGGAAGATCAGAAGAAACGCATTCAAGATAGTGATCTTCCAGATGCTGAAAAGCAGAAGGCTATTGATGACATCAATGATGCAAAGAAGATTGGCGACCCAACTGCTATTGCTAATCGCGCTTTGAAGGCTAAGAAGATAGAGGATGCTAAGAAGCAGATTGCTGCGCTTGATCATTTGAACAATGCGCAGAAGGAAGCTTTCAAGAAGATTATTGAAGATACTGATGCTTCTGATCACAAGAACGCTGACGGTACAACTTCTGACGACATCGACGACGCGCTTGCCAATGCTACTGCAACCGATACTGCCATGGCTCGTCTTGAAAAGCTGAAAGAGATCGCTGATAAGTTCGCTAAGGGCGACAAGTATAAGGGTCTGCAAGAAGGCAATGAGCAAAAGAAAGCGTTTGACGATGCTGCTACTGCTGCTGGAGCCGTGCTAGACAAAGCTAATGGCGATCCTAAGGATGCGGATCAGGTTAATGAGCTGTATAAGGATCTTCTTAAGGCAATGCAGGCGATTGATGACAAAGTTAAGGGTGTGGGCGTAAGCACTGATTTACTTCAGGCTGAAGTAGATAACGATTCTAAGCTTAAGCCAACGCCAGCTGATCCTAACGATTCCACTAAGCCGGCTACACCTGGCGATCCTCTGTACACGACCGCTTCTAAGGAGAAGAAAGAAGCATTTGACAAGGCACTCTCTGACGCGGAAGCGGCATTGAAGAAAGCTAAAGAAGATAACGAAAACGATAAGAATCTAGACTCTACTCCGCGCACTCCCGAGCAAGAGGCTAAAGATCAACAAGCGGTAGACGACGCACTTCAGAAGCTTGAAAATGCGCGTAAGGCGCTTGATGGTGTTGATACCAAGCCGTTGCAAGATGAGATTGATAAGGATAGCAACGTTAAGAACTCAGATAGGTATACGTATTCTACTACGACGGAAAAGAAGACTGCGTTTGATAAGGCTCTTCAAGATGCTAAGGATCTTATCGATAAGCTAACTGGTACGAAGAAGGCTGCTGCAGGCGAGGAAGATGTAACAACTAAGACTCAAGCTGAAAAGCAGAAGCTTGTTGATGATGCTCTTGCAAAGCTTAAGACAGCTGAAGAGGCTCTTGACGGTAAGAAACCAACTCCTGGTTCTGGTTCTGAAGCTGGTTATGGTGTGAATGATAATGCGCCTGCTACTGTGGATAAGGGTGAGTTGAATGTTCAGATTCAGGGTGCTGAGTCTGATTCACAGCCTGGAAATGCTGGTAATGGTAACGCTGGTGCTGGCGTAAACTCGGGTAATGCAGGTAACGCTGCTAACACCAATGCTGCCAACGCTAACGCTAATAATGCTAATGGCGCAAGTTCTGCTGCTGTGAACGCTGCTGTTGAGAATAATCCTGCTGTGAAGCAGGCGGATACTAAAGTTTCTAAGGCTCAGGCGGCTTTGGATGCTGCTTTGGCTGAGGCTAAGAAGGTTGCTGCTGATCCTAACGCAACTCAGGCTCAGGTTGATGCTGCGGCTAAGAAGCTTTCTGCTGCTCGTAAGGCACTTGCGGACGCTCAAGCCAATGCCGCAAAAGTGCGTGCAGCTGTTCGCAGCCGCGTTATAAAGGGCATGCGTTCTCGCGGAAGCGCATCCACTGCGACTGGCGCAAACGTTGCAACTGCTGGATTGATGGCAACTATGATTGCAGCAATTGGCGGAGCGTTTGTAACTCGTCGCATGCGCACAAAGCACGCTAATCGCGATTAATGCTTAGTTGCTACTTATGTAGGTCGTCGTGCGACGACCTACATAAGCGCTCAAAGCGTAGCGCGCGGTTTTCTTACTTGGTATTGCGCGAGGTTTGAGTATTTCTCTCCTCGCAGGCGCGCCAACCTGCCGGAGCGCTTAAAGCGTAGCGCGCGAAGGCAATTTGGCGCGCTGAGCAGCTCAAGACAGAAGCACTGCTTCTGCGCTGCGAAGACGTGAGCGCGGCTAATCCGCGCGAGCGATTTTCCTTACTTGGTGTGTAGGAGGGCTGGCTAATTCTTGTCTCACAACGCTCCGCCTCTTACGTGTTGTTTTATGTTGCGGTTGTTCCGATTTGGCTTTGATTTTATTTTTGGCTGAAGTTTGTTTGTGGTGGTGGCTCATTGGATTATCTGGTATCGGCTGCCGCTCTTATACTGTTCGACCAAGAATCACCCAGCCCTCTTGCATGCTAGAACTTTTTCGTATCTTTAATCACCGAGATTCTCGATTTTTCTTCTTCATTCGATGAATCACCATTTCATGCTGAGGTTCATCTCATTCAGTGCGAAAAATCTCGAATCTCTACCTAGTTTGCGCTCCGACCTGCCTTGTAGTGCGTTTGTACCGAATCTCAGTGTTTTTTGATACAAACGCACTACATGAAAGCGCTTATGCAAGCCGATTCGCAGCCCTCTTAAGCACTTGAATAATTGCATATATCTTAAATACCTAGTTTTTGTGTGTTTTTGTGTGGGGTGTGTGCTAATCTCGGTTAGTTCATGACTTTTTATAGATTCGTCAATCGAATTGTTCAATCATAAAATACGAAAGGCTATTGTGCCACATACTCATTATGATGCGTTTGCTAAAACGCAAGGCTCTAAGAAAACTGCTGCTAGAAAATCGAATAGTAAAAAATCCGCTGTAAGTCAAAGCGCTAATAAGAATTTTTCTAAAAAAGGCCATAAGTCCAAAGAAAATCCGTTTGAATATAGAAGAAATCGCAAGAATAACGATTTTAACGCGCGTAAAGCACGCAATCGTAAGGCAGATAAAGCTAGAAGTCGCGCCAGAGAAAAAGCTTTGCAATACGAAGAGATGGCAATTCAAGAAGCTGAGAAGGACTTTGGAGAGAAGAGCTTTACTTCGCAGGACTTTAGCAAGCGTGATTTTGATAAGCGTGATTTTAAGAATCGTCATCTAAAAAATCATGATTCAAATGAGCAGAATCAAAATAAGCAAAATCAATATAATCGTAATCAAAATAAGCAAAATTCAAATAAGCAAAATCAAGAAGTCGAAAAAAACTCCGTAATGATTCCAGATACAGCTGTGGAATCACGCGAAAACTACAGCGATGACGTGACCTTTGCGCAGCTAGGCGTTCCGCAGCCTTTGGTGGAAGTTTTGCGCGCAGACGGCAAAAACACGGCTTTTCCAATACAGCAAGCGACTTTGCCAGACTCTTTGCAAGGTGCGAATATTCTTGGGCGCGGACGAACAGGAAGTGGCAAGACGCTAGCGTTTTCTATTCCGCTTGTTGCGCGATTGGCTGAGAACTTTGTTGATTTAATCAACTCGGGTCGCGCTTCCAGAAAAAACAAGAATCGCAAAGAAGACGATATTCCAGAGCCTCACGCAATGATTTTGGCGCCGACTCGCGAGCTGGTGCATCAAATCGACGACGTAATCGCGCCTCTAGCGGCTGCTTACGGCATGAAAACTGTAACGGTTTATGGCGGTGTGCGTTACAAGCAGCAAATGGCGCTTCTTAAGCAGGGAGCGCAAATCGTAGTGGCTTGCCCAGGGCGATTAGAGGATTTGCTGCGTCAAGGCGCGTTAACGCTCGAAAAAGTGATGGTAAGCGTTTTAGATGAGGCCGACGAGATGGCAGATATGGGATTTTTGCCAGCCGTTACGCGCTTGCTTGAGCAGACTGATTCAAACGGTCAGCGCATGCTGTTTTCTGCTACTTTAGATAAGCAAGTTGCGACTATAGTAAATCGCTTCCTGCCAAATGCGCTTGTTCACGCTGTAGATGACGCGGATTCGCAAGTAGACACAATGACACACTACGTTTTTGGCGTTTCTGCGGCAGATAAGTACGAAGTTTTGCGAAAGCTGGCTTCGGGCAAAAAGCGCTCAATATTCTTTACGCGCACAAAGTATCAAGCCAAGAATATGGCAAAAAAGTTTGTGCAACAGGGGATTCCTGCAGTTGATTTGCAAGGAAACTTGTCGCAAAATCAACGCGATAGGCATATGAGCGTTTTTGCTAGCGGAGATGTGCGCGTGCTAGTAGCTACGGATGTTGCTGCGCGAGGCATTGATATTAGCGATGTGGCGCTTGTTGTGCAAACGGAGCCGCCAGAGGACCCAAAGTCGTTCTTGCATAGGTCGGGTCGTACTGCGCGCGCAGGCGAGTCGGGTAATGTTGTGACTCTTGTGTTGCCTAATCAAAAGCGAATGGCGCACACTATGTTGAGGCGTGCTGGCATTAACGCTAAAGCGCAAGACGCTAAGCCAGAGTCGCCGATTTTGCAAGAGATTGTTGGCGATTTGGCGGATTTGCAAGAGGGCTGGAGTATGCCAGAGCCAGAGCAGCCAAAGCGCAAAGGCCGGGGTAGAGGCCGAGGCAAAGGTAGAGGACGCGGACGTTCGCATGATTCGCGCAGTTCGCGTGACTCGCATAGTTCGCAACGTCACGCATAATTTTCCGCTTTTTGTACGTGATTTAGGTCGAATTTGGTACAAAGTGCGGAGTTGTTTTCCGCTTTTTGTTGTTCAACACGCCGTAAATCGCTACAAAGTGCGTCAACTTTTCCCGAAAATGTTGTTCAATACGCCGTGATATGTACCCCCTTTCACTAACTGTCCAGAAAAAAGGTGTATATATCATTGGGTGTCTCGGTCCGGATACTACAAATGGGCTGGCAGTCAGCAACTATTACACGGAAGAACAACGGTTGATTTTTGCGTATTCTCCGAGCTATGCGAGCGGTTCGGTGTCTGAGAAAGGGATGCAATCCGCGGCGGCGCAACGCTACATTGCTTTTCACGAGGCTGGCAAGGCTCAATGGCAGGGAATTCTTGATGAGGCTAAGCAGCCTTCGAGTGGTGTGTCTGGGATTCCTGGGGCTGTGGGTGGTGTGTCGAAGGTGTCGAGTGATCCGAAGGATGTTTTTGCAAAGTATGCGGATCGTCTGGAGAGCCTGGCGGGTGCTTTGAATGATTCCCAGAAAGCGACTTTGGGCATGATGTATAAGCTCGCTTCGTAGAAGGGAGGCGAGGGCTCTATGAAGAAGGTTGATGCGTTGGCGAAGACGTTTACGACGGCGAACTTTATGGAGGTGATGTTGCTTCCGGGTAAGGATAAGGACGGTAAGTCGACGACGAACCTGCTGGATATGCTGGTGTGGATGAAAGATGTTCCGAACCAGGCGGATTTCTTGCAGTCTGTGTTGAATAAGAAGAACGAGGCGGCAATTGCGAAGGTTGAAGAGAAACTCGGTATTGACCTCGGTTCGAAAGCGGGTCTGAACAAACCAACCACTGCAACGTCGGCGCATATTGACACCTAGGCATAGCGCTTTGAGAGTATTTACGAAACACCCTCGTGATTTCAACTAAAACCTGGCGACCGGTTTTTAACAGGGCCGCTCGCGCCCGCCGCTACTTTCGCGCATTTGTAGCATCTTCGGCAACTATGAAACCAATTAGGAAAATTTGGGTCGCCCGGCAAGAAAGCTGGGCGACCCAATATCTATCTAGAAACTTCTAGGCTTCGATGTTTTTTAACGCAGTGCACGCGGTAGGCGAGTACCGTCGTCATCAAAAGCAGATAGCCGGTAGAAAGTTGCTTGTAGATTTTCTGATAGCTGTAACTGGAGCGAGCCTTGCGGATAGATACGCTGCGTAAAAGAGGGAGTATCGTCTTGGAATAGCTCCACTAATGATCCATCTACCCAGAGCGTAGCCGGATTGCTAATCTCTGCGGAGAAGAGGATTTCATTAGTGCTCGAATCAAGCAAAGCAATAGTCCCGATGCCAGCTATATCTAGAGAGAATTGCAAAGTATCGGGGAGCTCAGTAATCACTTCCACTTTCCCTTCTCGCAAAGCGAAGAGTTCTTGGGCAGGTGCAGCCCACACTCTTCCTTCCGAAATATGCAAACGGCGCGGATGGGTGAGTGCTCCGTTATATCCAGATGCGTCAATATCTGCATCGCTGCGATCGGAGCCTTCCCACGTCCAACCCCACATGAGAATGCGATCTTTATCTACTACGCATTGGGGAGCATAAAAATCGGGGCCGGCGTCTAATTTGCCGCCGGTGCGCGGAATGAATCGGGGATATCCGGCACTCATATCTAAATCACCTACCAGGTAGGCAACTCCGGTTAAGTGATCCATAAGCATTTCGGCTTCTACCCATTGCGAAGCAATAAGTACCCAAGAATTTCCGATTTTTACCAGTTGCGGGCATTCCCAAATTGAAGCGGGGGCGTAAATAGAAGCAATAGGATCATCTCCTACGAGCAGTGTATTTAGATACTTCCAGTTGTACCAATCAGTGCAGTCATAAAGGAATATAGCGGGCGTGCCGTCTTCAAAACCGCCGCCGTGAATAGCGTAAGTAGTGCCATCTACTTCAAAAACGAAAGGATCGCGCATAGCGCGGATATTTTTAATAGGAGGCATGGTGGCCACTACCTTCGTAGGCTCCCAGCCGGTGCTGTCAGCTGTTTCCTCTGCTAGTACCGTGAGAGAGGGGCCATCGAGCTGCGTGACGGCGGTGTAGAGCAAAGAAGAAATTCCTTCATGCACCAGCCCTACCCCAGACCAGCAGCCACTTGCATCCGGTTTACCAGAGCGCGGTTTTAGCGCAATTTCTTGCGATTTCCAATTTACTAGATCTTTGGAAGTGGCGTGCCCCCAATGAATGTGATCATGCCAAGGAGCTTTCGGGTTGAACTGGTAGAACATATGCCAAGTATCTCCGACCTTGTGAATTCCATTCGGATCATTCACCCAACCGAAATCAGGGCGCATATGCAGGCCAGGGAAGAATTTATCGGGGAAATTATTAGATTTAGTCATAGTATTTTCTTTCGTACTAGATAAGATATTTTTTCGATTTTTCGTAATTTGTGGTTTATCGGAAATCCATCCGGCATGCCGCCGCCCATGTGCAGAGGCATAAAGAGGATGTGATTCCGTTTCTGAAGGCGGTATTTCCTGCTCAACAGCTGGGCAACCGCAACTTGGGCCACTAACTAGCGGGCAAGGTACTAAGTCGATATAGGATTCAGTATTGGCTCCACTTTGGGTGCGCAGAAAATAAATAATTTTCTCAATTACTTTCTCTGCCACTTCTTCTAACGGGTCGATTGCGCGCAAGAAGAAGTGATCATTGAAGATTTCCGAATCTTCAAATACTCCCACTCGGATATCTTTTCCGATAGTGAGCCCGCGGCGGCGAATTTCTGCTAAAGCGGGTGCGCACATAGCAGAACTGCCCAATACAAGTGCATCGATATGCGGGAAATTATCCAAAGTCCAAGATATGTGCCGCTGGATTCCCCTCGGAGAGGATGGAGTATTTACCAGTTGCCGGCGCGTTACCCGGTATCCTTTTTCAATCAAGGCTTCTTCGAATCCCCGCAAATGCTGCGATCCGTTATTAATGCGTCTATCTGGATAAAAAAGTACGGGATACCGTGCTCCATGCTCCAGCAGATGCATAGTAATATCTCTAATAGCTTGCTGATGATCGGTGCATATCTGCGGCGCAATCACAGCTAAATCGTTGCTATTGACTACCACAAATGGAACTTTGTGTTTGCGTAAACGGGGCAGAGAATGCCGCCGCCATCCTGGTATAGGACTAATGACTACCGCATCGATTTGATGGGCAATCAAAGCATTCAGAGCGGCTTCTTCTGTAAGCACATTTGCGCCAATATCCGATAAGAACGGTGTTAATCCACTATCGGTGGCTTGCCTTGCTAGCTCTAGATTTAATGCAGTTCCACTCGGATTTCCAAGCAAGGTGCCGACGATTCCTATCTTCGGCAGTGCTCCTGCTTGTAAAGAGCGCACAGTGTGCGGACTACTGTAATTTAGTGCCCTGCTAGCTGCTAGAACTTGCATCTTCGTAGATTCATCGACGCGGCGAGTACCATTGAGGACATGAGATACGGTAGTGATGGATACGCCAGCGCATTGCGCTACGTCTTTCATACTTACTTTTTGCATCTTTTCATCCTCTGCAAGTACGGATTTAATTTTGGCCTCGCTGCTGAGCTAGATTGCTCTCTTTAGACTTCTTCGAGGATAGATCCCTTTGTTTCCGGCATCATAGTGCATGACCAAATCACTGCACCCAGCATACAAGCTGCATAGAACAGGAATGTGAAAGTCATAGAGGCTTTAAACATTACGGGGAAAGTGCTGGAAATAATCGCTGCCGCTACCCAATGTGCAGCCGAACCAGTGGCTTGCCCATTGGCGCGGTGTTCGGGTGGGAAGATTTCCGAGATGAATACCCATAGTACTGAGCCGATTCCCAACGCCAACGCGGCAATGAATACGATAATCAAAAGCAAAACGATAATGCCCGTAGTGGTAGATAGATTATTGCCGGAGAAGTAGAAAATACCTGCAATTGTTACCAAAGCTAACAGATCTATTCCAGCTCCCAAAGTTACTAACGGCCGCCGCCCCACTTTATCTACTAGTAAACGTCCCAGCAGTGTGAACACTAAATTCGTCAACCCTACTAATATGGAGGATGCGAAAGCGGCATCGCCCGCAATACCTGCTGATTGTAGGAGAGAAGGTGCGTAGTAAAGTACCGCATTAGTGCCAGCGAACTGGGAGAAGAAGGCGATAAGAATAGCCATCGCAATTGGGCGGGCAGTACGGCTGGAGAAGAAAGGTTCTTTTGTCTTTACTTGTGGAACGGCCTGTTGCATGTTGGCCAATACTTCTGCGGCTTCTTCGTTTCCCCATAGATCTTTCATGACTGTTAAAGATTCTTTTTCTTTACCGCGTTGATGTAGCCACCGCGGGCTCTCGGGAATGAAATAGCAAACTGCGAGGAAAATTAACGATGGAATTGTTTGAATTCCGAGCATCCAACGCCAGCCTACTTCGATAGGCATCATCTTAACTATAACGTAGTTAGATAGATACGAAACTACTATTCCGATAACTATGTTGAGTTGCACGGTAGCTACTAGTTTTCCGCGGCGGGCAGCTGGAGATATTTCTGCAGTATATAGTGGCGCTATTACGGAAGATGCACCTACTGCTATGCCGCCTAGCATACGAAATACTAAGAAAAATGCCCAACTGTTGGCGATAGCTACGCATATGGAGGTCAATAGGTAGAGGGAGGCCACTCCTTTGAGAACTGGCCGGCGTCCCCACCGATCCGCGGGGATACCGCCGAATAAAGCGCCAATAATAGTGCCGATCAGCGCGCAAGATACGGTAAAACCGAGTTGCCCAGCGCTGAGATCCCATTTATCTTGCAGGGTGGCTGTGGTTCCCGAAATTACTGCCGTATCGAAACCAAAAAGGAAGCCACCCAGTGATGCAGCAGTGGCGGAAAATGGTACTAGATGTTTTTTCATAATTTCCTACTCGTCTTTGAAAACAATTATCTGGCAGCCGTATTGATAGAGATGCTAGGAGATGCGATCTTTGCATCCAGAGCAACTCTACTATTTGGGCTGGTATCTAAATGTTAAGAAACATATCGCGCACAAGATAGAGGCTGGAGAAAAGTTTTGCGCAAATTTCTCAAGGAGATTTTCTCCGCGCTCTGCCGGCTAATAAATGATATTTAAAGAGCATGAAAGCCATTAGGGGGTGCGGACGGATTGTTGGAGAGTATTTTATGAATGTTTCGTATTCTTTGGAGCAGCGACGTGAGGCGTTGAGGGTATATAGGCGTACGGGGTCGGTAACTAAAACGATTTTGTTGCTGGGTTATCCTGGGCGTTGGACGTTGCATAAGTGGATTCGGGAGGCGGGAAAGCCGGTATTGAAGCCTAGGCGGGCTGAAAGACCTACTCATTATCCTTTTAAGACAAAGCTTAGCGCGGTTAAGATGTTCAACAAGGGTGCGCGTCCTAGGCAAATCGCTTCGCGCCTGGGTTTGTGTAGCCCGATGAGTGTATACAGTTGGGTGGGGCGCTACCGGCAGGAAGGAGAGTGGGTATTAATGAGTAGAAAGGAACGAGGGCAAGCGGCTAAGTTACCTACCGTTAAGTCGCTGGAGGCGTCCTTGCCTGATGATCCGCAAGAGTTGAAACGCTTAGCAGCCAAGCTAATCGTGGAAAAGGCGGTGATGGATCAGGAACTGGAGTTAATAAAAAAGACGTCAGCGTCCTACCCGGAGCTTTGACGAATCGTCACAAAGCGTAGGTAGTGGACGCTCTTAGAGATACATATCCGTTGGGAATGCTCCTTGATGTTGTGGGGTTGTCTTCCTCAAGTTTTTACTACCAGCTTCACGCAATGGCTCGCAGGGATAAATATTGCCAGTTACGTAAAGATATTGCCGCTATTGCTGGTGAGTCTTTCCATACTTATGGTTATTGTCGTATCTGGCATGTATTGCGTGTTCGTGGAATACGAGTCAGCGAAAAAGTAGTGCGTAAGATTATTAGCGAAGATAAAATCCTTGTGCGTTATCCGCGTCGGAAACGGCGCTATTCGAGCTATAACGGTGAGATAGCGCCTGCTCCTGAAAATCTTGTAAAGCGTAACTTTCACACCAATGCCCCTGGCAAGCTATGGCTTACAGATATAACCGAGTTCATCACGACGGAATCGAAACTGTATATTTCAGCTGTTATCGACTGTTTTGACGGCAAGATAGTCGGGTGGGCTAGCGGGCTCCATCCCAGTAATGAAATAGTAATGGCTTCAATGAATATGGCTCTTGAAGAACCCATTAGCGATAATTCGTTGATAATTCATTCTGATAGAGGATCCCACTATCGTGGCGGAGATTTTGCAGCGTTTTTACGATGTCACCACATCATACAATCAATGTCTAAAAAAGGGTGCTCACCCGATAATGTGATATGTACCCCTTTTTTCTGGACACATATCCCTTTTACTTAATCACACTATCTACGCTGCATGGATGCTTTCCTGCATTTAACAGGAGACATCCGCCCAGTCTTCTTCTGGATTCTCTCATTATTGTAATAATAAATATATTCTTTTAACGCTCTAGCAAACTCAGCGAACGAAACAAACTCATGCTCGTAACCGTAATACATCTCGTTCTTAAGCCTACCAAAAAACGATTCCATAATCCCGTTATCATAACAGTTAGCCTTACTGCTCATAGACTGAATAATCCCGTGTTCTTTCAAAGAACCTATAAAATAATCATGCCTATACTGCCAACCCTGATCAGAATGAAACCCGAGCCCTTTAAACGTTGAAAAACGCTTAAAAGCCTTACTTAACATGCGTTTTATCTGCTTTAAATCAGGATGTAAGGATAAATCGTAAGAAATAATCTCATTTGTATGCATGTCAAGTATTGGTGAAAGATAACACTTACCCCACTGGAAAGTAAACTGTGAAACATCAGTAGTCCACTTCTGTAAAGGAGCAGTAGTAGTAAAATCACGGTTAATAATATTATCCGCGACTCTACCAGCCTCACCCAAGTATGAATGATATTTTTCCTTCGGACGCTTACCAGCCAGTCGCATAATGCGCATTAAACGTTGAACACGCTTATGGTTAACCCTAAACCCAAGGTTTAATAGCTCACCATGCACTCTTCTAACACCATACCTGCCTTTATGGTGAGTAAATATTTCTTGAATAAGCTCCATTAAATCCTTGTTTCTCATATAAACAACATGTGATTTACTTATCTCGAAATAGTAAGTAGACCTTGGCATTCCTATAGCATGAAGAAGATGCTTCAGCTTATATCCCTGTTTAACAAGTTGTTTAACTGATTCTGCTTTTTCGCCTTGAGTAGAGCAGCTTTCTTTGCTTTGCTCAAGGCATCGAGTTTTTTTTATTATTGCATTCTCCGCTTTAAGATACTCGTTTTCTTCACGAAGAAACTTAAGTTCTTCACGCTCACTCATTGTTAAAGGATTAACATTTTTCCTGTTTTTACTGTTCATACGAGGCTCTTTTACTGGTTTTTTACGAGTATGTTTTACTAAACCAATATAACCTTCAGTTTCGTATATTTGCACGCATCTTTTTACTTGGCTTATCACTAGCCCGTTCTCGATTGCGACCTGGTTCATATTTTTCCCAGCAAGAACTTGGTTTACTAAGCAAAGTTCTTCCGCGGGATCCCAATACTTATATTTGGTATGTGGTTTAAGTACCTCAAACCCTTTAGCTTCTGCTAAACACGACCAAAGCAATACAAGATTGAAAAACTACGTTTACTAACATTATTAGGTGTTGGTAATTCCAGGTTTTGACGATATAGTTCAACACACTTCTTTTTAAACTCGTAACTATATTTACTAGTTGACATGAAATAACCCTTTCACTAACTGTCCAGAAAAAGGGGTACATATCAGTGTTGAGCTACAAAAGCGTCAACTATTTACTATTTACTATTTACTACTTGCTTTGGCCTTTGCCGAATGCGCGCAAACGAATACCATTCCAATCTTCGCTAACTGTTAAAGGCGTTGCGGCGTTCATTCCAGCAGTCATTGCTGCTGCTTGAACAGTGCTCGAGCTTGGAGAGCCAGCACGCCCTGGCTTAGGTGTTAAAACCCACATAGGTGCGTTGCTGTTCAACATGTTTGTTGCGTCCATAATGGTGTCTGCTAGCTCGTCTTCGTCGTCGCCGTCTCGCCACCAAATAATCACTCCGTCAACAGTGGAGCTGTAATCTTCGTCAACAAGTTCTTCGCCAGTCAATTCTTCGATATTGCTGCAAATCGCATCGTCAACGTCATCGTCCCACAGCCACTGCTGTACGATGTCTCCAGGTTGGAATCCAAATTCTTCTGCATGTTGAAAAGCTGTCTGTTCCACGTGACTCAATATATCAAAGCGTCAAGAATTTGCGCGACTCGCCCTAGCTGCGCACACGGCACGCTGAGACACGCCTGGAAAATCGCCAGAAACCACAAAATCACTATATATAGTTTGTTATTTATGTAAGTTGCCCTAGATATTGTGCATGCAATGGGTTATAGTAGAGCAAGTTGTTGCGAATCATAAGTCGATTTGCGATGCAAAATACACGGTAGATTGAGAAAGGTCTGTAGAATGCAGGTCTCTGATATGACTTTAGAAGATGCCACTTTGCAAGATGAGCAAGCAGCCGCTTTGGGCGATTTTAATGGCGTCTTCAACGACTCTTCTAAGAAGTCTCGCGTGCAAGTCGAAAAGCGCGATGGCCGCGTTGTTGACTTTGATCAGATGAACATAATAATGGCCATTAAAGCTGCGTTTAAGGATTTGCGCAAAGAAGTTGGTCCGCAAGAAGAGCAAATGATTCGCGATATTACGGATCATATTGAGGCCGAGATTCAAGACCGTTACAATGGCCCTGCAAAAATCGAAGATATTCAGACTCTTGTTGAGCATGGTCTTATTGAAAATCACCTTTACGAAGTTGCGCGTTGCTACACAAGCTACCGCCTAAACCGAGATATTGACCGCGCTAAGGCAACCGATATTAACGAAGCTGTGAATCGCCTTGTAAACCGAGATGAGTCGCTTGTGCGCGAAAATGCTAACAAGGATTCCAACGTTTACGCTACTCAGCGCGATCTTCTTGCAGGCGCTGTTTCTAAGGCTTCCGCGTTTTCTATGCTTCCACACGCGGTTTCTAACGCGCACATGAAGGGCGATATTCACTTCCACGATGCCGATTATTCGCCATTTACTTGCATGAGCAATTGCTCGCTTCCAGATTTTGGAAACATGCTTGCTAAGGGATTTGCGCTTGGAAACGCAATGATGGATAGCCCAAAGTCGATTGGCACGGCGGCTACTCAAGTTACGCAGATTATTAAGGATATTGCAGGCGCGCAGTACGGCGGCCAAACTGTAAACCGCGCAGACGAGATGCTGGAGCCTTACGCTAAGTGCGATTACGACAAGAATCTTGCTATGGCTCAGGCCATGATTCCAGATTCCACGCCAATCGAAGTTGCTAAGGCTATGATTGACGGCTTAAAGGCTCAGGAGCCTAAGAATCTTCATTGTTCAGATAGGGATCCTCTTCCAGAAGACACTCCTTTTGACGAGAATTTGAGTGAGTTGGATCAGCTTCGCGAAGTTTACGCAAAGATTATGACGCGCAAGGCGATTTACGACGCTATGCAAACAATGGAATATCAGATTAATTCCAACCGCGTTTCTAACGGCCAGACTCCGTTTGTAACTGTTGGTTTTGGTCTTGGTACGTCTTGGTTTGCTCGCGAAATTCAGCGCGCTATTTTGCTTAATCGCATTCGCGGACTCGGCAAGGACCGTCATACTGCTATCTTCCCTAAACTTGTGTTTACTATTAAGCACGGCGTTAACGCAGACGCAGGTGACCCTAACTACGATTTGAAGCAGCTTGCGCTTGAGTGCTCTACAAAGCGCATGTATCCAGACGTTGTGTTCTACGAGAATATTGTTAAGATTACAGGCTCCTTTAAGGCGCCTATGGGCTGCCGATCCTTCCTTCAGGGCTGGATTGATCCAAAGACTGGCAAAGACGTGGAAGACGGCCGCATGAATCTTGGCGTTGTAACAGTTAATGTGCCTCGCATTGCGCTGGAGTCTCACGGAGACGTAAACCGCTTCTGGAAGCTTTTTAACGAGCGCATGGAAGTGGCACATCAAGCTTTGCGATTCCGCATTATGCGTTGCAAGCAGGCAACTCCTGTAAACGCTCCAACGCTGTTCCGCTACGGCGCGTTTGGGCGTTTGGGCGCTAACGAGAGCGTGGATCAGCTGTTCCGCAACGAGCGTGCAACCGTGTCTCTTGGCTACATTGGTTTGTATGAAGCTACATCCGTGTTCTTTGGCAAGGATTGGATGCAAGATCACAGCTGGAACGAAGATGGCAAGCAATTTGCGCTTTCTATGGTTCGCCGCATGAATCAGCTTTGCCAGCAGTGGTCGAAGGCAGAGGGATACCACTACTCGGTATATTCCACTCCTGCTGAGTCTTTGACGGATCGCTTTAACCGCATGGATCGCCAGAAGTTTGGCAGCATTGAAGGCGTTACAGATCACGACTTCTACACTAATTCCTTCCATTACCCAGTGTGGTTGCAGCCAACTCCTATGGAGAAGCTCCGCTACGAGGTTGACTTCCCGTACCTTGCTTCTGGTGGCTTTATTAACTACTGCGAGTTCCCATGCTTGCAAGCGAATCCTAAGGCTTTGGAGGCTGTTTGGGATTATGCTTACAAGATTGGCATTGGCTACTTGGGTACGAACACTCCGATTGACCATTGCTTTGTTTGCGGATTCCAGGGCGATTTTGAGCCGACTAAGGAAGGCTTCCGCTGCCCAGAGTGCGGCAACAGTGACCCAGATAAGTGCAATGTGACTAAGCGCACTTGCGGCTACTTGGGTAATCCTGTTCAGCGACCAATGGTTCACGGCCGCCACGAGGAGATTGCTCACCGCGTAAAGCACATGTCTGGCGAAACTGGCCATGTTGTTCTTAACAATGGCGAGTCTCGCGAGTGGTACGAGGAAACTAAGTAGTGCGTAGGATTGCGGCGTAAAATTGCGGAGCGTGTAATCGCGTAAAGTCGCAGCTTAAAGTCGCTTAAAGTCGCATAAAATAAAGTAAAAGCTAGGCTAAATTACTAAAAAGGTTGGAACCATGGCTCGCATAAGTTTGCACGATTTTGCACCTGCAGACGTTAACCGCGGGCCTTGGATTCCAACCTCTCTTTCTAATAATCCGCGCGCAGGGCAGTGGTCCAGTGAGCGCATGAGCAAGGGCATGATTGCGGATTATAAGCGTTTTTTGATGACGGATGGCGAAGGAATCCGTTGCTCGCTGTACGTTTCTGGCTGCCCGTTCCATTGCGTTGAATGCTATAACGAGTCGATTTGGGATTTTCGCGCAGGATACCCATACACGCAAAAGCTTGAAGACCAGATTATGGAAGATTTGGCGCTTCCGTACGTGCAAGGATTGACGCTTCTTGGCGGAGAGCCGCTTCTTAACACTGGTATTTTGCTGCCACTTTGCAAGCGTATTCGAAGCGAGTTTGGAAATACAAAAGACATTTGGAGCTGGACTGGTTACACTTGGGAAGAGCTTATGCGCAAAGGCGAGACGCCAGATAAACTTGAGCTTTTGCAATACATTGACATTCTTGTTGACGGGCGATATATGAAGGATCTTCATGATTCGCTGTTGCAATTCCGCGGATCTAGTAATCAGCGGATTATTGACGTGCCAAAGTCGCTGAAAAATCCGATTGATCCGCCTGTAATCTGGGAAAAGCTTCACGATCAAGAGCGTTTTATTCCATCAATCTATGGCAAGGATCGAGCTGTTGGCGAAGGTGACGCGAGTTAGCTAATGGTTGTTAGAAATAGCGCGCTTAGACCGCGCAAGTGATTTTCCTATTTAGCGTTGCGCGTACCTTCCTATTTGGTGTGTAGGAGGGCTGGGTGTTTACGCTCGCGCGTTACATCGCGCTATTCCTCGCGGCTATTAGCAGCCGCTCGGCTGATTTGGCATGTAAAGTCCACTGGACTTTACGTTTGAGCCAAATCACGCTTTGAAGGAGCTTGAAATACGTTATGCAATTTCAAGCTCAGTCAAAGCGCTTTGCCGCACAGAAGCAGTGCTTCTGCTCTAAGCGGCTCAGCGAATCGAGGTGACTTCTCGCGCATTATGCAGCTTGAAGTCGTTGATTCGCAATCGCACTACAATCCAAAATAGTCAGAAGTGATATGATTAAGCGTATAAATTCTTTTAATAGAGAGGTCGCATGAAAGCAAAATCGCATAAAAAACACAAGGATTACGCGCCTAATGCGTTTCGCACAATAATGCCGCTGTTAAAGCGCTATCGTATGCTTGGTGTAATCACGTCTGCTGCGATTTTTGTGGAAGCATCTATGCAAATTGCGATTCCAACAGTAATGTCTAGTCTTATTGACTTTGGAATTGCCGCAAAATCCCAAAATGCTGTTAAATACTACGGCTTGCAATTACTCGCTTTTGCCGCAATATCAATGATTTTTGGCGTTATTTCTGGCGTTTGTTGCGCGCATTCTAGCGCGGGCTTTGGCAAAAATTTGCGATGCAAGATGTTTAGTCGCTTGCAATCGTTGAGTTTTTGCGATCTTGACCGTTTTTCTACTGGAACGGTTGTTACGCGCCTAACTAGCGACGTTTCTAATATTCAATTTGCGTATCAAATGGTTATTCGCGCAGGCGTTCGCAGCCTTGTGATTATTGTTGCAGCATGGTGGTTTACTTTTTGCATAAGCCCTTCGATTTCTTGGGTTTTTCTTAGTCTTATTCCAATTGTTGGCGTTATTTGTGGTATTGGCGCCAAGATTGTTGCGCCCATTTTTGCGCGAATTTACGGCACGATTGACAGCATGAACAGCATGGTTAGCGAAAATTTGCGCAATATTCGCATTGTTAAGTCGTATGTTAGAGAAGACTACGAAAACCGCCGTTTTAGGCGCATATCGCATAAAATTTACAGCTATTTTTTAAAAGCGGAGTATATTCTAAATTGTAGTATTCCTCTTTTTAACTTGTGTTTTTATGCGTGTTTGCTTCTTGTTGCGTGGATGGCTTCTAAGCAAATCGTTGCTTCGGGAAATAATCCTGCATTTGGCTTAACTACGGGAAATCTTGCTGCGCTGGTTGTATATGCGTTGCAAATTTTGTTTGCGTTGGCTAATTTGGTTGTAATTTTTGTTATGACGGTTACTGCGCGCACGTCAATGCATCGTGTTGCAAATGTTTTACAATCGCATAACAGTGAGTATGTTCATAAAAACGCGATTACAGAGCTTGCAGATGCTTCGATTCGTTTTAATAATGTTGATTTTGCATATGATTCTGCGCGCGTAAATGGCGATTCGTCTTCGGCTGCTTGCGATTCGTCTAAAGGTAGTCAGGAAATTTTACACAACATAAATCTAAATATTCCTTCTGGCTCTACTATTGGGATTGTGGGCGCAACGGGTAGTGGAAAGTCAAGTATTATAAATTTGATTGCGCGCATTTACGATGTAACAAAAGGCACTGTTTTTGTAGGCGGATCAGACGTTCGTTTTTATGATTCCAAAAGTTTGCGCAACCAGATAGGAATTGTGTTACAAAAAAATATTCTGTTTAGTGGCACTATTGCGCAAAATCTTCGATGGGGCAACGAGAATGCGAGTGACTCCGACTTGCGCGAGGCGTGCAAAATCGCTTGCGCTCAAGAGTTTATAGACGATTTGCCGCATGCATATAACACGAATCTTGAGCAAGGCGGCAAGAATCTTTCGGGCGGTCAAAAACAGCGACTTTGCATTGCGCGCGCGTTGCTAAAGCGGCCAAAAATCTTGATTTTAGACGATTCAATGAGTGCAGTAGACGTTAAAACAGACGCCAAGATTCGCGAGAATTTAAGGTATTTTATGCCCGATTCCACGCAAATCATTGTTGCGCAACGCGTGTCTTCTTGCATGCACGCGGATTTGATTGTTGTTCTTAAAGATGGGCGTGTTGTTGCTAAAGGAAAGCATAGCGAGTTGATGAAATCGTGCGAAACGTATAGAAAAATGGCGATTTCTCAAGGTGTAAAAATGATTGAATCTAAAAACAGCGAAGGCAGTGAGGGTGGCAGGATTAACAATGGAAAATAAGGAAAAGTCGCAAGAAAAATCTGCGTTAAAGTCTGCACAAGAATCTTCGCAAGAATCTTCGCAAAAGTCGCAAGAAAACTTAGACCACAAATCGCAAGAAAAATTTGCTATAAATTGGCGCGTTCTAAAGCGCTTATCGTCTTATATTATGGCTTACAAGATGCAAGTTTTTGTTGTTATTGCGTCAATTATTATAAGCTCCATTGTTCAAGCTGTAAGCGCAATGTTTTTGCAATCGCTTGTAGACGCGTACATTTTGCCTCTAATTGGCAAGCGTAATCCCGATTTTGCGCCACTTTTGCGAATGATTGCAATTATGGCATGCGTGTGCGCTATTGGTGTGTTCTTTAGCTGGCTTTGGAGCAGGCTGGTTGTAAAAATCGCGCAAAGTGTAATGCGAAACCTTAGAAATCAAATGTTTAAGCATCATCAAGATCTTCCGCTTGGGTACTTAGACGCTCACGGATATGGCGATGTTATGAGCCGATACACAAACGACACGGAAGCGCTCCATGAAGCGATTTCTTGGTCTTTTCCCGATTCGTTTGGCGCGCTAATGTCTATTGCGGCGGCGTTTTGCGCGATTATTTGGCTTTCGATTCCTGTTGCGATTTTTATTGTGATTTTTACTGCAATTCTCTTGCTTCTAGTGCGTTTTATGCTTAAGCGTTCTGGCAAGCTTTTTGTGCAATTCCAGGCAGCTTTGGGTGATTTGAACGAGTTTGTAGAAGAGGCGGATTCTGGTAGAAAAGTTATTAAGATTTTTAATCACGAGCGTGCGGCGGTGGAAAAATTAAGTGATTTGGCGATTCACGTGCAAAAAATTTCTGCTAGCGCCAATTCTTACGCAAATAATGTTATGCCTGTGATTAGTAACGCGAGCTACCTGTTTTACGTTTTGCTTGCGATTTTTGGAGCGTGGGCGGTAAATGCTGGCGTGTATTCTGCTGGATTGAGCGGCGTTTTTGGTGTGAATTCAAGCACGCTTACAATCGGCACGCTTATATCTCTTCTTACGCTTTCTCGCGCGTTTATAAACCCGATTGGTGAGATAACAATGCAACTAAATTCGCTTATGATGGCGACTGCAGGAGCGAATCGCATCTTTGCGCTTTTAGATGAGCCTGTTGAAAAAGATGATGGAACAGTTAAGCTCGTTAAAATTCGCGCAAAAATCGTTGAGTGCTGTAGTGGAGATGGCGATGATAGTGGCGATAAATCGCAAGTAAATCAAGTAGATTCTACAGACGCTAAACAGTCTTATTTGCAAGTTTTTAACGAAGTAAGCGAAGATTCTTGCGGAAGTAATGTGTATTGGGCGTGGAAAAATTGCTCTAAAAATTTAAGTGGCGGTTCTTCAAATTGCGGTTCTTTAAGCTCAGATTCTTGCGCAGATGCCCAAAAACACGCGATTCGCTCTAAAGATGGCGTGTACACGCTTGTTAGGGGAGATGTTCGCTTTGAAAACGTTACGTTTGGTTACGAGCCTTCTAAAACTGTTTTGCACAATATATCTTGGTATGCTCACGCGGGTCAAAAAGTTGCGCTTGTAGGTGCAACTGGAGCTGGCAAAACCACTATCGCCAATCTTCTTACGCGTTTTTATAACATTGCTGATGGTCAAATCTTGTATGACGGAATCGATGTTCGTAATATTTGCAAAAGTGACTTGCGCCATGCTGTTGCAACCGTTTTGCAAGATGTTGGATTGTTTAGTGCAAGCATAATAGACAATATTCGCTACGGACGCCTTAATGCTAGCGATTCGGATTGCGTTGCTGCTGCCACTCTTGCTCATGCGGATTCCTTTATTTCCAAGCTGCCAGACGGATACAACACGCATATTAAAAACGGCGGAGCAGACATTTCTCAAGGCCAAAAGCAGTTGATTGCGATTGCGCGCGCTGCTGTTGCGAATCCGCCTGTTTTGATTTTAGACGAAGCAACTTCTTCGATCGACACGCATACGGAGGCGCTTGTGCAGAGCGCGATGGACGCTTTGATGCAAGATAGAACCGTGTTTGTTATTGCGCACAGGCTTTCTACAGTGCGAAACGCGGATGTGATTATGGTTTTGGACCATGGCAGGATTGTTGAGCGTGGGTCTCATGAAGACTTGATGAAAAAGCGTGGTGAATATTATCAACTTTGCACGGGTGCAATGGAGCTGGAGTAGCCAGCGTCGTGTTTGCTTGATATTCTGCGGCAACACGCCGAATACGCTTTTGAACTTGCATTTTGGCGTGGATTCTGTAAGATAGTAACTCGGCTGTTCAATGGAACAAAGCCACGGCCCCGTAGCTCAGTTGGTTAGAGCGCCGCCCTGTCACGGCGGAGGTCACCGGTTCAAGTCCGGCCGGGGTCGCGATTAGTAAAGGCCCGGTTCGCCGGGTTTTTTATTCATCATGGCTCTGTAGCTCAGTTGGTAGAGCGAGCGACTGAAAATCGCTAGGTCAGCGGATCGATCCCGCTCGGAGCCACAAGTAAATAAATAAAAACCAAATAACAAAACGCGCAGCATTTTTGCCGCGCGTTTTTTGTTTATAAGCTAGTCAATCTGCTTAGTCAACTTGCTTCCACGATTCAACGTCAATATGATGATTTGGATTTGCTTGCCAAGCTTCCCATGCGGATTCCACAATATCCTTAACGTTGTAGCGCGCATGCCACCCCATCTCTTCGTTAATGCGCTTAGTGCTTCCAATCAATTGTGGCGGATCGCCAGCTCTACGCCCTAAAATCGCCTCTCTAAATGGCAATCCAGTAACGCGCCTAACTTCGTCTACAATTTGACGAACAGAAGTGCCTTTGCCTGTTCCAACGTTAAAAGCGTCATACTTGCGCTCATCGCGATCTAAATAAGTAAGCGCTGCAATGTGCGCGTCTGCAAGATCCGAAACGTGAATGTAGTCGCGAATGCAAGTGCCGTCGGCAGTAGGGTAGTCATTACCAAAAATCGCAGGAGCTTTGCCTTGCTGCAACCTATCTAAAAGCATAGGAATCAGGTTCAAAATCGCAGGATCTTCTAGCTCCACAGGCCCGCATCCCGCAACGTTAAAGTAGCGAAGTGCGCAGAAACGAATTCCATAAGTGTGTTCGCAAGCGCGTGCCATCCACTCGCCAAAAAGTTTAGTTTGGCCGTACGGATTAATCGGAAGCATTGGCACAACGTCTTCTGGCACAACTTCTACAGGCGGCTCGCCATACGTGGCCGCGCTAGACGAAAAAACAAGCTTTTTAGCACCGCTTTGGCGCATTCCTTCTAAAACGTTAAGCATGCCATTAATGTTCTGCTGGTAGTACCAAAGTGGCTTTTCTACGGACTCTCCAACTTGCTTTCGCGCAGCAAAGTGAATTACAGAATCGACGTTATTTTCATTCATTATTTGCGCAAGTCGCGCTCCAGCGTCTGGGGAAGCAATGTCCATTCCGTAAAGTCGTGCGCCTTCGATTCTTGTAGGCTTTCCGTAGCTCAAATCGTCTACAACTACAACGTTTTGCTTTGCTTGGTGAAGAGCGTGTACAACGTGTGCGCCAATGTAGCCGCATCCACCTGTAACTAGAATAGTCATTGTTTACCGTTTACCTTTCTTACATATGCTGTTTTGCATAATGTTATAGTGAAATTATAGCGCTTGAATCATATTGTGTTTTTGGCATTGTTTGTATTTGTTCCAGTGTTTGTGTTTGTTGCAGTGTTTGTGCTTGTGCTGGTATTTGTGCCAGTGTTTTGCGCGTTTGATATTATGCGATGAGTTGTGATTCAATCGCGTATGCAAGAAAATAAGGAAGATTGGCTAAAAATGAACGATTTTAATGTAGATAGTGCAAGTGACGATTTGCATAGTGGCCACTCTTTTGGTGATTTGACTGCTGGCGCGTATGATTGCGCGGTTGCTTGCGACTCTTCCAAGCCTAAACAAACGCACGCATCTGCTAGGGCTATTCTTTCGTTTGTGCGAAGGTCTGCTAGGCTCGACGCGCGCTTGGAAAAAGCCAAGCAACGCTACTCTGGTACTTATTTGCTATGCATTGCAGATGGCGATGGGTCTTTGCGCGTAAAAAGCGATTTATGTGTTGATTCGCAATGGATTGAGGCCAATTGGGGCAATGCTAATCCGTTGATTGTAGAAATCGGCTCGGGTCAGGGCGAGAACATTGTTGCGGCTGCTGCAGCAAATCCGAATACGAATTTTCTTGCGCTAGAAGTTTACGACCCAGGCGTAGCGCACACTATGCTTTTGGCTGGAAAGCAGGATTTGCATAATTTGCGAATTGCTCAAGTTAACGCTCCTGATTTTCTTGCAGCGTGCAAAAGTGGTGTTTTGGCAGAAGTTTGGACATTTTTCCCAGACCCTTGGCCTAAAATGCGTCATCACAAGCGCCGAATTGTTCAGCCATCTTTGGCTAAGTCTGTGCATAATGCGCTTGTTGTGGGCGGAGTTTGGCGAATTGCTACAGATATTGAGGATTACGCGTTGCATGTTCACGAGGTTATGGATTCTTTGGCGTGCTTTGAAAACGCTGGAGATTTGCGCGTGAGTTTGCCTACGGAGCATGTTGGCAAGGGGAATGCACAAGATGCTGGCGATTTGCCTCATGCGGATTTTGTTGAGTCGCGTCGCTTTGATGGGCGTGTTTTGACGAATTTTGAGCGCAAGGGATTAGATGCTGGTCGCGTGATTCACGATTTGACATATGTTGTTAAAAAGTGAGTTGTGTATTTGATTGTGATGCAGTGCGTAATGCGTAGCGCGTGCTTGTGTGGTGTGCTTTGTTAGAATCGCGTTATCTTCCTTCAACACGCCGTAATTTGCAAGAACTGCGCATGAGTGTTAATATCATATGGTTTGGTTAAAAGCCCCCTTCGTCTAACGGTTAGGACACCAGACTTTCAATCTGACAACAAGAGTTCGACTCTCTTAGGGGGTACAAATTTTGCGCCGCTAGTTTTAGCGGCGTTTTTGTTATCTACGATGTTTGCCGCTTACCACGAACTCTTGCGCTGTTCTCAATATGCTTCGTTCCTAATTTGTGCTATAAAAGTCTTATGGTCTTTATGCGCAAAACAAAACACGTTCTTATGCGTGCGATTCGTGCTGTTTTGTGCAAACGTAGTTATGTTGTTTCGGCTTTTGCGTCCGCATTGGTGATTTTCTTATTTGCGTCTCTAAGTGCTTGCACTCCTCAGGGCCACGCTGTTGGCGATAGCGGGCATTTGGACGACATTGTTCATGATGGTATTGATGTAGAAGACATAAAGTTGTTTGTAGTTGGATCCAGGCAGGCGGCTCTTGATTCTAAGCTTTTGCATATGTGTGAGAAATCTGGTTTGCATGCATCATATACTTCGATTGCAGACGTCAAAAATGCTAATTTTGCTTCGCAAGAGGCAATTACAGATGCTTCAAATCAGCCTGTGTCTATTATTTTGATAAACAATATTAATGTTGATAGATTAGATCGCGTTGATTATAGCGTTAAAAGCAATGCTGGTGGTGCGCATGTTGATCTAAAGGCTCGCAAAGCTTGGACTAATGCGCTTGAATATGTGCGCTCTGCTGGGATTCCTGTTGTGCTTGTTAATCCACAAAATCCACCTAAGGACCGCACTTTGTATGCAGCAAAGCTTTATATTCTTAAGGATTTAGATGGCGAGAATTTGTTTGACACAAATCTAATTAAGAGTTTCGGTAAAATCCAACATTCTAGTCTTCTAAAAATCGTTCAATCTGTGATTGACAATACGCCTCACAGTAGGGATGTGGTTATAAATGACAAAGATTAGCGCTAACGTTACGAGTTTGCAAAAAATGCATGATTCGCAAAGCTCTACAGATTCTACAGATTCTGTGAATATCTCCGATTTCCCTGATTTGCCAGAGGTTAGCGAACAAGGTTTAACGCAAAGCGAAGTTTTTGATGCTGTAAATCGCGGATTTGTAAATGTTACGAATAATCGAACATCTAGGTCCGTTCTTTCTATTGTGCGCGCAAACGTGTTTACTCTTTTTAACGCAATCATTTTTGCAGCAATGGTTGTTGTGCTTGTCACTGGCTCTTGGAAAGACGCTGTTTTTGGTTTTGTGATTCTTATTAACACGGGTATTGGTGTTGTTACGGAGTTGCGCGCAAAGCGTACGCTCGACCGTCTTTCGATTCTTGTTGCTTCCAAATCGATTGTTCGGCGCGAAGGCAAAAATGTTTATGTTGATCATAGCGGTATTGTGCTTGGTGATTTGTTGTGGGTTCGTTCTGGCGACCAGGTTCCTGCAGATGCAAATGTTGTTAAATCTTGGGGCTTAGAAATGGACGAGTCCATGCTTACGGGCGAATCTGTGACCGTTCGTAAGGCTGCGGACGACTTTGTTTATTCTGGGTCTACTGCGGTTTCTGGCGTTGCTTTAATGCGCGTTACAGCTGTAGGAGATAACAGCTATGCGTCTAAGCTTGCTGCACAAGCAAAGGTCTATACAAAAACAATCTCCGATTTGAGTCGTGGAATTAACACGATTCTAAAGTGGATGACGATTGTTGTTGTTCCTCTTTGCGTTTTGCTTGTTTGGTCGCAAATCAATAAGGTTGGCGGATTTGCTGTAGCTTTACAGACCGGGCAGTGGAAGAGCGCTGTTGTTTCTGCTGTTGCTGGCGTTGTTGGCATGATTCCAGAAGGGCTTGTTCTTTTAACTTCGCTTAACTTTGCTGTTGCTGCAATGCGTCTTGCGCGTAAAAAAACGTTGGTTCAGGAGCTTGAATCTGTTGAAACTTTGGCTCGAGTGGATTGCCTTAATCTAGACAAAACTGGCACGATTACGGATGGTGGAATCGCGTTTGTTGGTGTTGACTTGATTGGTGATGACTCGAATCGTTTGGTGAATCAAGCTCTGTTTGACTTATCTAACGAAGAAAATCCAAATGCTACAGGTTCTGCCATTATGGAAGGCCTTAAAGATCAAGGTGTTTCCTCTGCTTCTAGTGTTAGCGCTCGCTTGCCATTTTCGTCTGCAAGAAAGTGGAGCGCAATACGCTATGCGCTGAAAGACGGTAGATTTGAAACGTGGTATATGGGTGCTCCAGAGGTTTTAGCAACTGCGATTTGTTCACGCGAATCTAGCGTTGTTTCTAGCGATTTGCACGGTTCTATTGCTCCAGCGGTTGCAGAAGGCGGAATCAGCGATTCTGCGGTTTCTGGCGATTCTCCTTTCGATAATTGCCATTTAACGGATTCGTTTAAGCAAATTTTGAATCGTGTAAACGAATACGCTCAGCAGGGTAATCGTGTTCTTCTTCTAGCTGTTGCTTATAGTGATTCTGGCGATTCTAATGATGCAACGTTCTCCAGTTCTCCAGTAGTGTCTACAAGCGCTCGCCCTGTTGCTTTAGTTCGATGCTCAGAGAAAATACGTGCTGACGCTCGTCAAACTCTTGCTTGGTTTAGGCAGCAAGGCGTTAGGTGTCGCGTTATTTCTGGCGATAATCCAACAACTGTTGCCTCTGTTGCCGAAAAAGTTGGTCTAACTGGTGACTCAAAGCCTGTTTCAATGGACGCAAGACAGTTGCCTACAGATATAAATCAACTTGCCGAGGTTCTTGAAAACGTTGATGTTTTGGGTCGCGTTTTGCCAGATCAAAAGAAGGCGATTGTTCAAGCTTTGCACTCTAAAGGCCATGTTGTAGCTATGACTGGCGACGGTGTGAACGACACGCTTGCGCTCAAAGAAGCAGACTTAGGCGTTGCAATGGGTAACGCTGCTCCAGCTGCTAAGGCTGTTGCGCAAGTTGTTCTTGTTGACTCACGTTTCTCGCATCTTCCAGACGTTGTTGCTAGAGGTCGTCAAGTAATGGCAAACATGGAACGTGTTGCGGGACTGTTCCTTGTTAAAACAGTGTATTCTGCGCTGATTTCTGCAGGTGTGGTTTTGCTCGGTCTTAATTTCCCATATTTGCCTCGTCACATAACCTATATCGGTTCGTTAACCATTGGTATTCCAGCATTTTTGCTCGCTTTGGCTCCTAATACAAGGCGCTATGTTCCTGGATTCTTGCATCGTGTTGTTCGTTTTGCTTTACCAAATGGTATAGCTGTTGCTGTGTCTGTTTTGGTTGTGTCCATTTTTGCTCCTTTAATGCTTGCGCGCGGTCTTGATTCTTCTAACGCTAACGCTTCTAGGCTTATTGTTGAATCCGTGCACGCTGTTGGTGTAACTCGCACTATTTGTGCTGTTACTGTTTTTGTGCTCGGTGTTGCAGTTTTGGCTACAGTTTCTAAGCCACTTATTTCTTGGCGTGGAATTATGGTCTTATGCTTTGCTGCTGCTGGCGTTATTGGTGCATTTATACCGTTTGTTGCGCATTTCTTTGATTTGCATGTTCCTGTGAGCGGAAATGCAATGTTTGTTATGATTTGTGCTGTAATTTTTGCCTTTGTTATCTGGTTAGTTTTGCATCTTGTTAGTCACTTGATTGAAAACTGGATCGATAATGTAAACGATGGTAGTGCTTTGCACTCTTATGATAGTGATCGTTGACGTAGCGTGTCGTGCCTACTAACAATTGTGCTTACAATAGATATGTGTTCAGTATTTTAGAAATGTTCTCGGTTGGTGTAGGTCCTAGTTCTTCGCACACTGTTGGACCTATGCGCGCAGCGAATGCTTTTGTGACTTCTATTCAAAAGAGTGGAAAGCTTAAAGACGTTTCGCGTGTGCGAGTCACACTGTATGGCTCCTTGTCTCTTACTGGATTGGGGCATGGCACGGATCGTGCATCGGTTGCTGGTCTTGAAGGTAACCTTCCAGACGATGTTGATACGGAACACATGATGACTATTCGCGAAGATTGTAAGAAAAGCGGAACTCTAACACTTGCGCATAGTCATACTATCGAATTTGATTATGATTCCGATGTTGTTTTTGAAAAGTGGCGGCGCATGGCTGCACATCCTAATGGCATGCGGTTTGTTGCTTTGGACTCCTTTGGTAATACTGTTGACGAACAAGTTTGGTATTCGATTGGTGGCGGATTTATTCGCAAAGGTAATGCCAACGATAAGATGATTGGTTTGCATGACCGCGTTGATGAAAATGTGGAAGAAAGTGAAGATAGTACTAAAGATTCCAATCTTAAAGATTCTGAATCTTCTAGTGATTCGCATGAAGACTCTTCTGTTCCATATCCTTTTACAACGTGCAAAGAACTTATCTCGATTTGCAAAAAAGAGCATAAGAGCATAAGTGACATTGTTTGGCAAAACGAACTTGCTTTGCATAACGGTAATTCCGAATATGTTCGTTCCTATTTGTTGCATGTTTGGGAAGTTATGGAAGAGTGTGTTGAACATGGATGTAACTCTAAGCAGCAGATTCTTCCAGGCGGACTTGAGGTTCATAGGCGTGCTCCTCGTATGTATGCTCGTCTTGCTGCAAATTCCGATATGCTTAGGCAAAATCGTAGGCGAGCCGACTGTGCTCTGGAAGCTTCTGATTCTGCTTGGGTAAATCTTTTTGCTCTTGCAGTAAGTGAAGAAAACGCTGGGGGTGGTCGTATTGTTACAGCTCCGACTAATGGATCCGCTGGTATTATTCCAGCCGTTTTGCAATACTATTGGCGTTTTGTAGACAGTTCTAGCGAGGAGGGAATAATAAAGTTCCTTCTTGCTTCTGGCGCTATTGGCTATTTGTTTAAGCGCAATGCTTCTATTTCTGGCGCAGAAGTTGGGTGCCAGGGAGAAGTTGGTTCTGCGTGTTCTATGGCTGCTGCAGGCCTGTGCGAAGTTCTTGGCGGAACTCCGCAGCAGGTTGAAAATGCTGCCGAAATTGGTATTGAGCATCATCTTGGTCTCACTTGTGATCCGGTTGGCGGCTTGGTTCAGATTCCTTGTATCGAGCGCAACGCTATGGCTGCCAACACTGCTATTAATGCTGTTAGAATGGCTCTTTTAGGTGATGGCTCTCATATTGTTAGCTTGGATAGTGCTATTAAAACTATGAAGGAAACTGGCCAAGACATGATGTCTAAATATCGCGAAACATCTAAGGGAGGCTTAGCTGTAAACGTAGTTGAGTGTTAGTTATAGTCTTTGCGTTTATAGTTATTTTTGTTACGTTTTCCTTAAGAATGTTTGCATATTTGCTTGCATTGTGTTGCTATACTGTTGTGCAAGTTACATACGTATTGGCATAGGTAGCGGTTGAGTGCTAATCTAAAACACGCTATAAAATTGCAAAACTGTTATAATATTCAATGTTTTTAATGAATAGTTTGTAAATGTTAGTGGCTTTTTGCAAGCATTTACACATGTTTGTAAGGGATTATAAGAGGTTATAAAGGAGGCAAAATGGCACAGGATATGCCAGAAGTAGTTGCGGAATTTGGTGCTACGCCAACGGTGACGTTCCCAGCGCTTGAGCCGCCAGCAGGGCTTAAGGTTGTTGAATTGGTAGAAGGCAATGGACCTTTGGTTCGTGCTGGAGATACTGTTACCGTTAATTACCATGGCGTTGTTTGGGGGGCAAGTGAGCCTTTTGACTCTAGTTTTGCTCGACATACACCTGCCAGCTTTGGTATTGGTGTTGGCCAGGTTATTCAGGGATGGGATCGTACTGTTCCAGGACATAATGTTGGTTCTCGCTTACTTGTTTCTATTCCGCCTGAGTATGGTTATGGTTCACGAGGTGTTCCGCAGGCTGGAATTGGTGGTTCGGACACACTCGTTTTTGTGATTGATATTATTTCTACTCGCTAAACGCGAGTGGTTATTTTGTTACTTTTACTCTTTGTTCTTTGTTAAGGAGATTGCAAAATGGCTGAAGAAAAAATAATTCTGTTGACTAAAGAAGCCTACGATAAGCTTAAGGAAGAATTAGCTCATCGCGAAGGTGAATATCGTGATGAAATCACCGAGCGTATTGCTGCTGCTCGCGCCGAAGGCGATTTGTCTGAAAACGGTGGCTATCAGGCTGCTCGCGAAGAGCAAGGCAAGAACGAGGGTCGTATTAACGAGCTTATTGTTAAGCTACGCAATGCAAAGATCCTTGAGGCTCCAGAGGAAGGCCTTGTTGGCAATGGCTCTGTTGTTACTCTAGATCTTGCTGGTCGAGAGATGACTTATGTTCTTGGCTCTCGTGATATTGCTGTTGCTACCGATTACGATGTTATTAGTCCAGAATCTCCGATTGGTGCTGCAATTATTGGCGCTAAAGCGGGTGATACTGTTAGCTACTCTGCTCCAAATGGTCGCCAAATTTCTGTAACCATTAAGGACTCTCATCCACTCGCTTAAACAATGAATTTGTTTTAATAAGCGAGCACATACTTGTTATCTATCTATTTTCTCTAATCGCTGTGATTTAGAATCTATATGATTTATAGGTCACAGCGATTTTATTTATATGCTTATTTGTATCCGTTTAACAGTATCGCTCTTTAGTTGTTTTAATCTCGTAAATCTTGTAAATCTCTTAAATCATTAAATTTTTCTTAAAATGGTAACAACTTTGCCCATTATCTTTGCGTGAGATCCATCTATAGGGGAATACGCTGGATTGTGAGGCATAAGCCAAACGTGACCATTTTCTTTTCTAAACGTTTTTACAGTTGCTTCGTTATCTAGCAGTGCAGCAACAATATCTCCATTTGTTGCTTCGTTCTGTTCTCGTACAACAACATAATCGCCGTCGCAAATTGCTGCGTCAATCATTGAATCTCCATGCACTTCTAGCATGAACAGATTTCCGCTTCCAGTAAGTCTTTCTGGTAAACGCATAACATCTTCAACATGTTGTTCAGCTGTTATAGGTGTTCCTGCAGCGATTCTTCCAACAAGAGGAACATCGTGAGAGTTTATCAAAGACTCACTGTTATACATGCTCACATCGATAGCTGATTGTTTTTCAAGCAACGCATGGGCTTTTTCTTTATTTTTTTGTATAAAATCTCCAATAACTTCAATTGCTCTACCTTTATTTGCGCTTATTCGTATTAATCCTTTCATTTCGAGTGCTCGTAATTGATGTTTTACGGAAGAAGGACTTCTTAAGCCTACAGCTTCGCCTATTTCTCTAAAAGATGGAGGGAATCCATGTTCTTTGAGGCATTGCTGTATAGCATCCATGATTTTTCTCTGGCGATCTGTTAGTGGCTCAGCGTTGTGCGCCGCAGAATCACTAAGCTCGTTTTGCGTGGTATTCATGGTGTCTCCTTTCGTTGTTTTACATTCTAATACACTTTTCTAAAAAAATCAAACATATGTTCGACACGCCGTTGCATCTTTAGAACAAATGTGTCAAGATTAATACACTTGTTCGATAGAACAAATGTTCATGTCAATTAAAACGTAAGAAAGGATAGTTATGTATAAGAACTTGAACTCTTCCAATGGTAGTTATTCAACACTAAATCGTGCCGCTTTGGCTAATAAGGGTTACAAAAAACGCAAAAATAAATTATTTATTCGTTTTATAGTTTTTTCTGCGTTAGTTTGCTTTGCTTGGATTATTTTTATGCCAAAGCCAGCTGTTTCAGCCGTATCAAAATCCTTTATAACGTATACTGTTCGCCCTGGAGATACATTGTGGAGTTATGCAAAATCCATAACAGATAAAAATGGCAATATTTCTGATTCTGTTGATTACCTTATGCAATTAAATAATCTTGATTCTCCAGATTTAGAAGTAGGGCAGTCTATACGCGTACCTTTTATTGACAACTAATTTTATTATTACAAATATTATTAGAATGGAGTATTAATGAGTCCAAATTATGAATATAATTCGTCAGAATCATACGATTTGTTTACATTATATTATTGCGATGATTCTGCATGTTGTAGTTGTCATGATCTAAGCGTTAAACCAATTGTTGAACCAATTGTTGTTATGGATGTATCTATATATCCATCTATTCGAGTGTTTTGCGATAAATTTTATAAAATATACGAGGAAAAATATGAAAAAATCGATTTATTTATATAAAACATTGAAATATATATAACATATTTAATTAATTTTTAGTATGCTGTATATATGCATTGTCCTTTTTGTAAGAATTCCGATACTAAGGTTATTGACACTAGAATCAGTGAGGATGGATATTCAATCCGTCGTAGGCGCGAGTGTCAGATGTGTGGTAATCGTTTTACAACAGTAGAAACTACGCAATTGCTTGTTATGAAGCGTTCTGGTTCTGTGGAACCTTTTGATAGGGCAAAAGTGGTTGCTGGTGTTGGAAAAGCTTGCCAGGGTAGACCAATAGATTCTGAGGAGCTAAAGACTCTTGGAATGGAAGTTGAAGCTGATTTACGCGCTCGTGGATTAGCTCAAATAACATCCGAAGATGTTGGAAAAGCAATATTAAAGCCGTTGCGTGAACTAGACGAGGTGGCGTATCTTCGTTTTGCTAGCGTATATCAGAATTTTACTGGTTTGGAAGATTTTGAACGTGCAATAGATGATCTTAAGAAAAGCAAGTGATTGTGCAATGTTTTACATTGAGTGAACACTTTGCGAATGTTGCTAAAAGTATAGGTTTGAGTATTTGAGTTTGTGTGAATGTTGATTTGCTGTTTGTTAGCGAATCGTTGAGTCTTAGAATAAATATGGTTATAGTGTGAGGGATAACCTGATTTGTTCGACCCAATTAAAGGGTCAAACAAATAACAAGGTCGTTAATAGTTGGGTTTACTCAGTACTTTTACTTCGCGATTATTACTTTGAAAAATTGGCGTCGTCTTGTGTGCGCAAGACAACAAGACGCTGTGTTGGTCTTGTCATTGCTACGTATAGATTTGCCGCTGCGCTAAGTCTGGATGCTGCTTCCTGCTCGATGGCAGAAGGTTGCATTAGAATTACCGCATCGTATTCCAATCCCTTAACATCTTCCGCACTGCAAACGCTAATTTGACTATCGTCAAAGTTTTGCTGAATTATGCGTGCATATTCCTTAGTCGAAAGATTCTTGCTAAGAGTATTTTTAACGATTTTGTTTGCATGCTCTATTAGTTCTTGAGGAACAATAATTGCTACGCGTCCGCTTCCGTCTTCGGAAACAAATTCGTTAAATAAGTCAATGCAATATTTAGCAAGCATATTATTAAGCTCATTTTGATTCTGAACCGTATGTGTAACAAGCGAATCTGGAACAGATCTAACTGCATTAACTGTTGATATATATAAGCCAGAATTATTTGCAACTTTTCCTGCAGCTTCAGAAACTTCTTTAGGATTACGGTAGTTAATTGTTAGTTCATAAAGATCCCAGTTGTCATTTCCAAACAATGAGCTCATGTTTTTTTGCCAACTATGTGTACCACCCAAAGAGGAGGTTTGTGCAACATCGCCAACAATTGTAAATGAGCGTGAAGGGCACCTGCGTATTAGCATACGCCAATCCATTGCAGTAAGCTCTTGCGCTTCATCTACAACAACATGGCCATAAGTCCACTCTCTATCCGACGCGGCAAGATTTGCAACCATACTTGCATCGTTACCTTGAATATTCTCAATAAGCATATCGGCGGTAATAATGCCATTTCCTATGCCATTTTGTGCAAGAGTATCGGAAGCATATTGCTGTTCTTCGAGTTTTTTACGGGCGAGAGCAGCGTTTTGTGCTTCAATCTTTGGATCTGGGCCTAGTAGCTCCATAGCTTCGTCAAGAAGTGGGATGTCGGACTGAGTTAAAGGACTTCCTTTTGGTCTAATTAATGCACGAATATCATTTTCACTTAACCAAGGAGCATATATGCGAAGTTGTTCAGGTTTAGAAAAGAGTTGGTCTATAAGCCAATTGGCATTCATAGGTAGCCAAGCAAGATTTAATGTAATCTTGAGCTTATTTTCCATTCTAAGTTGCGAAGTAATATCGGATATTTCCGCTTGGGAAGGAGCATAATCAAGTTGTTCTAGATACCTGTTTCTAAGCGAACTTATAACTGACTTTACAAATGTTTTACGTGCCTGGTTGTGAGGCTGGTGTGTGCGCTGAGCGTCTAATTGTGCAAGCTCTATATCTTCCTTCTTTAATTGCACAGCAAAACCATTTATGCGTAGTGTTGGCAAATCTTTAGGAATACGTATTCTTGCGCAAATAGCGTTTTGAATAACGTTTTTCATGCGGTACATTCCCTTAAGTTTTGCTGCATGAGGAGTGTCTTGCACTGTTGCATGAATATTTGGAATTAAATCCGCTATAGTTATGCTAACAACACCAGTTTCACCCAAAGATGGCAAAACTTGATCTATGTATCTTAAGAATGCGGAGCTTGGTCCTACGATCAAAACGCCTGATCTTTCAAGCTTTCTGCGATGCGTGTAGAGCAAGTATGCTGCTCTGTGTAAAGCTACTGCAGTTTTGCCTGTACCAGGTCCACCTTGAACAACAATTGTACGGTCTAGAGGAGCGCGAATAATGCGGTCTTGTTCTGCCTGAATGGTTGCAACAATATCCGTCATTTTTCCAGTTCTACGAGAACCTAGAGAAGCAAGCAATGCACCTTCGCCAGTAAGTGTTCCTTGCTTAGATGCTTTGTTTACTTCTTCTGAATGAATATCTAGAATCTCGTCTTCAACTCCTACAACTTCTCGGAATTTAAGAGTTATGTGCCTACGCATAACAATGTCTCCATGATTTGAAGGAGTTGCTTCGTAGAATGGTCTGGCTGCTTCTGCTCTCCAATCAGTTAAGATTGGGTCGTGATTTTCGCTTAGTAAACCGATTCTTCCAATGTAACGTCTTATGCCTTCTCGGTCGTCTAGTCTGCCAAACACAAGTCTATCTTCTACAGCTCTAAGTTGCGTTAAACGATCTTCGTACATTGTTGCAAAAGAATCTCGTTCTGTTCGCTGAGTTGGTGAGCCATGCGAGCCTGCAGCGCGTACGGAATCAAGCCTTGTGCGAATTGTTGAACGCAAGTTATCTAATCGATTGTAAGCGCAATCAACCGCTTGTTGTTCTTCGCTGAGTTGTGAGGAGTACGTAGACATTTGTGTCCGTTCTTCTTAAAAGTTGGGCTAAAACTAGGCGTTTAAGTATACCTCGAGGCTAATACACGTTGCATGTTTCCAATCTAAGGTAAAAAAATATTATTTTTTTACAAAAAAGTGGGGATTTTTGGTGAGAAATGGGGTAAAATGGTGAACGATGTGCAAGTGGCATATTGCATGTTGAAAAGGAGGTGGATTTATGGCTAGTAACAATGCTGGCGCAAATGCGCAAGATAAAGCCAATTCCTCCTTTAAGCATGCTCAAAATCCATCTGGTTATGATTCTCAAAATACGGCTCAAGCTAATGCACAAGATGCGCATATGCCAATGCAAAATTCTCAAGCGTACGCTCAGCCTTATTATGTGATTCCGCAAATGCAGCAAATGCAGCAAATGCCGCAAATGTATCAAGCGCAGCAAGTGCCGCAAATGCCAGTTATGCAGCCTGTTATGCAATCTCAACCTACGTCTTCGGCTTTTACATCCACTCCTTTGCCGCAAGACGCAGTTTTTGGTGATAATAATTTGCAAAGTCAGGCTAATAATCACGTAAAGAATCCGATACTTCTTGGAACTTATTCTCCAAAAATAGATGCAAAGGGTCGTGTGGCTTTGCCAGCAAAATTTAGATCTCAACTGGGTGATGGTTTTGTTATGGCTCGCGGCCAAGAGCGATGCGTTTACGTTCTTCCAATGCAAGAGTTTGAACGTATTACAACTCAAATTCAGCTCACATCTATGAGTAATAAGTCCGCAAGAGACTACCTTAGAGTCTTCCTTTCTGGTGCCGTTGATCAGGAGCCAGATAAGCAAGGACGTATAGTGGTGCCTCCAATGCTAAGAGATTATGCCAATCTTGGAGATGAGATTGTTGTAATTGGTGTTGGAACTCGTGCAGAAATATGGAATAAATCTGCTTGGAACAATTATCTTGCAGATAAAGAGCAAGATTATGCAGATATTGCAAATGATGTTCTTCCGGCGGTGGCACAATGAAAGATTTATCTACAATTCATGCGCCAGTGTTGTTGGAAGATTGCGTAGATCTTGTTTCTCCAGCACTAGACCATAAAGACTCTATTGTTGTTGATTGCACATTGGGTCTTGCGGGTCATGCAACGGCTTTTCTTAAAGCTGCTCCATTTGCAACGCTTGTAGGTATAGATAGAGATAGTGAAGCTCTTGAATTAGCTACACGAAGAATGCGCGAAGAAGGATTAGAAAATCGTTTTATTCCAGTTCATGCAGCTTTCGACGAAGTTGATAAAGTTCTTGAAGATTTAGAAATCGATAGGATTGACGCAGCTTTTATGGACTTAGGTCTTTCTAGTTTGCAAATAGACGAGGAAGATAGAGGATTTTCTTATTCTCATAACACAGTCTTAGATATGCGCATGGATACAACTCAAAGTGTTACTGCTGAAACCATTCTTGCTACCTACAGCGCATCCAGTCTTGCTCAAATATTCCGTGAGTATGGTCAAGAACGTTTTTCTGGTCCAATCGCAAGAAAAATAGTGCAAGTTAGACAAGAGAATCCAATAAAAACGTCTGGTCAACTTGTTGATTTAGTGGATCATGTTATTCCGCGTGCTCATCGTGCTCCAGGAAATCCTGCTAAACGAGTTTTTCAGGCTCTTAGAATCGAAGTTAATGGAGAACTAGATAAGCTTTATAGGACTTTGCCAAAGCTTGCTTTGCGCTTAAATAACGGTGGCAGAATTGTTGTTGAGTCTTATCATTCTTTGGAAGATATTACAGTTAAGCGTTTTATGAATAAAGGCTTAGAAGTAGATGTTCCAGCAAATATGCCAATTATTCCGCAAAGCGCACAGCCTTTCTTTAAGTCTTTAACGCGTGGAGCTATTAAAGCATCTGAAGAAGAAATTGCAAATAATACAAGGTCTTCTTCTGTTCGCTTACGCGCAGTGGAGCTTATTAGAGATATTCCAGATAGGTGGATTAAAGACTTTACAGCTATTGCTAAAGGAGAAGATTCATTTTCGCATCGTTCTTCTGCTAAATCGAATGGTGTAAATAACAGCAAAGGAGGCAGGTTCTAATGGATAAGCCAAGTAAAAACCGTGCTTCTAGGATTGCTACGTCTTATGCCAGTTCATCTGCTCCTGCTGGGCGAGTAGACGAGAAAGCGGCTGGTAATAATTCAAGGCAAAATCGCGTTTTAAAGTCGATTCCATTAGTGTTTAGCGCCTCTGACCGTAGGTCTTACACAGTAATGAATCACTTACATAGAGTTATAGAGTGGAGTAATACTCGTAAGGCTCCTCTTTTTAACTTGATTATTGTTGTTATTTTCCTTTTTGTTACGCCTACTACGTCTTTGTTGTTGCGCACAAAAATGGCGGAGATATCTTTTGAACAAGCTGCCACTCAATCAAGTATCTCTAGGCTTCGTCAAGATGTGGAAACAGCGCAAACAAAGTTAGACGCTTTAGAAGCGGATCTTCCAGCAAAAGCACAAGATATGGGAATGATTCCACAACAGGGAGCAATAACAGTTGATCTCAGTGCTTATGCCAATAAAAAGAAGGCAGAACAAGCTGCTATTGAAGCTCAAAAAGCTAAACAGGAGCAAGCTAAACAGCAGCAAGCTAAGCAAAAACTTAAACAACAGAAAACTGAACAACAAACTAAACAAGACCAAAATAAACAACAAACTAAACAACAGCCAGAACAAAAAAATAAGGAGAAACATTGATGAACCGCCTAATCAAGCAACGTTTCGCCAAATACTCAGGCAAAATGAAAACAGTATTGTATTATGCCAAACTAGCTGGTAAAAAGTTGCGCTCTATTAAAAACAGAGTAAGCAAAATTAGCCAAAGCAGATTCAATACGCGTAAGTTGTACAAATCATACAGCAGCAATGCCGTGCGTTCTGGTTCTGCTTTTGCTTCTTCTGGAGCTAATGCACGTTATGGCGCTCAAACTAGCGTTATACGAAATACGGTTTTTGCAAAAAAGTGTATTGCTGTTGCAATGATATTTGCATTTATTGCATCTATAGCAATAGTAAAACTTAGCTTTATACAGTTAATTAATGCACGTTCTACTGCTCAGGCGGCGCAGGCAGAACGTAGCAGAACTCGTTCAATACTCGCTCGTAGAGGTCGTATTTTAGATGCAAACGGTGCTGTTTTAGCTCAAAGCGTTGAAAGATACAACATAATCGCAGACCCTATGAACGCTCAGTCTTTTAAGCCAACTCCTTGTACAAAGCAAACTGCTGGGAATTGTCATGCAATTAACGGCAAAGATGTTGAAGGAACTGGAGCTGTTGCTGTAGCACGTCTTTTGGCTCCTATTTTGCATATGAGTTCTGTTGAAATAGGCGGCAAGATTGCATGCGTAGGACGTTACGCTGTTATTAAAAGAAATGTTAAGCCTTCTGTTAAGCGCGAAATAGACAAGCTTAATCTTTCTGGTTGTGTTTATGCAGAAAACAGTAGTGAACGCGTATACTCCAGTGGCCCTATTCTTGGTGCTTTAATCGGCTCTGTTAAAGACGCTGAAGAAAGCGCTCGCAAGGAAGCAAAGGGCAGAAGAGGAGAGATTGGCGAATCTGGACTAGAGCTTTCTCAAGATAAGGTTCTAACTGGTAAAGATGGTTATCAAAAATACCAGGGAAATAACGTTGGAAATGAGAAAATTCCTGGAACGGTAAGCGAATATAAAGATGCTGTAAACGGTAATGACATAAAGCTAACCATTGATAGTGATGTAGATTGGTACGTTAAGAAGGTTCTTCTAGACGGCATAAAAAAGTATAGAGCTGGATGGGGCGTTGCTGTTGTTCAAGATATTCGCACTGGAGAAATCGTTGCTCTAGAAGATAGCGATAGTATTAAAGCTGGTTCTGCCGAAGCCAGAGCGTCTGTTTCTAAAGCTGTTAGCCAAGTGTTTGAGCCAGGCTCCATTGGTAAAGTTTTCTCAGTTGCAGGCATGCTTCAGACGGGCGCGCGCTCGTTATCAGATAAGTTTGCTGTTCCAGGAAGCATTGAAAAGCAGGGTCAGCTTTTCCACGACGCTCATAATCATGGTGTTATGAGGCTCACTTTGGCAGGCATTTTGAAGGAATCTTCTAATGTTGGCATGATTATGGCTGGCGAAAAATATCCAAATAACAAGCGTTATGAGTTTTTGTCTAAGTTTGGAATTGGACAATATACTGGATTAGGCTTGCAAGGAGAATCCCAAGGTTTGCTTCCGAGTGTTCAATCGTGGGATGGTCGTAAGCAAAACACTGTTTTGTTCGGTCAGGGTTATGCAACAAACGCTTTGCAAATAACTAATGCTATATCAACAATCGCAAATAAAGGTGTAAGACTTAAGCAATCGATTATAAAGTCTGTAATTGACCCTCATGGTAGAGTTACGGAGCGCAAGAGGCCAGAAGGCACTAGGGTGTTGGATGAGCATGTTGCTGATCAAATGTTAAATGCTATGGAGTCCACTGCAGAATATTACGGTAGCTACATATCTGTTAATGGATATCGCATTGCTGCAAAGAGTGGTACTGCAGAAGTTGCTGGATTTGGCGGAGCTCTTAGCTCTATTGTTGCAGATTGCGCAGCAATATTGCCTGTAGATAATCCACGTTTTGCAATAACTGTAGCATTAAGCAATCCAGAAGGTACATTCGGTGTTTATACTGCGGCGCCTATTATAAAAACAATAGGCGAGTTCCTAATGCAAAAGTACAACGTTCCAGTATCGACTCCTCGCACCGATCCTATTGCTGTACAATGGTAATAGATAGCGAACGAGGGCGAGTGCGAGTATGAATGCTGTTGATGAATTTTCCAGAACAAGAGTAACTCTTGGTTTTGCTGCGCAACAATATGGTTTTGAAGTAATACCATCTTTTGCTTCTGGAATAACAATTACTTCTTTAGCGTGCGACGTTAGGAATGTTAAGCCTGGGTGTCTTTTTATTCCTGCAAATCGCGTAGATAAAAGACAATTGGAAGCTGCTAGAGATGCTGGAGCATACGCAGCAATGGTTACTCCAGAGTTTAGATCCGAAGCAATGAGCGTTGGTATTCCACTTTTAGTTTCTTCCAACAATCCAGTAACTTTGGGTAAACTTGCTTGCGATGTTAATAATGACCCATCTTCTTTTATAGCGACTTTTGCGGTTGCTGGCGATGATGATGACGAAGTCTACGCAAATGTTATACGTTTAGCAGATTTTCTTCATATGCTTGGCAACCCAATTGGTGTTATAAGCGCTGCAGGGTCTAATTCTCTTCAGCGAGAACTGGATTTAGAATATCCGCTTGGAATCGTGGATATTCAGCACAATTTGTCGGTATGCGTAGAAGATGGTGCTGCAGCTGTTGTTATAGCGTTAAATTCTGCAACTCTTAAAAAAGACGCTTTGCAATCTGTAAACATTGATGTTCTTGGAGTTGAAAGCAATAATGCGCTAGCAATGGCCGGAAGTCTTGATTTGTATAAGTCAGATTCCAGTTTGCAAGCTATTGAACACAGTAGTGGCGATTTGGCATATGGTTCAAGCTTGGCAAATTCAAAAGATAAGTCGCAAGCAAGCGGCGCATTAGAAGCCAAATCTAAAGTGAATGCTAATTCAGAAGATTCGCAAGATTCGTATGAGTCTAAGTCTAAAGAATCATCGGAATCACTTATATATAGTAATAGAAAAGATGATTCTAAGATTGATTCTAAGATTGATTCTAAGATTGACGAATCAAGCATAAAATCTGCGCGCCCCGTAATGAGTTTTTATAATTTGCAACAAAGGTATGGATTTATAAGTCACGAAAGATCTTATTGTGTAATGCGTTCTAGGGAATCCGATGAGTTAGCTGCATTAGCAGATCAAATCGGCGGCAAAAGTGTTAGTAAACATCTTTCTCTTTCAATCGCAATGGTTCTTGCTGCTGGTGTTAGAAGAGGTACAATTAAGAGCGCGTTGCGAGTATCTCACGAACTAAAATAGAAACCAATATATTTTAAGAGCAGAAAATGTTTTCAATAGAGCAAAATAGCAAGCAAAATAGCATGCAAAATAAAATTACAGACACTGTTTTTACGCAAGATAGTACTCATATGATGCCTATGAGCATTAAAGAGGTATCAGATGCTGTTAACGCAAGCGAGCTTTTATGTGGTTCGTCTGCATCTTGCGATTCTGTAAAAAGCATCGATATTGTTAATTTCGCTACAAGTGATTCGCGTAACGTTGCTTGCGGAGCGGTATTTATTGCTATAAAGGGCGAGCGAGTAGATGGACACGATTTTGTTCAAAAAGCGGCTCAGCTTGGAGCCAAAGCTGCGATTGTGGAACATGCTGTTTTGCTGGATGAAAGTGTGCAAAACAAGATTGCGCAAATAGTTGTTAAAAATTCGGTTGAAGCGCTTGGACTTTTAGCAAAACATAATTTAGTTCGCCGCCGCGCGTTAAATACGCCATTTAGCATTATTGGCATAACTGGTTCCGTTGGAAAAACTACCACAAAAGATATGCTTAATGCTTTGCTTTCAACGCTTGGCAATACAGTTGCGCCCGTTGGCTCTTTTAATAACGAGATTGGATTGCCGTTAACGTCTTTGCGTGTAAACGAGAATACGCGATTCCTTATTGCGGAGATGGGTGCAAATCATGTTGGAGAAATCGCAATGCTCACAACTATTGCGCCTCCAGACTTATCGGTTGTGCTAAAAGTTGGTGTTGCTCATTTGGGCGAATTTGGATCTGTAGAAAAAATTGCGCAAGCTAAGAGTGAGATTGTTAGGGGACTTTTGCCTCATGGTGTTGCGATTTTGAATGCAGATGATTTTCGCGTTGCGGCTATGAACAAGCTGGCTGACCAAGATAAAGTTCGCTGGTTTGGCTTAAATGTTGATAATAATGGCAATTTTGATGCGTCGAATAATGGCAATTATCAATTACGCGCGCAAAATATTTCTTTAGACGAAAGTGGTTGTGCAAAATTTACGATTATCGAGAGCGAAAAAATCGCGACTAGTGAAAATAGTGCGACTAGCGAAAATAGTGCAACACTACATCTTGCGCTTCCTGGCGTGCACAATGTTATGAATGCTCTTGCTGCATCAAATGTTGCACGATATTTTGGAATGAGTCTTAAAAACATTTCTCTAGTTTTGAATAAAGTTTCGCATATTAGCCCGCATCGTATGCAAATTTCTGTTATTTGCAAAGATGATAAAAAGTTTACACTTATTGACGATTCGTTTAATGCAAATCCAGACTCTATGAAAGCAGGAATTGACGGATTATGCTCTTATGAGTCCGATGATTCTTCTAATTCCGCTAACTCTTCTGACTCCGACGATTCTGCCAATTCTGCAGATTCTGCCAAGTCTTCATCCACTAAACTTTTTAGAATCGCTGTTTTAGGCTCAATGTTGGAACTTGGAAAAGACGAATATAACATGCATGAGTCTATAGGAAAATATGTTGCACAAAAGAATATTGACGCAATAATTTCCGTTGGATCTTCCACGAGTGAAAAATTAGATGAATTAGCTTCTTGCATAGCTAAAGGTGCTAGAGACAATTGGCAAAATAACAGAAATAACATTGTAAATAAGTATCAAAATAACAATGTTGATTCTAAAAACAACGTGTACTTTGTGCATGATTGTATTGAGGCGAATAATATTGTTTGGAGTCTTGTGGCTGATCATTCTAGTACTGTTGTGTTGTTAAAGGGGTCTCATGCTTCGGGGCTGAGCGTTTTGGCTGAAAGCTGGGCTAAACTTAGTAAGAGCCTTAACACTAGCCTTAACAAAAATACGGAGGTTAACCTGTGATTGCGCTTATTGTGGGAATAGTGGTTTCGCTAATAGTAACTATTGTTGGCACGCCGCTTTTAATCCGCTTAGTACACCGATTAAATTACGGACAATACATTCGCCAAGACGGCCCGCAATCCCATTTAGTTAAGCGTGGCACTCCTACAATGGGCGGTGTTGTTATTAATCTTGCTGTTGTAGTTGGCTGGGCTGCATCTGCTTTATACAGGTATTTTTCTGTTGGCAGAACGCCTTCTTGGTCTGCAGTTCTTGTTCTTTTTGCAATGCTTTCAATGGGCTTTTTAGGTTTTGTTGATGATTTTGCAAAGGTTAGAAAAAAGCAGAATCTTGGCCTTTCTGTGCGAGCAAAGTTATTCGGTCAGATTATTTTTGCAAGCATTTATGCGCTTTTGGCTCTTATGCTTCCAACTCAGTCGGGCATTGCAAGTGCGCAGCCTGGCATGAGTTTTATAGAAAAGCCATTCTTTGATTTTTCTATGTTTGGCAAAGCAATAGGAATTGTAATTTTTATTGTTTGGGTAAACTTTTTAATGGCTGCATGGTCTAATGCTGTAAATCTTACAGATGGGTTAGACGGTCTTGCTGCTGGATCTTCTATGATTGCTTTTGCAGGATATGCGCTTATAGCTTTTTGGGAAAGTTACCACGTTAAAGGCGGCGGTCATTTTGGATTCTCTTATGCTGTATCGGATCCGCTTGATTTAACAATTATTTCTGTTTGTGCTGCCGTTGCTTGCTTTGGATTCTTGTGGTACAACTCAAATCCTGCTCAAGTGTTTATGGGAGACACTGGTTCCTTGGCTTTAGGTGGTCTTTTTGCTGCGCTTTCCATTGCTACTCACACAGAGTTTTTGGCTGTTATTTTAGGCGGACTTTTTGTTGTAGAAACTTGCAGCGATGTGATTCAAGTTGGTTGCTTTAAGATGACGCATAAGCGTGTATTTAAAATGGCGCCAATCCACCATCATTTTGAGCTTGTTGGATGGGCAGAAGGCAAAGTTGTTGTTCGTTTTTGGATGATTGAGCTTATGTTTGTTCTGTCTGCATTGATGACGTTCTATGCGGATTGGGCAGGTCGTTCTGGACTGTTGATTTAAGGTGATTATATGAGCAATGTTGCAAATGATTTGTGCAAGGAGTTCTCTTTGCACAATGAATTCCCATTCCATAACGTTCTTGTAGCAGGATTAGGTGTTTCTGGCATAGGAGCCATGGAAGTGCTTAAAACTGTTGGCGCTAATGCGATTAGCGCAGACGAGCGTAAGGAAGAAGCGCAAATCCGCGATTTTTCTAAAATCGATTGGAACACGATTGATGCTGTTATAACATCGCCAGTTTTTAACCCTAGAACGCCTTTTATTCTAGAGGCTCAAAAGCGCAATATTCCAGTCATCAGCGAAGTGGAGCTTGCGTGGCTTGTGCGCGTAAAGTCGCTTAAAACTAATCTTCCAGCTGCATGGATTGGAATTACTGGAACAAATGGAAAAACATCTACAACAGAGATGACTTCCGATATGCTTACAGCTTGCGGTCTAGATGCTCCTGCAGTTGGAAACATTGGCAAGTCTGTTTCTTACGCTGCGCTAGAAAAAGAACACGACGCGTTATGTGTTGAATTAAGCTCTTTTCAACTTCATTTTACTAATTCCTTAGAGTTGGATTGCGCTGCGATTACTAATATTGCGGCTGACCATTTGGATTGGCACGGTGGCATTGAAGCTTACGCAAAAGATAAGTCGAAAGTTTTTAATGGCGTTAAAAAAGCGCTTGTGTATAATGCTCAAGATTCACGAGTTAGCGAATTAGCAAAAGTTGCACAAGTCAAAGATGGTTGTAAAAAAATCGGTTTTACGCTCAGCGCGCCAAAATGCGGAGAAATAGGCGTTGAAAATGGTTGGATTGTAGACAAAAGTGGCGTTGCTGGCGCAAAAATTAGCGAGCCAGTTAAAATAGTAGCGCTAAAAGAACTAAAACACTTATGCGAGCCAGATGGAAGCGTGTATCCTCATCTTCTTGCAGACGCACTAACTGCACTAGCTCTAACTCTTGGCTTAAAACAAGACGTTGAAAATGCAGTTAAAGCATTGTGCAACTTTGCTCCAGGAGGGCATAGGATTCAAACTGTTGCAACGTTAAATGCTAAAGATAATCTTCCAGAACACGCGATTCGTTTTGTTGATGATTCAAAAGCTACTAATGCTCATGCTGCTGCAGCCTCTATTTCTAGTTTCGGCAAAAAATCCGTAATTTTGATTGCTGGAGGTCTTGCAAAAGGTGGCCATTTTGAAGATTTAGTTAATCAAAATCGTAGTATTATTAAGGCTGTTGTTGTTATTGGGCTAGATCAAAAGCCGATTGTAGAAGCGCTTAATTCTAAAGGTCAAGGTATTCCTGTAACAATAGTTTCTGCGAATGGCGAAAGTTGCGAATCTTTTGATTCTGTAGATGATCGCGTTCTTAAAGAGGTTGAAAAGTCGCCAGTTCTTAGCGCGGATTCTACTTTGGGTCAAAAAGTTATTTCTACAGCTGTTCAAGCTGCTGGAGGGTACGCGCAGCCTGGAGATGTTGTTCTTCTGGCACCAGCATGCGCTTCTATGGATCAATTTGTTTCTTACGCAGATCGTGGCAATCGTTTTGCTAAAGAATCTGAGCGATGGGTTAAGAGCCATGAATGAGAACAATAAAAAAGCTAGCTCATCAAGTTCTAGAAATCCTAAAAAGCTTAAAAAGCGCGGTTTTGGCATTTTTGGCGGTTTTGGTGGCAGATCTTTTGGTAGTAGATCTTTTAGTAGTAAATCTTCTGGAACTAAGGCAGATTCATCTACTAATATTTCGGGTGTTCAAGAAACATTTAGTGATAATACAAAGGCTTTTAAGCAATACGTTGGTATTCGCAGTATTTTTAACCCATTGTGGTGTCTTTTTGGACTAAGAATATCTGTTGTAATATTAACCGTTTTTGGCTTATTCATGGTGTTTTCAAGCTCGTCGGTAACGAGGATTACTTACGGAGCTGGCCCTTGGGGTTCTGGAATGAGCCAGCTGTTTTATTGCATTATTGGTCTTGTTGGATATTTGATTTTTTCACATCTTCCTGTTGATTTTTATAAAAGCAGGATTATTACCATTTACGCAATATCGGTTTTTATGCAATTTTTGACTTTTGTTCCAGGTATTAGGCACGAGGTTAATGGTAATGCTAGCTGGATTAAAATAGGCCCGCTTACAATGCAACCAGCGGAAATCACCAAACTTGCTATATGTATTTGGCTACCAATGGCACTTATTCTTGCAAAAAAGGCTTATAAGCGTGTTGCTATGCGCGCATATATTCCAACAGTTGTAGCTTTGGGTGTTTCTGTTCTTTTAGTTGTTGCAGGCAAGGATCTTGGTACAGCTCTTATTATTTTGCTTATTGCTGTTGTGGCATTTTATGTGGGAGGATTCCCTACAAAATGGCTTGTTGTGGCCCTTCTAACGGCTTGTGCAGCGGTTTTATTGCTTGTTGTGACTAGCCAAAATCGTATGCGTCGTATTCTTGCTACGATTCATGGATGCGACGCAAAGTCGATTAGAGGCGTTTGTTTTCAGTCGATTCATGCGCAATACGCAATGGCGTCTGGTGGAATAATGGGAGTTGGTATAGGTAATTCTAGAGAAAAGTGGAATTATTTGCCGTATGCTCACAACGATTTTATTTTTGCAATCATTGGCGAAGAGATGGGCTTTATTGTTGCTTCTTGCGTAATCCTTCTTTACATTGTAATTGGATGGTGCTTGCTAACTTCTGCTTTGCAATCAACAAATAAGCTTGTTTCAATATCTCTTATTAGCATTGCTACTTGGATTGTTGGCCAAGGACTAATAAACATTTTGGTTGTTGTTCAGATTTTGCCAGTTATGGGCGTTCCTATGCCATTTGTTTCCGCAGGTGGATCTTCTCTTGTTATGTGTCTTCTTGCAATGGGTGTTGCGGATAGTTTTATTAAGAGCAATCCGAACATAAAATTTGGGAATAAATGGTCATTAAAGCGTGCAAAATCGCGGCAGCAAAGTGGTGATTAATCAGCTCAATAATAAACAAGTGTTAATCAAAAACAAGTGTCAATCAAAATTGGGAAAGTATTATAAAATTATAAAATCCGCTTTTCGTAAAAATTTTGTTTAATTTATATTTAATTGTTAAGTCATATATTAAAGTTTTAAGTAGATTAGTTCTGATTGGGATTTCTGATTGGGATTATTAAATAAGCAGATTGTAGGTGGCGAATTGGCGCAAGATCAATATAAAGATAGCAATTCTTTGCATGTTGTTCTAGCAGGCGGGGGCACTGCTGGTCACGTTAATCCTCTTCTTTCTGTAGCGCATGCATTAAAAGATTTAGATGAGTCGGTAGAAATCAGTGTTATTGGCACTAATGCTGGTTTAGAAAAAACGCTAGTTCCTAAAGCTGGGCTGCCATTAGACGTTATTGAAAAAGTTCCATTCCCTAGAAAACCTAATTTGTACATGCTTAAGTTTCCTTTTAAGTGGATTCGCGAAACGCGCAAGGTTGCTAAGATTCTTGAGCAAAGGCATGCGAATATTGTTGTTGGATTTGGCGGTTACGCGTCTGCTCCAGTTTATGCACAAGCGCATAGAATGCATTTGCCTATTGTGATTCATGAGCAAAATGCGCGCGCTGGAATGGCAAATAAGCTTGGCGCGCGTTGGGCAAGCATGATTGGGTGCGTTTACGATGGCACTGGTTTAGTCGCAAAGGCGGCGTCGAATAGCAAAGCTATAAGAGTTGGTCTTCCTCTTAGAAAATCCATATCGGATTTATGTGCAAAGATTACTCAAGACATTGATTTAGCTAGATTTGAAGGCGCTAAAAATCTTGGACTAGATCCTAGCAGGCCGATTATTCTTGTAACTGGCGGGTCTTTGGGTGCTAAAAGCATTAACGAAGCTGTATCTATTGCTGCTGGCGATTTACTCAAATGCGCGCAAATCATTCATCTTACGGGTAGCGGAAAATCTAAAGAAGTTAAAGATAATGTTGAGCGTTCGGCTGGTCTTAATCAAATAAACGACATTAAGCCAGAGCATGCAGGACTTGGTGATTACCATATTTGCGAATATTTAGAGCGAATTGATTGGGCTTTTGCTTGCGCTGACTTGGTGATTTGCAGATCGGGAGCAGGCACTGTTGCAGAAGTTTCGGCGATTGGCGTTCCTGCAATCTACGTGCCGCTTCCAATTGGAAACGGCGAACAGCGATTTAACGCGCAGCCTGTTGCAAACGCAGGAGGAGCGATTATTGTAAACGATTGCGATTTTAGCGATGATTGGATTCGCGCTAACGTGTTGAAATTGCTTAATAACCCAGACGAGCTTTGCCAAATGCGTGAAAAAGCTTGGAAATACGGCATTCGTAATGCTGCAAGAGTAATGGCAGAGCATATTCTTAAGATTGCAAAAGAAAGCAAAAAATAATCATGGAAATTAATATGAATCCTATTTGTGCTGCTTTTAGTAAAGATCAGACTGTAAATTCTTTAGGTTCTGTGCATTTTATTGGCATTGGTGGCGCTGGAATGAGCGTTTTAGCAGAGATGTTGCACGAAGAAGGCGTTAGCGTAAGCGGATGCGATAGTAAAGAAAGCGACCACACAAATCGCTTAGAAGAACTCGGAATAAGTGTACAGATTGGTCAAAGTGCAAGCCACGTAAAAAATGCGGATATTCTTGTGTACTCTAGTGCGATTAAGCCAAATAATCCAGAAGTAGTGGCGGCTGCGCAAAATGGCGTAAAACTTGTTCATAGAAGTGACATTTTATCTTTACTTTTAAGTTCTAAAAAAGGTGTGACTGTTGCGGGAGCGCATGGTAAGACTACAACAAGCTCTCTTTTGGCTCACATTTTGAAAGTTTGCGGTAAAGGCGATTTAGCAGACCCGAGTTATGCGATTGGCGGTTCGATTCAAGCGCAGGGCGGCGGAGAATTAGACGGAGGTCATGCTGGGCGCGGAAGCGTTATGGTTGCGGAGGCGGACGAATCCGACGGCAGCTTTGAAAAATACAATCCATATATTGCAATTGTTACAAACGTAGAAGCGGACCACCTAGACCATTATGGAAATGCGCAAAATTATCGCGCAGCGTTTGTTGAGCATTTAAGCCACGCTCTAGGATTTATTGTGATTTGTGCAGACGATGATGGCGCTCGCGCTGTTCTAGAGGATTTAAGCGATGATTCTCTTAAAAAAACAATCGCATACGCAAGTAGCAAGAATAGTGTTTCTTGCTTAAGTAATAGAGTAAAAAGCCTTGTAAAGTTTGCGTTTATTAATCACGAAAGCGAGCAGACTGGTAGTGGTAGTGAGTCGTTTGCTATTGACTTTGGCGGCGATTCTATAAGCGTTAATCTTATGATTCCAGGCTTGCACAATGCTAGAAACGCGTGTGCTGCGATTATTGCAGCAACACTTTTGGGCATGAATCCTAAAGATGCAGCAGATGGAGCTTCGAGCTTCCTTGGTGCTTCTAGAAGATTTGACATTCGCGGATGCGTTGGCGGAGTAACGGTTGTAGACGATTACGCGCATCATCCTACAGAAATCGACGCTCTTTTGCGCGCTGCAAGAAGAAGATACCCAGATTCTACGATTCGCGTGCTTTTCCAGCCACATCTGTTTTCTAGGACGCGCTCTTTTGCGCGCGAATTTGCTTCTGCTTTATCTCTTGCAGACGATGTAATCGTAACTGGCATTTTCCCAGCTCGAGAAAAGCAGGAAGATTTTCCAAATATTCACGCTTCGACTATTGTTAACGCAGCTAAAGAATGTGCGCTTAATTGCAATATTGAAGCTGTAGAAGATATGAGGGATGGCGCTTTAATGCTTGCTCGCCGAGCTAATAGTGGAGATGTACTTTTTACGGTTGGTGCTGGAAGCATTACCACTATGACGTCTGTTATGCTAGAAGAGTTGCGCTTAAAGCAATAAGCTAAATGGGCAATAATAGTCGGCAAACAAGCGATAATAAGCAATCTGTAAAGCCGCAAATAAAGTAGTAAATAAAGTAGTAAATAAAGTCGCGTGTAGATGCAAGTGGAAGTAGGTGAGTGATAGTTATGGGTCGAATGATTTTTGGCAAGTCTGCCAGCAATGATGAATCCAATGAGCCTAATAATCCTAATGAATCTGCTAGCTCTATTAAGCATACTAGGTCTATTACATCCACTTTTGCTACAAGCGATACCTTTGCTACGACTGATAATTTCCCTAAGTCTTCTAATTTTTCTAAGTCTTCTAATCTTGATGCGCATAAAAGGTCAATTCAATCCAATCTAAACTCACAAAATTCTACAAGATTAGCTAAAAATGATTTATCTAATAGCAAAAAAGCGACTACGAGTAGCTCGTTAGAAAATCAATCTTCTAAAAATGCTTTTGTAGATGCAAGAAGACTTTCCGTAGTTGATTTTGTAAAGCAAACGTTAAAGTCTAGTTCGGGTCCTCTTGGAATTACATCTAGACCTAAAGTAATAGATTTTAGCGCTCGCGAAAAAGAAAAGAATTTTGCTAAAATACGTACCATTTTGCTGCGATTTGCCTACGCTTTTCTTGCGTTTGCGTTAATCGCTTTGCTTTGTTGGATGCTGTTTTTATCTCCATTTTTCCGTCTTGATTCTAAAAATATACGCATTTTTGGCTCTAACGAATGGGTGAGTGAACAGAAAATCGCGTCAATTGCGTCTAATCAGGTAGATAAGTCACTGTTTTTAGTTTCTTCTCAACAAATAATTGAGCAATTAAATAACATACCTGGTGTAACAGAAACAAAGGTTGTAAAGCAATTTCCGCACGGTTTGCAAATAACTGTTCGTGCGCAAAAGCCTGCTGCAATGCTTAAAGCAAAAGATGGCGAAAAACTTACAGCTGTAGATGTTAAAGGTAGAGTCTTAAACGCTGTTCAAAACGTTTCTACAAGCGGAATACCAGTTATAGAAGTTAGCGACGTTAGTAAAAGTCTAAACAGTAGAGCTGTTAAGGAAGCGTTGAAAATTGTAAGCTCGCTTTCTCAAGATTTTAGGTCTCACGTTATTCGTGTTAGTGCAAAAACTCAGGATTCTGTTGAAACAGAGGTTTCTTACCCTGGCCCAAGCGGAGACGTTCATAGGATTGTTGTTTGGGGAGATTCTTCGGATTTGGAACTTAAAAAGGCGATTGTGGAAACGATTATTAGCGATCCAAGTAAAATCGGCAATCGTCAGCTTTTGGATGTTTCTGCTCCTGCAAGGCCGATTCTTAAGTAGTTTGCTTGAGTAGCTTGTTTAAGCGGTTTTTAATTGTCAAGCAAATGTGTATAATAATAGTTTGTGTGTGCCAACGGCGTGCCTTATGTTATAGGCGTGCTGGTTGGGATATCCCAAGTGCCAAAGATAGCGCGCAGTAATGCGTGGCTGGAGGCGCAAGGGCCATCGGGCCGGTGGACTGTGGCTTTTCTCTTTAACCGATTCAGGTTTAAGGTGTGCTGCAGTGCTGCGGTTTCACCAAATAGAAGACATTAATGAATCGGAGAACTTAAGTTGCCTACGATTGAACAACTCGTCCGTAAGGGACGTCAGGCCAAGCCTAAGAAGTCAAAGACTTTGGCCTTGAAAGGTAGCCCGTTGCGTCGTGGCGTGTGCACTCGTGTGTACACAACCACTCCTAAGAAGCCAAACTCTGCGCTTCGTAAGGTTGCTCGTGTGCGCCTCAGCTCGGGTATTGAAGTAACCGCCTATATTCCAGGCGAAGGTCACAACTTGCAGGAGCACTCCATTGTGCTTGTGCGCGGTGGCCGTGTGAAGGATCTCCCAGGTGTGCGTTACCACATCGTGCGTGGCGCTCTCGATACCCAGGGTGTTAAGGACCGCAAGCAGGGTCGTTCCCTGTATGGAGCAAAGAAGGCGAAGTAAAACATGTCACGTAAAGGACCTGCAAAAAAGCATCAGCTGCTTCCTGATCCAATCTACGGCTCGACCGTCGTGGCTCAGTTGATTAACAAAATTCTTCTCGATGGTAAGAAGTCCATCGCAGAAAACATCGTCTACACCGCTCTTGAGCAGGTGAAGGCAAAGACCGAGCAGGAGCCAGTTTCTGTTTTGAAGCGCGCTCTCGATAACATTCGTCCAAGCCTCGAGGTTCGTTCCCGCCGCGTTGGTGGCGCAACCTACCAGGTTCCAGTCGAAGTTAAGCCTGCTCGTGCAAACACCTTGTCGTTGCGCTGGCTTACCGACTTCTCTCGCGTTCGTCGTGAGAAGACTATGGCTGAGCGTTTAGCTAACGAAATTCTCGATGCCTCCAATGGCTTGGGTGCTTCTGTAAAGCGCCGCGAGGATACCCACAAGATGGCAGAAGCAAACAAGGCTTTTGCTCACTATCGCTGGTAATCCACAAGATAATCGGTATCTTAAAGAGCTAAGGATAATAATATGGCACAAGATGTGCTTAACGACCTTAATATGGTTCGTAACATCGGCATCATGGCGCACATCGATGCTGGTAAGACTACTACCACCGAGCGTATTCTTTACTACACTGGTAAGAATTACAAGATTGGTGAAACTCACGATGGCGCTTCTACCATGGACTTTATGGCGCAGGAGCAGGAACGCGGTATTACTATTCAGTCTGCTGCAACCACTTGCTTCTGGCAGCGTCAAACCCATGACACAGATGACCGCTATCAAATCAACATCATCGATACTCCAGGCCACGTTGACTTTACTGCAGAGGTAGAGCGTTCTTTGCGTGTTCTCGACGGTGCTGTTGCAGTGTTCGACGGTAAGGAAGGCGTGGAGCCTCAGTCCGAAACCGTTTGGCGTCAGGCAGATAAGTATAGCGTTCCACGTATTTGCTTCATCAACAAGATGGATAAGTTGGGCGCAGACTTCTACTATTCTGTTAAGACCATTAAGGAAAAGCTTGGCGCTAAGCCACTCGTTATTCAGCTTCCAATCGGCGCTGAAAACGACTTCCTTGGTGTTGTTGACTTGATTCGCATGAAGGCTTACGTTTGGAATGACGTTAAGGACGATATGGGTGCCCACTACGACACCGTTGACATTCCTGCCGACTTGCAAGAGCGTGCAGAAGAATATCGTGCCGAGCTTATGGATCAGGTTGCAGAAGCCGACGAAGAGTTGCTCGAGAAGTATCTTGAATCGGGAGAACTTTCCGAAGAAGAGATTCGCATGGGTATTCGCAAGCTTACTATTGCTCGCGAAGCCTTCCCAGTAACTTGCGGTTCTGCATTTAAGGATAAGGGTGTTCAGCCAATGCTGGATGCTGTTGTTGACTTCCTTCCAAGCCCAGAAGATGTTCCATCTATTAAGGGCTTTGATCCAAGCGACGAATCCGTTGAGATTGATCGTAAGCCAGTAAATACAGATCCATTTGCTGCATTGGTCTTTAAGATCTCCACTCATCCATTCTATGGAAAGCTTGTGTTCGTGCGCGTGTACTCTGGCGAAGTTAAGCCAGGCGATTCCGTGTACGATTCCACTAAGTCCAAGAAGGAACGCGTTGGTAAGATCTTCCAGATGCACGCAGATAAGGAAAATCCTGTAGATTCTGCAGAAGCTGGAAACATTTACACCTTCGTTGGTTTGAAGAACGTTAGCACGGGTGACACCTTGTGCGACGAGAAGAGCCCAATTTCCTTGGAATCCATGACATTCCCAGATCCTGTTATCGAGGTTGCTGTGGAGCCAAAGACGAAGGCAGATCAGGAAAAGATGAGCTTGGCCTTGGCTAAGCTTTCCGACGAAGATCCTACCTTCCAGGTTAAGACCGACGAAGAATCTGGTCAGACTTTGATTTCTGGTATGGGCGAGCTTCAGCTCGACATTATTGTGGATCGTATGCGCCGCGAGTTCAAGGTTGAAGCGAATGTTGGTAAGCCACAGGTTGCTTATCGCGAAACCATTCGCAAGGCTGTTATGAACCAGGAATACACCCACAAGAAGCAGACTGGTGGTTCTGGTCAGTTCGCAAAGGTTTTGATGAACTTCGAGCCAATCGATCCAGAATCTGGCGAAGTCTATCAGTTTGTTAACGAGGTCACTGGTGGCCACATTACTAAGGAATTCATTCCTTCCATCGACGCAGGTGTGCAGGAAGCTATGGAATCTGGCGTTTTGGCTGGCTTCCCAGTGGTTGGCGTTAAAGCAACCGTTACCGACGGTCAGACTCACGACGTTGATTCTTCGGAAATGGCCTTCAAGATTGCAGGTTCCATGTGCTTCAAGGAAGCTGCTCCTAAGGCTCACCCAGTAATCCTCGAGCCAATTATGGCCGTGGAAGTTCGTACTCCAGAAGAGTACATGGGCGACGTTATGGGCGATTTGAACTCCCGTCGTGGAAACATTCAGTCTATGACCGACGCTACTGGCGTTAAGGTTATTGACGCTAAGGTTCCACTGAGTGAGATGTTCGGCTACATTGGTGATCTTCGTTCCAAGACTCAGGGACGTGCAATGTTCACCATGCAAATGGACTCTTACGCGGAAGTTCCAAAGGCTGTTTCGGACGAGATTATTAAAGCCCAGCGCGGCGAGTAAAAGCGCACGCTACTTCGGTGTTTTGTGTCCCTAGTCAACGCTAAAATTTCGTACGTTGACTGGGTTCTGGCACCGAAGTGGCACCTAACCCAGAAACCCAGTAAATATGTAGCTAGAGGCTTCACATAAGAGTGTGAAGCGAACTACGAGACGTCCAGGAGGACAAACACATGGCAAAGGAAAAGTACGAGCGTACTAAGCCGCATGTTAACATTGGTACCATTGGTCACGTTGATCACGGTAAGACTACCTTGACCGCGGCTATTTCTAAGGTGCTTCATGGCGAATATCCAGATCTGAACCCTCAGTATGACTTCGATCAGATCGACGCCGCTCCAGAAGAGAAGGAGCGCGGCATTACCATTAACATCGCCCACATCGAGTATCAGACGGCTGCACGCCACTATGCTCACGTGGACGCTCCAGGCCACGCTGATTACGTTAAGAACATGATCACTGGTGCCGCTCAGATGGATGGTGCAATCCTCGTGGTTGCTGCTACCGACGGCCCAATGGCTCAGACCCGTGAACACGTCTTGCTTGCTAAGCAGGTCGGCGTTCCAAAAATTCTTGTTGCTTTGAACAAGTGCGATATGGTTGACGACGAAGAGCTTATCGACCTCGTTGAAGAAGAGGTTCGTGACCTCCTCGACGAAAACGGCTTCGATCGCGATTGCCCAGTCATCCGTACTTCCGCTTACGGCGCTTTGCATGATGACGCTCCAGATCACGACAAGTGGGTAGAGACCGTCAAGGAACTCATGAAGGCTGTTGACGAGTACATCCCAACCCCAACTCACGATCTTGACAAGCCATTCTTGATGCCAATCGAAGATGTGTTCACCATCTCCGGTCGTGGTACCGTTGTTACTGGCCGTGTTGAGCGTGGTAAGCTCCCAATCAACACCCCAGTTGAGATTGTTGGTTTGCGCGATACTCAGACCACCACCGTCACCTCTATCGAGACCTTCCACAAGCAGATGGATGAGGCCGAGGCTGGCGATAACACTGGTCTTCTTCTTCGTGGTATCAACCGTACCGACGTTGAGCGTGGTCAGGTTGTGGCTGCTCCAGGTTCTGTGACACCACACACCAAGTTCGAAGGCGAAGTTTACGTCTTGACCAAGGACGAAGGTGGCCGTCACTCGCCATTCTTCTCCAACTACCGCCCACAGTTCTACTTCCGTACCACCGATGTTACTGGCGTTATCACTTTGCCAGACGGCATCGAAATGGTTCAGCCAGGCGATCACGCAACCTTCACTGTTGAGTTGATCCAGGCTATTGCAATGGAAGAGGGCTTGACCTTCGCAGTTCGTGAAGGTGGCCGTACCGTTGGCTCTGGTCGTGTGACCAAGATTCTTGCCTAGTATTTTCTGATTTTCTAATCTGAAGATATTAGCTAAGGCTTAAAAAAGACCCCATGAGGAAACTCGTGGGGTCTTTTTGTATTCTGTTGAAGAATTGCACATATCTCGTTGTGTGTAGTTTTGTGTGTCGTTTTGTGTTCTTTGAATTTTTATCTTTTTATAATCATCGCAAAATGTTTACTTTTGTGTTTTAAGCGTTATTGTGCAAATGAAGAAAGCGCCTCTAATATTCAGATTTTTGTTGGAATACAGGAAGAAATCATATATGAATCATATTTGTGTAATTAAAAATATAAATACGAAAAAACCCAAGCCGCAAAGCTTGGGTTTTGTTTGTGCCCCCTCAGGGATTCGAACCCTGGACACGCTGATTAAGAGTCAGCTGCTCTAGCCAACTGAGCTAAAGGGGCGTTGGCGTTTTCTTGAGCCGAGTAATAACTATACTCAGAATCGCTTTATTTGCAAGTTACGGCGTGTCGTGTTTTGTGTGCTTTAGGTGCTTGTTGCGAATCTTTTAAACTCTTGTTGTCCATCTTCTAAAAGAAACTTGGTATATGCCTTTGCTAAATATGACGCTTTTTAACCACGATTCTGGCGATTCTAAAAATAACAACGTTAATCAAAATGAAGTTAGCCAGAATAATGCTAGTCAAAATGTTTACGACAGCCAAAGCAGTACTACACAGCGCACGCTACCTTTACGCGCAAGTGAAACAAGTGCTGAAAATCCTTGGCCAGTAAGTGTTATAAGCCAAAAGTTCCATGGTGCTGTAGAAAAGTGGCCTGCGGCTTGGGTAGAAGGTCAGATTGTTGAAATCAACATGCGAAGGTCTACATCTGGCTACATAACGCTTAGAGACAGCAATGAAGACGTTTCAATCTCCATAATGGGCTTTAGTAAGTTTGTTCAGCAAGCTAAAGATTTGCATCAAGGCGATAGGGTAGTTGTTCACGGCAAGGCAGATATTTGGGTAAAAGCAACACGATTGAGCTTTGTTGCCGACGAAATTAGGCGTGTTGGTGCTGGCGACTTAAAAGCGCAAATAGATGAGTTGCGCAAAAAGCTTAAAGGCGAAGGCTTGTTTGACGCGGAAAATAAAGTGCCGCTTCCTGAGTTTCCAAAGTGCATTGGACTGGTGTGTGCGCCTCAAGCTCGCGCAGAGGGCGATGTTATTACAAACGTGAATTTGCGCTGGCCTGTAACGCGTTTTAAGGTGGTTCACGCGCATGTTCAGGGTGTGCAATGCCCGTCAGACGTTATTGCGGCAATTAAGCAGCTAGACGCCGATCCAGAGGTTGATGTGATTATTGTTGCGCGCGGTGGCGGCAGCTTTGAGGATTTGATTGGATTTTCGGATGAAGGCGTGGTTCGCGCTACGGCTGCTTGCGTAACTCCGATTGTTTCTGCGATTGGTCACGAAGACGATTGGACGCTTATTGATTTGGCGGCAGATATGCGAGCTTCTACGCCTACAGATGCAGCAAAGCGCGTTGTTCCAGATGTTAACGAGCAATGGCAGTTGATTGATAACGCTTTGCAACATGCGCGCATGAGGATTTCTGCGCGAGTGAGCAACGAGATTCAGCTTATTGAGGGATATGCGAATAGGCCAAGTATTACTCAGCCAACCACTATGCTGGAGCCGCATGAGTTGTTTGTGCAGCAGTCGGTTGAGCGCATGAGGCATGGTTTGGTGCGGTTGCTGGACAATGCTAGTTTGACTGTTGAAAAGGCACATGCCAGTATTACGGCTCTTAGTCCGCAATCAACGCTTAATCGCGGTTACGCGGTTGTGCAGATTAGCGGTGGGAAAGTGCTTGACGATTCTAGTCGTGTAAAAACTGGCGATGATATAACAGTCACTCTTAAAAGTGGCTTGATTACGGCTAATGTTACTTCTGTAGAAAAGTCGTAAAATCGTAAAGTCGTAAAATCGTAAAGTCGTAAAACTGAAAGTCTTAAAACTAAAAACGCAAAATCTTAAATAAAAATCTTAAATAAAATATTAGAAAAGGATGATTATGAGTGACGAAATAAAAGACGCAAGTGCAAAAGCTGACGCGATTAGCACGCTTAGCAGCGAAGAGCGAGCTGCGATTAACGCAATGCCTTACGAAGAAGCGCGCGAAAAGCTTGTGCAAGCTGTTAAAGCTCTTGAGGCTGGCGGTTTGACTTTGGATCAGTCTATGCATCAATGGGAGCTTGGAGAAGCGCTAGCAAAGCGTGCGCAGGGCTTGCTTGCATCGGTTCACGCTAAGCTTGATGCGGCTCAGGCAGAGCAGTCGGCTACAGCTGCGACGGCTGGAACGCAATCAAATCTTGAATCTTGAACATGTTATAGCGTGTAAACCACGCTATAGTGTATAATTGCCATTTGTTGCCTCGGTAGCTCAGTGGATAGAGCACCACTCTCCTAAAGTGGGTGTCGTCAGTTCGATTCTGATTCGGGGCACTTTTTGTGTATAGCTATATTTGGTTGTGTGCTGTATATAGTTTGTTTATTTTTTGACAAATATTAGTTTCTTTTGTAGAATAGATACGTGGTGAAGCCAGGCTGTGTCTGGTTCGCGAAGAGCCAATCAAGTGATTGATTGGCTCTTCGTGCATCTAATGGCGGGGGATTTGGTGGGAATGATGGTGATTTATAAGCCTTTTACTACTATCAAGCAACAAATAAAATTGCTTAAGTCTAGAGGAGTAGTGTTTTCTGATGAGCTTAAAGCTATGGAAATACTTGAAAGAGAAGGTTACTATAGCGTTGTGAATGGGTATAAAAATCCATTTCTTGAATCAAAAAATTCGAATAAATATGTTCAAGGAACAAAGTTTGAACACATTTATTATCTTTTTAAATTTGATCGCGAACTTCGTGGTATTATTTTTGCGGCTACAACTAGAACAGAAGCATTGTTAAGGTCATCATGTTCATATTGTTTTAGCCAGATTCACGATAATGAAGTCAATGCTTACCTTAATTAAGCTAATTATGAAGATCCAAAGGAATCGCGCGGTTTAGTTAGAGCATTTAATCGAATTATAGAAAATAATACGTCAAATAATAAAAAATTAAATCTAGGGAAAGAATACATACGGCATTGTATCAATAATCACGATGGTCAGGTTCCATTATGGGTTTTATCTAATGACCTAACTTTCGGACAGATATTCTGGTTTTACAAAGTTCAAACTAGATGCACGAGAGGTTTGGTTGCTAGGGAATATACTGAACTTTATAATTCTTCACACTGTTCTCAAAAAGATATTACGTCAATAAAAATTGATTCTACTTATAGAAGAATTAAAGAGTTCAGAAATATTTGTGCGCATGATGAACGTTTGTATTGTGCTAGACCGCATAGTTTCAATGCAACAGTTTTTCAGCTTATTAAAGATTTCGACTTATTCTTAGATACTAACTATTATCTAGAGTTTTTAGAGAAGATTGAGAAATTACTAAGTGCGCTTTGCGTTGAAGTGCCAAGTTGTTCCAAAAATGTTATTGAATGCATTGGAATGTCTAGTATTAATGAATTTTATGATTGGAAAAATAAAATTAAAGAAAATATTACCTTGAATAGTAACTTGTCTGTTCCCAACGAAGCAACTCTTAAAGCTATGAATCACGCTAATCAAATTATAGATGGCAAAATTTCTGAAGACGGCATTGTTTTTAGCAATGCTAATGAAGCTAAAGCATTTTTGGATAATATGTCATGAAAATTATTCGCGAGTCGCGAAATTCTTCCCAATGTTAGGGGATAGTGTTAGATTGTTTCTAACTTAAGCGATGATCCGTTATCGGCGGGGAGTTTTCGGAAGAACGGCGAGGATTCGTAAGGTTCTCGCTTATTAGAACCGACGGGGTTGGCCCGTATAGCCAAACACGAGAGGCTGCAAACGTTGCATAAGCATTTTGCAGCAAGCGAGGTGGTACCGCGGCAATAACTGTCGTCCTCGCAGGGAAATATTCACCCTGTTGAGCGAGGAGAGCACAGTGAGCGAATCCACTAATCCAGCAGCAAACGCGTCCGAAAAGTCATGCGCAAATAACGTATACCCAAAGGTAAGTGTTTCAGCATCAACGCAAGAAAACGCCGCCGCGCAAGTTGCACCAAATCCTTCTTTCCCAAAGCTTGAAGAGTCCGTTCTTCAATACTGGGATGCAAATAACACTTTCCGCAAGTCAATCGAATACCGTCCGTCTGGCAAAGGTAGCCAAAACGAGTTCGTGTTCTTCGATGGCCCTCCATTTGCAAACGGTCTTCCTCACTACGGTCACTTGCTAACAGGCTACGCAAAAGACGTGGTTCCGCGCTATCAGACTATGCGCGGACGCAAAGTAAACCGCGTTTTTGGTTGGGATACTCACGGTCTTCCTGCAGAGTTGGAAGCGCAGAAGGAACTCGGCATCGAGTCTGTTGATCAAATCGAAAAAATGGGCATCGCAAAGTTCAACGATGCTTGCCGCGCCAGCGTTTTGAAGTACACAAACGAGTGGCAAAACTACGTGCATCGTCAGGCTCGCTGGGTTGATTTCGAGCGCGGCTACAAAACGCTGAATATTCCATACATGGAATCCGTAATGTGGGCGTTTAAGCAGCTTTACGATAAGGGCTTAGCTTATAAGGGTTACCGCGTGCTTCCGTACTGCCCAAAGGATCAGACTCCGCTTAGCGCTCACGAGCTTCGCATGGATGCGGATGTGTACCAAAATCGCCAGGATACAACTGTTTCCGTTGCTGTTAAGCTTCGCGACGAAGACGATGCTTACGCAGTATTCTGGACCACCACTCCTTGGACAGTTCCAACAAACTTTGCAATCGTAGTTGGCGCAGATATTGATTACGTGGAAGTTCGCCCAACTGAAGGCAAGTTCGCAGGTAAAAAGTTCTACATCGGTAAGCCTTTGCTCGGCTCCTACACTAAGGAACTTGGCGAAAATTACGAAGTTGTGCGCGAACTTAAGGGCGCGCAGATGGCTGGTTGGCGCTACTACCCAGTGTTCCCATACTTTGCAAGCGATTCTGCGCTCGCAGAGGGTGGCACTCCTGGTCCTAACGCTTTTACGATTTTCACAGCAGATTATGTTGATACCGCTGAAGGTACTGGTCTCGTTCACCAGGCTCCTTACGGCGAGGACGATATGAACACGCTTAACGCGCACGAAATTCGCAGCGTTGACGTGCTTGACGCAGGATGCAAGTTTACAAGCGACTGCCCAGATTACGAAGGCTTGTACGTTTTCGACGCGAATTTGCCAATTTTGCGCAACTTGCGTGCAGGAGACGGCCCGCTTGCTCAAATGCCAGAAGATCAGCGCGCGTTGCTGTTCCAAGAAAAAAGCTACGTGCACAGCTATCCTCATTGCTGGCGTTGCGCAACTCCGCTTATTTACAAGCCTGTTTCTAGCTGGTTTGTGTCTGTTACAAAGATTAAGAAGCGTTTACTTGAGCTTAATCAGCAGATTAATTGGATTCCTGGAAACGTTAAGGACGGCCAGTTTGGTAAGTGGCTTTCTAACGCTCGCGATTGGTCGATTAGCCGCAACCGCTTCTGGGGTTCGCCAATTCCAGTTTGGGTGAGTGACGATCCAAAGTATCCTCGCGTAGACGTTTACGGTTCGCTCGAAGAGCTTAAGGCTGATTTTGGCGATTATCCTCGCGACGACGACGGCAATGTGAATATGCACCGCCCGTATATCGATCGCCTTACTCGACCGAACCCAGACGATCCTACTGGAAAGTCGCAAATGCGCCGCATTACGGACGTTCTCGATTGTTGGTTTGAGTCTGGTTCTATGCCTTTTGCACAGTTCCATTATCCGTTTGAAAATAAGGACTTCTTCGAAGAACACTTCCCATGCGATTACATCGTTGAATATATTGGTCAGACTCGCGGCTGGTTTTACACGCTTCACATTATGGCTACAGCTCTATTCGACCGTCCAGCTTTTAAGAACGTGATTTGCCACGGCATTGTGCTTGGTTCCGACGGCCAGAAGATGAGTAAGCATTTGCGCAATTACCCAGATGTTAATGGCGTTTTCAACGAGTACGGTTCGGATGCTATGCGCTGGTTCCTTATGTCTTCGCCAATTTTGCGCGGTGGCAATTTGATTGTTACTGCCGACGGCATTAGGGATACTGTTCGCCAGGTTATGCTTCCAGTTTGGAGCTCTTACTACTTCTTCACTTTGTATGCGAATGCTGCAAACGGTGGCAAGGGCTACGATGCTCGCAGGCTTCGCGCGGACGAGGTTGCAGGCCTTTGCAACATGGATCGCTACTTGCTTGCTCGCACGCGTTTGCTTGTTGAGCGCGTAGAAAAGTGTTTGAACGAGTTTGCGATTAGCGATGCTTGCGCGGCAGTAAGTGATTTTATTGACGTGCTTACGAATTGGTATATTCGCGGCAGCCGCGACCGATTCTGGAATGAAGACGAGACTGCTTTTAACACGCTTTACACTGTTCTTGAAGTGTTCATGCGCACGATTTCTCCTCTTGCTCCTATGGAGGCAGAGGCTGTGTGGCGTGGTCTTACTGGCGGCGAATCCGTGCATTTGGTTGATTGGCCTTATTTGGTTGAACCGCAAATGCTTTCGGATGGAGAGAAAAACCCTAAGGCTGGCGAAGTGACTGAGCTTGGAGCGGTTCTTGCGCACGACGATGCTTTGGTTGCTGCTATGGATAAGGTTCGCGAGGTTGTTTCTTCTACGCTTTCTTTGCGTAAGGCGGAACAGTTGCGTGTGCGCCAGCCGTTGGCAAATTTGACGGTTGTTGCAGAGAATACTGATGCTGTAGAGCCTTACGAGCAGGTGCTTGAGCGCGAGCTTAATGTGAAGAATGTTACATTCTGCACTTTGGAAGATGCTAGCAGCCATGGTTTGAAGATTGTTCACGAGCTTAAGGTGAATGCGCGCGCAGCTGGTCCTCGTTTGGGTAAGCAAGTGCAGTTTGCTATTAAGTCTTCTAAGAGTGGCGATTGGCGAGTTGACGAGTCTGGTGCTCCTGTTGTTAACACTCCAAACGGCGAAGTTACGCTTGAACAAGGAGAATATGATCTTGTGAATCGCGTTGAGTCTTCGGATGCTCAAGCGGCTGTGAATACGGCTTCTGCTGCAATGCCAACTGGTGGCTTTGTTATGCTCGATACTGCTTTGACTAGCGATTTGCTTGCGGAAGGTTATGCTCGCGATGCTATTCGCGCTGTTCAAGATGCTCGTAAGGAGAATGGTTTGGATATTAGCGACCGAATCTCTTTGACTTTGAGCGTGCCTGCTTCGGATGTTTCTAAAGTTGAGCAGTTCCGTGATTTGATTGCGGAGGAGACTTTGGCTACAAGCTTTGAAGTTACAGAGGCTGATTCTAGCGCAACTGAGCTTAGCGTAAGTCTTAAGCGTGCGTAAAACACAGCTAACAGCTAATTAACTAAACAAAAAACGTGCCGTTGTATGATTCAATACGTCGGCACGTTTTGTTTGAGCAATGCGACACTCCGATTTTCTACACTTCCACACCTTCCTATAGATTCGTTATAACAACAGTACAAATTTACTCATGTTTGTATTTGTTAGTTTTATAGAAAAATTGCAATATGAAAGTGCAGGTAACGAAATGAGTGGCGATGAAAAGGGGCGGTGTATTTTATTCGCGTAGTAAGCGCGACTTATCAAGTGTTACCGCAATTGTTGGAATTGCAATAATATCACTGTTTGTTTTATTGGCGATTTTTGCCGACCTTTTTACTTTTATTACAGGTAATGATCCATATAGCGAAAATCCCGATGTTTTGTCGGATTCTTCATTGCCTACAGGCATAGGCGGAATAAGCTCAAAACATTGGTTTGGCGTAACACCATTGCGCGGAATTGACTTATTTGCAATCATCTCTCACGGCGCAAGAATCTCTCTTGGAATTGGCTTAGCTTCTACTGCAATCTCCGTTGTTTTAGGAGTTGTAATTGGCGTTATTGCTGGTTATTTTGGTGGTTTTGTTGATTTTGCAATTTCTCGCATTATGGACGTGTTCTTTGGGTTCCCATTCCTAATCTTTGCGATTGCGCTTTCTGCGATTGTTCCTCAAACTTTCCCGCGTCCGCTTCTTTTAACTCTTGTAATCGGCTTTTTTGGTTGGCCTAGTATGGCGCGATTGGTACGCGGCGAAACACTTAGCCTTAAAAATCGTCATTTTGCTGTGGCTTCCAGAGTTATGGGCGCTAGTGCTTTTCATGTTTTGCGCAATCAGATTTTGCCAAACATGCTTCCAATAATCATTGTTAATACAACACTTTCTATACCAGGCCGTATTGCGCTCGAAGCGGCACTTTCATTTCTTGGCGTTGGCATGAATCCGCCTTCGCCTTCGTGGGGACGCTCAATATCCGACGCAGTGCAGTGGGCATTGGTAGACCCGTGGTATTTAATATTCCCAGGTTTATCTTTGTCCCTGCTTGCGCTCGGGTTTAATATGCTGGGTGATTGGCTTTCTTCAAAAATGGAGATAGCAGCATGAGCGTTTTTCTTTACATTATTAGGCGTCTTGCAAGCGCTTTGGCTGTTATTGCTGTTATTGCAATGGCAATGTTTTTGATTTTCTTTATGACTCCAACAAATCCTGCGCAGCTTATGTGCGGCAAACCTTGCACGCCTGAACGTTTAGCCCAAGTCTCTGCGTTTATGGGAACTGATTTGCCTTGGTATAGTCAGCTTTTTAACTATTTGCAGGGTATTTTTGTTGGCCGTACTTTTGGCGATTCTGCATCTGCCAGCGCAATTGTTTGCGCGGCTCCTTGCCTAGGATGGTCTTTTGCTCTTAATGAGCCTGTTACTGGTCTGATTTTTAGTCGTTTTCCAGTTACTGCATCAATCGCGATCGGCGCTGCTGTTTTGTGGATGCTAATTGGCGTATTTGCAGGCGTTTTGCAAGCTGTTAAGCGTGATTCGTGGATTGACCGCATAATCGTAGCGTTATCTTCGATTGGTATTTCGTCTCCTACCTACTTAATTGGTTTGCTGGCGATTATTGCTTTTGCGGTTTACATTCCCGTTTTTCCTACGGGCGGATATGTTAGCTTCTTTGCTAATCCTTTTAACTGGGCTTGGCATCTGCTACTCGCTTGGATTGTTTTAGCGTTGATAAATGGCGCTTTTTATGCGCGCATTACTCGTTCTACAATGCTTAGGGAATTTGGTAAAGATTATGTGCGAACTGCAAGAGCAAAGGGCATGCCCGATTCACATGTTGTACTAAATCATGCTTTGCGAAATGCGATTTTACCAATATTTACAATGTTTGGTTTAGATCTTGGCGGTCTTCTTGGTGGAGCGGTTATAACTGAGCGCGTGTTCTCTATGCACGGGTTGGGTTCACTTCTTTTAGACGCTGTTAAGACTTTTGATTTGCAAGTTTTGGTTGGAGTTACGCTGTTTTCGGCCGCTCTTGTAATAATTGCAAATCTTATTGTTGACGTCTGTTATTGTTTGCTTGATCCTAGAGCGGCTAAAGTCGCCCTTTAAAGCGGTGATTAGTGAGCGTTAAAATCGCCAGAATAATTGCCATTAAGGTTGCAACTAAAGTCGCTACTAAAGTCTTCTTTAAATCACAATAATAAAAATTTTTAATAACTTTATAACTTTATAAAAAATTAAGGAAAAATCATGCAAAATGCACAAAATATGCAAAATTATTATCAAATCATCAAAAAAGTTAATCGTGGTTTTGCTCTAAATACATTAAGAGCAATTTCCGTAATTCTAGTGTTTTCGCTGGTTTATGCATTTTCTGCTTGCGGATCTGCTGTGCAAAGTGGTCAAAATCTACAAAAAAGACTCCCTAATGCTTCTGTGCTTAATAGCAATCCAAAAAAGGGCGGAACGCTTACGATTCTAAGCTCCGAATCAAAAATGGATTTTGATCCTGCAAGAAGTCAGGGTTTACCAATAACCTCTAATAGCCTAGTTTTCCGCGCTTTAACAACGTGGAAAGTAACGCCAAGTGGCAAAACGAGTGTTGTTGCCGATTTAGCAACAGATACAGGAACTGCTTTAGACGGCGGAAAAACTTGGAAGTACACTCTTAAAAAAGGGATTAAATACCAGGATGGAAGCCCAATAACGTCTAAAGATATTAAATATGGTCTTGAGCGTTCTTTTGCAAACTCGCTTACAGGCGGATTTGGTTACCACAAAGCGCTTTTACAAGGTGCTAAAGACTATGCCGGTCCGTTTAGTGGTAAATCTTTGGATTCGATTGAAACTCCAGACAATCAAACAATCATTTTTAAGCTAAATGCAGCTTTTGCTAATTGGCCTTGGGTTGCGTCTTTGGCTGCATTCGCTCCCGTTCCACTAAATTCTGGTAATGCGCAGGATTATGGCAAAAGCCCAGTTGCTTCTGGACCGTACAAAATTGTTGAAAACGAAGTTGGCAAGCAAATTGTTATGGTTAGAAACACTAATTGGGATTCCAGCGCGGATTCAATTCGAGCTAATTACCCAGACAAGATAATTTGGAAGCTTGGCGTTGATCCTTCTGTTGCTGCACAATCTATGATTCAAGGCAATTCTGGTGCAGACAATGCTATTCTTGCAGATTTTGTGCCTCCAGCTCAACGCGCGCAAGCTAAAGCAAGCTACAAGTCAAGCAATCTTTTAATTACAAGCGGTGACGGAGCGTTGGAATACTTGGCCATGAACAATCGACGTATTAAAGATGTTAAGATTCGCAAGGCAATTCAGTACGCTGTAGATAAGCAGTCGTATCAGCGAGCAAAGGGCGGTGCGGTTGCTGGCGGTTTTGCAACAACGCTTATTACTCCAGGCGTAAGCGAGCGCAAAGTCTATAATCTATATTCTGCAAATCCGCGTGGGGACGTAGAAAAGGCTAAACAATTATTAAAGGAATCGGGTAAATCTAAACTAAAGTTTAGTCTTATTGCTCGCCCAGATCAGGCGCAAGTGGCATCTTCTATTCAAGCAAGCTTAAAGCGCGTTGGAATTGATGTTTCTATACGAACTGTGGATTCGCAGATTTTTACAGATATGATTACTGGCGATTCTGGCGATTATGATTTAGCTTTGTCTAAATGGCAGCCTGATTTTCCTTCTGCGTATGCAAATATTGGTCCGCTTTTTGATTCTTCGCAAATAGGCGGTGGCAATTGGAATATATCTCGCTACTCGAATCCAAAAGTGGATTCCTTGATTCGCCAAGCTGTTGGCGTTATAGATAAGTCGCGTGCAGATTTGCTTTGGCAGCAGGTTGATAAAGAGATTATGCGCGATTCTCCAATTGTTCCGCTTATTTACTCTAAGAACACTTATATTCACGGAAGCAATGTGGAAAACTTCTTCGTTGGGTCTTTCCCGGCTTATCCAAACTATGCGCGAGTTTCGCTTAGAAACTAGAAAAGGATTTAATAAAATGTTGGAAAATCGCGAAAACCCAGTGCTTAGTGTTAACAACTTGTCTATTGCGATTGGCAAAAATCAGATTACGCATAACGTATATTTAAACTTATATGCGGGCAAAATTAGCGCGCTGGTTGGCGAATCTGGTTCGGGAAAGTCATTAACTTCGTTGGCGTTAATGGGTCTTCTTTCAGGCGATTTTAGTGTTTCTGGCAAAGCGGTTATTAATACAAGCGCTAATGACAGTTTGGATTTGCTAAGCAATAATGCTCCGTATTCTTATATTCGTTCGGGGCTTATTTCAATGGTGTTCCAAGAGCCATCTACTGCATTTAATCCCGTTATGCGTCTTGGCAAGCAAATTGAAGAGGCGTTAAAATATCATCCCGAAAAGTTTGGCAAGATGAGCGCTCGCGCTAGAAAATCGCGAGTCCTTGATTCCCTTAGCGAGGTTGGCCTAAAGGATGTAAATCGCGTTTATAGGTCTTATCCGCACGAACTTTCTGGCGGGCAGCTTCAGCGCGCAATGATTGCAATGGCAATTATTAATCGACCTTCTTTGCTTATTGCAGACGAGCCTACAACAGCTTTAGATGTTACAACTCAGCGTAAGATTTTGCAGCTTTTGCGCGATTTAGCTAAAAAGCATAATATTGCGGTTTTGATTATTACGCATAATATGAGCGTTGTTAAGGCTGTTGCAAACACAGTTTATGTTATGAACAGTGGCAGTATTGTTGAAAGTGGACTAGTTAAAGATGTGTTTTCTAATCCTAAAAACAGCTATACGCGCTCTCTTTTAGACTCTATTGTTGATTTTGATATTAATAATTTAGCTAGCGAATCAACTAGCTCGGATGCTGGCGATTTTTGCGTAAACATTCAAAATGTTTCTGCCAAATATGCTAAGTCTTCTAAAATTTTCAACTCTTCCAAATCCGCAATAAGTGATTTGAACCTTAATATTTTAAAGGGGAAGACGCATGCGCTGGTTGGCGAATCTGGTGCTGGAAAAACAACGATTGCAAAGCTTATTTCTGGCCAGCTTAAGCCAGAATCTGGCAGCATAAGCATAGAGGGCCTTAATTTATACTCCGATTGCAAAAAGCACGCGAATCGCAAGATTTTAAGCAATATTGGATTCATTTTCCAAGATTCTGGCTCGGCGTTAAATCCTTTAAAAACAGTAGGCTGGAGCATTGCCGAGCCTCTTCTTGCCAATAAAAGTCTTAGCGAAGAAGAGCGCAAAAAGCGCGTGGAGTTTGTTCTTAATCAAGTGCATTTGCCATTAAGCTTAATAAACAGGTTCCCGCACGAGCTTTCTGGCGGCCAAAAACAGCGAGTTGGCATTGCGCGAGCGTTAATAAATCGTCCTTCTTTGATTATTGCAGATGAGCCAACTTCGGCGTTAGATGCAAACCATTGCCTAAAAATCTTAAATCTTCTAAGTAGCTTGCAAAAGCAGTACAACTTTTCGTGCTTGTTTATAACGCATGATTTGGCTTTAGTAAGCCGTATTGCTAGCCAAGTTAGCGTTATAAAAGGCGGAAGAATTGTTGAGCAGGGAAGCGTTAAAGATGTATTGCGTTTCCCTAAGAATTCCTACACGCAAAGCCTTATTGATGCTGTTTTGTAACGCTTATGTTTGTGCTAAAAAGTAACATAATAAGAGTCTATTAGGAGGTTTTTATGACTTCATGCGCTCCAATTGGTGTGTTTGACTCAGGGCTTGGTGGCATTTCTGTAGTTCGTCAACTTAGCGCAGCTATGCCTAACGAGCGCATTGTTTATTTTGGCGACTCTGCAAACGCGCCTTATGGCATAAAAACTCCTCAAGAAGTTCGAGATCTTAGTTTTAAGATTGTTGAGCATTTTGCAAGTCTTAATGTTAAAGCTGTTGTAATTGCTTGCAATACTGCCACTTCTGCTGCTGTTAAAGATTTGCGCGCGCATTACAATATGCCGATTATTGGCATGGAGCCTGCTCTTAAGCTTGCTTGCGATTTGGGCGGCGGCAAGCCTCAGCGCGTAATCGTTGCAGCTACGCCTTTAACGCTTAGAGAGCGCAAGTTTGCAGAACTTATGAATCGTTTTACGCAAAATCACAAGATTTTTTCTAGGCCTTGCCCAGATTTGGTAGAAATTGTGGAAAATGGCGATTTAGGCAATAAAAATATTGTTATGAGCGCTTTGCACAAGTATTTTGATTCTTACGACTTAAATAGCATTGATTCAGTTGTTTTAGGATGCACTCATTTTGTGTTTTATAAAAGCTACTTCCGTGAGTTTTTGCCTGATTGCGTGAATATTGTAGACGGTAATGATGGCACTATTCACCATCTTAAAAGCGTTTTAGAGTCTAATGATTTGCTTGCGCCAATCGAAAATAGTGGAAGTGTTGTGCTTACTAACTCCGATTCAAGTAATCGTATTGCTAAGCTATCTCAATCGTTACTTAATGGTGATTTCTGATTGCAATTAAATTGCGTCTTATCTAATGCGATTTTACTTGCGACTTATGAAAATATAGCATTGCCGTATTTGCTTAAAATAAGCAATACAAGAGCAAAAATCCAAAGCAAATCCACGATTAAATCGTAATTTAGTCGGTAGTAAGCGCTTAAAATCTTATTTTTTAATCCAATCTCTTGCACACTAAATGTTGCGTGTGTAAGTGACATAAATTGCACAGTTGTACAAAACATTAAAACAATGCACCACGGGCAAAGAATTTGTATAACAAACATAGATTGCGTAAACAGCCAATAAGCGTACAAGAGTGCAGCTAATCCACCAATCCAGCTAAAAGTTGCCAGCCATTTTGGAAGTTTTACTTTTGCTATTCCAACTACAGCAAGCGTTACAAAAACGCTTTCTGCTGCAATCCCAAAGAAAGCGTTAGGGAAGCTTAGTTCTCCAAATCGTATGAATTCTGCTTGCCAAGATTGAGCCACTTTAGAGCATGAAACAACGGTGTTTACATCGCATCCAAGCGCTTTGTGTGGTGCGCGTGCAAGAGCTAAAGTCTCGGAAGAAAGTATTAGCGATGTTAAAAGTGCAATTGCGGATGAAATAAGCATAATCATGTAAACCCAAGCGGCAGAATGTCGCCAAGAATTCATGCGATTATTGTTGCTACCCATAAACACTCCTCAAAGCGCTAATGCATTTAGATATTGTTTAGACTTAAAACCGTTACATGCCACAGTTTACGATAATTATATGACTGTAATAGGTAGTAGTGCGAATAACGACTTTAGTTTGGATTCTAAATCGCAAGATTTAGGGTGGGATTTGCATTGTCATACTTTATATTCGGATGGCACTAAATCTCCAAAAGAATTAGTAGATGAAGCTAAAAATCTTGGACTTAGTGGAGTAGCTATTAGCGATCACGACACTACTGCTGGCTGGCATGATTTTGAAGAAGCTGCTAAAAACGCTGATTTTCCAGTTATTTTTGGATCGGAGATAACTGCTGTAGAAGGAAACATATCGGTTCACGTGCTTGCTTATAACTACAATCCAAACGACGAGTGCATTAATGAAATGTTTGCAACTACAAGAAAACGCAGATTGGAACGCACGCGCAAAATGGTTGATCTTATGTCTCATGATTTTCCGATTACTTGGCAAGATGTTCTTGCACAAGCAGGGCAAGGTGCGCTAACTACGATTGGCCGTCCGCATATTGCAGACGCTCTTGTTGCTGCAGGCGTTTTTGAAACAAGGTCACAAGCTTTTGCAGGCCCTGTTGCTCCACATGGCCCATACTACATTCCAACGCCATCTCCAAGCGTTGATGAGGTTATTAAAGTTATTAAACACGCTGGGGGAGTAAGCGTTATTGCGCATCCTGCGGATTATAGTAGGAATCTTGTTATTCTTTCGGATTCTCAAATAGAACACTATGCAAGCGTTGGCCTTAACGGTTTAGAAGTATATCATCGTGGCAACTCTTTAACGCAAAGACAAAGACTATTGGAGTTAGCAAAAGACTTGAATTTGCTTGTTACTGGTGGATCCGATTGGCATGGCAGTGGCAAGCCAAATAAAATCGGAGAAGAAACAACAAGTTGCAATGTTGTTTCTAAAATCCTAAATTACTAGATGAATTAAAATTGCGCTGTTAAAACGTTATAAACGTGTTAAGTGTTCTAGCAGTGTTCTAGCAGCGTTAAAACGCGTTAAAACCAACGGTGTGAGTTGGCGTATCTCCTATAATCGCATATGCAAAAGAGTCTGCCATAATAAAAATTTTTCGATTGTTTTTATCTGTAAGATTAATCGCCTTTTCGTCTTTAATAGCGCTTTCAATAATGTTTTGTATATCTTGCTCGCTTTGATCGCTTTCAAAGCTAATAGTGTCTTTTACGTGCTTAACGCCAATTGTTACCTTCATTTTTGTTCCTTAATTGTTTTCGCTATTTTCGGTATTGTTTTCTAGTTTGTTTTTTGCGTCTTTAATAGCAAGTTCTGCATCTTTTAGCATTGGAATAATAATTGTTGCTGGCTTATCTAAATCTTCATTTTTATTGCCATTACTATTATTGTCATTACCATCGTTGCTATTTATATCGACGCTTTCAACACTATTGGTACTGTCTGCACTTTCGCCGCTGTCTGCACTTTCTACACTATTATTTGCATTAGCTTTATCTACAAAATCATTATTGCTATCGTTAACTTCGTTCGTTGTATTGTTATTCACATCGTTAGTTTTGTTAACGCTGCTTATAACTTGTGTTTCTAAGCCGTCTGCAATAGTGGCGGTTTTAGTTGCAGTTTCAGTGGCGTTAGTGTTGTCGTTTATAGTTATAGTTTGTTCGTATGTATTATCTTTATAGTCTTTTTGATCTTCTTGCTTGAGTGTTACAACAGTTTTTTCGTTAGTAGCGTCCGAAGATATAGTATCGTCTTTAACAACATCATCTTTAATAGAATTATCTTTAACAATATCGTCTTTAACAATATCTCCTACAGTAAGAGAAGACGCTGGATTTGCGCTATTATTGTTTTGATTTGCGCTTGCTGCTCTGGAGTTATTTATGCGCGTAAGCTCGTGAGCAAGACGTTCCACTTGCGCTTTAAATCGCATGATTCCAGTTGTATCTGCGCGTTGCAAAGCTTGAATAAAGTCTCCAACTTGCTCCATTTGCAGCCAAAGATTTGCTCGAAGCATAATCATGCTATCTAATCTAGACCCAAGCATTCTTCCATAGGCACTTAGCAAAGCGTTTCTATGCTGCTCGTTAAGCTTTGCAAAAATCCACGCTAAATCGCGAGCAGGATCGTTGATTTGCATACTTTGCCAATTGGTTATAGCTGTAATAGTAGACCCAGAAAATAGAAAATCACCATCTTTGAATCCGCCGTGAACTGGGCAAGTGTCGAATGACCACAATCCATCAGTTTCTAAAACTCTAGACCAATTGTCTGTTATTTCTGTAGGAATATGGCCTGCTTGACGCAATCTTTTAATCCAAGACGTTAATTGCGTGCGAATTTGACCAGTAGTAAAGGAAGGATAATCGCTTTTAGTTAAAAATGACGGACTTAGTCTATGAATCGCGCCTATTGCCGTTCCAGCGTTTACGCAATCATCTGTTGTAAGAAGACTTAATTCTCTTGCATTTCCGTTTAGATGATTACAAATAAGCACTGTTGGATTGTTAAAATCGGCTTCTCCTATTGAGTCAAAATGTAATTCGTTTTGATTTTGACTATTGGTAGAATCTTGTTGATTTGCTTGGTTCTGCTGGTTAGTTTGATTTGCCTTATTTGAAAGCGACCCAGGAACAAACTTAAGCATTTCTTCGTGAGCAAATCCAAGAGCTGCAAGCCCCTTAGTTTTTTGCAATACCCATGCTGCTCGCGCTCTATCGTGCAAACGTTTTTGACCTTTAGCGTTAGAGCTAACAAAAATGTCGTAAAGTCTGCCCGAAACGTCTTGAATAACAGCGTGAGATATGCCAGCAGCGGCATCGGTGGCGTTTGCCTGCTCGCTTTGGCGCGTTCCGGCGAATTGTACTTCTGGCATGACCGATGAGGCCAGCGCTACCAACTTGAATCTGCTTATCTGTGTCACAGTTCAACATTAATACAAAGCAACGAGATATAGCTAAATGGCCTTTAACCACATTAGCGTTTTATGCTTTTATTTTTCTTTAATTGTTGTAACAATAGAATTATGATTTCTACTCAAGAGTCTTTAGAAAGCAAAAAGCGCGAATCTAACGAAAATCATGGTAAAGATTATGCGCAATCTTTGCTAGAAGGTTTAGATGATTCTCAACGCAAAGCAGCAATGGCGTTACAAGGGCCAGTGCGCATTACTGCATGCGCTGGAGCAGGTAAGACTCGCACTATTACACGAAGAATCGCGTATGCGTGTGCAAAAGGAGAGTGGGACGAAAATCGCGTTTTAGCTGTTACTTTTTCCGTAAAAGCTGCTAAAGAAATGCAAAATCGCCTTAAAAAATTAGGCGTAAATAATTCAACTGTTGCAACTTTTCATTCTGCAGCTTTACAGCATTTAAGACGAGTTTGGAATGACGTTTGCGAAGCTCCTTTTCCAAATATAATGGATGATCCAAAAAGCGTTACTGAGCAAGCGTTAATCCACTACACAGATTTTGCAGATATGACTTCTGCACAAATACGAGATATTATTGCAGAAATCAACTGGGCAAAGGTTAGTCTTATTGCTCCAGATGATTACGCGCGCGCATATTCTTGCGTTAGTCGAGATCTTCCTGCAGCTCTAGACGTTAATCAATTTGTTGAAGCATATAAAGCTTACGAGTTAGAAAAAAACACAAGGAATCTTATTGATTTTAACGATTTGCTACTTCTTGCATGCCATGTTTTGCGCACTTTTCCTAAAGCATGTGAGAAAATACGTAGTAAAATCGGCTGGGTTACTGTTGACGAGTATCAGGATGTTTCTCCTCTTCAACATGAGCTTCTTAAATGTTGGCTTGGCAATAATCGAAATATTTGCGTTGTTGGAGATCCTGCGCAAACGATTTATTCTTTTGCAGGAGCAAGCAGCTACGATTTACTTGAATTTCCTAACGAGTTTGCGCCGCTTTGTGCAGATATTAGTCTAAATACGGATTACAGATCTACGGAACGTATTGTAGGTCTTGCTAATCGGGTTCTTTCTAAGTCTGCTTTTAGATGTGATTATTTAAGACTCGTGTCAAAAAATAAGGGTGGCGCTCGCGTTACTAAAACTGTTTATAACACGGATTACGACGAAGCTGTTGATGTTGCTCAACGAATTTATAATGCTGTTAAATCAGGCAAAGCACTCCCTACAGATTTTGCTATTCTAACTCGCACTAATGCTCAACAGAATATATTTTGCAAAACTTTGGGTGATTTAGGAATACATTTTTCTGTTAGAAAAGATGCTGGTTTGCAGATTGATGTTTTAGAAAACAATTTTGAAGATTCAAACGCTAGCGATTTGAGTGATTTAGAAAAATACGTCGAAAGTGGCGATGCAAAAGACATTGACTTTGCAAAAGAAAGCGAAAGCGAGCGCGAAAAAGTAGATTTAATCAAAAAATCTTTACTTCCTGTAACGATTTCTACGATTCACGCATCTAAAGGTTTGGAATTTAAGCACGTGTTTTTAATCGGCTGCAGCGAAGGACTACTTCCATTTGGAAGCGTTAATAGAACTCAAGATACAGACGAAGAAGAGCGCAGACTTATGTATGTTGCAATAACGCGCGCGGAAGCAACCTTGCACATGTCTTATGCAATTTGCAAAGACTACGGCAATGGAATGCAAAGGTCTGTAAGCCACTTTTTAGAATAAATGCATTTATGCAATTGTTCTAACGTAAATCGCTTATAAATTAGTTTATGACTTTATTTGTCGCTTTTGTGCTGATTAGAGTCTTCGCCAGAGTCTGTACCAGAATCTTCGCCAGAGTTCGCATTGGAATCTTGGTTTGAGTCTTGCTCGTCGTTTTGGCTGTCACTATCGCTAGATGCCAATAATTTACTTAATTCGTCGTCCCAATTAACGTCTTTAAGTTTTTGCTCTAAATCGTCACTGTTCTTAAAATCTTCTAAATCAAGCATATTCTTGCTTAATTCTTCTAGATTTGCGTTTTCTAAATCATTGCTATCTGTTTGTTCAGATTCTTTTTTATTTGTATTATCGCTGTTTTGACTATTCGTATTGTTTTGACTATTAGTGTTGTTTTCGTTGTTTTTATTGTTTTCGTTATTTTTATTTACTTTATTAGTATCGTCTTTATTATCTTCTTTATCTTTATTATCCTTAGTATCTTCTTTATCTTCGCTAAAATCTGGTAATTCTGGCAAAAGATCTGGGTGATTCCACATGGCATCGCGTTCCTCAATGCCTTTTTCATTTGTAATCGCATCCCACATTGATGCAGCTTCGCGCATTGCTCTAGGACGCAACTTTAATCCAGTTAAAGCTTGGAAAGTCATTTCTGAAGGGCCACCTGCAGCGCGTTCTCGCCTAGTCATCTCTCTAAGCTGCTCAATGTGTGGAATGTGTGCCATTCCAGCACGCCAAATAACGCAATCAACCCAACCTTCACTAAGTGCAAGAAGTGTTTCTAATCCTTTTAATGCTTGTTTTTGACCTTCTGTATCGTTTCGAGCAATATTACATAAGTCAACAGCTCCCGAAATAGACTCTGGGTTCATTCCTTCAATATCTCTAAGCTGTTCTTCCATAGCGCTTAAGTCGATAGAAATTCCAGCTGCATACTTTATTATTAGTGCTTCAAAACGAGGCATAAGCCAAGGTGCAGACGCAAACAATCGTGCGTGAGCAAGCTCTCGCAATGCTAGATAATTCATAACTTCGTTAATGTCTAATCCCCACTTTTTTGCGTAATCTATGCAATTGTAAGGAACAAGACCGCCTGCAGGGTTTTTAAGAAGTGAAATACCTTGATCAAAGCTTCCGCGAATCTCGTGAGATAAATTTCCAGCAGCATATCCTAATTGCATTGCAAAAGACGTGTTAGCAAGAAGGCTCATCATTTGTTCTGGCTTTTTTACGCCATCTGGCATAGGTATTGGCATAACGCCGTCGTATAATCCTTCTACTTCTAAGTCTTGGTCTTCTCCAAATTTTTCGGCAATAACATCCGAAAAAGCGTTACTAACCGATTTGGCAACAGGATTTGCAAACTTAATCCACGAATCTATAGTTCCATTAACCCAGTCTTCTCTTGAAAGAACATCGGGGGTTCCAGATACTGGATTTAGATTGCAATTCGCGTCTAGCCATAAGTTTGCTTCACTTAGCGCTCTTCTTGTTGCATCTGCAACTTGTGCGTTTACTGTACCGCCGTCTCCAGTTGCTTTTTGGCAAGCAAGCAATTGAGCAAGTCTTTTATTGATTGGACCTTCTTTAAGTGTTTCCGTCATCTCAAAAGGCGTGTTTAAGCCGCCATTAGCAAAGGCACTCATTAACGAATGAACTTCTTCTGGAGATGGAAGGCCTCCGTTTGAACATCTTGTAAGAATGTCATCGCGAACTTCAAAAGGAAGATTTTCAAAGTTAGACCAAGCTCTTTCTCCTTCTTCGGGGCCAAAGCAGCTAACAAGCCATTGGTGAATTTCTTCTTCGCTCATATTCAATCCTTATGAAGTTTGTACCTAAGTTAAATATATTTGCGTATATTTTATGTTTGTTTACATAGTCTTTAACTATACGGTTTTAACTATGTATAAAAGATTCTACTCGATACATGGCGATTTTTGCTAATAAATTAATAATGTGTATAACTTTTTCAAATTTTTTCAAAAACCGCATCTTGTTAGGGTTTTTAGAGTGTAGGTTATGCACATTTACATATACTATTAATTTTATGCCTAATAAGATGCCTAATAAGATTACGTACATGTTTAATAAAATCAATAAAAATATATTCACTACTCTTAAAAATACTGTTGGGGATCTTGTTGAATATTTTTCCGCTAAGTCATTTAGGTATTTTGTTGGGTTATTTATTGTAGTTATGTCGATTATCGCGCTTTTTCTACCAAGTGCATATGTTGTGGAAGAACCTGGGCCAACTCAAGATGTTCTAGGAAAGTCTTTTGGAAAATATGTGATTAATGTTAAAAATGGCGCTGTTAAGAATACTGACTATAAATCTTCGTCAAAAAGTGGAAAGCTTCTTTTAGTAACAGTAAATACGTCTGGAATACCAGGATACGAGATTCCAAATATATATGCGATTGCATCTTGGTTCGATTCTAAAAAGCAAGTTTTACCTAGAGAAGTTCTTGTTCCAGTAAATCAAAACGCAAGCGATTATAAGAAAGAAACAAATAAGCAAATGACTTCTTCGCAATCTTCTGCGCAAGTGGCGGCTTTGGATTATGCGAAGAAACATCTTAATGTGAATGTAAAAAATGTAAAGATTAAGTTGCATATAGACGATATTGGTGGACCTTCTGCAGGCATGATGTACGCTTTGGGTATTTTGAACAAGCTTACAAACACAGATTTGACTGGTGGAAAAATAATCGCTGGAACGGGAACCATTGATAACTCTGGGAAAGTTGGTCCGATTGGCGGTATTCGATTAAAGATGATATCTGCAAAAAGAGACGGAGCTAAATGGTTCTTAGCGCCAAACAGCAATTGCAATGAAGTTGTTGGGAATATTCCGCAAGGCTTAAAAGTTGTAAGCGTAAAAACATTGGATGACGCATACAAAGCGTTAGCAAAAATTAAAGCTGGTAAAAATCTAGATTCTTTAAGAACTTGCAAAGCGGAAAGTGGGCGATGAGGGACTCGAACCCCCGACATCCACCGTGTAAAGGTGGCGCTCTAGCCAGCTGAGCTAATCGCCCGCTTGAAACAAGATACAGTATGGTGTGTACTAGAAACGTTAATTTGTGTTTTAGGCGTGTTTTGCGCATATATCATTTGCGTGTTTGCGTGTGTTTTGTTTATGCGTCTTAACAATCGCGTAAAGTGTAATGAATACGAATCTGTTCAGGAGGTCTATTGTTTATGGCGAGTAAACCTGATACCGCGCGTAATTCTTCGGGTATTGAGCGTGTAGGTAAGCGCAAGAAGGGTTACAGCGTAGAGCAAGTTAATGATTTTCTTGAGCGTGCTCATTCTTTGTATGAATCTAGCGACATTAGTCTTACTCAAAAAGATATTCAAGACGTATCTTTCGATCTGGAAGATGAAGGATATGCCATTCCTCAAGTAGATGCTGCTCTTTCTAGATTAGAGCGTGCAGTTGTAGATAAGACTACGCAGTACGAGATTTCTAATCGCGGCAAGGTTGTTTGGAAGGCACAAGCAGACGAAGAATATAGAGTTTTGCTTTCTCATTCCCAGCGTGATTATAAAATGCGCTTTGATTCTGCGCAATCGCGTAAGCCTTCTTACGATAAAAAACAAGTAGACAATGTTGTAAATAAGTCGCTAGATAAGATTGCTATTCTTCTTGGATATAATCCAGTTTGGGGAAGCAGCTTAAGTGATTTAGACAAAATTGACGCAATGTTTGTTTCTAATGTTCTGTTTACTCAACGTTCTGGAAAACGAGGATATGACGAGCGTCAGGTGGACTATTATCTAAATGCTTGCGTTCGCTTATTAAGCAGACTTGAGTCTTATGATCGAGTTGCTAAGTATACAGACTTCGATCCTAGTGATTCTGTTGATTCTGCTAATTTTGGCGTTTCTGCTAAGTCTAATAATGATTTACAAGAAAATGTTGTTTCTAAAACATCTTCTGCGCCTAGTGTTGTTGAACCTAGTGTTGTTGAACCTAGTGTTGTTGGACCTGCGGCAGCTCCAGCTCCATCTCCATTAATGCCTCCAGCAATTCCTCCATCTATTCCTGTTGAGCATCATGCGCAGAAGGCGATTTTTACTCCTCACTCTGCGAGTGTTGAAGCAAGTGACGATACAGACGACGAAATGTCGCAAGCGTCTACTGTTATGCCTCCAGCATTCCCTCCGTCTTATGCTCCTAATGCTGCTTCCAACAATTTTGCTACTAACAATAATGATTTTGGAAAAGTTAAAGATGCAGAAAAGAAGGAAGATAGCGCGAATGTTGTTAGTGCGAATGCTGATGGTGTAAATAATGCAAATGCTAACAATGCAAGTAATAACAATGCAAATGATTCTAAATCCATTGGAGATTTGAATCTTTCACTTCTTGCTTCGCCTAAGTTCGAGCCTTCGCAAAGTCTTAATTTAGATATTCCAGATCTTTCGTTCCCTGTTATGAACCATTTTGACACTTCGGTTGAAGATTCTTCTCGCGAAGCAAATAATGATTCAGATGATTTTGACGATACTGGCGAATCTAATTTTGGCGGATTTGTAAACCCAAATCATAATTAATAATCTATTTTTCACTTAGATTTAGGGATTATACAAGCTAAGAGTTATTGATTAATGCCGTTATATAACGATGAAGCTGTTGTTCTTAAGACTTTTCCTCTTGGGGAAGCTGATCGAGTTATTGTTATGCTCACTAAAAAGCATGGCAAGGTTCGAGCTGTTGCAAAAGGTGTAAGGCGGTTAAAATCTAGATTTGGTGGGCGCTTAGAGCCATTTATGCGTGTTAATGCACTTTTTGCAACTGGCAAAACTTTTGATGTTATTTCTCAAGCGGTTTTAGTTTCGCCTTATGCTGGTAGCATTTGTGCGGATTACAATCTGTATAGTTGTGCTAGCATGATTGCAGAGATTGCAGACGATTTGGTCTCGTCTTGCGCACAATATTCGGATTCTTGCTCACAATACAATCTTCTTATAGCTGCTTTGTCTGCTCTTTCTAAAAGTTTGCATAGTGCTGAATCAATCGCGCTTTCGTACGTTTTAAGAGCATTGCAATTAGCTGGATGGTCTCCTAGGTTAAATGAGTGCGTTATTTGTTCAACACGCAATGATTTAGACTATTTTTCGGCAGCTAGTGGTGGAGTTATGTGCTCTAAAGATCATGCTTTAGAGTCTATTAAGTGCAATGATTTAGCGCGTTTTCAAATGATTTCATTAATTAATGGCGATTGGCAAAATTTAGACGGAACAAGTATTGACGATTTAACGTCTAAATGCGTTGAACAATGGTGCGAATATTGGTTAGAAAAGCCTATTAGATCTATGCGTTTAAGCGAAAAAAATTCTAATTCGCTGTATTTTGATTAGAGTTTCTATTATCTTAATGAGCGATTTTGTTAATTTTATGTTTGAATTTTATAAAATTTGTCCTCGCTGTCTGATGCAATATGAATGATATCAGGCACGGGTGCTCTTTTAAGAGCTGAGAAGATTACTGTCTAACCGTTTAACGTGAATCGGGTAATGCCGACGTACGGAGTTTTCTGCAGGGTCGCCTTTGTTTGATTGGTTAAAGATGAAAGGAGACCCTAATGGGTACATCTGTTGAAGAAGAGACCGTGCGTCCATCCTTGCGTTGGAACGTAGCCGATGTTACGCTCACGGTTGTTATTGCTGTAGCTTCTGGTATTATCTTCTGGGGCATCGGCTTGATTAGTGAGCCTATTTCTGCTGCTCTTAAGCTTATTCCAGTTCCAGGCGTTAGCGCTTTGTACTACGGTTTGTTCTACTTCGCTGGTCCTTTAGCTGCTATTATGGTTCGCAAGCCAGGCGCTGCACTATTCGGTGAGTTTATTGCTGCAATGGTTGAGTTGACTGTTGGTAGCCACTGGGGCGGTATTGGTACCGTTCTTCCTGGTTTTGTTCAGGGCTTGTTCGCTGAGTTTGCATTCTTGTTTGTTATGTATCGCAAGTGGAACGTTGGTTTGACTGCACTTTCTGGCGCGTTAGCTGGTTTGGGTGGAATCGTTTCAACCTATCCGTTCTACTACGCAGGTGTTCCAATCTTTGGCGCATTCATGATGATTCACACACTTTGCAGCATGATTTCTGGTGCTGTAATTGGTGGTGTAGTTATGTGGTACTTGTACAAGGGTATTGCTGCTACTGGCGCATTGAGCCGTTTTGCTTCTGGCAAAGAAGTACGCGCTTAAGTCTTAACTTTTGCTAGTAAGATTTTATTTGTGGGCGGGGGATTAATAACCTCGCCCACTTTTGTAAAGTCGCAAGTTAAGTCGCAAGAAAAGTTGCAAGTTAAGTCGCAAGTTAAGTCGCAAATAAAAGTCGCAAATAATAAAATCACAAATCACTATAAAACAAAGGAGTTAGTATGCTAAGAGTACGTCTTGAATATGTGCATCCATGGACGAATCACGCAGGTATGTACCTTGCAAGAAAGCGCGGATTGTACGCACAATACGGATTAGATGTAGAGTTTACAAGCACAGATACGGAGCGTGGAGATGTTCCAGCATGCTTGGAGCGTGGAGAAGTAGATATAGCTCTTGTTCGCTTAAATCAGCTTTTGGCTCATCAAAATGGCGCAAACAAGCTAACGTCATTTGCTGTAATGAATCAATCGCAAATTGGCGGAATCATAACAAATAAAAACACGGGCATTACGCGATTCAAAGATCTAGAAGGAAAGCGCGTAGTAATCCCTATGGGCGTTAAGCGCTTATACACGGAGCTTCAGCAGGCTGTTGCTGCCGACGGAGGCGACTTTAGCAAGCTGATTACAATTGACCCAGGCCCATGGGAGCCAGACATTCGAGCAGTAGAGCGCGGAATGTGCGACGCTTTTATTAACGTTGCTTGGTGGGAGCCATACCAGGGTTCGCTTCCATTTGATCAAGTTGTTGTTCTTCCATTCGATTCTATTGGCGTAGCTCCGCATCATTCTTACTATGTTTGCGCTCGCCAAGAGATGATTGAGCGAAATCCGCAATTAATACGCAACTTTGCAAGCGCAACCGTTAAGGGCTATGAACTTGCAGGAAAAGACCCGCAGGCTGGCGTTGATGCTTTGCAAAATACGCTTTGCCACATTAGCCCAGAGGCTTTGCGCGCCTCGCTAGACGAAGTGATTCCGTCTTGGTACGACAAGAATGGTCGTTGGGGTACAGCAGACATGGCTTTGGTGGAAAACTACACTCGTTGGATGGGTGAAAATGGCCACTTAAGCGTGCCTCTTGATTGCGCGCTAAAGAGCCTAGAAAGCGGATGCGTAACAAACGAGTATTTGCCAGAATAGTCGGCCAGCATGTGCTTGAATCGCAAGCATAATAACGATTGCAAACGCAATTACAATCGAAAATAAATATCACAATTCAATGAACCTGTGGCAATAATTGGAGCAAATATGGAAAACGAAAGCAACGACCCTCAACTAGATATTGTTGCTCAAAGATGGGCAAATGTTGATTTAGATGAGGCAAATACTGTGTGCTCGCTTTTAGGGGAGCCGCTAGAAGCAGATTGCGTTTTAAGCCATAGTTTGCGCCCGATGGCTGCAGGTTCATTGATTCGCGCGCATTACAAAGATGATTCGCCAAGAAAATCGCAAAGTTTAGACGTTTATATTAAAAGATGCAGCACAAAAGTGAGGCAAGCAAGCACAATTAGGCCGTATCATCGTTTTGCGGAGCATCTTTTACAAAACAAAATAAGCACGCCAAAGTACTTGTATTTTAATAAAAATAGCGAGACTTTAGGTTTAGAAAAGAATATTTGTGGCGATACTTCTGGCGATATTTACGTAGACGGCACTCTTCTTGTAATAGGCGATTGTGCTTACGAAGTGACTTTAAAAGCTAGTGGGGAAGACCGGTACAAAGACGCGTACACTTGGGATCCGCCTAAAACGTGCGAAGAAGCCAAAAATCTTGGAGTAATGATGGCAAGAATCGCCTTAGCTTCGCAAAGTTTTGACGAGCCAAATCCTAAGGAAATCAACGCTTTTCAATCAAGATTTACTCTTTGTGCAAGCGAAGACGTGCAAAATGATGCCGAAGTTTGGTTAAAAAATAGACCCGATTTAGCAAAATTCTTAAAAGAGCAGAATCGTGATTTTGTAAAAGATTTAAGCGAATTTGCTCCAACATGCAAAAAAATTTACGATTTAGGGTACGTGAATCTAAAAAAGCAGTGGACTCATGGAGATCCGCATATATCTAATTTTATGTGGGAAGGTAGTGCTCCAAGCGCAGTATTTGACTTTGGAATGGCGTATAAAAACACAGCAATCTACGATTTAGCAATGACTTTAGAACGCAACACAATTCAATGGGTAGATATTGCGAATGGCAAAAAAGATTCATTTAGAACGGACTTAGTTAAGTCAATTTTGCAAGGATATTCTAGCGTTGAACCATTAACAGATGTTGAAAAAGAGTTGCTTCCGCTTGTTTTATCTGTAAGTCAAATCGAGCAATGCGTAGAATTTGTAGACTATTACTTAAAGTCAAATGGATCTTACGATTTTAAGATTTGGGGCTACGATACTGGATTCTTAGAGCATGCTAGATGGTACAAATCTTGCTTTGGAGAGCAATACTTAAACGCTTTAATAGAGATTTTGCGAGAAATATAGAGGATTTTAGTGGATTTTTTACTTGATTTTGCATGCTTTTATTTAGCTTTGCAAAACGCTTTAGCTATTCGTTCAATGGGGTTGTTAGATTTTAACTATGAGTTTTGAAAACGTTGATTACACTTCGTTAAATATTCCAGCGGCTCCATTTAGTGATCCTAGCCGTGTGCCAGATTTTCCTAAAGGCAAAGTTCCTCGACATGTAGGCGTGATTATGGACGGCAATGGGCGTTGGGCTAAAGAGCGCGGAATGATTCGCACCGAAGGGCATAAAGCGGCGGAACCAGTGGTTTTTGACACTATTGCAGGTGCTATAGAAGCAGGTGTTCGCTACTTGAGCTTGTACACGTTTTCTACGGAAAATTGGAAGAGATCTCCTCAAGAAGTGCATTTTTTGATGGGATTTTCTAGAGATATTATTCACCGCAGAGTTGCGCAAATGAACGAGTGGGGAGTGCGCGTGCGCTGGGCTGGAAGACGGCCTAAATTGTGGAAGTCTGTTATTGACGAGTTGGAAAAAGCTCAAGAAATCACAAAAAATAATACTACAATTGACGTTGTTTTTTGCTTAAACTATGGTGGTCGCGCGGAAATCGCAGACGCTTGCGCGGCAATTGCTAGGGAAGTTAAAAGCGGCAAAATTAAGGGCGATCGCATTAGCGAGAAGATGATTGCGGAGCACTTGTATAATCCAGATATTCCAGATTGCGATCTTGTGATTCGCACTTCGGGAGAGCAGCGCACAAGCAACTTTTTGCCTTGGCAAGCGTCTTATGCGGAGCTTGATTTTGTGCCAGAACTCTTCCCAGATTATGGTCGCGAAGCGCTGTGGAGGTCAATTGACCGTTATGCGCATCGCGACCGCAGGTTTGGTGGCGTAAAAACCGCTTAAACTTATTTGTTAGTAGAATTAATTTATTAGTCGCAAGCTAGCCATGCGCAAGCTGCAACAACGGCTGATTCAAGTCCACGATTTAGAGTTGGTTGCAAATCTGGAGCAAAAGCTGGATTGTGGTTTCCTGGAGCATTTTTCATGTCTTCAAATCCACCTAATCCCCAGTATGCGTAAGGTGTATTGAAAGCATTTGCAACAATAGAAAAATCTTCAGAAGCAGACTGTTTGCTGATTTGTACAGAATTTTCACCAAAATATTCGTCGAAAGCTTCGCGCACGCGATAAACTGATGCTTCGTCATTATTGGTTAATGGATAGCGGTCATAGTATGTAAATTCTGGTTCCTTTGGGCATCGTGCTAGATTGCACTCTCCGCGCACAATTCGCTCAATGGCAGAGTGAACAAATTTTTGAGTATCTTCGCTGTATGTTCTAGTATTAATCAAAAGTTCCGCATCGTCTGGAATAATGTTTGACTTACTTCCAGCGTTTATTGCGCCGACTGTAACTATTGCGTAATCTTTAGCAGCTACTTCACGAGATACAATCGTTTGCAATTTCAACACAATAGACGAAGCTAAAACCACAGGGTCAACGCTTAATTCTGGCATAGATCCATGAGATCCTTTACCAAAAATGTGTACGCGAATTGAAGATGCGGTAGTTAAAAATGCTCCTGATTTAATACCAACTGTTCCTGCAGGAATTGCTGCAAGTACATGCTGACCAAGATAAACATCTGGCTTTGGGATAATGCGTGTAATGCCATTTTCTACCAAGCTTTTTGCGCCTTGAGCTGTTTCTTCTCCTGGTTGAAACACTCCAATGTAGGTTCCATGCCATGCTTCTTTATGATTGTTAAAAGCTTGTAAAGCTCCAAGTAAACTTGCAATATGAAAATCGTGACCGCAAGCGTGTGAAACTCCAACTGTTTTACCATTTTCATCTTGTGTTGTAACTGTTGAAGCGTAGTCTTTTCCTGAATTTTCTGTAACAGGAAGAGCATCGATATCTGCTCGCATAGCAACAATGGGACCTTTGCCGTTTTTAATCTCTGCCACAACGCCTGTTTTGCCAACTCGCTTTGTTTCAATTCCATCTTTAGTAAGAATATCTATGATTTCTTGTGCTGTATGCGTTTCTTGCATAGATAATTCAGGATGCTGATGCAGGTATTTATACTTCTTTTCTCTATCTGCTTGAGTTTCTTTTATGTTGGACAATATTTGCTTAACTGATTTAATTTGCAGCATTAATTTCTGCTTTCTTATTGTGCTTATTACAATTTAGCTCTATTTTATGTTTTATTTATAAATTATTTATTAACAAATTACTTGTTTTCGCGTTCTTCAAGAATCTTGTCTACAAGAGCAGCTTTTGCGTCTATTTGGCCGCTAAAACCAGGGCGAATGTCTAGTTTTAATATAACGCCTGTGCGGTAGCCTTTTTCTACAAGAACCATAGTTGCGTCTTTTACAACGCGCATAACGTCGTCGAATTCGCCTTCGATGTTTGTAAACATTGCGTTTGTTTCGTTTTTTAATCCAGAATCACGAATCACTTTAACGCAATCTGCTACGTATTCGCTAAGTTCTTCGCCAACTCCGCTAGGAGCAATGCATAATGCTGCAACTGTATTAGTTTTGTGGGAATTTTTGTTATTGTAAGTATCGCAAGTATCGCGAGTCTTGTTATCATTAGTCTTTTCAACATTGTTTTCGCTCATTTTAAGTCCTTTCAAAATACAAATGCGTATGAAAAATTATGCTTATACATTATTGTATTCGTTTAGCTTATATATGTAGCTTTATATGTTTATGTAGCTTTATATGTTGCGTTAGCGTCACAGGGTTTTTCTATAATAAACACCGTTTCACCCGAATTTTCTAGATTTACGAAAAAGGTGTATTGTGGCTGTTTCAAAACTTGATGAAGTTGTGTCGCTGGCTAAGCGTCGTGGATTTGTGTTTCCAGCTGGAGAGATTTACGGCGGAACTCGCTCCGCGTGGGATTATGGCCCTTTGGGCGTTGCGTTAAAAGATAACATTAAGCGCGAATGGTGGCGTTATATGGTCACTACTCGTGGCGATGTTGTTGGCGTAGATACGTCTGTTATTTTGCCTTCTCAAGTTTGGGTTGCGTCTGGTCACGTTTCTGTGTTCAACGATCCTCTTATTGAGTGCTTGAATTGCCATAAGCGCCATCGTGCGGATAAGCTCGAAGAATCTTATGCCGAAAAGCATGGCGATAAAATGCCAGAAAATGGCTTAAAAGACATTGCTTGCCCAGATTGCGGAACTCGCGGAAATTGGACGGAGCCTCGCGATTTTAACATGATGCTTCGCACTCATTTGGGGCCAGTAGAAGACGAAAACAGCTTGCATTATTTGCGACCAGAAACAGCGCAAGGTATTTTTGTTGATTTTAAGAACGTTATGACTTCTACTCGTCAAAAGCCGCCATTTGGCATTGCGAATATTGGTAAGTCTTTCCGTAACGAGATTACTCCTGGAAACTTCATCTTCCGAACTCGCGAGTTTGAGCAAATGGAAATGGAGTTCTTTGTAGAGCCTGGAACAGACGAAGCTTGGCATCAGTATTGGATTGATACGCGCGTAAATTGGTATGTTGATTTGGGCGTAAAGCCAGAGAATTTGCGCATGTATGAACATCCTAAAGAGAAGCTAAGCCATTATTCCAAGCGCACTGTAGATATTGAATACAAATTCGGCTTCCAAGGATCTGACTGGGGAGAGCTTGAAGGCATTGCAAACCGTACCGACTACGATTTGTCTGCTCATGCTAAGCATTCTGGCGAGGATTTGAGCTACTTTAATCAGGCTACTGGCGAAAAGTATGTTCCTTACGTTATTGAGCCTGCTGCTGGTCTTACGCGCTCGCTTATGGCATTTTTGGTTGATGCTTATGATGTTGATGAGGCTCCAAACACTAAGGGTGGAGTGGATAAGCGTACAGTTCTTAGACTTGATCCTCGCTTGGCTCCTGTTAAAGCTGCTGTTTTGCCATTAAGCAAGAAGCCAGAATTGCAATCGGTTGCTCAAGATTTGGCTGCAGATTTGCGTCAGCACGATTGGGTTATTGATTACGATGAAGCTGGTGCTATTGGCCGCCGCTATCGCCGCGAAGACGAGATTGGTACTCCTTTGTGTGTAACAGTTGACTTCGATACTTTGGAAGATCACGCTGTTACAATTCGCGAGCGCGACACTATGCAGCAAGAGCGTGTTTCCTTAGATAAGGTTGCAGATTACGTAGCAAGCCGCATTAATGAAAAGCGCGTTAAGTATCCGCAAGGTCCTGTAGAGATTGTTGGCACGCGCGCTGCAGACGGCGGTGTGGATGTTGCTAAGGAAGGCGGCGTTGACGAGTCGCAGCCTTTAAAGATTGCTCAGGCTGGCGGATTGTACTAATACGCATCTAGTAAAAAATCGCGTAAAATCGCTAGCAAAAATATATTAAAGTGAACGGAGTTAAAGCAATATGGATTTTTCTATTAAACCAGTGGATTTAGGGAAAATTCATATTGCAACTCCTGTTGTTTTATCTCCAATGGCCGGTATTACTAACTGGCCTTTTCGCGTGATTTGCCGAGAATACGGGCCAGATGGCTTGTATGTTGCAGAAATGATTACTGCTCGCGCATTGGTGGCAAGAAATCCAAAAGCCTTGCGCTTATGCCGTTTTGCGCCTAGCGAAAAAGTGCGCTCCTTGCAACTTTACGGAGTGGATCCTTTAATTGTGGAGCAAGCTGCTCGAATTGTTGTTGACGAGAATATGGCAGATCACGTTGACTTAAACTTTGGCTGCCCAGTGCCAAAAGTTACAAGGCGCGGTGGCGGATCTGCTCTTCCTTGGAAAACGGATTTGCTCCAAGAGATTTTGCATCGCGTTGTAAGCGTGTGTAATCCAGCGGGAATCCCAGTTACAGCTAAATTCCGCGTTGGAATTGACGAAGACCACCAGACTTTTATGCAAGCTGGCCATATTGCGCAAGAAGAGGGTTGTGCGGCTGTTACTTTGCATGCGCGTACGACTGCAGAATATTATGGTGGCCATTCCGATTGGAGCCGTATTGGCGAGCTTGTAGAGGCTTTGGATATTCCTGTTTTTGGTAATGGAGATATTTGGGGAGCTAATGATGCTCTTGCAATGTTTAAAGAAACAGGATGTGCAGGCGTTGCGATTGGCCGCGGATGCCAGGGGCGTCCTTGGATTTTTGCTGATATTCGTTCTGCTTGCAATGGCAGCGATAATCGCGTTAATCCAAGTCTTGGCGAAGTTTGCAAAGTGATTTTAAGGCATTTGGAGCTTCTTGTTGACTTTTATGATGGCGACGAACGAATGGCAGTTCATGACTTGCGAAAGCATATTGCGTGGTATTTGAAAGGCTTCCCAGTTGGAGGAGGAACTCGCAAAAGCTTTATGGAATGCGAGTCTATTGAGGATGTTCAACGCAATATTGATGCATTGGATTTATCGCTTAAGCTTCCTGAGCAGGTTTTAGACACGCCGCGCGGCCGAGTTCGTTTTGCTAAAAAAGTTCATTTGCCATATGGCTGGTTGGATTCAAGAATTACCACTAGCGAGGAGCGCAAAGAGCTTTTTGGCAATGACCCGATGGATGCTAGCTACTAGCGTTTTTCTAGAGTTTTCTAGGGTTTAGCGGCTGTTAAAAATGGCGTCTAAGCTATTGCTTAATGTTCAAAACTTTTGTTGGTAAAACGCCTTAAATATTTGCGTATAGCACGGTGTATTATCGAATCGGTGACATTTTTTAAGTTTTTATTTGTAAAACGTCGCCATTATCGAGCGTTTTGCGCTAAAGTATTGCGTAAAACGTGCGTGTGAGTGACAGGAGACAACGGTGAGCGAGATTGCCCAGACTGACAATTTCAACGACAAAACCATAATCAAGGTAGTCGGCGTCGGTGGAGCCGGTGGTAACGCCGTCAACCGAATGATCACCGAGGGTTTACAGAACGTAGAATTCGTAGCAATCAACACTGATGCTAAGGATTTGTTGCGTTCCGACGCTGATGTAAAGATTTCATTATCTGATGCTTCAAGTCGTGGTCTCGGTGCTGGTGCTGATCCAGAAAAGGGTGCAAAAGCTGCACAAGATCATCAATCCGACATTGAAGAAGCATTAAAGGGCGCCGATATGGTGTTCGTAACTTGCGGCGAGGGCGGCGGAACTGGTACAGGTGCAAGCCCAATAGTTGCGCGAGCTGCACACCAGCAGGGTGCCTTAACAATCGCAGTAGTTACGCGTCCTTTCGGGTTTGAAGGACCTCAGCGTGCTGCATCGGCAAAACTTGGTATTGAAAATCTTCGTAAAGAAGTCGATGCTTTGATTGTTATTCCAAACGATCGTTTGTTGGAAATTTCAGATCGAACTATCGGAATTATTGAAGCTTTTAAGACGGCAGATACCGCATTGCTTGCAGGCGTGCAAGGTATTACCGATTTGATTACCATGAATTCTTATATTCATGTTGATTTTTCGGACGTTACCGCCGTTTTGCGTGGTGCTGGAACCGCGCTGTTTGGAATTGGCGCTGCAAAGGGAGAAGACAGAGCTACTCAAGCTGCTGAAATTGCTATTAGCTCCCCATTGCTCGAAGAGAGCATTGAAGGTGCTCACGGTGCTTTGATTAACATTGCAGGTCCAAGCGATTTGAAGTTGCAAGAAGCAAGTGCTGCAACAGAACTTGTTCGCAAGGCGATTCATCCAGAAGCCCAGATTATTTGGGGTCTTTCTTTGGACGATTCTTACGGAGACGAAGTCCGCGTTACGGTTATTGCCGCTGGTTTTGATTCCCACCCTAAGGTGGAAGACGATAAGGCTGGTGCTTTTGTAGATATGCAAGCAGGAGTTGATTCTGTTGCCCCAGCTCAGTCAACAACTCCAGTCGCGCCTCCCGCAAAGCCTGTTGTTGCTGAAGAATCTTCGCATCCTGTTTCTTCCATGTTTGATTCTGTTGCACCAAGCCAGAATTACCAAGCATCGGCTTCTAAAGATAAGCCTCAAGATGAACCAGACGAATTGGATATTCCTGATTTTCTACGTTAAGCATAGCGATAGGAGGGCAGCTTAATGGCTGGCTTTATGAAGAACATGATGTCTTACGTAGGCATGAGTGATGTTCAAGACGACGATGACTTCGTTGATTCTCAAGCGCAAGAAACTTCGTTTGACAACGATCACAACGTTGCTCCTATAAGTCTGCATAATTCAGAATCGCAGTTGGGTAATGGCACTTCTTCTCGTGCTGGAGCAGTCCGCATGAGTCGCATTACAACGATTCATCCAAAGTCTTATGACGATGCTCAATTAGTTGGGCGTGCGTTAAGAGATGGAACTCCAGTTGTTTTGAATCTTACTGGTGTTAGTGAATCTGTTGCGTATCGCATTGTTGACTTTTCTGCTGGAGTTGTGTTTGGTGTTCGTGGGTCTATTGAGCGAGTAACGCCAAGAGTGTTTCTTCTAAGTCCTTCGCAAGTAAACATAAAGGTAGAAGACGCTCCTAATGGCGGTTCTGCTAGAGAATTGTTCTCGTAAAGATACAAGCTTAGTAGCAAAGACCGCTCTATAGCATTTGCTTTATGCGTTATTTAGATTTAAGGCAGAGTCTCTTTGAGATTTCTGCCTTAAATTATCTAATATCAATTATCGAATAAAAATTATCTAATAACAAAAATCTTCTTAACTTTTATTGTGATGATTGTTTACTTGTGAAAGTTTTAAGAAAGTTTATTTACGGAAGTGAGTTTATGATTTTTAACAGCTTAATATTAATCATTAATCTTTTTCTAAGCGCATATTTAACAGTGCTATTTATTCGCGCAATTTTAGACTGGATTCCAATCGTATTTCATTCGTTTAGGCCAAATGCGATTGTTAGAAAATTTGCTCAAATTATATATTATTTAACGGAACCGCTTTTAAGATTTGCGCGTAGATTCATACCACCTGTAAGGCTTGGTAACATAAGTTTAGACGTAAGTTTTATGGTTGTTTACTTTTTGATAATTGTTTTACAAATGCTTTTATCTATGATTTATTAAGATTTTTTATTAAGACATTAAGAATGTTTACTATATGCGCGCAATCGCTACTATTCTTAAATGATATTCGTATTATTATCTATTAATCACATTATTTACTCAACATTATTTACTTAACATTCACTCAAAATAAGTCTTAATAATAAAATATTGGCAGATTTCGTAAAAAATAATTGCTTTTTACACAATTTTTTCTATGGACGTGATAGCATCGAAGAGATATATCAAAAGGGCTGCGCGCCCAAAAGTGAGGTGTAATGCATTATGGCTCTGTTAACGCCTAAAGACATTCGCGAGCATACCTTCCAGATCGTTAGATTCAAGGGAGGCTATGACGTTGACGAAGTTGATGACTTTTTAGATCAGGTTACAGAAACAATCGAAGCGCTTGGTCAGCAGGCCGTGCAAGGACTTGGGGCTTCTACGCAGTCTCTTGGCGCTGATGTTGCTAGCTTAAACAATAAGATTGCAGACTTAACAAATCAGGTTGAATCTTTAACTAAAGAAAATAATGATTTGCGAGAAGCATCCAGCAATGCAAGCAAGAGTGATAACGATCTTGCAGCAAAGCTTAAGGAAGCGGAAGAAAACAACCGTGCATTGAGCGAGCAAAATCAGCAGCTTAAGGAGCAACTGGATGGATTGGGTGCTCAAGTAGATCAGCTTACAGCTCAAGCTGCAAATGCAGATAATGCTAAGGCAGATGCTGATAAGAAGATTCAAGAAGAGCTTGAAAACGTTACGCGCGAGCGCGATGACTTCCGTGCAAGCAGCGAAAACTTGGGTCGTGAGTTAGAAGAGGTTCGCCAGCAGCTTGTTGTAACTCAGCAAGAAAATGCTAAGGTTCAAGATCTTAACAAGCAGCTCGAAGAATCGCATAAGAGAGAAGAACAGCTTCGCGAGCAGGTTTCTAAGATGGAACCAAGCACGGAGACTGGTAGCTTGCAAAAGATTGCAGGCGCGGGTGCGGAAGCTCAAGGTTCGGAGCCAGAGCGTGCTACTGCAATGTTGACTCTTGCAATGCAATTGCATGATCAATACGTAGACAAGGGCAAGGCAAAGGCTCAGCAGATTGTAGAAGAAAGCCAAGCGCGCTACAACGATATAGTTGCTAAAGCAGACGAATACTCTGGTCGTACGCGCACCGAGGCGGATGAATACAATAAGCAGACTCGCGGGGATGCGGATGATTACTCGGTGCGTACTCGCGGAGACGCCGATGCTTATGCGGCTCGCGCTCACAACGAGGCAGACGCTTACTCTGGCAAGGTTCGTCAAGCTGCAGATGACTACTCCAAGCAAACTCACGATCAAGCTGATCAATACGAAGCAGAAGTTCAGCATAGAGCTGCGGATTACGATTCCACTACTCGTACTTCTGCAGACGCATATGCTCGCCAAGTACGTGAGAATCTCGAGAAGCAAACTAAGGTTATTGAAGGAAACATTCAAAGCCTTAAGCAGTTTGAAACTGAGTATCGTACTCGCTTGACCGACTTCTTGGGTCAGCTTGTTGCTCAAGTTTCCGACGAAAACACGTATACATCTATGGAAAATCAAGATAAGCAGGATAAGTAGTATTTACTAAAATTTGCTAGTAGTATTTACTAAATCCCTTTAGATTGGAAAATACATTGACGCATAGTTATGTGCGTGTAGAACGGCTGCGTAATCGCGCAGCCGTTTTTGCACTGATTGCTTTTATTGGCGTGGTTCTAGACCGCATAACCAAAGTTTGGGCATTAGCAGCGCTTAGTGGCGGAAAAAACATTGATATTTTTCCACACTTGCTCTCTTTTACTCTTGTTAGGAATCCTGGAGCATCTTTTGGCTTAGGATCTTCTTTTACTTGGGTTATTAGCGTGTTAGCGTGCGCTGCGTGCGCTGCTATGATTGCGGTTATTAAGCACACAAAATCCTTATATTGGACTATTGCGCTTGCTTTAGCTTTTGCTGGAGCTTTTGGAAATCTTATTGATAGAGCGCAATATGCTCAGGGCTTTTTGAACGGAAAAGTCGTAGATTTTATAAACTACGGATGGTCTGTTGGAAATGTTGCAGATATTGAGCTTATGTTTGCAGGAATCGCAGTTATATGCCTTATTTTGATTGGGATTCCTCTTATAGAGCGCGCTGATGAGTGATATTCGTTTTACGGTTACGAGTCAATTTGCAGGATGCAGGTTCGACGTATGTTTGTCGAAGCTTATGGGAGTATCGCGTGCAAACGCAATATCGCTAATCGAAAGTAGCAAAGCAAAAATCCTAAATAGAAAGTCGCAAAAATCGTCTATTTTGCAAGAATCAGATGTGATTGTTGTAAATAAAGAAGACGATTGTGCTTGCGATTGTGCTAGTGCTCGCGATTCTTCCAGTAATGCTCAAAGTAAGCCTTCTATATGCGATTTAGAAATCGTATACAACGATGACGATGTTGTAGTAATAAACAAGCCTGTTGCAATGGCGTCTCACGCAGCAAAAGGGTGGAATGGGCCTACTGTTCCAGAAAGCCTAGAAGCTGCTGGGATTAGAATAAACACAACGCTTTGCGACGAATCACGCAAAGGAATCGTAAGCAGGTTAGACGTTGGAACAAGCGGCCTTATGCTCGTTTGCAAAACGGATTTTGCTTACGAAAAGATGAAGCAGCAATTTGCTAGTCATAGTGTTTCAAAAACTTATACGGCATTAGTGCAAGGAAATTTGGAGCAAAACAAAGCAACTATTGAAGCTCCGATTGGAAGGTCGAAAGTATCTGACTTTAGATTTACTGTAACCAAAAATGGCAAACCAGCTGTAACACATTGGGATGTTTTGGAGCGCTTTGGAATTGCAACTTTAGTTAGCGTAAATTTAGAGACGGGTAGAACTCACCAAATACGCGTGCATTTTTCTTCGATTGGCCATCCGTTAGTGGCGGATAAAATGTATGGAGCAAACCCAAAACTCGCGGAAAAACTAGAGTTACAACGCCAATGGCTTCACTCAACTAAGCTAGAATTTAAGCATCCTAGAACAGGAAAATTAGTTAAGCTTGAATCGGAGTATCCGCTAGATTTGCAACACGCTTTACAAGCCGTGCGGCAACTATAAAAGCGAGCATATTTAGCAAAGCAGGTCATATTGCATCTATAAAATAGCAAGCATGACTAGGCCAGAAACAAACTTCGTACATTTGCATAATCACACGCATTATTCGCTTTTGGATGGTGCTTCAAAGATACCAGACCTAGTTGCGAGTGCAAAAGAATTGGGTATGCCAGCTATTGCGATTACAGACCACGGCAATATGCATGGAGCATACGAGATGTGGAGCACGGCTGTAAAAGCTGGGATTAAGCCGATTATTGGAATCGAAGCTTATGTGACTCCAGAAACAGCCAGACAAGACAAAAGCCGAGTTCATTGGGGAACGGAAGCGCAAAGAAGCGACGATGTTTCTGGCGGTGGTTTGATTACTCACATGACAATGTGGGCCGAAGATGATGAAGGCTTAACAAATTTACTTAAAGCATCGTCTATAGCCAATTTGGAAGGTCGCGTTATGCGATATCCTCGAATGGATAAAGATGTGCTTTCAACGTATTCTAAAGGCGTTATAGCGTCTTCTGGATGCCCATCTGGAATTATTCAAACGCGTCTTCGTTTGGGTCAATTTGATGAGGCTTTACGCGCTGCAGGTGAGTTCCAAGATATTTTTGGTCGAGATAATTTCTTTATTGAGCTTATGAATCACGGGCTTTCTATTGAAACACGCGTTACAAAAGATTTGCTCGAGATTGCTAAAAAGTTGAATGCTCCACTTCTTGCTACAAACGATTTGCACTATGTGCACGAAGAAGATCGCGAAGCGCAAGATGCAATGCTTTGTATTAATTCTGGATCTCGCTTAGATGATCCAGATCGTTTTAAGTTTGACGGTTCTGGCTATTATTTGAAGTCTGCTGAGCAAATGCGTGAGCTTTTTAAGGAGTTCCCAGAAGCTTGCGATAATACTCTTGAGATTGCTCGCCGATGCAATGTTATGTTTGATGACGGCGAAGATGGCGCTTTTATGCCGCAATTTGACTGCCCTAAAGGTTGGGATGAGACTTCGCTATTTCTTAAAAAAGTCGAAGAAGGATTAGAGCGCAGATATAACAAAAACGTTCCTATTGAAGTCTTAAAACAAGCAGACTACGAGTGTGGCGTTATATGCCAAATGCAATTTTGTGGCTACTTTTTAGTTGTTGCAGACTATATTAATTGGGCAAAAGAGCATGGGGTTATGGTTGGCCCTGGCCGAGGAAGTGCAGCAGGCGCAATGGTTGCGTATGCAATGGGCATTACCGAACTAGATCCAATGAAGCATGGCTTGATTTTTGAACGATTCTTAAACCCAGAGCGCGTGTCTTTGCCAGATATTGACGTTGACTTTGACCCAGAAGGTAGAGCCAAAGTTTTGGAATATGTTGGCGAAAAATATGGAAAAGATAAAGTAGCGCAATGCGTGATTTATGGCACAATTAAAACAAAACAAGCACTTAAAGATTCTGCTCGAATAATGGGCTATGAGTTTTCTGTTGGAGAAAAAATTACAAAGATTTTGCCGCCTCCAAAAAACGGCAAAGATATGAGTTTCCACGATATTTTTGACGAAAAGTCAAAGCGTTATGCGGAAGCTCGCGAGTTTCGCGAGATGTATGATAGCGACCCAGATACAAAGCGGATTACAGAAGAAGCAAAGGGTATTGAGGGTCTGATTCGCCAAACGGGTGTACATGCTTGTGCAACGATTATGGGTTCGGAGCCTATTACAGATACATCTCCTCTGTTGGAGCGCACTGATGGCACGATTACAACTACCTTTGAGTATCACACTTGCGAAACGCTTGGCTTAGTTAAGATGGATTTTTTGGGTCTTTCTAACTTAACAGTTATTAGAGATACTCTTAAAAACGTTGAAAATAATGGAAAAGAGCCTATTGACTATACTAAAATTCCGCTTGACGATAAAGAAACATATCAGCTTCTTGCAAGAGGAGATACTTTAGGCGTTTTCCAGCTTGATTCCGACGGTATGCGTGCGCTTCTTCGCACTCTAAAACCAGATAACTTTAACGATATTTCTGCTTTGATTGCGCTTTACAGACCAGGTCCTATGGATATGGATTCGCACACCAATTATGCTAAGCGTAAGAACGGTTTGCAAGATATTACGCCTATTCATCCAGAGGTTGCGGAGCCACTAAAAGATGTTCTTGGCGAAACTTATGGTTTGATTGTGTACCAAGAGCAGGTGCAGTCGGCTGCTCGTATTTTAGCTGGATACAGCCTTGGCAAGGCAGATGTTTTGCGTAGAGCTATGGGTAAAAAGAAGCCAGAAGTGCTAGCTAAAGAGAAAATACCGTTCTTTAAAGGCATGAAGGAACATGGTTATTCAGAAGAAGCTGCCCAAGCTGTTTGGGATGTTCTGGTTCCATTCTCGGGTTACGCGTTTAATAAGGCTCACTCGGCTGCATACGGTTTGATTTCTTATTGGACTGCTTACTTAAAAACGCATTATCCTGTGGAATTTATGGCTGCATTGCTTCAAAACGAGCGCACTAATAAAGATAAGACAGCACTTTACTTGGGTGAAGCACGACGCATGGGTATTCGCGTTTTGCAACCAGATATTAATGAGTCGGTTCTTGAATATTCTGCAGTTGGAGATGTTGTGCGCTTTGGCCTTGGAGCTGTACGAAACGTTGGAGATAAAGCAGTTAACGATATTATTAGCGAGAGGGAAAGCGAGCGCGGAAAATTCGTTGATTTTAAGGATTTTGTAAATCGCGTATCGTTTGAATCTCTGAATCGCAGACTTGTTGAATCGCTTATTAAATCTGGTGCTTTTGACTCAATTAGCACTTGTAGGCGAGCACTTTTTGAAGTTTATAATCCACTAATTGACTCAGTTATTTCTATTAAGCGAAAGCAGGCAGGTGGCCAATTTGACCTTTTTGCCGATTTGGATGATTCAAGTAACGAGCTTGGAGACGCACAAATCAATATTCCAGATGTTGAAGAGTGGGATAAAAAAACGAAGCTAAACTTTGAGCGAGAAATGCTTGGACTTTATGTTTCGGATCACCCTTTGAGTGGACTTTCTGCTGTTTTGGCTGGTCTTAGAGAAATGTCGATTGCGCAGCTTCTAAACCGTGCTAGAACTATGAGCGAAAATCAACAAGTAACTCTTGCAGGACTTGTTACTAGCGTAGATAGGCGAGTGTCTAAAAAAGGTAATGCTTGGGCGATTGTAACTATTGAAGACATGGAAAGCTCAATACAATGCATGTTCTTTGGCAAAGTTTACGAGTCTTCTGCTGCAGAACTTGCGATTGATCAAGTTGTGCGAATTAGGGGCCAGGTAGAAGTTCGAGACGAAACTGTTTCTTTAAGAGCTACGGATTTTGAAGTTCCAAGCTTAGAGGCAGAAGACGCTCAACCTGTAACTATTGTTTTGCCTTTGCAAGCGCTAGAAAAGTCTCGTATAAAAGAGCTTGAAAACATTGTTACAAGGCATCCCGGTTGTTGCGAAGTAAATCTTGCTTTGATTGACTCTAAGGGGTGCGCAAAAGTCTTATCTTTTGGAGATAGATTTAGAGTCAAGCGAGATACGTCACTTTTTGCAGAGCTAAAAATATTGTTTGGCCCAGCTTGCTTGCCAAGTGCTTAAAATAAGCGCCTAAAATAAGCTAATCGCGTAGAATATTCTTAGAGTGATTTAGAGTGATTTTAAGCGTTTTAAGAAGTGATAGTTATAAGTAAAGATAAGTGAAGATAAGTAAAAACAAGTAAAGCAAGGCTTTTTAATTTAGAAGGTAAAAGATATGTGTAAAGATAACGACGATTTGAGTAAAAACAATAACGTTAGCGATAATAATAATGGCGTTAATGGCAATAATGGCGTTGGTTCTAATGATTCTAACGATGTTCGTACTTCTTTTACCGATAAAGAGCTGGAAGACGCGTTGCTTGGTTTTGAAAAAGAGTTTAGCGAAGAGCAAAATCGTGATTCAATCGATGATGCTGTAAAAAAGATTGAGCAAGCGGATTTTGAAGAAGATTTGCAAGGTTTGCTTGGAAAAAAGGCAAAGTGCGCGCTGTTCTTAACAGCTATAGAGCCAGGAGAGCTTCTTGCATCTTTTTGCAAAATGGCTGGAGTTAATGCGGATTGTTTTAACGACGAAAATGGTGGAGTCGCAGTTTTACGTGATTTAGACGAAGACAATCCAGAAAAATCAGTTAAAAAATTTACCGACTATTTTCGTGGAATGCCTGCTGTTCTAATGGTAAATCGCGCTAATAAGATTGATGCAAAAGTTTATGAATACAATCGAGGCGTTTTAGACGTTGTTCCTCCTATGATTCTTGCAATGGCTGCTAGATGTGTTGAAGATCTTATGATTTGTTACTCAAGTGTTAAAGATCTTAAAGAATCTGGGATTGAAGTTACAAGTACAGATGATTTAAGCGATGATCAAGCCAAAGAGATTTTTTATAAATATGGCAAAAAGATGTAGTCTATGTTAAATAGATTGCTACTAGATTGCTATTAGATTGTTACATTAAAAATAAGTAAATTCATGCTCATAAAGCTAAATAAAAGCGAAAAGTAAGAGATAATATAATAATTAGTCTCTTAAATATTAGTTAAAGAGTATGAGAGAAAAACACATAGTTACACACTTAAATTGATTGGACTGTAGATATGGATAGACAGCAAGAATTCGCTTTGCGTACAGTTGAAGAGCGTGACGTTCGTTTTATTCGACTATGGTTCACGGATGTTCTTGGAACGCTTAAATCGGTTGCTATTGCTCCAGCAGAGCTTGAAGCTGCGTTTGAAGAGGGTATTGGCTTTGACGGTTCTGCGATTGAAGGCATGACTCGCGTTTTAGAAGACGATATGATTGTTAAGCCAGATCCTTCGACTTTCCAACTTTTGCCATGGCATGGCGGTCCAGAAGGCACGGCGCGCATGTTTTGCGACGTTTTAACGCCAGATGGGGAGCCGTCTCTTGGAGATCCGCGTCACGTTCTTAAAACTGCGCTCGCAAAAGCTAAAGAAAAAGGCTTTACTTTTTACGTTCATCCAGAAATTGAGTTTTACTTATTTGAAGCGCAAGATGATTGGTCTAAGGCGCCTGTTCCTATTGATGAAGGTGGGTATTTTGACCACGTTCCAAGAAGTTCGGCAATGGACTTTCGTCGTAGTGCTGTGAGCATGCTTGAACAGATGGGTATTTCTGTTGAGTATTCTCACCACGAAGGCGGTCCTGGTCAAAACGAGATTGACTTAAGATATGCAGACGCTCTTACTACTGCAGATAACATTATGACTTTCCGCACTGTTGTTAAGGAGATTTCTCTTGAGCGCGGAATGTATGCCAGCTTTATGCCTAAGCCGCTTACAGATCAGCCTGGTTCTGGTATGCACACGCATTTAAGCCTGTTTGAAGGAGATTCAAACGCTTTCTATGAGGCTGGTCAAGAGTTTAATATGTCTCTTATTGCGCGCCAATTTGCGGCTGGTATTTTGCATCATGCTGCAGAAATTTGCGCTGTTACAGATCAATACGTTAATTCTTACAAGCGCTTGTGGGGTGGAGCGGAAGCTCCTAGCTATGTTTGCTGGGGTCATAGCAACCGTTCTGCGCTTTTGCGTGTGCCTCAATATAAGCCAGGCAAAGGCAATTCTTGCCGTATGGAGTTTCGCGCGCTCGACCCTGTGGCGAATCCATATCTTGCATACTCTGTTTTGTTGGCTGCTGGTTTAGATGGCATTGAAAAGCAAATGACTTTGTGTGATCCTACTAGCGACGACGTTTGGGAGCTTACAGATGCTGAGCGTCAAGCTATGGGCATTCAGCCTCTTCCTGAGTCTTTGGATGAAGCTTTGAAGATTATGGAGAAGTCTGATTTTGTAGCTAGCGTTTTAGGTGAGCATGCGTTTGAATACTTCTTGCGCAACAAGCATAAAGAGTGGGAAGAGTATCGTCGCCAAGTAACTCCTTACGAACTCGAGAAATATTTGCCTAGACTTTAGGTTTTTGCGTTTAGTTTGTGTTGACTATTAAAATCGCGCGATGTGCTGTGGTGGCGTGTCGCGCGTTTTATTTTTAGGTTTTTCTTTGATTGTTTTTTAACATTTTTCGCAAAATTTTTTCATATTGTTATATCTGAATGTTTGTGTTTGAATGTTAGTTTTTAAGTATAATCTAAACCTTTGTTTATTTAATTTAACTTTTGCTTGCGATTGGAACATTTTATAACAAAAATCGCAAACTATTGCACAATAAAGAAACAATGATATATCTAAAATTATCCAATTGTAATGTTGATTTTCAAAATTATGGGGATAGAATTTTTGCTTGGTTGCATTTGAATAATTTTGAAAATATTCGCGCAATCCATGATTTACAACGACTGTAAAATCATGCCAAATACACAAAGGGAGGTAACTCAAGTGAAGAAGCTGATTCTTGATCTTGATACTGGTGTTGACGATACTCTCGCTATATCTTATGCTCTTGGAAGCCCAGAAATGGAGCTTATTGGCATAACTGGCACGTATGGCAACGTTTTAATGGAGCAAGGTGTTCGTAACGCGCTTGCAATCACAGACTTACTTGGGCATCCCGAAGTAAAAGTTTATAAGGGACTTTCGCACGCAAGCAAAAAAGATTCTTTTGAAGTTCTTCCAATTTCTGCATTTATTCATGGAGATAACGGAATTGGCGATGTTGAGATTCCAGATTCTGCGCGCAAAGCAGAGGATGAATCAGCTGTTGATTTTATTATCGATTCTGTAAAGAAATATGGCAAGGACTTGGTGTATGTTCCAACAGGACCAATGACAAATATTGCTGCTGCATTGAAGAAAGCTCCAGAAATCAAGGACGAAATCGGAAAGATTGTTCTTATGGGCGGAGCGCTTACCATTCATGGAAACGTAAACGCTTGGACCGAAGCGAATATATCTCAAGACCCAGATGCTGCAGATGTACTATTCCGCTCTGGTGCTCCAGTAACAATGATTGGTTTGGATGTTACTTTACAGACTTTGCTTACCTACAAGGAGACAAAGCAGTGGCGTGACCTTGGTGCAAAGGCTGGCAAGTTCCTTGCAGATATGACTGACTTTTACATTAAGGCATATGAGACAACGGCTCCGCACCTTGGCGGATGCGGTTTGCATGATCCTTTGGCAGTGGCTGTAGCTGTGGATCCAACGCTTGTTACAACGCTTCCAATCAATATGCAAGTTGATGTTGAAGGCCCAACTCGTGGACGCACAATTGGTGATGTTACGCGCTTGAATGACCCTGTTAAGACAATGCAAGTTGCTGTTGGTGTTGATGTTCCACGATTCTTGAACGAGTTTATGACGCGTATTTCTGGCTTGGCAAAAATCGCTGGCTGAGTGTGGATTTTACGAGTTTTAACTCCGCTTTTTGTTGTTCGACACGCCGCAAATCGCAACATTTTCCGCAATATACGACGTGCCTTATTTTCCAATGTAGAAACTAAAAATATTAATTGATTGGATTATTATGACTGAGATTGCAAAATCTAGCGCGGTAGACCCATATGAGGATCCAAAAACCCGCGACAAAGTGGCGATTTACTCGCTAATTTTACTTCTTATAACCTTTATTCTTGGAACATTGTGTTTGCAAGGATTTAATCTGGTATTCGATCAGATTGGTAAAGCTGTTGGCGCTCCTGATCAAGCTTCTCTTATTACGAGTTTGCCAATTATTGTTTTAGGCATTGTGTGCTTTATTTACGGCTCTTTGGGTGACTTTGTGTCGCTTCGTAGACTCATAACAATCGGACTTGTAACATTGTTTGTTGGATCGTTGTTTGGTTTTATTGCAAACTTCTTCTTCACTCCAAACTTGTGGACTGTTATTATTGCGCGTATTTTACAAACCGCTGGCGAGCAAGTAGCAGGTTCTTCCTTCCTTGTTATCGCAACTAAGTATTTGCGCAACGATCTTAAGGTAATTTTCTTTGGACTCTTTACTGCTGCTTATCAGCTTTCTGCTTCTATTGGCGTTTTTGCTGCTGGTGCTCTTAGCTCTATTGCTTGGCAGTATTTGTTCTTGATTCCTGCAATTACCATTCTGTTCTTGCCAGTTCTTGTTAAGTGCTTGCCTACAAAGAACGGTATTGGTGGAAAGATAGATAAGCTTGGCTTTACAGTGTTTGGTATTGCTGTTGCATTGCTGACTTTGTTCTTCTCGTACAAGGCATGGGGATTGCTACTTGGATCCATCGTGCTGTTTGTTGTGTTTGCTGGATACATTATGAAGGCAAAGAACCCGTTTGTAACTCCTGCATTCTTTAAGAATAAGCGTTGGCTTTCGGGCATTGTCTTAATATTCATCTTCTACTTTACTAACTATTGCATGCCTCCAATTTACAATGTTATTGGTGGAGCTTTGTATCATATGAGCACTGAGGCAGTTTCTTCCTACCTTGTATGGGCATTTGTTGTAGCAGCAGTGTTTGGAACATGCTCTGGAACAATTATCGGTTTCATTGGACGTAAAGCTGGCATTATTATAGCTGCTGTTCTTATGATTCTTGGATGGGTTGGAGCTGCTGTATTCATCAATTGCGGATTCCTTGTTCTAACTTTGTGTGCATGCGTCTACTACGCTGGTTGTGGACTTATGTATTCGCCAATCGTTTCAACGGTTCTTAGCGCATTGCCTGTTGAAGAATCGGGTCGTGGATGCGGTATGAACGATTTAGTTATGAATGTTACAGCATCAATCGGTATTTCCATTTTCAGCGGATTCTTTGGCGGAAACTTGCTAAAAGGATTCTCTTTTGCTGGAATCCAAGGCTTAGGTGCAGGTTATTCTAACTTGCTTATGATGGGCGCTATTGTAGCCTTTATTGGCTTAGTAGTTTACATTGCTCGCAGCCTTATGGTTAAAGAGTAATTATTATTTACTCAATATGTTAGTGGTCACTATCTTGCAGTCATCTTTGGCTGCGTGGATAGTGACCACTTTTTTGTAGTCTTATGCCGCGCATTTTTAAACTAACATAGTTTTTACGCTAACATAGTTTTTTCATACGCTGAATACTAATCTTTTGACATTGTATTGGTGAAGCTTATTTCTAATGATTATTTATTAGCGTTATAGCCAAAATCCTTACTTTTTAGTACTTCTTTCCACCATGATTCTCTGCCTAAAACAAAATCATCATCAACGTTCGCATTATAGTTTTCAAGAATTGAATATTGGAAATGGTCTTCAATATATTTGATTCCCTCAGTTTCAACTAGTTTTATAAGCTTTTCATTTCCGCCATGACCAGTTTCTAAATAGTCCTTCCATCGTTTTAGTAGCATTCCATTGTTTGAAGTTGCAGAGCCAACGTATAATTTACCAGTCTTCGTATCGGTTATTAGATATACTGCCTTTTGACTGCTTAGGGCTGCAATCCAATCATTATAACTGTTTTTAACAATACGTTTTAGATCTGAATATGAAAGTTTAACATTGTCGTATCCAGGAAAACTATCGTCTCTGAACGTGTCTGGTAAAATTTGAGAAACCTCTAAGTCGCTTTTAAGATTGTTAAGCCATCTAACTAATTGTTCATGTTTATTGTGGAATTTTACAATTACTCTTCCAAAATATTTTTCATATTCCTTTATTGGAGTTCCTTCATAGCCTATTCCTTTTTTGTCTACATTTAAATCTTTGCTGACGGTGTCGATTGTTGTTAATAGCCATTGATCTTTGTTTTTGGGCATACGTACTAAACATATTGCGATTTGTCCAACTTGGAATAGGGACTTATTACCCTTACAGTAAAGCCATTCTTTATTGATTTTCTCACGATCATCTTGATAAAGCTCAATGGGATCATAATCGCCATTATTCATATTAAAACGTATTTTTGTATTTGCTGCCTGTTCTTCTGTGAGATTTAGCAAATCGTTTAATTTAATCATTTGATTCCTAGCTTCTAAATTATCTGCATAAATCTTCGTTGGTTTTATGCATGTTTTAGTGCAATCATTGCGCTAGTTCTAAGTGTACTGCCACTATTATGTACACATGAACAGATTGAAGAATCTTTATCTAATTTTTTATAGACTGCGTCAATTATGTTATTTGTATCTTTTGTGGAAAGATTTATGCCATTCTCTATGTATATTAAGGCGCCACCTTTTATTAAATTGCTGTCTATGTTATCAATTTGCTCACTAATTTCATCAACGGCATTATTGAGGTCTTTTTGTTCTGATTGAACTAATTTTAGAACAGAGTCTTTTGCAACCAACAAAATATCTTCATTGCTTAAACCCATTTGATTGTTTGGGCTTGTTATGTTTTTTATAAATTCCATAGATTTATTTAATGTTGTGTTAGCATCTTCTGTATCAACTGGTGCAAAAATTAAATCTGTAGTAAGTGAGTCTTTGTTGTTTTTGTTAAATATAGAAGCAGTTAATTTGTAATCTTTATTGTTTTGCATCTTATTATATTCCTTTATTTATGTTGTTAGCTTTTGTGGAATATGACAATTATAAAATGTAAATACAATAGTTAAAACTACTTATGAAAATATTTATATTAATTGATGTTTATGGCTCAACTCGTGGACGCACAATTGGTGATGTTGCGCGCTTGAATGACTATGTTAATGCCACGCAAGTTGCTGTTGGCGTAAATGTTCCACGATTCTTGAACGAGTTTATGACGCGCATTTCTGGCTTGGCTAAAATCGCTGGATGAGTATGTGGATTTTTAACTTTTGTGCTATCAAATCTTTTTCATGCGCTGAATACTAATTGGGTATGCCGTTCCAAGCTCTTGCGCCCAAAGAGAAACGTAGAATTCTTCGCACATCCACTTTAGTTTTTGAGCTTTTTCTTGAGCTTCATCTCTATTAGGCCCAGCAGGCAAGCTTTCTGCTCTCTTTTGAGCTTCTAGTACAAGCTTATGAGCTTCATCTGCCTGCCAAGCCCATTGAACATCTCGATTTTTGTCTAACTTAGCTTTGTTAAGTCGAATCAAATCCGCATGTAAGTAGCGCTCTATTGAACTAAGTGCGCTAGAATCTGCTTTTGCAATGAATCCAGGAAAAACAAGCGAAGATGCGTGTTCTTTAATCGATTGAAGAACACTAAGCATTGGCAAGTCGGCTTTGCCGCTGACAGCAGACTCGACTTTAGCAAATCGCTCCAAAATAGCAATAACACTGTGTGCAACGCTATAAACCGTGTCTTCGTAAACTTCGGCAATATTTCCAACGGCTTCTTTAAGTTCAACATCGTTAGTAATTTTTTGCGTATTTGGTATAAGGCGCTTAATAGCAGCCATTTGCAAATCTTGAGCCAAATCTTTAGAAGACTTATAAGGTGCAGAAGCAAGTAGCAAAGCCTCGCTGCCGAGCCATCTAGATGTAATGCGCTTATCGTCTAAAATAAGCATGTTAAGCGCGCCTTGCCAAACCATTTGAGATCTAGAAAGATTAGTTGCTCCAGACTTGTGTAACAAATCTGCTCTCTCAACAACATTTCCAGCTTGTGCAGCTTTAATCGCTTTGCTATTAACAACATTTAATGCACACTCTTGAGCTGATTTTGCAAATCGATGCTGAAGGCTTATTAGCGACTTATCTGTTCCTAAAACAGTAGGCTTAATGCGCTTGTTGCTTTGATTATGCGAATTGTTTTGATTAGGTTTGTTTTTATTAGTTTTCTTTTGCTCAACGCTAAAAGTTACGCGCAAATAAGGAGATAGTCGTTGTAGCTGATCTTCGCTTAAAACTTCTGGGTGGATTTGTGCTCCAACAACACTAATCGCAGCTTTAGTAAAGACTTCGCTAAAGTCTTGCCAAATAAAATCTTCTTGCGGATTCTCATTTATTCCTGGAAGATAATCGTAGTTTTCGTCAATCCACTCGCGGATCTTACGCGCAGTATCTGGAGCTGGCACGAATTGCACGCGCAAAGTCTTAGGAAGAGACTTAATCATGCCAATAATAAGCTCGTCTAATAAGCCTGGCACATTCCAAGTAAACTCTTGAGGCTTAAGTCGCAAAAGCGCATGAAGTGGAACGTGTACGGTTACGCCATCTAGAGGATTATGCGGATCGTAAATGTAGCTTAAGCGCAAATTAATTCTCTGGCCGTCTGTTCCAATCGTATGCCAAGTATCGGGGTAGTCTGCTAAATCAGTGTCATTTGCGTATTGCAAGCGTTCAACACAATCTGGGTTAAAATCAAGAAAATGTGGGTCTTGAATCCTATAATTTTTCCACCATTTAGCCAAATCTGCAATGGTCGTAGCTTCTTGAGGAAGTTTATTATCGTAAAAAGTAAACAAATCCTCGTCGTTTACAGTTTCGCTTGCTTGCCTAGTGCGATTTGTTTGATTATCGGCATCGTTCAAAACGTTAATATTTGATGAGATAAAATCGTTGAATGGAAAACGCTGTTGAACGTTTCCTTCGACTAGGCCTTGACGAATCATCAATATTCTAGATTCGTAAGGATTGATTTTAGACCATTGAACAGTGCGGTTTTGCACAATAGGCAAGCCGTATAAAAGCACTTTCGATTGAGCAATTGCAGCACCTTTGCTTGCGCTCCAATGAGCATCTAAATATGTTACGCGAGTAAGGTTCTTAGCTAAAGACTCCGCCCAAGCAGGGTCTATTTGCGCGCAATACCTTGCCCAAAGTCTAGAAGTTTCAACTAATTCCGTACACATAATCCAAGAAGGAGTTGTTTTAGAAACAGATGAAGATGGGAAGATTGCAAACCTTGTGCTTCTAGCGCCTTGATAATCGTTTTTTGCCATTTTTTGAGCGCGCTTAATGGCACGAATTTTGGCTGTTCCGCGAAGTCCTGCAAAATCCGAAGCCTTAGGCTCGCGAATAACTTGCATGCCAATCATAGAAAGCAAGCCAGAAAGCATAGAAGCGTGGATTCCTTGATAATCCCAAGTGCAACAAAGACTGTGAGCTGCTTGTTGATTATTTGGCAATTGGCGTATTTGCAAAGACGCGCGTTTAATCGGCAGCGCTTCGCCAACATTATAATGAAGCTCCTTGCATAAATCTTTAAGCTGATTAACTAAATCTTTCCACTGTTTTAGGCGTAAAAAGTGGAAAAATTCCTCTTTGCAAAGTCGCCTTAGCGCGTTGTTGCTGATTTCGCCATCCGCCTGGAATATGCGATCCCAAATATTCAATGCTGTTAAAAAGTCACTTAACTCGTCTGCATAACGATTGTGTAATCTATCGGCTTCCTCGCGCTTGTCTTCTGGGCGCTCGCGCGGATCTTGCAAACTCAAAAACGCAACAATAACAAGAATCGCAGCTAAAGTATTAGGCGTAGTGTTTCGCGCAGCTTCAATAATCATGCGTCCAAGGCGAATGTCAATTGGAATATGACTAAGCTCGCGGCCGATGCGAGTCAAACTTATAACACCAGATTTTCTACTTATTGCGCCAAGCTCACTAAGCTCGTTAAAACCGTCGCTTACAGCCTTAATATCTGGAGGATCAATAAATCCAAAATTCGTTATATCTTCGCCAGTTTTAGCAACACCGACAGAGAGCATGTGCAAAACAACAGCGCCGAGTGAAGTGCGCAAAATCTCGGGATCGGTAAAGCGCGGGCGAGTATCGTAATCTTCCCTAGAATACAAGCGAATAGCAATGCCATCTGCAATTCGCCCACAACGACCAGAGCGCTGATCCGCGCTTGCTTGAGAAATAGGTTCTATAGGAAGACGCTGAACTTTAGCAGACTTAGAATAGCGCGAAATTCTAGCAAAACCAGGGTCTACAACGTAGCGAATATCAGGCACTGTAAGAGAAGTTTCTGCAACATTAGTGGCGATTACAATACGCTGATGAGTGTGATGCTCAAAAACGCGATGCTGGTCTTTAGAAGAAAGACGTGCAAAAAGTGGAACAATCTCAATGGCGTCACTGCGATTCATGTCGCTTGTGCGCGCACCGAAATAAGAACGCAACGATGCTTCAAACTCGCGAATATCGCGCTCGCCAGAAGCAAAAACCATAATATCTCGCGCGCCTTGAGTGTGTGTTGAATGAATAACAAGTTGAGCACATGCGCGAGTTACAGCAGAAGCAATGTCTTCATCGCAAATATCTCCGCTTTGCGAAAAACTAGAAAGACTTTGGCTTTGCGCAACGCTTTCATCATCCATAGCAATATCTGCAAAACCTGGAACATGCTTCATAAGCGAAGGCGCGCTTCCAAGCGACTCGTAAAGTACGCGCACGGGGTATGTTCGCCCAGAAACCTCTATAACAGGAACTTTAATGTGCAAAGCTTGCTCAAAATGGTCTTTGAACTTTGCAGAATCGATTGTTGCAGAAGTAATAATAAGCTTTAAGTCTTTGCGCTTTGGCAAAAGAGTTGTTAAATATCCAAGCAAAAAATCAATGTTTAGGCTGCGCTCGTGAGCTTCGTCAATAATAATCGTGTCGTAGCGCGTAAGAAGTGGATCGCGCTGAATTTGAGCAAGTAGAATACCGTCTGTAACTATGCGAAGCTTTGTTTTAGATGAGCTTTCGTCGTTAAAACGCACTTGGTAGCCGATTTCTTCGCCAAGCTTAACACCCATTTCGCTTGCGATTCTCTCGGCAACTGTGCGTGCAGCAAGTCGTCGAGGTTGTGTGTGAACAATTTGCTTTCCGCGACCGCCTCTGCCAAGCTCTAAAGCCATTTTTGGTATTTGAGTGGTTTTTCCAGAACCTGTTTGACCAGATACGATTACAACTTGCGACTCTTTAATAGCTTCAATAATCTGGTTGCGTGCGGAACAAATCGGCAGTTCACTAGGATAGTCAAAATTCATATTAAATCCTATTAAATCCTGCTAAATACTATTTTCTTAAGACTTCTATAATCCTGTATCCCTTAGAGCTTGCGTATTTTTCAACGCTAAAATCTTCCCCAAGATTTTTAGAAAGCCAAGGGATTAAGGAGTCGGAACCAAGATTTTTTTGAACAACCAAATAAGCAGCTCCACCAACTTTTAGGCGAGGAAGCCACGTGAGCAAAATATTGTGCAAAACGTCTTTTCCAACGCGGATTGGAGGATTAGACCAAATAAGATCAATGTCTTTTAGCTCATCTTCTTTTAGTTCTTTTAGCGCATCTTCTACAAGATAAGTGTGAATGTTATTTAATCCAGCATTTTTGGCATTAATATTAGTAAGTTCTAGAGCGCGCTCGTTAACGTCTACAGCGTAAATTTGCGCATTAGGAGATTCAAAACCTAAAGCCAAACTAATAGCGCCCCAGCCGCAACCGATATCGAAAAATCGCCCATTTTCTGGGGGTTGTGGAGCGTGTTTAAGAAGAACTGCAGTTCCTAAATCAAGCTTAGAAGAGCTAAAAACTCCGTTAGAAACTTGCACGCTAACTTCTCTGCCTCGCAAATCAACTTGTAAAGTTCGTCTTAAGTCTAAAGAATTTGGATTAGCGGAAAAATACTGTTCGCCGCTAGTCTTAGATTCTTTAGCATTTTTGTTTGTTTTAGTAGCATTAATGCTGCTCGTCTTTTTAGTTTTGTTAAAAGTGTTAATAGTCATTTTAGTGTTGGTTAAAAATTATGTCTTCTAGATTCACAATAATAAAACAAACGTTGTAAATCGCGTATTAACAGGGGATTTAGCGTTAGTAGTTAAAGCAAAATAGCAAAGGGCATAGTTTTGGTAGATACTTTAGCAAATAGTGATTTGGCAAGTGGTGATAATAATATGCCCGAGCATAAAAATGAGCATAAAGACTTTCTTTCAGGCCATAGTGAAGTTCTGCTAGACGATGCAAACGCTGGATCAAGCATAGAAAGTAACGACGAAGCTTGGCAAGAGCGTGAATCAAGAAACGCGTTAAAACGAGTTGCTGGTCTTGGAGAATTACAAGACGTAACCGAAGTAGAGTACAGAAAACTAAGGCTGGAACGCGTTGTTTTAGTAGGTGTGTGGTCTAGCGCTCGCGGAACTTTAAGCCAAGCAGAAGAGTCTCTTAGAGAGTTGGCGGCTCTTGCTAAAACAGCTGGAGCAGTAGTGTGTGACGGCATGTTGCAGCAAAGATACAGGCCAGATGCAGCAACGTATGTTGGTTCTGGAAAAGCTCGTGAACTTGCAGCAGTTGTGGCGCAAAATGATGCGGATACGATTGTTGTAGACGACGATCTTCCACCAAGCCAGAGAAGAGCTTTGGAAGACGCCACTAAAGTCAAAGTTGTAGACAGAACGGCTGTTATTCTAGACATTTTCGCTCAACATGCAACAAGCAGGGAAGGAAAGGCGCAAGTCGAGCTTGCTCAGCTTCAATACATGCTTCCGCGACTTAGAGGTTGGGGTGCTGCTCTTTCTAGGCAGGCTGGCGGTCGCGCTGCTGGAGACGCTGGAATAGGTTCTAGAGGCCCTGGTGAAACAAAAATCGAGATGGATAGGCGCGCAATTAGGAATCGAATTTCAAAATTGCGTCACGACATTGCGCTAATGGCGCCAACTCGCGAGACAAAGCGCGGATCTAGGCGTCGTCAAGATATTCCAACTGTTGCAGTAGTAGGGTATACAAATGCTGGAAAATCTTCGATTATAAATAGGCTTACTGGCTCTAAGGAGCTTGTAGAAAATGCGCTTTTTGCCACTTTGGATACTGCTGTTCGAAAGTCTTTAACTAAAGATGGTCGCGCTTATACGCTTGTAGACACGGTTGGTTTTGTGCGAAGGCTGCCAACTCAGCTAGTAGAAGCGTTTAAGTCCACTTTGGAAGAGGTTGGCCAAGCAGACGTTATTTTGCACGTTGTTGACGGTTCTCACCCAGACCCTGTTTCTCAAATTGAGGCAGTTAACGAGGTTTTGGCTCAAATTGATGGAGTGGAAGACATTGCGCAAATTATTGCGTTTAACAAGTCGGATGTTATGCAAGAGTCGATGCGTTTGCGTTTGCAATCATTGTACCCTGATTCTTTAATTGTGTCTGCTGCAAGTGGAACAAATATTGACCGTTTAAGAACGCGCATAGAAAATTTGTTACCTTCGCCACATGTTCACGTTAAAGTTAGGCTTCCTTATAGTGATTATTCTGGATCTTTGCTATCTAAAGTTAGGGAAAATGGCATTGTAAAATCAGTGGAATATAAGGATTCTGGCATAGAATTAGATGCTTTTGTTGGAGATTCTTTGGCCGCAAAACTTATGCAAATTGCGTTTTAAGCAAAACTCCTTAGGTGTGATTAAAGTAAAAACTGTTCATGCATATATCTCTATTATTAGAGCAGCCCTTATATTTTGAGTTATTTATTAGCTAGAGGGCTGATTCGGTTTGTGGAAAAGGGGTTTTCTAATGGTGAATTCTCAGGTTAAGCCAACAAAGCTTGCGATTATTGGTGCTGGCGCAGTAGGTTCTACGCTTGCGTTTGCTGCTGCTCAGCGCGGTGTTGCTCGTGAAATTGTGCTTGAGGATATCGCTAAGGAACGTGTTGAAGCAGAAGTGCTCGATATGCAGCACGGTTCTAGCTTCTACCCAGCTGTTTCGATTGCTGGCTCCGACGATGTTGAAATTTGCCGCGATGCCGATATGGTTGTTATTACTGCTGGCGCTCGTCAAAAGCCTGGCCAGACTCGCTTGGAGCTTGCAGGCGCAACCATCAATATTATGAAGTCGATTATTCCTAATGTTGTTAAGGTTGCTCCAAACGCAATTTACATGCTTATTACAAATCCTGTTGATGTTGTTACGCATGTTTCTATGAAGCTTTCTGGTCTTCCTGCTAATCAAATGTTCGGATCTGGTACAAACCTTGATTCTGCACGTTTGCGCTTCCTTATTGCTCAGCACACTGGTGTGAACGTTAAGAACGTTCACGCTTATATTGCTGGCGAGCATGGCGATTCCGAAGTCCCTCTTTGGGCTTCTGCAACTATTGGTGGTGTTCCAATGTGCGAGTGGAATGCTCTTCCAGGTCATGAGCCATTGGATGAAGCTAAGCGCGAAGAGATTCATCAGGAAGTTAAGAACGCAGCTTACAAGATTATTAACGGTAAAGGCGCTACAAACTACGCTATTGCAATGTCTGGCGTAGATATTGTTGAGGCTGTTCTTCGCGACACCAACCGCATTTTGCCAGTTTCCTCTTTGCTTGAAGACTTCCACGGAATCTCGGACGTTTGCATGTCTGTTCCAACTTTGTTGAACCGCAACGGCGTAAATTCTCGCTTGAATACTCCAGTTTCGGATCGCGAGCTTGCTGCTTTGAAGCGTTCTGCAGAGACTCTTCGTCAAGCTGCGGCACAATTTGGATTCTAATTAGCTTTCTGCTTTATGATTTAAGCGTTTATGCGTTTATGCTTAGCTGTTCGTAAAGCGCTAATTACTAAGATTTAAGTCTTGAAAGTCGCTCCTTCAATCATTGTTTTGGGGGAGCGGCTTTTAAGTTATAAATTTGATTAAAAGGTGATTTTGAATGTTTAATCATAAAAATCTTGATACAGACTTTGCGCTAATGCGTGATTTTGAAGATTTACGGTCTCAATTTCCGATTTTAAGTCGCAAAGTGCATTCAAAACCCTTGATTTACTTGGATTCTGCAGCAACTTCTCAAAAGCCGCAAGTTGTAATTAATGCCGAAAGCGAGTTTTATAAAACGATTAATGCTGGCGTGCATAGAGGAGCGCACGAGTTGGCAGCGCTTAGCACAGTTGCGTTTGAAGAAGCGCGCGCAAAGGTTGCAAAACTCGTTGGTGCTTGTAGCAAAGAAGGCAGCGAAGAGATTGTTGTTACGCCTGGCGCTACAGGCGCGTTGAATCTTCTTGCAACTTCTATTGGAAATGCCACTATTAACGCTAAGCTAAATCGCTCTGGTTTTGCGGAAGATAACTTAATTTTGCGCCAGCATTTTGTGATTAATGAGGGAGATAATATTGTTGTTTCTCGCGCAGAGCATCATTCCGTTTTATTGCCATTCCAAGAGCTTGCGATTCGATCGGGTGCGGAGCTTCGCTGGATTGATGTAACTGAAGATGGCCGAGTGCGAGCGGACGCGGATTATTTGAGCACTGTTATTGATGAGCGCACGAAAATCGTTGCAGTTACGCATATTAGCAATGTTACGGGCGCAATCACGGATGTTTCGCCGATTTGCAAGCGTGCGCATGATGTTGGTGCGATTTTTGTTCTTGACGCGTGCCAGTCTGTGCCGCATATTCCAGTTGATTTTCACGCGTTAGACGTTGATTTTGCAGCGTTTAGTGCTCATAAAATGTATGGTCCTACGGGCGTTGGGTTCTTGTATGGTCGACGCAATCTTTTGAATGCTCTTCCGCCAGCCAATTTTGGGGGGTCTATGGTGGAGCTCGCGTGGCTTAACAAGCCAGCGCAATATATGCAAGCGCCTTACCGTTTTGAGGCAGGAACTCAGCCAGTTGCGCAAATGGTTGCTGCAGGAGTGGCTGCGGATTGGCTTTGCTCGTTGGGCATGAATCGAGTTGCAAAGCATGAGCAGGAACTTGCTGAAGAATTGCTTAAATTACAAGATGTTCCAGGAGTTCGCGTGCTTGGACCACTTGATTTAAGCAACCGTATTGGCACGGTTTCTTTTGAAGTTGAAGGAGTGCATCCGCATGACGTTGGCCAGTTTTTGGATGCGCAAGGAATTGCGATTCGCGTTGGGCATCATTGCGCTCAGCCGATTCATCGCCATTTTGGCGTGTACGCTTCGAATCGCGCATCTGTTGGAGTTTATAACACAATCGAAGAAGCTCGCGCGCTTGTGGAAGCTGTTTCCCATGTTCGCGCATATTTTGGCGCATAGTCGTAATATTTTAATGTAAGGAGAGAGTATGTTTGATATGGGTTTTGATGACGCTAACGGTGCAAGTAGCGGATTAGAAAGCATGTATCAAGAAGTGATTTTAGATGCTGCTAGGAATCCGCACGGAAAAACACATTTTTTAAGCACGGAGAGCCTTTCTAAAGCAGAAGAGCGTGAAGAGCGTGAAGAAAAAGTTGCGGAGGCTGCGGATATTGCGGAAAAGTCGCAAGCAACCGATGAGCTAAAAAACGATTCTAATATAACAATTACAAATCATCACGAAAATTGTGCTGTAGAAGCTAGTAAAGACTATGCATTTGGGGAATCTCATCAATTTAACCCAACTTGTGGAGATGAGGTTACAATGCACGTGGAACTTGCTAAAAATGCTGACAATTCAAGCAATGCGCTTATTAAAAGTATTAAGTGGGATGGCCACGGTTGCTCAATCTCGCAAGCGAGTCTTTCGATTATGGTTGATTTGGTTGAGGGGAAAACCGTTGCGGATGCCTTGCGATTGGCCGCTCTTTTCCACAAACTTATGGAATCTAGGGGAGTTGGATTAAAAAGCGAGCAAGACGAGGATGAGTTGGAAGATGCAATGGTTTTTCAAGGCGTTTCTAAATATCCAATGCGAATCAAATGCGCGTTGCTTGCGTGGGAAGGCTTAAAAGACGGTATTGCAAAGGCTATTGAGGATTTATAAAATCGTATGTAGCTTTATAAAATCGCGTTGTAACACTTAAAAATGAGGAACAAGATGGCAGAAAATCAAGCAGAATCAACTCTTAGCGCAAACAATATTGGGCGCGTGAGCGAGGAAGATATTCAAGAGGCTTTGCACAATGTTGTGGACCCAGAGCTTGGTATTGATGTTGTTGACTTGGGCTTAGTCTACGGGATTGAGATTGATGAGCTTGGTCGCGCGATTCTTACGATGACGCTTACAACGCCTGCTTGCCCGCTTACGGATTTGATTGAAGACGAGTGCGCGAGTGCGCTTGTTGGACTTGTAGACGAATTTAGGATTGATTGGACTTGGAAGCCGCGTTGGAGCGTTGAAAATATTACGGAAGATGGTCGCGCGCAGCTTGAGGCGCTTGGTTATAATTTGAACAATTTGCCTGTTAGCTTTGGTACTTCTGGTGCTCCTGGTGCTTCTGTCGCTTCTGGAATGTCGTCCTACATTGGCGGAATTTCGCCAACCGAATAATTTAGGATTTTTAATGGTTTGCACAGAAGATTTTTCGCCTAATTGCAATGATTTTAAGAATAGTGACGATTGCAAGAATGGCGATAATTTTATTAAGAATAGCGACGATTATTGCGATTTGTGCGCGCAAAAAATTGTTGAAAACGGCATAACAGATGTTGTTTTTGACTTGCATCTTCTTGTTGATTGGGATTCGCGCCGCACATTGGAGTCAGATTACCCAGATTATATTGGCGAAGTTCTGTTTAGCTACGAACCAGAATGGGGTTTTGAGTTTCACGAAGCTTTGCGAGAGGCGGCATGGAGTAGCCAGCGCGCGCTTGAATCGTTTAGCGAGCATCACGGACCTGCCGTAGCATGGCTTTATCGCTTGTATTTTAAGAATTTTTCACGCGGATTTTTAGGGGAGCGAGCGCGTTTTGCCTCTTTTGCTCGCGATTTGATTTCAAAAGGTGTGCGCGTTTGGGCGCTGGGAAATGCTTCGCAAGAGTGGATTGATTGCGCGCGCGAAACTTGCCCAATACTTGGCGAGATAAATGGCGTTAGTGCATCTTACGAGTCTCATTTGCGCAAACCGAATATTATGATTTATCGGGATTTTTTGAGCAAAAATTGTTTGTGTGCATCTTCTACTGTTTTTGTTGAATCTGATTTGCGTAGCTTAAAAACTGCGCAAAGAATTGAGTGTGCATCTACAAAATTATTCATGCTGTAGTTGCCTCAACATTTGTCGGCCGCTTCGAGTGAATCGTAACCATACATGTGCACAGTATTCGTAATAATCATTTGCGTAAGATTTAGATTTTTTGCAAGCAAATCTTCTATAAAATCCTTATATTTAGCAAAAGTATCGTTAGAATACGTGCTTAATTCTCCTCGCAAATACGTTTCAAAAGATGTATTTTCTTCTGTATCTTCGCTTGTTTTTAGAACGCGCATTGCAAGACCTAAATGAGGGTAGCGATTGCGAAAATCGTCAGCCCATTTAACTTGCGTTAAAATAATCTGCTCTTGCTCGCTTTTTCTACGCTCTAAAATCGGCTTAATATAAGGCTTAATCGTGCGTTCAAAAATCTCTGGCGCAGTAGACTCCATCATTCTTGCATATTTCTCTGTTATCAAATTTCTGCCATCGCTATTTGCGCGCTCAAGATCTTGCTTATAAGACTCTTGCAAATCAAGCTGCCAAGTTAAAAATTGGCTCATTCGCATAATGTGGAATGTTTGCCAATCTTCCTGACAATTCGCGCGTCCGCCTTCGTTTTGCGTAAGCTGGAATTGCTGCCATTCTAGTCTTGTAATTTCTTCTGCAATTGTGTGATTTTTGCTGTCTATTTGCGTTATTTGCGCGTTGTCTTCTTTGCTAATCATTTTTAATCCTATCGATTTTAGTTCTAGTAATCTTTTATACTATCTCCGATTAGGGTTTGCTGTGTTAATCTAGCTTTTCGAATTTCACGAGTTTTAATTTTCACGAGTTTTACAAGCTATGCAAGCATGCATATTTTTGCTTAATATGTGCTTCAACATACGGGCGCTGCCATTCTAAAAACGTTTCGCCGCAATCGCTTAAGCCTTGATATTTCAGCTCTTCCACTACTTCGTTGCACACGTTTTGAATAATCTCGTTTATTCTAGATTCAGCTTCGCTGCTGCCTTTTGTGCCTTCGCCAAATCCGATTCCGCCAAAGCACGCCGCGCTACTTAGTCGCATAAGCGATTCAAGTTGATTTGCTACGCCAGAAAGTCTAGACGCCATTCGCACGCTGAGCTTGCGTAAAGCTGCAAATTGCCATTTGTAATATGGCAAATATCCTGCACTTATTGGGTTATTTAGCAAGAACACGATTGAAGCGGTTGCGCGCACAAACTCGTTTATAGAAAGCCACGCTGCAGCTCCGTCTTTTCGCGCTAGCATTCGTGGAACATTGTATTGGCCTGCTTGAGCCATCATGCCAAGCCTTCTAGAGATTAGCGAGATTCGCACATCGTCTGGCATAAGCTTAAAACTTTGACGCGTTTTGCTAAATTCTCCAAGTGGGTCTGCAAAAATTTGGCCGTTCGTAGCTGCAGCAAGTGTTGACTCGTTTAGCGAAAGCCATAAATACGGCTCGTTTTGGCTTGGAGCGGCGGAAAATCCTGTTATGTTTTCAAAAAATTCAGATGTGCTAAATACTCCGACTCGCTTGCTTCTTTCACATGATTTAGCGCGTGGAGTTTCTTCGCGAGAGCCAAATCCAGCGAATTCTTGCGGCAAATCGTTGTAAGCTGCTTGCAAATCCTCGCCAATTTTCGCATAGTCTTCATCTGTAAGCCATAAGCAGAATCCTGGTCCAAAATCGTGGTCTCTAGAAATCTCGTCGTCAAATCCGTAGCATTCCGATCCGTGACCTACTAATCCTGCAGCTATGCGGCTTTTGTAGTCTCTAAATTTTGGTAATTCCAGTAGTTGCTTTCCGTAAGTTTGCCAATATTCTTTTGCAAGTTGCATGCCGTTTTTTATTTTGGGATTATCTTCTGCTTTTTTAGTTTTATTTGACTCTGGCTGCAGATCATCGGTTGCTGGCGATTTTTCCGCAGCACACTGAATCGCGTCCGCCACGCCACTCGCCGTAAATTTTTCTGCTGCCTTCTGCGCTTGCTGCAAATTTTCCAACGTAATCGCGTACGACTCGCTATCTTTTCCGTAGCATTGTGCTATCAAATCAAGTGCTTTACTGTATGCGTCTACAGCGTCGGAATACTCTTTTCGCGCGTATTGAACTTGAGCATATCCAGCTAAAGCAGAAGCGTAGTGCGGTTGATTTTGGTTATTTCCTGAAATGTACATGCGAACGCTGGTTGAAGCGTGTTCAAAAGCAGCGTTAAGACTATCAGATTTGCTATTCGTGCTTTCGTTAGGCTGCGAGCACTCTTGCAAAATCGCAAGCGCAAGATTCGTGTGAGTTGCTGCTATGTCTATGTCTGTTGAAGGATCGATACTCGATTTTTGCAATATTTCAAGCGCAATATTAAGTTCATTAATTGCTTCGGTCGTGTTGCCTGTTTCGCTGTAAAGCATTGAAAGATTGTTGTGAAGGGCAGCGAGTTTTCTATCGTTTGGTTTTAGCGTTTTCGATGATTCTTTAATAGCTTGAGAATATATTTCTGTTGCGCGCTCATAGCTGCCTGCCGCGCGAAGGCTTGTGGCGGCGTTAATCAGCGTTGTTGTTCCAGCTTCGCTGCCTACTAAATCCATCTTCTTTGCCAAATCTAGCGCATTGTCAATGATTGGCTTGTTTTTTGCGTGTTCTCCTCTAGACCTATAAAATCCCATCAACTCGTTTAACACAGATAGTTGCAATGCTTGAGCGTTCGCTTCTTCTTGGCTTGATTCTGCTTGGTTTGATGCTGCTTGGTTTGCTTTTGCTTGCGATTGGTTTAGAGCGTTTAGCAAATATTTTTCGATTTCTTGCACGCTTGCGTGGCTTGCAAACATATTGTCAAGCTCTTTATATAATTCTGCTGAGTTTTCCATTAAAGCCACCTTGCTTCTTGCGATTTAATTCCGTTTTGCTCACTACTCAATCATACAAAATTATGCGTTTATACAGAATTATAAGTTTATAAGAGTGTTGCAATACGCGCGATTGTGCAAAAAACAAAAGTCGGGCTGGTGGGATTTGAACCCGCGGCCTCTTCGTCCCGAACGAAGCGCGCTACCAAACTGCGCTACAGCCCGATGTTATTGTGTGAATTCATCTTACAAATACATGATGCAACTACATATTGAATTGTGCAAGCAACACTACAATAACTTGGTTATAATAGCGTGAACTTGCTACAAAATATTATTGTGTGTCGCTGTGTGTGTTGCTGTGTGTGTCGCTAGTAAATAAATTTTTTGAGATTTTATTAAAAATTTACTTTCACTTTTTTATAGCTTGCATGCAATCTGCAATATTTGCAAAATCATGTCTCTTTTCGTAAATAATTTTGTATATCTTAATAAAATAATAAAAATTTTTACTGTAAATCTATTTTTCTTCCGAAAACAGAAAAATATAAATATTTCTATAAAAATGTGTATTTGATGTAAAAATGATTCGCACAATCAACTAAATAACGCAATAAAACGTATTTGTTGTGCACTTATCTGTATTACCTAGTAGCTACAATTAGCGACTATGAGTGACACGAATACTACAATGCTCGCTGCGCAAAACGATGCAGCAGAAAATGAATCAACAGACAACGTCAACGAAATTGACACCGTTGAGCATGCCGAAATGCTGCTTGCTCAAGATGAGGCTATTGCAAAGCGTGTAAACGAGGGTGCAAGCCTGGATGAAGCAATTGATCCAAGCAATAAAGAGTTTGGTCCTCTTGCTCACCCAGAGCAGGTGCAAATGCGCGTTGCAAAGCGTGCGATGATGCTTAAGGAAGGCGTGCAACCATACCCTGTGCATCTTAATGTTACAGATACTATCGAAAAAGTGCGTGCCGATTTTGATGGCAAGCTTCAAGCTGGCGAAGAAACCGATACCGAGGTTGGTATTGCTGGTCGCGTTCTCTTCTTGCGTAACGCTGGCGGCTTGTGCTTCGTTAAGCTTGCGGCAGGAGATGGCACTACGATTCAGGCAATGGTTTCCAAGAAGGAAATTGGCGAAGAATCCATTAAGAGCTTCAAGCAGATGGTTGATTTGGGAGACCATTTGTATGTGCGCGGTCGCGTGATTTCTTCTAAGACGGGCGAGCTTTCTGTATTTGCAACAGAGTGGGCTATTGCTGCTAAAGCACTGCAGCCACTTCCAGCTTTGCATAAGGAATTAAGCGACGATACTCGTACTCGCAAGCCATATATTGGCATGATTGCAGACGAGAAGATTCGTGATATGGTTCGTAGGCGTTCGCATGCTGTTGCTTCTCTTCGCCGCACTTTCGACAGCAACGACTTCCTTGAGGTTGAGACACCAATGTTGCAAACGGTTCACGGCGGTGCTGCTGCTCGTCCGTTTACAACTCATATGAACGCTTTCGACATTGATCTCTACTTGCGTATTGCTCCAGAGCTTTTCTTGAAGCGCTGCTTGGTTGGCGGCATTGACCGCGTGTTTGAAATCAACCGTGATTTTAGAAACGAAGGCGTGGATGCAACTCACGCTCCAGAGTTTACAATGCTCGAGGCGTACCAGGCTTACGGCACTTACGATACGATTGGCGCTCTTACTAAAGAGCTGATTCAAAAGGCTGCACTAGACGCTTTTGGTTCCACTAAGGTGACTTTGCTTAACGGCGAAGAGTATGATTTTGGCGGCGAATGGAAGCAGATTACTATGTATGGCTCGCTTAGCGAGGCTTTGGGTGAGGAGATTACGCCAGAGACTTCTGTTGAGCATTTGGGCGCAATCGCAGACAAGCTTGGCGTTGAGCGCGACGAAGTGGAGAATCACGGCAAGTTGGTTGAGCACTTGTGGGAGCACTTCTACGAGGACAAGCTTTATGAGCCAACGTTTGTGCGCGACTTCCCAGTGGAGACAAGCCCACTTGTTAAGGGTCACCGCACAAAGCCTGGAATGGTTGAAAAGTGGGATTTGTACGTGCGCGGCTTTGAGCTTGCAACTGGCTACTCCGAGCTTAACGATCCTGTTGTGCAGCGCGAGCGCTTTGTTGCTCAAGCTAAAGATGCTTTGGCTGGAGACGTTGAGGCAATGGATATTGACGAGGACTTTATTGAGGCTCTCGGCGTTGGTATGCCTCCTGCTGGCGGCATGGGAATGGGAATTGACCGCTTGCTAATCGCACTTACGGGCGCAACCATTCGCGAGACGATTACGTTCCCACTCGTAAAGCCACTTCGCTAGTTGTGATTATCGCTAGTTGTGATTATCGCTAGTTGTATCAGTTATAATCAGCTGAATTAATCTTAAAAGTCGTTGAATGCTGTTTTTAGTGTTCGGCGACTTTTTTGATTAAATTTTTCGTGTTTGTTTACTTTTTGTAAGTAGTCGCACGAAACGAATAGACTAGGTAACTATGACATATAAATTAGTATTGCTCCGACATGGTCAGAGCGCATGGAATAAGACCAATCAGTTCACTGGTTGGGTTGATGTACCGCTCACTGAGCAGGGTGTTGAGGAAGCTAAGCATGGTGGCGAGCTTCTTAAAGAGAAGAACGTTCTTCCAGACATCGTGTTCACTTCTTTGCTTCGTCGTGCTATCAACACCGCGAATTACGCGCTTGATGCAGCAGACCGCTTGTGGATTCCAGTTCGTCGTAGCTGGCGTTTGAACGAGCGTCATTACGGTGCTTTGCAAGGCAAGAACAAGTCTGAGATTCGTCAGGAATATGGCGATGAGAAGTTTATGATTTGGCGTCGTTCTTACGCAACTCCACCTCCACAGATTGATCCAAACGATGAGTATTCTCAGGCGAATGATCCTCGTTATGCAGGCGACCCAGTTCCAGAAACTGAAGCTTTGGCAAACGTTGTGACTCGCGTAACTCCTTATTGGGAGTCGGATATTATTCCAGAGCTTAAGTCTGGTAAGACTGTAATGATTGCAGCTCACGGCAACAGCTTGCGCGCAATCGTTAAGATGCTCGACAACTTGAGCGAGGAAGAGATTTCCAAGGTGAATATTCCAACGGCTATTCCTCTTCTTTACGAGTTGGATGAGAACTTTAAGCCAATCAAGCCTCGCGGTGAGTATTTGGATCCAGAAGCTGCTGCTGCTGGCGCTGCTGCCGTGGCTGCTCAAGGTCAAAAGTGAGTTTGATTAGCTTAATTATCTTAAATTAACTTAAATAAAAAGTAGGTTTGCAAAATTAATTGCAAGCCTACTTTTGTTTTACAAGCTACTTTTTTAGGTTTCTATTTAAAAATTATGTTCTACGCCACTTGTGTTTTATGCTACAACTGTGTCTTTATCTGGTTCTGGTTTCTTAGTTGGGTCAAATCCCGAAACAATAAATACAACTTGCCTTGCTGCAGCAACTGAATGATCGCCTATGCGTTCCATGAATCTGCTTAGAAGCACCAAGTCAATCAACTGTTTTCTAGTGCCGTTCCAATCTTCGCCTTCTACAAGAGCAAAAATATCTTCGTGCAACTTATCCATTACGTCGTCGCCGTGAATAATTGCATCTGCTACATTAACGTCTCTATTTGAAAGCATGTCTGTTAATTGACCTGCAAGAACATGCAAAAAGTCAACCATTTTTTCAACAGTTTCTTTTGCTTGACTTGGTATTGCGCAATCAGGCCATGTGCGTCTTGCGATTTGTGCAACGTGACTTGTTAAATCGCCCATGCGCTCAAAAGTTGCAGCAAGCCTCATAGTTGCAACTACTTCTCGCAAATCTGTTGCAACTGGATTTTGACGTGCAAGCAATATTAAGCACTGATCTATAACGTTTGCTTCTAGTGCGTCTAGCTTTGCGTCGTTATCTATAACCGTTTGCGCAGCTTCTAAGTCTGCGTTTACTAGAGCGCTTCCAGCATCGTTCATGGCTTTTGCAACAAGCTCTGCCATGCGTTCAATGTTTAATGCAACTGCCTTCATCTCTTCGTTGAAAATCACTCGCATGGTGTGTCCTTTCTTGCGTTCAATCGCGCTAAATTGCATTGGAGCATATTCGCGTTTGTTTAGATTGCCCTAATCAAGTATAGACTACTGTGCGCACGTGCGTTAAACGTATTAGTCGCTGTATTAGTCGCTTAAATGTGAGCGCGTTAGAGTATTCTTTAAGAGTATGCTTCAAGATTCGCCATATTCGCCTTTAATGGTGTTTGTTGTTTTTGCTTTGATTGCACTTTGCGTTGCAATTGTTGTGGTTATGTTTGCTTTTGACTTTGTTCTATCGGCATTTCGTAATGTTTTTGTTCCGTTTTTTGATTCTACTTTTAGTCGTATTTTTATGACTTTTAGACGTGGTTCTAAGCGCATTTTTCGCATCATTTTTCATAAGAAAATGCAAAAAGTTTTAGGCGATTCCGACTTTGATTCCGATTCCGACTTTGATATAGACGATAGTTCCGAAGACATTAGCTCCGACGCTTGCGCTGTTTTAGCTATGCTTCCAGGAGCTACGATTGTTGTTGATAAAAATAACGACGTTTTGCGCGCAAGTTCACAAAGTTACACTCTTGGAGTTGTTTTAGACGATTCGATTGTTCAGCCGCGCGTTTTGCAAGCTGTAAATAACGTGCGTTTCTCTGGAGGCTATGAAAGCTTTGATTTAGTGACATTTACCCCCAAACAGTATGTAACAATTAGTGAAGATAATGATTTTTATGTAGATAATGTAGATAAAACTTCGTATTTGCAATCTTCGGCTGCTTTCGATTCTTCATCAACACAATCTAGCGATTCAGCGCCTAATCCTTCTACAATTTCTAGACCTAATTGGCTTAATATTACAGTTGGAAGTGTTGGAGAAGGCAAAGTTGTTGTTATTATAAATGATTCCAGTGCGGAGCATCTTTTTGAGCAAACGCGTAACGATTTTATAAGCAATGTCTCCAATCAACTTATTAGCTCAACACGCATGATTTCCAGCCTTACTAATGTTTTGCAATGCAAAGATGTTAATGCAAGTCGCATTAAAGATATTGCTGCGTCTGCTCAAAAATCGTCTAAACACTTGGAACATATGTTAGAAGATTTGCTTCTTCTTATGCGAGCGCAAAGTCCTATTGATGCTTCAAAAGCTAGTGTTGTAAACGTTTTGAAAGTGTTGGAAGATGTTAAAAATCTTGTTTCTGCTCTTTCGTCTAGTCAAAATGTTCGCGTAATTATTAAAGCAGATTCTTCACTTAACATTTTAGCGGATTCTAATCAAATAAGCAGTGCGATTAGAAAACTTGTTGAAAACGCTATTATCTATTCTCATAAAAATAGTGTTGTTGCGCTTTGCGCTTTAAAGTCAGAAGATAATAGATTTGCTGTTATTCGCGTTGTTGATTCAGGAATTGGAATCCCGCTAAAAGATCAGCCGCGTATTTTTGAACGTTTTTATAGATCGAGTAATCAAAATGACTTTAGTAAAGACGGTGTTGGATTAGGTCTTGCTATTGCTAAGCACGTGGCTCTTACGCATCACGGCAGCATAACATTGTGGAGTAGGCCTGGGCAGGGAACTACTGTTAATTTTGCTATTCCGCTTGCAAAGTAGTGAGCAAAGTAAGCCGCAAAGTAGGGCGCAAAGTCTTATGCAAAGTCTTGTTGCAAAGCTTGATTAGTAACTTATTTTCCTAATCTTCTATAATCCCAGCGATCAAAGTGTTCCCAGATTAAAAGCAAAATTCCAATTGCAAATCCGCTAAGGCAAATTACAGCAAAGAACCACAATAAAAAGTGTAAAATAGCAAGAACAACTGTGATTAATGATGCTATGAGCCAAATAATCGTTCCAGCCATAAATGCTTTGCACAAGTCTACTCGCAATGGCTTAGGCGCTTCTTTGCGCGCATCTGGATTAATAATCGGTGCTAGCTTCATATGATTAACCATACATCTTTGCGTGTTCAATATCAATTTTAAGAATTACATTGCGTATTGCGTTGCGTATCCGTACCACATTGTATCCTTTAGATTTGTAAGTGTGAATTTGTGAATACATTTAGAAGATTTTAGGAGCGATTTTATGAAGCATGCTGAGCATGGCGCTAAAGCGAAGGGGCGGTTTAATTCGCCTTTTATGCTTTTTACCTCTGTGCGCGGTTCTCATGCATCTTCTAATAATCGTGCTGCAGCCGTTTTAGCAAATAATGGTGCTGTTGTAAGTCTAGAAAACGTAGATTTAGAGAACGTAAATCAAGAATTTGCTGTTTCGTTATCTCGTCGCCAGCTTCGTTTAGCATGTGTTGCTAAAGAACGTAAGAATCGCATGATTGTTTCTGCTTCTTTGTTTGCGTTAGTCGGAGCTGCTTTAACTTCTATGACGTTGAACAAGCCTAATAGCATTGATTCTTTGGCTTCTAAATCTTATTCTTCTAAGTTGAGTTTTGTAGACGATTCTTCTGCTCAAGCAGCATCTCGTTCGAGTATGCGAGAAAGCATTAATCGCGCTAATAAATATTTGAACTTTAGCAGTGCAGTTGCTGGCCTTGAATCTGATTTAAGCGCATTTTCTACTAAGTCTTCTCATAAGTCTAAGTGGGATTTGGGTTCTAATTCCGATTTTAAGGTGTCGGAAATGTCTAAGTCTGCAGCAAATAATCCGAATGTTGCTGTTTTCTTGGATTCAGACGCAAAGATTGTTCCATCTGGTTTTAATCCAAATCACGATTCTGGCGATTCAGGAAATGCTTACGAATTTAGCCAATGCACTTGGTGGGTTTATGTTCGCAGGCATCAGCTTGGCCTTCCAGTTGGCTCCAATATGGGAGACGGATGGATGTGGGGCTGGACTGCTCGCAAGCTTGGCTACTGGGTAGATAACACACCTCGTCATGTTGGAGACATAATGGTGTTTGGCCGTGGTCAGGCTGGAGTTAACCGCGCTTATGGCCACGTTGCAATCGTAGAAAAGATTAATCAAGATGGTTCTATAGAAACATCTGAATCTAGCGCCGAATATCATGGTAGAACTTATTCAAGAGCTGTTAGTGCTAAAGATGCTTCCGCTTTTGAGTTTATTCACTACTAATCTTTTAAGAGTTACTTGCATAATATTAGATTTATCAACTTTTGTTGGTTTATTATGCGTTTTTAGGTGCTTTGTATTGTTAACGTGTTAACATCGCTAATGATGGTTAAGCAAAAGTTTGAACAAAAGATTAAACAAAATAAGATTTTTTCTTCTATAGTTGCGGGAGCTGTATGCACAGCACTTCTTGCTACTATGGTTCCTTTTGCTTGTGCTTATGCAGAAGAGTCTGCAGTTACTTCTACGCGTTCCTTCCCGAAAGTCACATCTGTTAAGCGTGATTTATTAACAGAATCTACTTCTACAAGCGTTGATTCTAATTCGCATTGGGGTGGGATTGAGTCTTTAAATGTTCCTCAAACTAAAAGTGCTGCAGAGTTGGCTGCTCAGGCTGCTGCTCAAGCGGCAGAGGAAAATGCGCGTAATGCTGCTCGCAATAATGATGGCGATTACGATTCCGCTGCAAGCCGTTCTGGTGCTAGAGGAACATCGCAAAGCTATTTTGTTGCTCCTCCAGATGGTTCTTCTACGTCGGCAATGCTTAATTTTGCTGCTCAATTCTTAAACAAAGTGCCGTATCGTTCTGGTGGAACAACTCCTGCTGGTTGGGATTGCTCTGGCTTTGTACAATACGTTTTTGCAAATATGGGTGTTTCTTTGCCTAGAACTTCTGGTGCGCAAGCAACAGTTGGCACAGCTGTTCCAAGTCTTGCTCAAGCAGCTCCAGGAGATATTATTGCAAATGGCACTCACGCCGCGATTTACGTAGGCAATGGAATGGTTATTAATTCGCAATATGGCGGAACAAAGTATAGTCCTATTCCTTACGTTTTTACATCTGCTTATTCCATTCGCCGAGTTTTCTAGCATAAGTTTTTGGCGTAAGTCGCAAGTTTTCTAGCGTTAGTTTTCTAGCGTTAGTCGCAAGTTGTTTTAGCAGAAATCGGCAATTGGCAAGTCACAAATAGCAAATCTTCTGTGTCGCGATAGACTCAAAACAATTAAACGGCTATTGTAGTATTTAAGCAAAGATTGCAAAATTCGCGCAATACTAGGAGGATCTAGATGACACAGAATGTTATTACACAAGAAAAAGCTGTTCTTGTAGGCGTTGATGGTTCTCATGCAAGCTATAAGGCTGTTTGGTGGGCGTCAAACTACGCTAAGCATGCTGGATTGCAACTTCAAATTGTTTGTGCATACTCTTTGCCAAGTTATGCTGCTGTGTCTTTTGACGCAACTTATACTGCCATCGGAGACGATAATGTTGCTCATCAAGACGCTCAGGAGATTCTTTCTAAAGCCAAAGCTGTAGCTTTAGAGCAGGGTGTGGATGCAACAACTTTGATTGTTACTGGCGACCCATCTTCTGTGTTTGTGGAGCTTTCTAGAAACTATCAACTTATTGTTATTGGAAACCGTGGCAAAGGCGGATTAGCAGAGCGTTTACTTGGCACAACAAGTTCTTCGCTTCCTGCATACGCTTATTGCCCAATTGTTGTTGTTCCATATACGGATGATGATGGTCAACGAATCCACTTGAACAATAAGATTTCTAAGATTGCTGTTGGCTCCGACGAGTCTAAGTGGGGATTAAAGGCACTTGAGATTGCTGCAGATTTGGCAGATAGTTGGAATGCTCAATTAGATGTGATTTCTGCTGTTCCTAGCGTTCAAGGAGCCGAGGGAGATACTGCAGTTATGGGATCTTATATGGAAGATCTTGACGAGCGTGTAAAGCCAATTTTGCAACGCTTGCCAAACTTAAAGATTCATCGTTCTGTAGTTCCTGGCTCTGCTGTAAACGCTTTGACTCAAGCTAGCTTAAACAACGATTTGGTTGTTGTTGGATCTAGGGGCAGGGGTGGATTTACTGGTTTGCTTCTTGGCTCGATTAGTCAAGGTTTGCTTCAGCATTCGTCTAGACCAGTGTATGTTGTTCCTCGCAAGTATGTGGAGCTGAGCGCTGCACAAGTGGCTCAGCAGGCTAAGGTAAGTAACGATACTAGTGCTATTGATTCTATAAGTGGTGTTCATAAAGTTGATGTTCCAAAGGCTGGTGTTGAAGAAGCTAAGCAAATTGAGCAAACAATCGATCCGCTTCACTAAAGTAGTAACGCTAAGTAGTAACGCTAGGCGCTAAAACATAAATCGCGTATAAGGCACTAATTGTGTTTTATACGCGATTTTTCAAACATACATATGCTAATATGCTTTTAGTTTTTCTTAAGCAAGAAACGCGCTCGTCTTGCCTCTCGAGCAGCGCGCTTTTTAGCAAGTTCTTGATTGTTAATGCTGATTGCGCGCTCATAAATCTTAATTAACTCTTGAGCTTGCTTTTTAAAGTCATTGTTTTTTGAATATTCAAGAACATTTGCTTTTAGCTGCTCTTGCTCTTCTTTGCTCATATTAAGAACGCGGCTAAACACTTGCTTAAAGTCTTCTTTAGAATCCCATTGGTATCCATTTTTGCCACTAATAATTTGATTTTCATTAGGAGCGTCGTGCTTAACAAGCGCAAATAAGCCAGAGGCCATTGCTTCCAGCATAGAAAGCGAGTGCATCTCTGATAGTGAAGCGGTAGTGTAGTAGTCCATTGCGTGCAAATATTTAGGAATTTGCGTGTGTTCAATAGGTCCTAGAAGGTAGATTCTATCTTCAAATCCTTTGCTTGCTACCTTATTGCGCAAGTCTTCTAGATCAGGGCCTCCGCCAATAACAACAAGTCGAGCTAAATCGCGCGGAAAATCGCAATACATAAAGTTGTCAATCAACTCGCTAATGTTCTTTTCGGCTCCGATTCTTCCAACAAAAACAAACAGCTTTGTAGAATCTGCAATGCCGTATTTTTTACGGAATTCTTCTCTAAAAGCAATTCGTTCTGGTGTTGGCAAGAACTTTTTGTATTCAACAGCATTGCTAAGAACAACAACCTTTTTATTAACTTTTTGGCGGTCAATATAAGCTTGAGCCTTAGCAGACATGCTCGTAATAATTGTTGCGTTTTTAGAAAATCGCGTAAAATATTTTGCCGATATATTCCTAGAAAACTCAGTAAAATGCTTTAGACCAATGTAAAACAGGAATTTATCGTATTCGGTGTGTAGCGTGTAAACAACAGGAACATGCTCTTTTTTGGCCACTTCTAGGCCTATTTCTCCAATGCCAAATTCGTTTTGAATGTGAATAACATCTGGCTTAAAGTTAATCGGGAATTTTTTGCGCATGTTTCCAATTGGAATTGCAACTCTATACTTATAAAGCTTTTTCAAAAGAATGCCTGGAACGTACACAACGCCGTCTACAAGCTTGGTTTTACGCTGTTTTTCGGAGCCAACTGTAACAACAAGAACTTCGTGCCCAAGCTCTTCGTACATTTTTTTAAGCATGTAGGATTGTGTTGCTACGCCGTTTATGTATGGTGGATACGTTTCTGTAAAAATCGCGATTTTCAAAGTTTCCTCCGATTACATAAATAGCTTACATAAATAGCTCTAACAACGTTAAAAGTTTAGCATTGTGTTTAGCATTGCGCCACAAATTGTGATTTTTTGCGTTTTTAGCGTTTTATATTTGGTGTTTTTAATGTTTTAGTGTTTTAGTGTTTTAGTGTCTTATATTTACTGTTACACGCACTTGTGCGCCACGTTCAAGAGTGTGCTTAACTGTGCAACCCTTGCTAATATGCTTTTTCATACGCTCTTTTAGTGCTTGTGCATCTTCGTTAGTTAGTGCAGGCTTTGCGCTTGTAGCGTCTACTGTTAAGTCTTCTTGGAATCTTAAGTAAGTTCCTTCTTCTGGGTCGTAAGTGCCATTTACAACTATGCGCGCGCCTTTTCCTTCTCCAATCGTGTGTTCAACAGCGTATTGGCTGCTTAAAGCTGTGCAACCAGCTAGAGCTATTTGCATTAGTTCTACGGGAGAAAATTGCCCTTCGCCTTTGCCAAATTTTAGTGTTGCTCCGTCTTCGCTTTTTGCAATCCAAGAGCCGTCTTCTAAACGCTCAACCCATATTCTTCTAGCCATTTTTGCTCCTTTGCATTTGTTGTGCTTAGCTAAAACAATTATATAGAGATGTATAGTATAAGTATATTTGCACATGCATTGGTAGTGTTGAATTTAGCTAATGATAGAATAAACGTATGGCTTTAACTCAACAAGAACTTGCAGATTTGCGCGCGCGCGTGCCGCAAAAACCAGTGTCAAATATTCCTACTCCTTACGAGGATTTGGTTAGAAAAATCTTTATGGAAGGCACATTAAAATCAGATCGCACTGGCACGGGAACAATATCTCTTTTTGGTCAGCAAATTCGCTTTGACTTAAGCAAGAGTTTCCCGCTTATAACAACAAAAACTGTGTTCTTTAAGGGGCTTGCGTACGAGCTTCTTTGGTTCCTTAAAGGCTCTAGCAATGTGCGTTGGTTGCAAGAAAACGGTGTGCATATTTGGGATGAGTGGGCAGACGAAAATGGCGATTTAGGGCCTGTTTACGGCGTTCAGTGGCGTAGTTGGCCAGCTCCAACCGCGCAAAATCCAAATCGCACAATCGACCAGATTGCAAACGTTATGGATCTTATTAAGAATCATCCAGATTCTCGTCGAATGATTGTTAGCGCATGGAATCCTGCAGAAGTAGAGAATATGGCTTTGCCGCCTTGTCACTCGCTTTTCCAGTTCTATGTTGCCGATGGCAAGCTTTCTTGCCAGCTTTACCAGCGTTCTTGCGATATGTTCCTTGGCGTGCCATTCAACATTGCTTCTTACTCGCTTTTAACAATGATGATGGCTCAACAAGCAGGATTAGAACCAGGAGAGTTCGTTTGGACTGGTGGCGATTGCCATATTTACGACAATCACGTAGAGCAAGTGCTTGAGCAGCTTTCGCGCGAGCCGTACCCGTATCCGCAGCTTGAGATTCGCAAAGCTGATTCTATTTTTAGCTACGACTATAGCGATTTTAAGGTTGTTGATTATAAGCATCATCCTACGATTAAAGCTCCTGTAGCTGTGTGAGCTTTTGGTTGTTTGCTTGTTTGCTTTGTTTAGTGATTGATTAGTAGGCTTACGTAGGAGTTTTATGACTAACAATATTATGACTAACAATATTCCCGTTCGTTTAATTTGGGGGCAAGCATACGATTTTGAAGGCCGTACAGGCGCTATGGGTGTAAATGGCGGTATGCCTTGGCGACTTTCCCCAGATTTGCGCTATTTTAAGGCAATGACAATCTCTTGTCCAGTAATAATGGGTAGAGGAACTTGGGATTCTATGCCAGAAAAATTTAGGCCTCTTCCTGGTCGCGAAAATATTGTTGTTTCTAGGAATCCAGACTTTAATCCAAATGGAGCAAAAAGTTTTACAAAGATCGAAGACGCAATATGCTACGCAAAAAAGTGGATTGAAGATAATCCTATTGAGCATGTAGATTCTTTTGATTTGCCAAAAGATGGCAGAGCAATTTGGATTATTGGTGGCGGCGCAATCTTTAGAGAAGTGATTGAGTCACAAATTGTTGACGCATCTTATGTAACTCAAATTGACGCTAGAGTAGAAGCAGACACGTTTGCTCCAAACATTCAAAAACTTGTAGATGATGGATTGTGGAAAGTTGCGCGCGATGGCGATTGGCAGGAATCGCCTATAAAAGTTGGCGAAAAACAATTCAATACAAAATATAAGTTTATGGTTTATGAGCCAGTTAAATCTAAAAAATAAGCTAGATTAAGGATATGTATGGAATCTTTAAGCAAAATTCACGTAGATGCTAAGCATCCGTATGTTGTTATGACAGTTTGCACGGGGAATATTTGCAGATCTCCAATGGCAGAAATTGTTTTGCGCAATGAGTTTAAGCTTAGAGGATTAAGCGATGTTGTTGCTGTAAAATCGTGTGGTGTAAGCGACGAAGAATACGGAAATCCGATTGATAGGCGTGCGCAAAAAGAGCTTAAAAGTAGGGGATATTCTTTGCCATTAAGCCATTTTGCGCATAGGATTGAGCGAGACGAAATAGAAGAGACGAATCTTTTTCTTCCAATGACGGCTTCGCATATGCAATCTTTGCTTAGGATTATTCCGCCGCAAAAGCGTAGTCTTGTACACATGTATAGGTCTTTTGATCCGTCTTTAGAAAAGCCACAAGCTGGTCGCGAAGCTGTTTTAGATTTGGCAGACCCTTGGTATGGTGGTCCTAAAGAGTTTGAGATTGCAATGGATCAAGTGGAGGAGTGCGCTCCGTACATTGTTGATTGGGTTCAGTCGCGTATAACGCGTGAATAGTATTTGCATATAAATCGCAAGTAAAATCGCGTATAAATATATTAAAACCAGACGAACCGCTTGGAACGTCTGGTTTATTTTATACGAAAAAACTTAAGAATTTATTTTCCTCTTAAAGCTCTGCGGCTCACGCGTGGAGTATGAGTTGGGTCAATTCCCTTTGGAATTCCAAACCCTTGCTTTCCTTGCAAAGTGCGTAAACGGTCGTTTAGAATCGCAAGCTCTGTTTTAGTAAGGAAGAATCTGCGATTTGGATGAATTGCAGCAAGAGGAGCAAACTTGTGATTTGTAGGAATCAAAGTTTTAGACTTTAGAACTTTACTCCTTAAATCCTTAAGCTTAATTTGATTTTGGCCATTTCCAACGCAAATGCGGTAAACAGGAATATTGGATCCAGCTGTAACACTTTTAATAGCATGCTCTTGGCGTTCCATAGCATGAGTCAAGCGTTCGTAATTGCCTTCTCCAACAAGAAATATTCCGTTAAAACCAGTTCCACGCCAAATTGCATCTTTGGTGCGAGGATCAACCCATACTGGCTGTTGTGGGAAAGTAAAACCACCTTTATTGATTGCGCTTAAAATTCCAGCTGCAGCTCCAGGTTTACCTTCTAGTTTTGCGTATCCAACTTTATCTGCGCGCTTTGTTAAAACAACAGTAAAAAGCAAAAGACCAAGCATAAGCGCTGTTACAACCATCATAATCCACGTAAAAATGGACCAGCGTAAAATAGCGCCAACTATAACGCATAGCACTACAGGGGCTACGAAAGCCAGGCCAAGCCAAAGCGGAAGCTGCTTATCGTCTGTATGCGTGTACTTGTAAATGCGCACAATTTGTGAAATCATGCCCGATTTCTTAGTGTTCTTTGACTTCTCGTTTGCCATTTTGCGTTTATCCCCTATACGATATTCGCGTTAATTTTGTTTTGTGCTTATTGCAAGGTTTTCTACAACGGGTTTACTACCACATTTGTGCAACTATTACTTAAGTAGCCTTAAGTAGCATGCTACAAACACACATTTCTATAAATCATATCTTTGTTGGTATACTAGCGTTTTACTTTGGCCAATTACCGCGCTTTGGCGTGCTCGGCTTTGGTAGCCTCCATCTGCGCATTTGTATTGCGCGACTGCAAGCATACATTGCAGACCTAGAGCTTTTAGCAACAGCAGCTTGGCCGTACCTTTTAACAAGTTCTTTTCTAAGTTTTCGCCACATTATTAAAACGTCAATAATCGCAGCAAAAAGATATGCGTAAAGAATAATAGCAAGCGCAAAATAAAGAGCAATATACTTAGTAGACAAGAAGTTTTGTGTAAAGAAGATGCAAATCATAATTACGATTGCAAATGGAACAAAAAACTCGCCAATATTAAAGCGCGCGTCTACGTAATCGCGAATATACACTCTCCAAGGAAGCTGCTCCGACTTTGGCATATGCGCTAAATCGCCGCTTTTCATAGCTTCGTATTGTGCGTTTTCTCTTTCGCGCAATCGTGCTCGCGCAGCCTTTGCGCTAGCTTTTCTATCGGTTGGAACTAGCGGTCTAAGATTTTGCGCTGCAGCTTCGGTTTGCTTTGGCGTTGGAGCGTTTTTTGTGCGAGTTTTTGGCTTATTTTCTACTTTATTCTCGCTATTTTTATTGGCTGATGGTTGATTGCCATTTTGTGCGTTATTATCAGCGTCTCTTTTTACGAATGGATTCCATGTCATGTTTGCAGATTACCCAACAGACTAGACGCGTTATTAGCAATTTCGTTGGTTATGAATAGTCTGATAATAGTAATTCAAATATTGTTTTTACTAATCTAGTGTTTTTTGGAGGACTTATGGCTGTTCTAGAGGTTGACGATGTGCGCTCACGTGTGCAAAACGCTTGGGAAGACGTTATTGGCGTATTAAATAAGAAGATTTCTTTAGGAGCTGTTTCTGCTAAAGGCATTACTGGGGATCATATGCGTGCTTCTGCTGAATACGTTGCTAGTGTATTGCGCGAAGTTGGTGTTGATGCTCGTGTTGAGCAGTCGCAAAATCCAGATGGCACTCCAGGTGCATTCGAGGTTGTTGGATCTAGGATTGTAAACCCAAGTGCTCCAACTGTTTTGCTTTACGCTCATCACGATGTTCAGCCTGTTCCAGATGCAAGCGAGTGGAATACGGATCCTTTTAAAGGAACCGAGATAGATGGGCGCTTGTATGGTCGCGGTAGCGCGGACGATGGTGGTGGAATTGCTATTCACTATGGTACTTTGCGCGCTTTAAGTGAAGATTTAGGCGTAAACATTAAAGTGTTCATTGAAGGCGAAGAGGAGATGGGCTCTCCAAGCTTTATTCCTTTTATTGAGTCTCACAAAGATGAGTTTGAATCCGATGTGATTATTGTTGCAGATTCTGGAAATTGGTCTGCCGAAGTTCCAAGTCTTACGACTAGCTTGCGCGGAAACACTACTGTAGACGTTAAGGTTAAGGTTCTTGATCATCAAGTTCACTCTGGTCAATTTGGTGGTCCTATTTTAGACGCATACACGCTTGCTTCAATGCTTGTTGCTTCTCTTTACAACAAAGACGGTGATTTGAATGTTCCTGGAATTGAATCGCAAGAGCCTGTTGGTGGCTTGCAACGCGATTTAGACGAATCGCAAGTTAGAGCCGATTCTTCGGTTGTTGATTCATACAAGCTTGCAGGAACGGGGTCGCTTGCTGCTCGTATGTGGACTAAGCCAAGCTTGACTGTTATTGGAATGGACGCTCATCCAGTAGAAGAAAGCTTTAACGTTATTGCTCACGAGACACGCTTGCGACTTTCGCTTAGAACTGCGCCTTGCCAGCGTCCGGAGGAAGCACAAAAAGCATTGAGTGACTTTTTGGTTAAAAATGCACCGTTTGGCGCGCAAGTGACTGTAGAGCCTTTAGATAATGGCATGGGTTGGGCTATGAATCCAAATGCTGTTGCAACTAAAGATGCGCTCGCATCTATGAAAGACGCTTTTGGTGTGGATCCTATTAATAAGGGCGAAGGTGGTTCGATTCCATTTATTCCAGAATTGCAAAGAATCTTCCCTAAAGCTCAAGTTTTGGTTACAGGTCCAGAAGATCCAAAGTCTAATGCTCATAGCCCAAACGAGTCGATTTCTCTTTCTGGCTTGAAGTCAAATATTGTAACGGAAGCTTTGCTTCTTAGCCGTTTAGCGAAGTAATAAAGCAGTGAAGTAATATTGTAAGTTCTAACTCGCGCATAAAGTACCTAGGTATATGAATTTTGATGGATTTTGTGCGCGAGTCTACACAATGCCGTAAAATTTTCACTCGACACGGGTGCTTTGCGTTAATTCGTAAAGCTGAGAGAAACCGCTTGAACGTGAATCCAGGTAATACTGGCGCACGGAGATCTGTTTTTCCCGTGCCTAAAAGTAAAAAGGCACAATCATGTCAACAAGCGTCTTCTATGCATATAGCAATTAAATGCTGTATGCTGTTTAGATTTTTCTAAGCAAGTAGGCGTTTTGGGATTGTAGGATTTGCTAAGATTCTAAGATTTGTTAAGATTCTAAAAATCTATAGTAAAGTCTAATAATCCTAAAAATAATTTAATAAATAATTAAATAAAAATCATTGCCATAAAGGATTTGCTATGCCCGATGAATCTAAAACGCAGGTTTTGAACAATACTAACCAGTACAAAGCTGAAACTTTCCTTCCATCGGCTTTTAGTGCTGCTCAGTTGCGTTTTGAGAATTGGGGTTATCGTCATGCCTCTCGCAAAGCGTTTGCTGTTCGTGGTTTGAACCTGACTATTGAAGCAGGGCAGAGAGTATTGCTATTAGGAGCATCGGGCATAGGCAAGTCCACTATTCTTGAAGGTGCTGCTGGATTAATCGGCAGCGATATTATTCTTAAAAGTGATTCAAACGATAAAAATAGTAACTCTTCTTCGCATAATGTTTTAGTTGAAGACGAAGATGGCGGAGTGAGTGAAGGCGCAGTATTTGTAGACGATGTGCCAGTTCATAAGGCTCGCGGACGCGTTGGTTTAGTTTTACAAGACCCAGAATCTCAAGCGATTTTTCAACGTTTAGGAGATAACGTTGCGTTTGGTCCAGAAAACATGAATGTTCCGCGCAAAGAGATTTGGAATATTGTTGACGAAAGTCTTAAAGAGGTTGGCTTAGATGGCTTGCAACTTCATCGATCTACTGCACATTTAAGTGGTGGTCAAATGCAGCGACTGGCTCTTGCTGGCGCGCTGGCAATGAAGCCTAGTGTTCTTCTTTTAGACGAGCCTACAGCAAATCTGGATCCAGACGGCGTTGAGCAAATTGTTTCAGCAGTTGGAAAAGTGCTCGACGATACTCGCTCAACAATGGTTCTTGTGGAACATCATGCTCAACCGTGGATTGATTTAATTGACCGAGTAATTGTTTTGGGGCTTGAAAATAGCGGTAATAGCGGTAATAGCGAAGATAGCAAAAACTTTGTTCACGATGACGATATTGCAAGAGACGAGAGTGCTAAAACAGTAATCGTAGCTGACGGAACTCCAGACGAGGTGTTTAATCGCAAGGATCTTGACTTTGAAAATCTTGGAATATGGCTCCCAGATAAGTATAAGGATTCAAAAGATAGCAATATAGGTAGGATTCATGTTGAAGGAGAGCCTGATTGCGATCCTTCTGTAGGAGATGGGAAAGTAGTTTTATCTACAAAAAACCTTGCGATTAGTCATACGGATACTCCAATAGCTAAAAACATTAATCTTGAGTTCAATTCTGGCCAAATAACGGCTTTGGTTGGTGCAAATGGTGCTGGAAAGTCAACTTTGTCTTTAACTTTGGCAGGATTAATTCCGTCAATAGAAGGGGAAGTTGTAGCAAGCGAGAATCTTTGTGAAGGCTTAGATTCAAGCAACCCTATAAAGTGGAAGTCAACTGAACTCGCTAAAAGAATATCGTATGTTTTCCAAAATCCAGAACACCAATTTGCTTGCGGAACTGTTCTCGAAGAAGTTATGCTAGGTCCTATTAGAACAGGCATGAGCGAGGAGGATGCTCGAGCAAAAGCTAAAGAATTGCTAGAGCGATTCCGATTAGGCAGATATGCCAACGCCAATCCGTACACGCTTTCTGGAGGAGAAAAGCGCAGGCTTACAGTTGCTGCATCTTTGGCTGCAGCTCCAAGGGTTTTGATTTTAGATGAGCCAACTTTTGGCCAAGATCGAAAAACGTGGATGCAAATTATAAAGCTGATTGCAAGCCTTAGAGCAGACGGCGTTAGCGTTATTGTTGTTACTCACGATAAAGAGCTAGTAGACGCTCTTGGCGCGCGTTTAGTTGAACTTTTGCCTATTAGTGAGCAGACAAGCGAGCCGACTAGTGAGCATACTAGTGAGCATAAAAATAGTGATTCTGACGATTTAACACGCGCTGGCGAGTCGCAAGCAAAAGAAGATTTAGAATCATCGCAAAGCTTGTCTTCTACAACTAATGCAACGAATATTTCTCGAATAAAAGTTAGCGCTGTAAATAAGCGTGATGAGAAAGAAAGAGCTGCAAGTTGCTCCCCATTTTTGGCATCACTAAATCCTGTTTACCGCATGCTTGGAGCTTTTATGCTTTCCATTCCTTTGCTGTTTACTCTTGATTGGCTTTCTTCGACTATTGCGCTTGTTTTAGAGTTTATAATTTTATGGATTGTTGGAATGAATCCTTGGCGTGTTGTTAAGCTTTCTTGGCCTGTTTGGGTTGGTGCGCCTGGATCTGCTCTAGCAGTGTGGTTGTATGGTAAATCTGGCGGAGCAACATTGTTTGATTGGGGAATTATTCACGTAAGCGAGCACTCAACAACTCTTGCAATTGCAACGTTTATTCGTATTTTAGCGATTGGTGTTCCTGCAATTGTTACTGTTATTGGTATTGATGCTACAGATTTAGCAGATGCTTTTAGTCAAGTTATGCACTTGCCAGATAAGTTTGTTTATGGCGGATTAGCAGGAATGAGGCTTTTTAGCGTTTTACAAGACGATTGGGCAGCTCTTACTGCTTCTAGAAGATCTCGCGGTCTTGGAGACGATAGTAAAATTCGCGCATTTATGCCTCAAGCTTTTGCGCTTCTTGTTCTTTCGATTCGTAGGTCTAGTACTTTGGCAACAGCAATGCAAGCGCGCGGTTTTGGTGGAGAAAATCCAAGATCTCATGCACGCATAAGTTACGTAAATAAGCGCGATTATGTGTTTATGGTTGTATTCTTAATTATTCCTGCAATTGCATTAATCGCAGCTGTTTACTACGGTACGTTTGCGCTTCTTGGTGGAAATTAATTTTGGTGTGTCCGTCCATATAAGACACATGTTGAAAACGTTGAAATAAAGCCATTTTGGGATATTTTGTGGGCTTGATGGGATTCGAACCCACGGCCTTCTGCTCCGGAGGCAGACGCTCTATCCACTGAGCTACAAGCCCGCAACTTGTGAAAGTATACACGTTGCTAGGGATTGAGGTTGTTTTATATAAGATTAGACATGGCTTTGTGTACTTACGGCGTTTTGCTTGGAATTTTGCGGATTTAAGCGGTTATATTTTACGTGTTTTGCGTGATTTTTTGCTAATTTTATATTTTTGTTTGCATTTGTACTTTTATAGTGTTAGCATCGAACACAACACAAACGCATATCGTAAATTTTACGGTGTTAGGTTTGTGATTGACCACGTAAGCATTTAGCTTTTGCAGCTAAAGTATTTAAGGAGGCGGCTATCATGCGTAACATGAATGCTCAAGCTCGCGATACTTTTGATGCTGCTCGTATGTGGTGGTGGCAGACTTCTCTTTGGCGTAGTTTACTCTAAAGTTTTAGAAGCTGCTTGTTTAGGCTTATAAAAGACCTCTAGGGTAAACCTAGGGGTCTTTTTTATATCCTAAAACGCAAAATCCATTTGGTTTTAATCCAAATCTAAAACAATCTAAACAATCTAAACCAATAACAATCAAAAACCAATAACAATTTTCAAACCAAAATTGTTGAAAAACAACGTAAAAATTTACGTAAAGGAGAAAATCATGAATCAAGAGTCAACTAACGTAGAAGCTACTAACACAGAGCAAACATCTGCACAGTCCGAAATTAATCAAGCAGCTACTTTGCTAAAAGGCGTAAATGTTAAAAAGCACGCTTTAGATATTACGTCTTTAGTGTTGGTTGCTGTTCTTTTTGCAGCTGGATGCATTCTTGATTTTACAGTTGCAAAGTCGCTTTCGATTGGAAACATTCAGCCAGAGTTTGTTATTGCATCGTTCTGCTTGTCTATTTTGCTTGTTCGTCCAAATGTTATTCAAGGTGCGATTATTGGCGCTTTGGCTGCTACTTTGATTCAATTTAACACTTCGATTCCTGGTCTTGAATACGCTTGCGATATTCCAGCAGCAATCATTATGACGTTAGCGCTTATGGGATATCTAAAAGCTTTCCCTAAGGATGCTGCTAGAAAGTTCAGTGTGTTCCCGTTTATATCTACGTTTGTTGCAACTGTTATTTCTGGAATGATTTTTGCAACAATCGCATCCTTCTTTATTCTTCACTCTCCAAACACTGTTCTTGTTATGCTTCCAATCATTTTGGGAACTGCTGTGTTTAATGCTGTTGTTGTGGAAGTTCTTTACACTCCAATTCGACTCGTTTTGCATAAGTAATCACAAATAAATCGCCATTGAAAATGAGAAATAAATTAACTTGAATCAACGTAAACAAATATAAATAAACGTAAATAAACGTAAATAAACATCAAAAGTCGATAATTAAAACTTGATTATCGCAACATAAAGGAGAAGATTATGAATCAGGGAATTAACGAACATGCAGGTAGCATGATCAATGCTGTAAGTGTTAAAAAGCACGCTTTAGATGTTACGTCTTTAGTGTTGGTTGCTGTTCTTTTTGCAGCAGGATGTATTCTTGACTTTACAGTTGCAAAAGCACTTTCAATTGGAAACATTAAACCAAACTTCTTAATCGCATCGTTCTGTCTTGCGATTTTGCTGGTTCGTCCAAATGTTATTCAGGGTGCGATTATTGGTGCTTTGGCTGCAACTTTAATGCAATTTAACGCATCTATTCCTGGTCTCAATTATGTTTGCGATATTCCAGCAGCAATTGTTATGACTTTGATGATTATGGCTTATGTTCACGTTTTCCCTAAGGATGCTGCTAGAAAGTTTAGTATTTTCCCACTCATAGCAACTTTTATAACTACAGTTGTTTCTGGTTTAATATTTGCTTCTACTGCATCTTTCTTTGTTCTTTATTCTCCTAAGACGATTCTTGTTATGCTTCCAATCATTTTTGGAACTGCTGTGTTTAATGCTGTTGTTGTGGAAGTTCTTTACACTCCAATTCGACTTGTTTTGCACAAGTAAGTGTTTGAATTTGTTCTAGATGATTTGTTCTAGATGATTTGTGTTGGATAATATTTAGCAAGTCATATAATTATCAAAGAATGAATCGTAGAATAAGCATAATCATAGAATAATCATTAGTAATAGTAATTGTTAGGTTTTTAAGAGTTAGGAATTATTGTGCCTTTGCTTGAGTTAAAAGATGTGTCTTTTAAGTATGTGAATCGGAATAAAGATGATTCTTTAGACTCTTCAAAGGCACACGATTCCACTCTTGCGCTAAAAGATGTAAGTCTTAGCATAGAATCTGGCGAATTCGTTGGTATTATTGGCCCTTCTGGGTCTGGAAAAACAACGCTTGCTTCGCTTTTTTCTGGCGCGATTCCGCATCATTATTCTGGAGAACTTTCTGGAAGTGTTAAGATTGCTGGTCAAGACACTAAAAATCTTGCTTTAACTAATATTGCTTGCTTAATTGGATCTGTTATTCAAGACATTGATGCGCAAATGGTTGCTGCAAATGTAGAAGATGAGATTCTTTTTGGCTTAGAAAACTTTGGCGTTGCGCATAGCGAAATACCAAGTCGAATAGATGAAGCTTTGCAAATTGTTGGCATTAGTGATTTGCGCAACCGCGATTTAGATACTCTTTCTGGAGGCCAAAAGCAGAAAGTTGCGATTGCTGCTATTCTTGCGCTAAAGCCTAAAGTTATGGTTTTAGATGAGCCTACATGCGCTTTAGACCCTGTTTCTTCTAAAATGATTTTTTCGATTCTTAAAGATTTGAATAAGAATTTTGGAATAACGGTTGTTGTAATTGAGCAAAAAGTGGCGCTTTTAAGCGAGTATTGCAAGCGCTTAGTTGTGCTTTCTAATGGCACTTTGTCGCTTGATTTGCCTGTTAGTCAAGCGTTGAAAAACATGGATTTGCTTTATTCTATTGGAATAAATTATCCGCGCACTACGCATTTGGTTAATGATTTACAGAGCAAGAATGTTTGCTCTAAAAGCGATTTGCCTGTGTCTGTAGAAGATACAGTAAATACTATTGTTAATACGATTAATAGTGGAAAATCTTTGACTTCACATGTTGATTCGCATAGTGAATTTGATAATAGTGAATGCGATTCAAACACATCGGCGGTTGCTGGCGACTTTTCCAATGAGTCGCAAGTCTCCAAACAATCTTCAACACATCAGCCGGAGCAAAATACTTCTCCATGTCTTTCGCTTAAAAACGTTAGTTTTTCCTACCCAAGTGGCATTAGTGCGCTAAAAAACGTGTCTTTTGAAGCTTACGCTGGGGAGCTTGTAACTCTTGTTGGAAGAAATGGCGCTGGAAAAACAACTGTTACTAAGCTAATCAACGGTTTGCTTAAGGCGAGCAGTGGCAACATTTTTATTGATGGTAAAGACACTAGCAACATGAAGATTAGCCAAATTGCTCACTATGTTTCTACGCTTTTCCAAAATCCAGATCGTCAGCTTTGCAAAGATACTGTTTTAGAAGAAGTAGCGTTTAGTTGCATTCTTTTAGGAGAGTCTGTTAAAGATGCTAATGATCATGCAATGCAAGTGATTGAAAAGCTAAATCTAGATCCTAAAGCAAGCCCATTTATGCTTTCTAGAGGCCAGCGTCAAATGGTTGCTTTGGCTGCAACTGTTGTAACTAAACCTAAGATTCTTGTTTTAGACGAGCCAACGTGTGGCTTAGACTACATGGAATGCTTGCGCATTATGCAAGTTGTAGAAGACCTTAGAGATCACGGTTGTTGCATAATAATGGTTTGCCACGATATGGAAGTGGTTCTTGACTTTGCAACGCGCTTAATCGTAGTAAACGATGGAAAAATTCTAGAAGACGGAAGCATAAGTTGCGTTTTTGAAAACAATGCGATTTGCAAAGAAGCTGCATTATGCGCTCCACTTTTATGCGCTGTATCTCAAGGCTTAGTCAAAAATGGTTTTGACGATTGTAAGGGCTTGTATAAAAGGGATATGTTGGTTAATGCTCTTAAAAAGAGTTGCAATTTGTAAAGCAAGGTGTAATTATGCAAACTAAAATCTTAACGTATAACGAAGGCTCAACTTTGCTTCACAAAGCAAATCCTATTGCAAAACTCATATTAGCTGTAAGCGTTGTTGTATCTGCTTTTATAGCTCAACAATTCACTGTTCTTATTGTTATTGCAGCTCTTATTCTTGCTGGCATGGCTATGGCTGGGATTCTTAAAGCGCTGTTTCCTCTTGTGCGCGCAATGCTTATTCTTGGCGTTGTAATGTTCTTTTTGCAAACAGTTATTGCTCAAGGCGGAAACTACATGTTCTTATGGTTTAGCACAAAGGGAATTTCTGTTGCATTGCGAGCATCTTTAAGACTTTTTTGCTTTGCATTGCCTCTTGTAAGCGTGCTTAGCATTACAAAGCTAAACGATTTAGCTAACGCTGTTGTTCAATACTTACACATTCCATATTGCTATGCTTTTACAATCACTACAGCTGTGCGATTTGTTCCTATTTTTGCGTACGAGATGTCTCAAATTACAGAAGCTCAAATGGCAAGGGGAGTGGAGTTCGATACTAAGAATCCTTTTAAAAAGATTAAGCTTATGATGCCTTTGATTGTGCCTCTTTTAGTTTTGTCTGTTCGTAAAGCAGATAGCTGTGCGCTGGCAGCAGAAGAGCGCGGATTCTATTTGCGCACACGTAAGTCTTCTTTTAGAAAGTATCCTTTTGGTTGTCGTGGATTTGTTCTTATTATTGTGTCTGCATTAATGATTGCTTTGCCAATACTTGTGTCTATATTTGCTCCACAAATAATCTAAAATAGTCTAAACTAATCTAGAATCAATTAAAAAATTCTAGAATTTAGGCGATTTTAATGACTAATATTAAGTTTTGGCTTAAAGGTGCAAGACTTTATACTCTTCCAATTGGAATCGTGCCAGTTGTTATGGCAATTTCGATTTTTGCAAGGTATTTATTTAGCGGTCAAATACTTGTAAAGACTTACAATGTTGAAAATTTTGCTTTGCAAGCGTTTTTGTGTTTGTGTGTTGCTGTTTTTATGCAAATTTCAGTAAACTATGCAAACGATTATTGCGATGGTTTGCGCGGACTAGATAATCAAAGGTCTAAGCGAGCTGTAAGCGCAGAAAACAAAGCGCTATGTGACGTGTCTTGGAGGCTTGCAAATGCTGGTATTAAGCCAAAATCAGTGTTGTATGCTGCTTGCATATCTGCTCTAATATCGTGCGTTTTTGGACTAGTTATTACGATTAGAAGCGGAATTTGGATGTTTATTCCTCTTGGATTAATTTGCGTTATAGCAGCTTGGTTTTATGCAGGAGGATCACACCCATACGGATATAGGGGTTGGGGAGAGCTTAGCGCATTTTTGTTCTTTGGACCAGTAGCGTTTTTAGGAACATTGTGTGCTCTTTTTTATGCAAGTGGTTTTTCTAAAGACTCAATAACTGCAGCAAGCATTGAGCAAATTGTTTTTTGCGTATTATTATCTTTTATTCCAGGCGGATTTTCTGCTTGCCTTATGATGATTAATAATTTAAGAGATATAGAAAGCGATACGCAACATAAAAAGATTACTGCAATGGCTTTGCTTGGCAGACGCAAGGGTGGTGTTGTATTTACTTGTGTTGCTGTTTTAGTGGCGATTTTACAATCATCTTATGTGCTGTTATATGTGTTCGATTCTCGATTTATAGGCGTATTTTTAAGTATTAATAACCCACATAAAACTGTTTTTGCATTAAGCAATATCTTATTTAATAAAGGTGTGTTTATTGTTTCTTGCATTCTGTTACTATTGGTTACTTGCATGTTTATTAAAAAAGCGTGCTCGCTAATATACGCAGTTATTAATGGGAATTATGCTAGTGCTTTTCCGTTGTGCGTACAGTTAGCAATGCTCGGTGCTTTGACTTTTGTATTGTCGTTATTTGCATGTGCTTTGCCGCATTAAAAAGCGGTTTAGAGCGTATTTTTATACATGCATGCGAGTAAAATCGTTGGCAACGCGCACAGTGTGCTTTTAGTGTTTGTGCATAAAACTTGCATGATGCTAGCCTAAAAAATAAACGCAAAGATGGCGAGTATGAGTATTAAGTGTGCGAATGTATGTGTTAGTTAATGCATAGCGCTGTTGCCTTGTGTTTTGGTAAGGAAATGAGGTTAGAATGTCGGCTGAAAACAGCGATGAAGAGATGGGGAATGCGCCTGTTGTGCTTACAGATGATGAATTGCGTAATGCATATGAATCGTCGAATGGCGTAGAAAGCAATAATAAAAATAGCGAGCAAAAAGAAAACAGCGTTAAAACTGTTGTTGTTGCAGAAGATGAAGCAGTAAACCGTATGGATCTTGTAGCAATGCTAGAAGATAACGGATATAAGGTTGTTGGTCAAGCTGCAAATGGGCAGGAGGCTATTGATCTTACTCGTGAAAATCGTCCAGACGTTGTTTGCATGGACGTTAAAATGCCTGGTGTGGATGGAATTCAAGCGGCTGCTACGATTTGCGACGAAAATATTGCACCTGTTGTTATGCTAACTGCTTTTTCGCAATCGGACTTAGTTAAGCGCGCTACTGGCGCTGGAGCAATGGCGTATGTTACAAAGCCTTACGAAGAGTCAAAGCTTTTGCCAGCTCTAGAAGTTGCAATGGGCAGATTTAGCGAGATTAACGATTTGCTCGATAGTGTTGAACGTACAGAAAACAAGCTTCAAGATGCTCAAGATCAGCTTTGTAAAGCAGAAGAAAAGCTTAAGAAAGCAGAAGATACTCTCGAAGAGCGCAAGCTTGTAGATAGAGCAAAAGGCTTACTTATGGATAAAGCTGGGTTCTCGGAGCAGGGTGCTTTCCGTTGGATCCAAAAAACTTCTATGGATCAGCGTATTCCAAAGAAGCGTCTTGCGTTGGCTATTATCGCTAAGTATGGCGAAGAAAAGCCATCTGACGAAGCGTAGTAAGTCAAAATAATTTTGATAATCGCGGTTTCTTGCGCGAGCTATGCATAAATAATTTCAAAAGTTTATTTTACAAAAACGCAGGTGGGTGTTAAGTGGATACCAGCATCGTTGCAAACGAGGATTCTTTGAATAATGAGGATTATAAGGGAACGTTGTTGGTGGTAGATGGCCACTCACTTGCGTTTCGTGCTTTTTACGCAATATCGGCAGATAATTTTTCCACAAAATCTGGTTTTGCTACTAATGCAATATGGGGCTTTTCTACTATGCTTTCGCAAGTCATAGAAAAAGAGAAGCCCGATAAGCTTGCGGTTGCTTTCGACGTTAAAGGTGGAACTTTTAGAAACAAGCTTTTGCCGCAATATAAGGGTACTCGTGAAGCTGCTCCAGAAGAACTTATATCTCAGTTGCCCGTTATTCAAAAAATGCTTAGTGCGTTAGGTGTTAAGTACATTACAAAGCAGGGCTACGAAGGCGACGATATTATTGCTACTTTGGCAACTATGGGTGCTAATGCTGGTTATAAAACGCTTGTGCTTTCTGGAGATCGCGATGCTTTTCAGCTAATTAATAACACTATTAACGTGCTGTACCCAGGCAGGCATTTTAAGGATCTAAAGCAAATGGATCCTAATGCGATTGTTGAAAAATACAATGTTACGCCTAGTCAGTATTCAGATTTAGCAGCATTGCGCGGGGAAACGTCTGATAATATTCCAGGAGTTCCAGGAGTTGGAGATGGTTATGCTGCTAAGTGGATTAATCAATTTGGCAGTCTAGAAGGCATTATTGAAAACGCAAGTCAAATCAGTGGTAAAAAAGGCGAGTCTTTACGAGAAAGCATTGATCAGATTCGATTAAATAAAAAAGTTAATACTCTTGTTAAAGATTTAGACCTTGGAGTTAGTGTTAACGATCTTGATTTTGGCAATGTAAACGCTGCGTCTGTTGGAGAGCTGTTCGAAAATCTTGAATTTGGTACACGTACTAGAAGAAAGATTCTAAAAGAGTTTACGCGCGGGAGCAAAGAGCTTTTAGATGAGAATATTAAAACAATGATTTCTGCTGGAAGTGCGCATGCAGAAAATAGTGGTTCTACGGAATCAAATGATTCAGATGATATAGAAGACGTTAAAGCTCTGTTAGATAAAATAAACGTGCATAATATTAATTCCGAGTCTGATGCAGATAATTGGATTAGTATTGCAAAATCTTGTGTTGCGGATTCTTGCGACTTTTCCGACTCGTATATAAATAGTGCAAATCTTATAAGAAACGACTTAGAATGCGCAAAAACAATAAAAGAGCATAAAGAATTAGTAGTATTTGCTGTAGAAGAAAAAAACAACACTAATCAGTTTGGTATTTTTGCAAAAGCATTAATAATCCTAGCTGGTAACGACGCTGCAATTGTGTATGCAAATGTTCTTAATGAAAATAGCGGAATCGCTTCTAAACTAAGAGATTTTATAAAAAAGCATGAGTCTTCAGTTGTTTTGCATGATTATAAAAAGCATATTGCTCTTTTAGCGTCTCTAAGAGTCGTAGAAGATAATTATTCTTTTAGCCCACTAGTCGACACTCGTTTAGCATCTTACTTAATTGAGCCAGATTTTAAGAACGAAAATCTTTGCGATATGGCTGAGCATGTTTTGAATATTCATATAGGCTCTTCGCAATTAAACGATGAACCGACGCAAGGCAAACTTGATTTTGATATTGATAGCAGCCAAGATTCTAAAGAGCAATATTCGCAAAGTCAAGATAACAAAGAATTAGAAGAAAGCATGCTAGAAACAGCTTTGACTATACGTTTGCTTTCTAAACAATATGCGAAAAAGTTGGATGAGCGCAAGCAAACTGGCTTAATGATAGACGTTGAAATGCCTGTTTCTAGAGTTTTAAGGAAGATGGAAGATACGGGCGCTGCTGTAGATATGCTACGACTTGCGTCTATGAAAGATAATTTTGCAAGTGAAGCGAATTTTGCTCAAAAAATGGCGCTAGACGTTGCAGCTAAGCCAATAAATTTGCAAAGTCCTAAGCAAATTCAGCAATTGCTGTTCGAAGACATGGGTCTAAAGCCTACTCGTAGAACAAAAAGTGGCTCATATACTACTAATGCAGAAGCTTTACAAGCGTTGTATGCAAAAATTGATCCAGATGAAAAGTCAAGTCAATTTTTAGGCGCTTTGCTTAAGTATCGAGAAACTAATAAATTAAAGCAAATTGTTCAAAGCCTTATTGATGCTGCAAGATATAAAGACGGTAGGATTCACACAACTTTTGAGCAAACTATTGCTGCTACTGGTCGATTAAGTTCTTCGGACCCAAATTTGCAAAATATACCAAACAAGAATGTTGATGGTAGGGAGATTAGAGCGGCTTTTGTTCCAGGAAGAGACTATGAGCAGCTTATGAGCTGCGATTATTCGCAAGTGGAACTTAGAATTATGGCTCATGCTTCTGAAGATAAAACGCTTATTGATGCTTTCCAGTCTGGTGTTGATTTTCATAAGTTTGTAGCGAGCTTAGTTTATAGGATTCCAATAGAGCAAGTTAGTGCAGATCAGCGTAGCCACGTTAAAGCAATGAGCTACGGGTTAGCGTATGGACTCAGTACGTATGGTCTTGCAAAGCAACTAGGAATTAGTCCTGCTGCTGCAGAAGTTCTTAAAGAAAAGTATTTTAATACTTTTGGTGCAGTACACGACTATTTGGAGTCTTTAGTAGATAAAGCTAGAAAGCTTGGATACACTCAAACAATGTTTGGTAGAAGAAGATATTTCCCAAAGTTAAATTCTACGAACAGGGCATCTAGAGAAGCTGCAGAACGAGCTGCTCTAAACGCTCCTATTCAGGGAAGTGCTGCAGACATTATGAAGCTTGCAATGATTAGAGTAGACGATGATTTGCGAAAAGCTAATGTTAAGAGTCGCGTGATTTTGCAAATCCACGACGAACTTGTTCTTGAGATTGCTCATGGCGAGGCGGATGTTGTAGAAGATATTGTTAAAAATGCTATGGAACATACTGTTGAGCTTTCTGTTCCGCTTAGTGTTTCTACTGGAGTTGGTGCTGATTGGCAGCTTGCTGCGCATTGATTTTGTTTGTGAGAATTATTGTAAAGACCACTGTAGGATTATTGTAAAGGTGTGAATATGGCAACTTTAGGTGAGATTGTTAATGTTTTAGAAGACTTGTATCCTCTGTGTCTCGCTGAGCCTTGGGATAATCCAGGATTAATCGTTGGAAATCCTTCGCATAAAGTTAATAAAATTGTTTGCTTATCGGATCCAACTTTAGAAGCTGTTGAAGAATCATGCAAAATGGGTGCTGATTTGATTGTTTCGCACCATCCTTTGTTTTTTAAGTCGGTTCACGAAGTTTCTGGTTTTTCTGTTCGCGGAAAAATAGTTCAAACTCTTATTGAAAATCGTTGCGGATTGTGGGTTGGTCACACTAATGCGGATGCAGCTTTTAGGGGAGTAGCAGATGCTGCGTCTAATGCTTTTGGCCTTAAGGATTTGCACCCTCTTGTTCCAGCAAATAATAACCCTTCTATTGGGCTTGGCAGAGTTGGAGTGCTTGAGCAAAAAATCACACTTAAAGAGTTTGCTATGCGCGTTTTCAACGCTTTACCTGCTACTAAGCTAGGTGTTCAAGTGTGCGGAGATGTTGATGCAATGGTTAGTAAAATAGCTGTTCTTCCAGGATCTGGTGATTCCTTATTCGATGAAGTTCGCGCTTGTGGCGCGGACGTGTATGTAACAAGTGATTTAAGACATCATCCTGCAACGGACGCGTACGAGCAAGCTATTTATGAATCGCAACTAGCAAACTCTAATATTATTAAGCCTATGCTTATAAACACTCCTCATAGCGCTATTGAATCTTTGTGGTTTAAGTATGCTGTTAAAGATATTCACGATTCTATATATAAGAATTTTGGTGAATCATTAGATGTTTCTTGGATTGGTAGAGCTTTTGACCCTTGGAATTACGTGATTAACTAGCGTGATTAGCTACGTGATTAACTAGCGTGATTAACTAGCGTGATTAGCTACGCGATTAGTGTTTGCGAATACGAAACAAAAAAGTCTTGCTGATTTCTCAGCAAGACTTTATTTTGTGTCCGGAGCGGGACTTGAACCCGCACGCCTGTACAAATAGGCACTAGCACCTCAAGCTAGCGCGTCTACCATTCCGCCACCCGGACGGGTGTTTTAGACAACAGATAGAACTATAACATCTTTTTTAACTCTTTGCTTCGGCGTGTTGCAAATTAATTGATTTTTGTAATAATTTCTTTAATTTCGCTAGCATTTTGAGCGTTAATTGGACGATTTGGGTCAAAATCCACTACTACAACTGGAATATTTTGCACTTTTCCACTTAAATCCACTATAGAATGTTGCGGATTTTGGCTGTTGTTATGCTGTGGATAATCCAATCTTGTAAAAGATCCTCTAGATTCATGCCTTGCAAGTGATGCTTGCAAAACTGCTTTTGCAAATGTAATCAAGTTTTTCAATTCCAAAATAGCTGTTAGTTCTTGATTAAAAACAAGATTTTTAGAATGCAAAATAAGCATTTTAGCTTTTGGAATAATAAGCGTATCTATTTTTTGCAAAGCTTCTTTAATGCTCTGTTCGTTGCATCTTACTGCAACAGCTGTTTCCATAATCTCTTCTAGAGCATCTAAAAGCATGTATGGATTTTGCTCATCTTTTGAATCGTTCTCGCTTTGCATAAGAGCGCGTATTTTTTGGATTCGCTTTTTAGCTAACTCGTCTATTTTTTGGATTTTGTTTTGCAAATTATTTTGATTTTGAGTTTCTTCTTGATTTTGAGTTTCTTCTTGATTTTGCAAGTTTTTTGCAATAGATTTTCCTGCGATTTTTCCAAATAAGCAAGCGTCAAGAAGCGAGTTTCCGCCAAGGCGATTAGCGCCATGTACTCCCGAGCAAGCGCATTCTCCAGCAGCGTATAATCCCTTTATACTTTGTTTTTTCCCTCTATCTAACTTATAGACTTGGCTGTTAAGAGTGATTGGTATTCCGCCCATTGTGTAGTGTGCAGTAGGCTTAATAGGTACAAGATCTTTTGAAGGATCTAAATGCGCATATTTTTCAATCGTCTCAACAACTTGCGGAAGAGTCTCCAACATATGCTCTTTTTCTATATGAGTCATGTCTAGCCAAACGCAATCTTTTTTATCAACGTTGCTAGTTGTGTCTTCTACGCCTCGAGCAGCATCAACTTCTGCTATAATCGCCCTGCTAACTACGTCTCTTGGTGCTAAATCCGCGTGCGTATTATCGTAGTTCTTCATAAAAGCTTCGTTTTTGCAATTCCTAAGCACTCCGCCTTCTCCTCGCGCGGCTTCCGAAAGTAATATTCCAGTGTGTGCTAATCCAGTTGGGTGGAATTGTATAAACTCTATGTCTTCTAATTGCAATCCAGTATTTAGCGCTAAAGCCATTCCGTCTCCAGTTAAATCCCAGGAGTTAGAAGTTGTTGCAAATAGTCTTCCAGCGCCTCCAGTTGCAATAAGAACATTGTTTGCGCTTATTTTTTCTACGCTTCCTGTTTTTTCGTTTAGCGCTATAACTCCTTCTACGCTGTTTGTTTCGCTATTTATTGCAATGTCTGTAACGTAAATTTCTTCGCTAATTTCAATGTTTTCTTCTAAGCATTTTTGCCACAAGCTGTATAGAATTTGGTGGCCGATTCTATCTGCAGCGTACGCAGCTCGCCTAACTGGCTGTTTTCCAAAGTTTGCAGTATGGCCTCCAAAGAATCTTTGATTAATGTGACCGTCTTTTGTTCTAGAAAAAGCAACTCCAAAGTGTTCAAGTTCAATAACTGTGTCTCTAGCTTCTTTTGCCAGCATTTTTGCTGCGTCTTGATCGCTTAGCCAGTCGCCTCCGTGAACAGTGTCGTAATAGTGCCATTGCCAGCAATCTTTTTCTACGTTTCCTAATGATGCTGCAATTCCGCCTTCGGCAGAGCCTGTATGAGATCTTAACGCTTGAAGCTTGCAAATCACTAGTATTTTAGGCTGTTTTCCGTGCGTTTTTAGCGTTTGGTATTCTTTAGACTTTACTAAGCCTAATGCAGCTGAAAGTCCTGCGGCTCCAGCTCCAATAATTAAAACGTTGTAAAACGAGTTATTTATTTTTATTTGTTCGCTTTTTTCTTGACTTTTTGCGTTTGATTCGCTTTGCTCAAAGTTTGATTGCATAACACTTATTTTCTCATATTTTTCGCATTTTATTTAAGACTTTAAGACTTTTATTTAAGACTTAAGTCTTTTTTCGATTTATGCTAAAAACGCCATTTTGACTTTTGATTAATCCATCTAACTCAAGAATCGCAAGCTCTCCTGATATTTGCGATATTGAAAAATCGCCATTTGTTTCTGATTTTGCAATAGCTTCGTGAATATTGTCTATATTTGCACATACTTTGTTGTGCTTGCATTTGTGAATCGCTTTTAATATAAGCTTTTGTAAATCATTGCAAGTGTCTGGAATGCTTTCGTTGTTACTTAGTGAATGTGGTAAATAATGGTGTGAATTAGGGTAGATGTCTTCTATATCTCTGTGTGAGCATATCATCATAGCTTTTCCGTCATGAATAAGCATGTTGCATCCAGCATTATTTGGCAAAGTTACATCTCCAGGAACAGCATACAATTCTCGGTTTAGTTCCAATGCCCAATTTGCTGTGTTTAACGCTCCCGACCTTAATCTAGCTTGAGAAACTATGACTTTGCTGGCAAGTGCTGCAATAAGGCGGTTTCTTAGCAAGAATCTGCGTGCTTCTGGAATAGTTTCGGGGCAAAGCTCGCTTATGCATGCGCCTCCGCTTGCAAGTATTGCGTTAAAAAGTTGAGCATTGCTGCTTGGTCCCATATTGTTTAGTCCTCCAGCAAAAACGACTATTGTTTTACCTACAGGACTTGCGTTTATTGCGTGGCAATCCAATGCGTCTAATGTTCCCCAATGTGCTGCAGCGTCAATTCCGTAAGCTCCGCCAGAAACAATTGTGTGCCCTTTTTTAGCGCACGATTTTGCGAAAGTAAAGCTAAGTTCGTACCCGTAGTCATTGCATCCTCTAGATCCAACGATTGCAAGTGGCTGTTTGCATTGAATAAGAGCGTTTGGGTCTCCAATTCCCCATAAGCAAAGTGGGGGAGCGACTTTGCATTTTGTTGCTAAATCTTGTAATTGTTTAGGCCAATACTTGCTTTTTGGAGATATAATCCATTGTGATCCGCTTGAGCTAAACCATTTTTTGAGTTTGTTTGCATCCCAAAAAGGTAGTTTTTTCATTCGTAGGCACCATTTTTTAACAGATTTATGCAATACAGCAAAATTATTTACTTCATTTTTATTGTTTGCACTTTTACCGCCCCAAATTTTAAGACCTTCCAAAAAGCATTTTTCTAAAACCTTGATTTGTGGGTGATTTTTTACAATGTTTGTAAGCACATTGTCTAAATCGTTTGTGCTTGAATCGGTATTGCATTCTTGCTGTTTATTTTCGCTCGAATCTTTTTGATGACTATTTGTTGGAAAATCAAGCTCTAATTGTTTATTGCTTATTTTGCTTGTGCTTTTAGTGATTGATTCGCAAATAGAATATAGTGCATCTACAATGCTTGCAGCATTAACAGTTCCTATAGTAAGCGTGTACATTATTGCGTCTGCTCCATCTACACAAAACGTTAGTATTGCTCGCGCTAAAGTATCGTCATTTATTGCATAAATATCACTTGTTTGCGTGTTTGTTATATTTGCTGCATTGGTCATATTTACAGCATTTGCATTATTTGCATTATCTGTACTAATCATATTCTTGTCCTTAAGCTAATTGCTTGAGCCATATCGGTTAAATCTGGGCAAGTGCGACCACAAAGATCTGCCAAAGTCCAAGCAAGTCTAAGTGCTCTATCTGCGCCGCGTAAACTCAACTTGTGGTTTTCAAGAGACTTATTTATAAGCTCAATCGCTTTTTGAGATGTGTATTTTCTAAGCCACGTTCCAGAAGCTTGAGCGTTGCAACTCCAACCAAGTTTCTTAAAACGATCTTGTGCAACAAGTCTTGCGTTCTTTACATTTTCACGCATCATTGCGCTAGTCAAAATCTTTTCCGACATTTGACTTGCGCCGTTTTCTAACATGGCTTTTCTGGTTATGATTTTTTCTACTGGCGGAACATCCATTTGAATATCAATCCTGTCTAAAATTGGGCCAGAAAGTCTAGAAAAATAGCGTATGCGTTCCTTCTCTTTGCAAGTGCATCGCTCTCCGTTTCCGTACGCATATCCGCATGGGCACGGGTTTGCTGCTATAACTAGTTGGAATTTAGCAGGATACAGCGTTGTTCCTTTAGATCTAGAAACAGCAATATGCCCAGATTCCAATGGTTCTCTAAGTGTTTGCAAAACTCGTGGCGAAAATTCTGGAGCTTCGTCCATAAATAAAACTCCACAATGCGCGCGAGTTATGATTCCAGGCTTGGCTAAACCTGCGCCGCCTCCTATAAGAGATGCTGCAGAAGAAGTGTGATGAGGTGCTTCAAAAGGCGGAACGTCCGTTATTCCGTAGTAGGGAAGTGTTCCGCAAAGCGACCTAATAGATGCCACTTCTAGCTGCTCTTGTTCGTTAAGAGGGCACATTATGCTCGGCATTCTAGAAGCTAGCATTGTTTTTCCAGACCCAGGAGGGCCTATCATCATAACATGGTGTCCTCCAGCTGCCGCCACTTGCAAAGCCCACTTTGTGTGCTCTTGGCCTAATACTTCCGACATGTCACCAATTTCGTTTAATGGTTTATCGTTATTTACAGGCTCAACGTTATCTGCCATATTTTTGCTCGGGCATTTAATTGCGTTGCTATTAGCATTGCTCAAATCGCCAGCTTTTTCTCTTTCTTCTACTCTAATGTGGTCGTACTTGTTAATCGCATTTAGTGCGCGTTCTCTGTTCTTTTCGGCAATCGGCCTAGCTTCGTCTTCTAATTTTCCATTTAGCTCGTCTACTAAATCCAAAATATGCTTAATGCCAATTGCTTCAATCCCATTTACTAGCTTTGCTTCTTCAAGATTTCCGTATGGAATAATCATTTTTGTAATATTTTTTTGCTTAGCGTATAGTGCGATTGGCAGCATTCCTTGAATTGGTAAAACGGATCCGTCTAAATTAAGCTCGCCTAAAATAATAGTGTTTTCTAGCTCGCTAAGTGGAATAATTCCTCTGGCGCTTAGTATGCTTGCTGCGATTGCAAGGTCGTAAGATGCTCCACTTTTTGGCATAGAAGCAGGAGAAAGATTTACTGTTAGCCTTGTGTCTGGCCATTCGCATCGCAAAGACATGTATGCCGATTTAACTCGTTCTCTTGCTTCGCTTAAAGAAGTATCGGGAAGGCCAATAATTGAGAATCCAGGCAGGCCGCTAGATATAAATGCTTGCAATTGTATTGTAAAGGCCTTTAACCCAAGTAGTCCTACAGATAATGCGTTTCCAATAATCATTAGAATGCTCCTAAAATGTGGTGTATTTGAATGTTTTTGTTTTTGGAAATAAGTATTGATACAACGTCGAATCGTATTCTTCTATGCTTAAACATTTTGTGATTTTCTAGCCAATTAAATGCAGCTTTATGCGTTTTTATGCGTTTTTCTTCTGTTACTGCTTCTAGAGGAGTGCCAAAACGTATGCTTCTACGCGTTTTTACTTCAATAAATACGATTATTCCTTCTGTGTTCATCATTACAACATCAAGTTCTCCAAAACGGCTATGCCAATTTCTATCTAGCAAAATCCAATTTTTAAGCATTAGTTTTAGTGACGTGTATTCTTCGCCAAGGCTGCCTATTGTTTTATTTGGTATTGAAAAGTCGCATAGTTGTTCTTCGACTTTTGCTACGCGGCTTAGCAGCTCTTCTTGTTGTATATCTTCTTGTTGTATATCTAATATCATGTCTTCTTCGTTTATCATGATGCAATTTCATCAAGCTCAAAATCTTTTTTCTAGCTTTTTAGAGCAATGTGGTTAAAGGCTATACTTCGGCGTGTTGCCTTTAATCTAGGGAAAAATCATACTGTTTAATAAAGGATTTTTTTATTTTCTAAAAAAGCTTGCATTATGCAAAAGTTTAATCTTTTTTAAGAATCGCCTTATGTATTGATGAAAACTATATAAATATATGCAATACTTGAATTATGCAAATTAGACCAGGTTCTATGTATCCGCTTGGAGCTACCTACGATGGCGCGGGCGTAAACTTCGCATTGTTTTCCGAAGTAGCAAAGCATGTTGAGTTGTGCTTGTTTGATGAGCAAGACAACGAAACGCGCATCGATATGACTGAGCAGAATTCTTACGTTTGGCATACTTACATATCTGGAATACAGCCAGGCCAAAGATACGGCTATAGAGTTCACGGTCCGTATGATCCAAATCATGGATTGTGGTGTAATCCAAACAAGCTGCTTTTAGACCCATATGCTAAAGCGATTGAGGGAAATATTGACGGCGACGAGAGCCTGTTTTCTTATTGGTTTGCAAATCCAGATGATTTAGCAGCAATGAACACTTTGGATTCTGCAGATCACACTATGAAAGCTGCTGTTATAAACCCATATTTTGATTGGGGGAACGACCAGCACCCAATGATTCCGTATCACGATAGCGTGATTTACGAAGCTCATGTTAGAGGAATGACGAATCTAAATCGTAATGTTCCTCCCGAAATCCGCGGAACGTATGCTGGATTAGCTCATCCAAGCGTAATATCTTACTTAAAAAAGCTTGGAATTACTGCCATTGAGATTATGCCTATTCATCAATTTGTAAACGATTCTTTCTTACAAAATAAAGGTTTAAGCAACTATTGGGGATATAACACAATTGGCTTCTTTGCTCCTCAAAACTCGTATTCAAGCTCTGGTCAGCGCGGCGAGCAAGTAAACGAGTTTAAGGCAATGGTTAAGGCATATCATGCTGCAGGAATGGAAGTTATTCTAGACGTTGTTTACAATCACACTGCAGAAGGAAACGATAGGGGCCCAACTTTAAGCTTTAGGGGAATCGACAATCGTGCTTACTATCGCTTAGTAGACAACGATCAGCGTCATTATTTTGACACTACTGGCACAGGAAACTCGCTTCTTATGCGATCTCCTAAAGCCTTGCGATTAATCACAGATAGCTTGCGATATTGGGTTACGGAAATGCATGTTGATGGATTCCGATTCGACTTGGCAGCAACGCTAGCTCGTCAATTCCAAGAAGTAGATAAGCTTTCTGCATTCTTCGACATTATTGAGCAAGACCCTATTATCTCTAGCGTAAAGCTTATTGCAGAGCCTTGGGATATTGGCGTTGGCGGATACCAAGTTGGCGGATTCCCTCCAAGCTGGTCCGAGTGGAATGGCCGCTACCGCGATTGTGTACGCGATTTTTGGCGCTCGCAGCCTTCGACTTTGCCTGAGTTTGCAAGCCGACTTATGGGAAGCTCCGATTTATATGAGCAAAATGGTCGTAAGCCTGTAGCTTCTGTAAACTTTATTACTGCTCACGACGGCTTTACTATGAACGATTTGGTGAGCTATAACGAAAAGCATAATGAAGCAAATAAGGAAGGCAATAACGACGGTGCTAACGACAATCGTTCGTGGAATTGCGGAGTAGAAGGCCCTACAAATATTCACGATGTTAACGAGCTTCGTCAGCGCCAAATGCGAAATCTTTTCTCAACTTTGCTAATGAGCCAGGGCATTCCTATGATTTGCGCTGGAGACGAGATTATGCGTACTCAAAATGGAAACAACAACGCATATTGCCAAGATAATGCTATTTCTTGGATTAATTGGGATTTTGATTCCACTCAAAAAGATATGTTTGACTTTGTTTCTAAGCTTATTCATTTAAGACTAGATCACCCTGTTTTGCATAGGCGTAGGTTCTTTATTGGTCGTATGCCTTCGGACGATGCTTCAGAGATTCCGCAAGTAGAGTGGTTTGATCACACGGGTTCCGTAATGGATATGGAAGCTTGGAGTAATACTCATGCGCTTTCGGTGATGATTTATTTGAATGGTTCAGATATTCCAGAAACCGATTGGTACGGAAGTAGAATGGTCGATAATGACTTTATTCTTATTTTCAACGCGCATTACGAGCCTATAACTTTCACTTTGCCAGATAAGCGTTATGGCGAAAAGTGGACTCTTGTTGTAGACACTCATAATCCAAAAGGTCCGCAATTGCATTACGAATCTGGTTTTAATATTGTTGCTCAATCAAGAAGTTTCCTTCTTCTTATGAGTGAGAAGCAAGAATAATATTAAGAATAATATAAGCAAATTAATTAATTGTGACCTATGATTTTGCTGATTTTAGCTGGTTGTAGGTCACATTTTTAATATCTTGATTTAATATCTTGATTTAATGCATTATTTAATACATTATTTAATACATTATTTAAGATTTGACTTAAGACCTTAAACGGTCGCTTTGCATAGCTGCGACTTGCCTTGAAAACACTATTATCCACCCTAAAAATAGTAAACAAGATAAAGCTTCTACATTTGTTAAAGTGTTATTGCCATGAACCCATTGATTTCCAACCCAAGCAGTAAGAATAACAGCTAAATCCGAAGCAACGTAGAATGTTTTAGAAAGCCTAGGGGCAAGCCATGGAAGGCATATAAGCATTGTGCAAATAAGACCAGTAACACCTCTAGCACATAAATCGTGTATAACTGGGTGAGGAGTGTAGCGGAACGTTCCAATCCCAATAAACGCTATTCCTCCAAGAATTAGCAAAGCTGCCATAATGGTTGTTCGAGTCTTAAAATGCTTTGTAGTGTTAGTGCCCTTATTTTGCAAGATTTCGTGCTGTGTTGCAACAAACTCGGTTATAGCAAAGTAGCTTGTAATAATAATGCATATTCCAGCTAGAATTAGCGTTGCATTAAACATGCTTGCTGCAAACGTTGTTCTGTCTCCTAGTTGAGAGAAGTTATTGTTGTACCAATACGGGTCGTCGGAAGTTAATCCAGCAGTTGCAGCTCCAGAAATCACAAATAGTGGAAGAAGCGAAGCAACGGTTTTTGCTTCTAAAAGTTCTGCTTGTACAAGAGTTGCGTATCCAACAATTCCGCTTAATGCGCAACAAAGAACAGGAAGATAAGTGTTTACGGCACTTCTTCCAATAATGCTATTGATTATAGAAAGAAGAGCAAAAGACATAAGTAGCATTGTTGCGCCATAAATCGTAGAAAGCGCGATTATTTCAAAAGCGTGTTTTGCGATTTGCAACCAATTCTTTTTAAGTATTCCTTTGTGTGTTCTTAAATATCCGACTACAAAAGTGCACATGCTGCAAGCGGCAACCACTCCAGACGCCATTGTAAACAAGCGTTGTGTAACTTGCCATATTGCTGGCATTGTGTTTATGTATATAGACATTACAATCATGCCAAATAATGCGCACGCTAGAAAAGCGATTAATCCAGCTGCTTCTGCACGTTGAAAACGCCCCATATGAACCTCTAAAATCCGTTTCCTATTTTTCAATGCTTGTTCTATTCTATCGCGCGTGTTGCAAATTTGCGTTTGTCTGCAATGTGCGCTATTGTATTTGATTGTGCTTGGAGCTGGTAATCAGCTAGAAAGCATCGGGGTGTAGCGCAGTTTGGTAGCGCGCCTGCTTTGGGAGCAGGATGTCGCAGGTTCGAATCCTGTCACCCCGACTTTTTTATATCTGCTTGTTTTTTGAACATCTACTATACAAAAAAGCACTCTATGTGTATTCTTGTGTAGGTAAGTTTTTGATGTATTATTTGCATTACATTCTTACACTGTGATTATAAATATTTGACTCGGGAGCCGTTTCTGGCTGAGAGGAAGCGGAAGCTTCGACCGATTGAACGTGTGCTAAGTAATGTTAGCAACGGATGTCGCTCTTTTCCCGTGCCCAAATCTTTCAATATTGAAGAAAGGCACTTATTATGACTAATGTTTCAATGGAACATTCTAATCGCTGGCGTATTCTTGATATCGTCATAGCTGCTATTATCGCTGTTGCATCTGGCGTATTATTCTGGGCTTGGGATATTGTGTGCGCAGCTCCTACTAATCTTTTTGCAAGCTTATTGCCTGGTGCTGAAGGTTTATCTAATGGTTTTTGGCTTTTTGCTGGACCTTTAGCTGCAATAATCGTGCGTAAGCCTGGCGCTGCATTGTTTGCCGAAACGCTTGCTGCTTTTGTGGAACTTATGTTAGGAAATCAGTGGGGTGTTGGCGGATCGTTAATCGTCGGTATTATTCAAGGCGTTGGCGCTGAACTCGCATTCATTTTCTTTATGTACAAAACATGGAATTTGCTTTCCACTGCAATATCTGGATCGTTAGCAGGCGTAGCTTGCTTTATCTACAATTGGGTTAGCGGCGGTCAAGGCTGGAATGCTCAATATGTTATTGCAAATCTCATTACTTCTATTATTTCTGGCCTTATTGTTGCAGGTATTGTTGTGTGGCTTGTTCAAAAGGCATTAGCTGCAACTGGTGTGCTTGATCGTTTTGAATCGGGCCGTCCTCAAGCATTAGTGTGAGTTATATCTAAATACTAATTGCAACTTGTAAACTATCGTGTTTAATGCTCAAAATGCAAAAACACGGTAGTTTACTCGTATGATGCTTATATTTTGTACTTGTTTTATGTTTTATATTTTTTGAAATTGTGTTATGCAATTTTTAGATTTTTAGATTTTGCTATTTTTAGATTTTGCTATGCAATGAAAGTTTGTTTGTATGCAATTTGTTGATAAAAACGAGTGGACTCCAGCTAGCGTAGTTGCTAAAGACTGGGGTTGGAGACACGCTACGCGCAAAGATTTTGTGTTAAGGAATGTAAATATTGATATTAAGCCTGGCGAGCATGTGTTGCTTTTAGGTGCTTCTGGCGCTGGGAAAAGCACGTTTATGGCTGGTTTAGCAGGTGTTTTAGGTGATGAAACAGAAGGCATGGAAGAAGGTAGCCTTCTAATCGGTGGTGTTCATGCTAGAGACGCTCGCGGAAAAGTTGGACTTGTTATGCAAGATCCAGATTCTCAAATCATTCTTGAAAGAGTAGGCGACGACGTAGCTTTTGGAAGTGAGAATCTTGGAGTTAATAGCGAAGAGACTTGGAACCGCGTAAAGCTTTCGCTAAAAGCTGTTGGTTTAGACAATATTACTCAAGGAAGTCAGGGTCTTAGACGCTCAACACAATCTTTATCGGGAGGCCAAAGGCAACGTCTTGCTTTAGCAGGAGTGCTTGCAATGCATCCTGGATTGCTGCTTTTAGATGAGCCTACAGCTAATCTAGATCCTAAAGGTGTTCAGCAAGTTCATGATGCTGTGGCGAATATTCTTAAAAAAACAGGTTCTACAATGATTGTAGTTGAACATCATATTGATGTGTGGCTGGATTTGATTGATAGAGTTATTGTTATTGGAAAAAACGAAAATAATAATGATGCAAATGTAGGATGCGTTATTGCAGACGGTAAGCCTGAGGATGTTTTTGAAAAATATGGCGATATGCTCGCAAAAGGTGGTGCTTGGGTTCCAGGAAGAACAGTTGAATCTTTTGCACCTAAACGTTGCGATAGCGAAATCAATAGCGAAATCAATAGCGAAATCAAAGATGCGGAAGAATCTGTTGCGCTCTATACTAATGATTGCTCTTTTGGAAGAACTCTGCCACTAGCAGAACATGTTAATGTAGCTTTTCGTTTTGGCGAAGTAACGGCTTTAATGGGGCCTAATGGTGCTGGTAAAACCACGCTAGCGTTAACGATTGCAGGATTATTAAAACCAATTGCTGGCAGTGTGTGCATGATGGAAAAGTATGTTCCAAAACGACGTGAAAATAATCTTTTTACTTGGAAAAGTCAAGAATTGCTAGGGCGAGTTGGCATGGTGTTTCAGGAGCCAGAACATCAATTTATAACATCTTCTGTAAGAGACGAAGTTGCTGTAGGCCCTAAAAAGCAAGGAAAAAGCGAAAAGGAAGCTTACGATATTGCCGATAGCATGCTTGAACGTATGGATTTGAAGCGTTTTGCTCTTGCTAATCCTTATACATTATCTGGAGGAGAAAAACGTAGACTTTCTGTAGCTACGCTTTTAGCTGCCGCTCCGCGTGTTGTTATTATGGATGAGCCTACTTTTGGGCAAGATTTTAGAACTTGGACAGCAATGGTAAAACTTATTGCGCAAATACGCGATAGTGGCTCAGCGGTGATTGTTGTTACTCACGATGACGAGCTTGTAAAGTCTTTAGATGCCAGAGTAATAAGAGTTGAGTCACGAAAAAATCGCAGTGTCCGCTCATAACTATAGTGAAGGGAATGAGTAGAAGTGAATAAAACTAGTAGTGCAGAAGAATCGTCTAGTATTCAAGTTAAAGATTTTGAAAGTTTATTAAAAGTTTCGCATATTGATGTAACAGCGTCTTCTAAACGTTTAGAAAGTGAACGACTAGTTTCGCCTTCTTGGTTTATTCGTAAGCTCAATCCAATAAGTCGTTTTATTGGAGCGTTATTACTCTGCTTGCCTATGTTTGTTACATTAGATATTGTTTCTGCTTCTATTGCATTTGGTTTAGATATACTGTTATTTGCAATTGCTGGAGTAACTCCTTGGTATGTTTTACGTCATACTTGGCCAGTTTGGATTGCTGCTTCGGGTAGTTTTATATCGGTTCTTTTATATGGTCAAAGTTCTGGAGATGATATATTTAAGTTTGGCTGGATGCATATAAGCCAAGGATCATTGTATTTGGCAATTTGTACCTTTGTTCGTGTTGCATCTGTAGCAGTTCCAGGCGTTATATTAGCCATTGGATTAGATCCAACTGATTTAGCAGACGGCTTAGTACAGATTTTGCATTTTTCTCCACGATTTGTGTACGGAGCATTAGCTGGATTGAGAATGTTTAGTCTATTACAAAATGATTGGCGTGCTTTTGGTTTAGCTCGAAGGTCTCGTGGTATATCGGATGGTAAAGCGTTACAGCGTATGCTTTCGCAATCTTTTGGTTTGCTCGTGTTATCTATTCGCAGAGGCACTAAGCTTGCTACAGCTATGGAAGCTAGGGCTTTTGGAAGTAGTATTAAACGTGTTCCAGCGCGAAAATCGAAGTTAACAGCATACGATTGGATATTTTATGCAATTTGCATTGCTGTTCCTACTATTGCTTTATATGCGTCAATACAAACAGGATATTGGCATAATGCGTTTATTCATATGTAAATCATTTTGAAAATTGCAATGCGTACATATTCATAGATAGTATTCATAATATGAGCGGAATAATGAATTCTTATAATCATGATGATGTTTGGCAAGCTCCATCATGCAATACTCCTTTGAATGCAACAGTGAATATTCCTGGAAGCAAGTCGTTATCTAATCGATACTTGATTTTGGCAGCTCTTGGTAAAAAGCCAGTTGTTCTAAAGGGATTGCTGAGATCAAGAGATACGGAACTTATGATTAACGCGCTAAGCGTATTTGGAGTTAAATGCGATTCGCTAAGCCGCGACGGCACAGCAGTTTGTGTTATTCCGCCCAAAAATGGCGTTTTTAGCGTAGATGATTGTGCGGTTGTTAATTGTGGCTTGGCTGGAACAGTTATGCGTTTTGTAACAGCTTTAGCGCTGTTTGCAAATAATTGTGTGAAATTTGATGGAGATGAGCAAGCGTATGCTCGTCCAATGAAGCCTGTTCTAGATGGATTGGAACAGCTAGGCGCAAAAATCGTATATCACGGAAAAGTCGGATTCTTACCATTTAGCGTTATTCCGCCCAAAAATCTTGAATCATATGGTGTAAATTGTGCGCAAAATTCTTGCAATAATCGCGTTATTCGCATTGACTCTTCGTCGTCGTCTCAATTTATATCTGCGCTTCTGCTAATTGCATCTCGAATTCCAGGAGGATTACAAATAGAGCATATTGGAAGCAAATTGCCTAGTATGCCTCATATTCAAATGACAATGGAAGACGTGCGCAAAGCTGGCGGAGTAGTAGATATGCCAGAAAGCGGAGTATGGCGTATTAAAGAGCATGATTTGACTTTGCCAGATGAAGTTGTTGTAGAGCCAGATCTTTCTAACGCAGCGCCTTTTATTGGAGCAGCGTTGATTGCTGGCGGATGCGTTAAAATCCCTAATTGGCCGCTTAAAACAACTCAGCCTGGGGGATTGTTGCCTGGGATTCTAGAGCAAATGGGCGCAAAAATTGTTTTTGAGCATTCTAGCGCAGATTCTTCAACATTGTGCGTAACTGGTAGCGGCAAAATTCACGCAATTAAGTCGCTTGATTTGGCTGCTGCTGGCGAGGTTGCTCCAAGTATTGCTGCGATTCTTGCGTTTGCAGATGGTGTAAGCGAGTTGCACGGTATTGCGCATTTAAGAGGACACGAAACGAACCGCTTGAGTGCAATAGTTACGGAACTAAATCGCGTTGGAATAGGCGCTGATGAGCTAGATGATGGAATTCGTATTATTCCTAGCAAAAATATGCATGGGGAAGTGATGGAGACTTATGCGGATCACAGAATGGCAACTTTTGCATCAATGTTAGGTCTTCGTATATCTAATATAAGAGTAAAAAATATTGCCACTACGCGCAAAACGATCCCTGATTTTCCTGGTATGTGGAATAAGATGCTCGAATAGTGAGCTTGAATAGTTAGCTTGAATAGTGAGCCTAAATAACAAATAATCCCGAGTTTTTTTAACCCGGGATTATTTATGTGTTACGTTTTTACGTTACGTTGTTTTACACTACGATTTAGCGCTCAAACTTGTTGCCGTAAGAATCGACTCCAGCTTCTGCGATTTGTGCAGACTTTCGAGCGATTGCCAACTCTTCGTTAGTTGGGATTACAGCAATAATCACAGAGCTATCTGGAGTGGAAATAATGCGTGGCTCCTTAGAACGAACCAAGTTCTTCTCTTTATCGAGCTTAACGCCGAATGGAGCAAGCTTTTCGCATACAAGAGCGCGAACAATCTCGTCGTTTTCGCCAACGCCAGCGGTGAATGTGATAACGTCCACGCCGCCCATTTGAGCTGTGTAGTTGCCAATGTAGCCAACAATGCGGTGAACGTACACGCCAAGAGCAAGCTTAGCGTCTTCGTCGCCTTCTGCGATGAGCTTATGAATATCGCGCAAATCGCCGTGGCCAGTCATGCCCATCATGCCAGAACGCTTGTTAAAGAGCGTATCAAGCTCGTCTACGTTCATGTGAGCGTTGCGAATAAGGTGGAACACTACAGCTGGGTCAATATCTCCAGTGCGGCCGCCCATCATTAAACCTTCGAGAGGCGTTAAGCCCATAGAAGTTTCAATTGGCTTGCCAGAAACCTGAGCAGAAGCAGAAGCGCCATTACCAATGTGCAAAACAATCTGCTTTAAGCCTTCTGCAGGCTTTCCAACAACGCTTGGAACTACAGAGCCAATGTATTCGTGGGAAGTGCCGTGAGCGCCATAGCGACGAATGTGGTACTGGTTTGCAATATCTTTGTTCAATGCGTAAGTCGCAGCAACCTGTGGCAAATCGTGGAAGAACGAAGAGTCAAACACCATAATTTGTGGAACATCTGGCAAAAGTTCAGTCATAACTTCAGCGCCAACAGCTTCTGGGCCGTTGTGAAGTGGAGCCAAAACAGCCAAATCCTTCACCTTATTAATGGTCTTTTTGTTCACTAATGCAGGCTTAGGGAATGTTAAGCCACCCTGAACAACGCGGTGTCCAACAGCTACGATTCCAGACTTGGAAAGATTTGGACCATATTCCTCGAAGAAACCGAGTACGCGCTTTAAGCCTTGCTCGTGATCGTGCACTGGCTCGTCAAACTCATGCTTTTCGCCATTGAATACGTGCTTGTAGTGTCCGTCAACTGGTTCGCCAATTTTTTCTACAATACCAGATGCAATACCTTCGCCGCTTTCCAAATCGACGAGCTGGTACTTAATAGAACTAGAACCAGAATTGATAACAAGAACGGTTTTTGCCATGAGGGCATCCTCCATAAAGTGTTGATAAGGCTAGTAAATTGCCATGTTTAAGTGTACATGCAAGTTCCTACAATGAATGCCAATAAATGCTTTTGTATTTACTTATTATTACATTTGCAAATCATTGTAAGAACTTGCAATTATTAAATTATTGCTTGCGATTATTGCTTGCGATTATTAGAACTGCGCTTCCAATGCTGTAAGAGCAACAGTGTTGATAATATCTTGAACCAACGCTCCTCTAGACAAGTCATTAACAGGCTTGTTTAAGCCTTGAAGGATTGGTCCAACAGCTAACGCGCCGCTGGAGCGCTGAACGGCCTTGTACCCAATGTTTCCAGCACATAAGTCTGGGAACACAAACACATTTACGTGGCCTGCTACATCATTGCCTTTAGCTTTGGACGCAGCAACAGTTTCGGACCACGCAGCGTCAAACTGAATAGATCCAACAACCTTTAAGTCTGGGTCGCTTTCTTTTACAATCTTTGTTGCTTCTTCTACAAGATCAACGTCTGGGCCTTTTCCAGATCCAAGAGTGGAGTAAGATAGCATTCCAACCTTAGGATCTAAGCCAAAAGCTTTAGCAGTTTGTGCGGATTGAAGAGCAATATCTGCAAGCTGTTGCGCGTCTGGATTAAGGTTGATTGCGCAATCTGCAAATACTGCCACATGATCCTTAAAGCACATAATGAATGCGCCAGAAACAAGCTTAGATCCAGGCTTAGTTTTAATAACTTGAAGAGCAGGGCGAACGGTATTTGCCGTTGAGTTAACAGAGCCAGAAACAAGTCCGTCTGCTAATCCAAGTACCACTAGCATTGTGCCAAAGTAGCTTGCGTCTTTAAGCTGTTCTCTAGCTTGATCTTCTGTCATGCCTTTCTTTGCACGCAATTCGCAAAGCTTGCTAATCATCTTGCTAAGAACAGCCTCGTCGCTCATAGACTGGAAGCTTGCTTTGTTAAGGGACTTTAATCCAAGCTCTTGTGCTCTTGCAAGAATAGATTCGCGTTCTCCAACAATAATGAGGTTTACAATGTCTCGCTCTAGCAAGTAATCAGCTGCTTTTAGAATGCGATCTTCTTCGCCTTCTGGAAGTACTATTGTTTTCTTATTTGCTTTAGCTTTTCCAAGCAAGCTGTATTGGAAGGCATATGGGGTAGTAGGAGCTGCAAATGGCTGCTGCAAAGCGCTAATGATTTCTTCGTTCGCAACGTAATCACTGAATTTATTCGACTCTGCCTCGCTTATAGAAGGCAAAGTCCAAAGTGGAGTGCCATTATTGCTTTGAGCATAGTCTTCTTTTAATTCTTTTGCTAAGTCTTCTTTGCAATCAGTTACAAATACGCCAAATACTTTTGTGTATTCTTTGCTAATGCTTACGGATTGTGCTTCGATTGTTTGCAAGATTTGCTTGCTATCTCTGCCTTCTGCGCAAACGCTTAGGAACACAGGAGAAGCTAAGTCTGCTGCAACAGATGCATCGAATCTAAACAAGTTTGGATCAAATACAGAAGTAGAATCACTTGCTACAATAACGCATCCTTGAGCGTTTGTTGCGCTAATCAGCTCGTTGTAATGAGCTACAATATCTCCTCTTAGTGTGTCTTTGTTTTTACGAATTGCGCATGGGGATGCTGCGATTACTTGTTCCAGCGTTGGTTTTGTGTTGCTTGCGGCTATCAATTCGCTTGTAAACGCGTCATCATGCTTTGCAGATGGTCTAAAAACAGTTGTTGAATAATGATTAGAAAGAGCTTTTGTAACTCCTAGTGCTACAACATTGCGACTTTGCGCGCAATCTGCGCTAATAATAGTTACGTTAACTAACGACACGACTTTTCTCCTTTGATGCGTCTGTGTTTATTTTATTTTGCTTTGCATTTTATTTTGCTTTGCATTTTCGTTTTTGCTATTCTTCGTGTTTCAACGTTGAAAATTGTATGTCGAACGAAGAATCCTTAGCTATTTTAAGGCTATTTGCAAAACAACAAGCGGAAATTTTGATTTTTATGTGTTTTATTATTAATTTTTTTTTTATTCGAATAATTTTTTAGGGAGCCAACCTTTCGATTGACTCCCTAAAAATCAGCTAAGCAATTTTAGCGTTGATAGCTTAAAACTACTCGTTATCGCCAGCGGTTGCAGCGGTAGCGGTGACAGCGCCTGGCTTGTCGGTCTTAACGCCTGGCCATACCCAATCGGTGTAGTCTGGGTGATCAAGACCCTTGTCGACTGCATACTGGAAGGCTTCGAGGCGGAAGTCCTCGAGCTTCTTGATTTCGTCGGCATACTTAGCGGCATCAACCATGCGCAATGCTTCAGCAGTAAGCTCGTAACGATCCATGTCGTTCACGCGAACCATATCGTATGGCGTGGTGGTGGAGCCCTGCTCCTTGTAGCCATGAACGTTGAAGTTGTCGTGGTTTGGACGATCGTAAATCAAGCCGCGAACGTCATGTGCATAGGAGTGATAAGCGAAGAGGACTGGCTTATCGGCAGTGAAGAGATCAGTGAACTCTTCGTCAGTCAAAGCTTCGTTGTTTTCCTTAGCGGACTGCAACTTGAGCAAGTCAACAACGTTAACAACCTTGAACTTAACGCCAAGCTTGTTCAACTTGTCGGCAGCGGCCATCAATTCCTGCTGTGGAACATCGCCAACACCAGCAAGAACAACCTGAACTTCGTCATTGTTCTTAGCGTTGGAAGCCCACTTCCACTCAGCAGCACCCTTCTCGAGCTCTTCGCGAGCTTCGTCGAGAGTCAACCAAGTAGCAGCTGGCTGCTTACCAGCGAAGATGGCGTTAATCATGTTGGTGGACTTGTAAGCCTTTTCAGCAACAGCAAGCAACATGTTGGAATCCACTGGGAAGTAGATGCCGATTACGTGATCGTTGTTGAAGGTCTTGTTCAAGAGCACGGAGGTTACGCCTGGATCCTGGTGCGAGAAGCCGTTGTGATCCTGACGCCATACGTGAGAGGACACAAGCAAGTTCACAGAGGAGATTGGCTTACGCCATGGGATCTCGCGAACTGTAGCCTCAAGCCACTTTGCGTGCTGGTTCAACATGGAGTCGATAACGTGTACGAAGGACTCGTAAGAGCTCCAAATGCCGTGACGACCAGTGAGCAAGTAGCCCTCGAGGAAGCCTTCCATCTGGTGCTCGGAAAGCTGCTCGGTAACCTGGCCAGTAACAGCCATGTGCTCGTCGACTAAGCCAGAAAGGTAGCCTGCGTCCCACTGCTTGTTGGTTACTTCGTAAGCAGCCTGCAAACGGTTGGAAGCGGTCTCATCTGGGCCGAAGATACGGAAGGAATCTGGGTTGTTCTTGATGATGTCGCGAGTGTAAACACCAAGACGACGGGTAGCTTCGAGCTGACCCCAGCCGTGACCGAATTCCTTAACTTCCTTGACTTCGTAATCCTCAAGCTTTGGAAGCTTAAGATCTTCGCGAATACGACCACCATTGGCGTTTGGATTTTCGCCAATACGGAGTTCGCCCTTTGGCATGAAGGAAAGAACGTCTTCCTTAACAGCACCCTTTTCATCGAAGAGCTCTTCAGGCTTATAGGACTTCATCCAGTTCTTCAAAACCTCGAAGTGAGCTTCGGTATCGCGAGCGGAAGCCAGTGGAACCTGGTGTGCACGCCAAGAACCTTCGGTCTTCTTGCCGTCGATGAACTTCGGGCAAGTCCAACCCTTTGGAGTGCGGAAGATAATCATTGGGTAGTAAGGGCGAGTTACGTCGTTAGTTTGAGCCTCGGCCTTAATATCGCAAATCTCATCGAAGATGGTTTCAAACATATCGGCAAAGCGACGGTGAATGGAAAGGTGATCCTCATCATCGAAGCCAGCAACGAACTCATATGGCTCGTAGCCCATGCCGTGGAAGAACTCGTGAAGCTCTTCGTCGGAAATGCGGGAAAGAATGGTTGGGTTAGCAATCTTGTAGCCGTTCAAATGCAAGATTGGAAGCACAATACCATCGGTACGTGGGTTCACGAGCTTGTTGGACTGCCAACCAGTAGCCAAAGGACCAGTTTCAGCTTCGCCATCGCCAACGATTGCTGGAACGAACAAGCTTGGGTTGTTCATAACAGCGCCGTAAGCGTGGGAGAGAGCGTAACCAAGCTCTCCACCTTCGTGGATGGAACCTGGGGTCTCTGGAGCAAAGTGAGAAGGAATGCCGCCTGGGTAAGAGAACTGACGGAAGAACTTCTGCAAACCAGCTTCGTCCTTGGTGATCTTTGGATAGTACTCAGTGTAGGTACCGTCAAGATAAGACTGAGCAGTACCAGCTGGGCCGCCGTGGCCTGGACCCATGATAATCACGGTGTTCTGCTGGTGATCAGCAATAAAGCGGTTGATGTGTCCAATAAGGAAGTTAAGGCCTGGAGTTGTACCCCAGTGGCCGACTAGACGATGCTTAACATCTTCGCGAGTGAATGGCTCCTTCATTAGAGGATTGCTGCGAAGATAAATCTGACCGATAGCGAGGTAATTAGCAACGCGCCAATACTTGTCTACGCCTTCGATGGCCGCCTCGGAAACTGGAGCGTTAAGCTTCTTCCAAGGGGTGCCAATAACAGGACTCGTCATGTGTACTCCTGTACTCAAGCACTTTTCAGTGCGATTTTAATCATTACCATTTGGTTATAGAGGCCAAAAAACAAATGTATTCGCCTCTTTTTCCATCTTTTTCAGTATAGTAACAGCTTTTGACTTTTGTGCGTTTGATTAGTTACTACGTGCGAATTTGTTGAAAAAATGTGTTAAAGTGTTAACAAAAATCACCTTAAAAGTATCAATTATGTTATGTTTGATGTTCACTTTCTTGTTATGTCAAGGTTGTTTATTTTTACAATTTTTATAATTTGTTAAGTTACGGCGTTTCGCACAACGCAACGTCTAAAAGCGCCATTAGTATAAATTGAATCACCTATAAATGTGTTTCTTATATATAAGGAGAATCATGGCAAACGGTCCGGTACTTGTAGTTGACTTCGGTGCCCAATATGCCCAGCTAATCGCTAGAAGAGTGAGGGAAGCAAACGTTTATTCGGAGCTTGTTCCACACTCCATGCCAGTAGAGGAGATGCTGGCAAAAGATCCAAAAGCCATAATTCTTTCTGGCGGACCTGCCTCTGTTTATGAGCCAGGAGCGCCAAAAATTGACACAAAGATTTTTGAAGCAGGCGTTCCAGTGCTTGGAATTTGCTACGGATTCCAAGTTATGGCTCACGAGCTTGGCGGCGTTGTAGACAAAGCTGCATTGGGTGAATATGGAAAAACGCATGCAACTGTTGATGAAGCAGAAGGATTGCTTGCAAATTCTCCATTAGAGCAAAACACTTGGATGAGCCACGGAGTGGCAGTTAAGAGTGCGCCAGAAGGATTTGAGGTGCTTGCGCACACTCAAGGCGCTCCAGTTGCAGCTATGCAAGATAAAAGTCGCAAGCTTTACGGAGTGCAATGGCATCCAGAAGTCAAGCATACGCCTTTAGGCCAAAAGCTTATTTCTACATTCTTGCATGAATGTGCAGGATTGGAAAATGATTGGAATCCTTCGAGCATTATAGAAGATCAGGTTGCAAAGATTCGCGCCGAAGTTGGAGATGCACAAGTTATTTGCGGACTTTCTGGAGGAGTTGATTCCGCTGTTGCTGCGGCTCTTGTGCACAAAGCAATCGGAGATCAGCTTACTTGCGTTTTTGTTGATCATGGTCTTCTTCGTAAAGGCGAAGTCGAACAAGTTAAGCATGATTTCGTTGAGGCAACTGGAATCAAGCTTATTGCAGTAGATGCAGACGATGACTTTTTAGATGCGCTTAAAGGTGTGAGTGAGCCAGAGCGTAAGCGCAAGATTATTGGAGAAAAGTTTATTCGCACATTTGAAAAAGCTCAGCGTCAAGTTATTGAAGAAGCTGGTAAAACTGGAGCAGAAGTTAAGTTCCTTGTACAAGGCACGCTTTACCCAGATGTTGTTGAGTCTGGCGGCGGAGACGGTGCTGCAAATATTAAGTCGCATCACAATGTTGGTGGCTTACCAAAGGACTTAAAGTTTAAGCTTATTGAGCCTTTGCGCACGCTGTTTAAGGATGAGGTTCGCGCAATTGGTACGGAGCTTGGACTTCCAGATGCTATTGTGTGGCGTCAGCCGTTCCCAGGTCCTGGTTTGGGAATTCGCATTGTTGGCGAGATTACTCGCGAGCGTTTAGCTGTGCTTAGAGAGGCAGACGCTATTGCGCGCGAAGAGCTTTCTGCAGCTGGATTAGATCGCGATATTTGGCAATGCCCAGTTGTTCTTTTGGCAGATGTTCACTCTGTTGGAGTTCAAGGAGACGAGCGCACATACGGTTCTCCGATTGTGCTTCGACCAGTAAGCTCTGAGGATGCTATGACCGCTGATTGGTCGCGAGTTCCTTACGATGTATTGGCAAAGATTTCTACTCGAATCACAAACGAATGCCGTCAGATTAATCGCGTTGTGTTAGACGTTACATCTAAACCACCAGCAACAATCGAGTGGGAATAGATGAGCCTAATATAGTGAGGTAGAATCTAGCTCTAAAAAGAACAAAGTAAGAACAAGGTAAGAGCAAAGCAAAGCCGCAATTCTTGCAGAAAGGAACAATGATGATCCGCAACATAGAGGTATTTACAGGCTTCAATAAAAAGACGCTTGTAAAGTTAAAGTTTGTGTTGGCAAGAGTTGCGGCTATAACATCTTGTGTTGCTACCGTTTTGGCGGGAGCAGTAATCGCAAGCAGCCCAGCGATTGCAAATGAGAGCGCAAAATCATCTCAAAAAACTACACAAAAAGGCGTAATTGTAACAGCATTCCAACAAAATTGGAAAAGTATAGCAAAAGAATGCAAAAAAACGTACGGCCCAGAGGGCGTAAAATACGTGCAAGTTTCTCCTCCGCAAGATCATATTAAGGGCGATCAATGGTGGACAAGTTATCAACCTGTAAGTTATAAGCTAAATTCAAAACTTGGCACAGAAGACGAGTTTAAAAAGATGATTACAACTTGCAAAGCTTCGGGTGTTGGAATTATTACAGATGCGGTAATAAACCACACAACTGGTTTTTCAAACAAAGACACACTTGGCGTTGGCGGAAGCAAGTATGATGCTGCAAATCAGTCGTTCCCAGATGCTGGATATACAAAAGACGATTTTCACAAGTCAACGGAAGATATAAACACGTATAGAAAAGCAGAAATCGTTTGGACGCATCGACTTGTTGGATTGTTGGATTTAGACACTTCTAATCCTCATGTGCAAAAAACTTTGGGAGAGTACTTTGCGTATATGCTAAAGCTTGGAGTGGCTGGGTTTAGAGTTGATGCAGCAAAACACATGTCTCCACAAGATGTAAAGGCTATAAAAGCTGCGGCTGCGGATGCTGCTGGAACAACGCCAGATAAGATTTGGTGGATGCAAGAAACAATAGGGTTCCCCGAGCAAGACCCTAGAATTCAGCCAGACCAATATTTACAAACTGGCGAAGTGAACGAATTTGAGTACTCTTATAGGCTTAGAAACTATTTTTATGGGTCTATTGAGAATCTTAAACATATTACAGATAAGCTGATTCCAAGCAAAAAAGCTGCGATTTTCGTTACGAATTGGGATACTGAGCGAGACAATGCAAGCAGAGTTTTGACGTATAAAGATGGCAAAAAGTATGAGCTTGCAAACGCGTTTATGCTTGCGTATCCGTATGGAACTCCAAATGTGTTTTCTGGTTATGAGTTTACAAAACGAGATGAGGGAGCACCTGGAGCTATGCAAACTTCGATTCCTGATGTGAGTTGTGCAAAGGATTCTAAGTGGCAATGCACGCAGAGGTTAACTTCGATTCGCGGAATGATTGGGTTTTACAACGCTGTTAGAGGCACTAAGGTTACTAATTGGCAAGATGATGACGATAATAACGTTGCGTTTAGCCGAGGAAACAAGGGTTTTCTTGCGATTAACAACACGGAAAAGCCTCAAAAAGTGAATTATAAAACCGACTTGCCAGATGGCGAATATTGCAATGTTTATGAGTCTAAAGATTGCACTAAAACTGTGAGCGTTAGTGGCGGCAAAGTAGAGACCACTATTGATGCGGAATCTGCTGTTGCTCTTCATGCTAATGCTGTAAAAAGCCTTGGAAATGCTAAAGCTAGAAACGTTACAATATTTATTTGCGTGTTTTCTGTGTCAATTTGTGCGTTTGTTGTTAATAGAAGATTTGTTGAAAAATCGAAGAAGCTTGCTAAAGGCAATAGTGATGGTGTTAAAACAGGTGAGACTGAAGGTAAGTGATTCTGGAATAAATCTTTAGGTGAGTCTTTAGTTGAGCTTTATGTGAGCTTTAGTTGAGTCTGAAATAAATCAATATTCTAAAACAGGTTGACTCTGTTAAAACGTTTATTTATAATGATTATTCTGGCTTTATGCCAGTATTTAAATGATAGTTTGATAAATCAAAAGGGGTCGATCGGTTTCGACGGTGATCTGTTCGCCGCGGGGAAGCGTGCCGAGAATGCGAAAGTCCACTCGTAAACGTCCTTTCGCAAAAGAATAAGTGCTAAATCTAATCGCACTGAGTTCGCTCTCGCTGCCTGAGCTTCGCGCCAGGATTAACCAGTGAGCAGCTGCTCCGTTTACCCACTCACGTCTTCGGAGTGGTGCTAAACGTCATTAGAAGACTTGCTTGAATTGCCGAGCTGCAGGGTAGTTCAGGGACTTTTACTGTAGATATGCTCGCCATGAATTGTCTGCGATAACATGGGGGCAGAAAAACTGCCGAATGGCCAGCAGACTACGCACGTAGAAGACCGAGGGTACGGTTTCCGGACCGGGGTTCAATTCCCCGCGACTCCACAAACGCAATAACGCCACTGCTCAAACAGTGGCGTTTTTTTTTGTTGTTGTTCTATTGTTTAACATATCATGAATTGCTGTAAAGTCGCGCAAAATGCGTTAACTAGCTTCGTTTTTTGCGGACTTTTTGCTGGCTGAAGATTTTCTACTGGATGCAGATTTTTTGCTGGCTTCACTCTTTGCGCTAGTCGCAGGATTCCTGCTAGTTGTAGTGTTCGTTCTGTGTGTATCCATTCCGCTAGGCGTAGCCTTTGCGTTGTTTGCAGTGTTTCCACTGTTTGTAGTCGTGTTACTAGTTTTACTACTACTTTTACTAGTTGTGTTTTGAGTCGTGTTACTACTAGTGTTGTTTGTGTTGCTGTTTGTACTCGTGTTTTGAGCCGTGTTTTGTTGTTTTACTGCTTCTAGGTTATGTTGAAAGTTTTGGCGTTTAATCTCGTTCTTCTCGTATTCGCATAATTGTTTTCCTAGGCTTCTAGCTATCATGCGTGCTCGAGTTTTAATATTATTATCCGACATGTTTTTGAACTCGTTTAGCATGCTGATTTTACGCATGACCATGTTTTCAGCGTCTATGAGTTCTTTACAATGATTATTAACCGCGTGCGCTTGATTTTGTGCTTCTAGTTTTTCTTTTTCTGCTTGCTTGCATTTTTTAAGATGCGCGTCTCTTAGACGGCGTATAGCGTTTTCAACGCTTCTACTTCTTGTGTTCGCGCGCCCTTCGGCAATTACAGGGTTTTTCGCGTAATAGTCGTGGATGATTTTATGTGATAGTTCAGTATCGCATGCGTTGTTAGTGTCAACGCCTCTTCTAGCGTCAACCCATGGTAGTTCACTGCGCGCTCTGGCGGCTAAGTCTTGTGTAGTGTAATCTTTTAACGCTTCGCAAACGGCGTATACTACGCGTAGTTGGGAGCGGTTAAATGTTTTGTATAGTTCGATTGGGCTGAAGATAATATTGTTTTCGCTTACTTCGTCTTGTGTTAGGTAGCATATGTTAAATAGTTCTAGGCATACTGGCCCGTTTTTCCATGCTTGGAATGAGTTGGGGAATAATTGTATGCTTGTTGTGGATAAGTATTGTGCTTGACAGTAGTATGTGAGTAGTTCTAGTCTTTCGTGGCTCATTTTTCCGTAATTGTGTAGTATTGCGTATGCTACGCGTTTGATTGTAGACATTTTTAGTATTCCTTTCACCGTTGAAAAGATATGACTATTGGTGGGGTAATGGTTTTTATTTTGCGAAAACGTTACCATACGAGTTGCGTATGGTACAAACTGGCGGCGTGTCGCGAATCGACTTGCATGGGCGTTTTGACTGAACTTGAAATTGCATAACGCATTTCAAGCTCATTCAAAGCGTGATTTGGCTCAAATGTAAAGTCCAGTGGACTTTACATGCGGCGAAGACGTTCGCGCGCTGTAACGCGAGAACGACATGACCTGCCTGAGCGCTTAGGCCTCGCAAGCGACGCGACACACCCGAAAATCCTTTTCTTAAAAAAACCTGGGAAAATTCTTCAAAAACCTTGAAATGCGTATTTTTACGGTTTAAGTGTTGTTTATCATCAAATTTTACGGCAATAGTGGCCTTAATTGTGGATTAGTTTGTGTATAACATCATTTTTTTCGGTTTGGCATGTGTGGCTGAGGCTTGACTTTTTCAAACGGGGGGGGGGTATGTTAATAGCAACATCACACGGTGGATAACCGTTGGTGGAAATGCGCGAACGCGTGTTTTAGATTTTCCCCGATCTATCGCGGGTTTTCTGCGATGTGAATGGGGGAGAAGAAGAAAGGAAATAAAATGATGAATAAGAAGGCTATCGCCGCTTTCGCTGCTGGCGCAACTTTGCTTGCCGGCTTCGCAATGGCAACCCCAGCATTCGCTGCTGTTCCACGTACTGTCAGTACTGATGAAGCTAAGGATGATTCGTTTGCTCTTAAGACTTTGAAGGCAGCTTTGAAGAAGGCTTATGATGATGCTGATACTGCCGAAAATGAAAAGACGAACGCCAAGGCTGCTGCAACTATTGTAGATGAAAATGGTGATCTTTTGAACAAGGCTGACTACAAGCTCAATGATAAAGGTGAGGTTGTCAAGAAGGCTGATGATTCTAAAGATGATGCAGCTACTAAGGCAAATACCTATCGTGAAAAGCTTGCCACATACAAGGCTGCACTTGAGGCTGTAAAGACTGCTGAGGATGCTGTAAACGCTGCAACTCCAAAAGTTGAGCCTTCTAAGGATGCAAAGCGTGTTGCTCTTGCTAAGTTGGATGAAGCTAAGGAAAACTTGGGTAAGGCTCAGGAAGCTAAGGATAAGGCTTTTGCTGAGGCTGATGCTGCTTTCAACGCTAAGCATGAGGCTGAGAATAACTTAAAGGCTGCTCAGCGTGCTCTTAAGGATTACCAGGATGAGAATGCTAAGGATAAGGGTTCTCGTGCTTACAATGCTGAAGTTGAGAGCTTGAAGAAGGTAATCAATGAGGCTAAGGAAGCTTTGGCTGCTGCAAAGACCAAGTTTGCTGATGCAAATAAGGCTTTCAATGAGGCTGCTACTAAGTTCAATAAGGCTTTGAGCGAATATGCTGGTGCTTACAAGAATGCTCAGGCTTCTAAGGCTGATGTTTCTACGTATCCAACTCCAGCTTCTTTGGCTCCTCTTTCTACTGACTACAAGTATGGCACCAACTTTGTTCCATCTACAACAGTTCAGCCAGGTAAGCCAGGTGCTGCAAAGCCAGGCAAGCCAGGTCAGGCTGCTGGCCAGGCTGGCGCTAATGCTGCTGCTGGTGCTAAGACCACTGTGGTTGAGAAGAAGAAGGATGGCGGTAAGAAGTTGCCTGGTACTGGTGTTGGCGTAACTTTGACCGCTTTGGCTGCCACCATGCTTGCTGGCATGGGTGCTGCTGTTCGCAAGGCTCGTCACTAAGCATTGCGCGCGCACTTATGCTAAGTGTGTGAGTGCGTGCTTATGCTCTTTTAGAGTTTGCACTTAACGACTGGTGTGGTGTTTTGTAGGGAAATGCCACACTGGTTTTGCTCTTGATTCTTGCACTTTTGTTTTAATTCTGGTTTGCTATTATTTTCTTTTCTTCCCAGAGTTAGGGCGTTGGTTGCGGGGTTTTGAGTGTTGAGTGTGTTGCTTTCGGTTTTATTTGCTACTAGGGGCATTTAAAATCGAAAGCTTTTTTGTTTTTCACTTTTTGTTTTTTTACTTTTGGTCTATAACCCTCACTTTTTGTCTAAACTGTTTTTTGGTCTATAGCTAACCACTGTTTTTTGTAGCGTTTTTGTTATTTTGTATTATTATTTGTTGATTTTTCTTGAACAAGAGTATAGTGTTACTAAATTTGTAAAATAAGCTATTGGATTTGTGTAGTTTGTAGTGAATTATTTAAGTTTGATAGTGATTTGCGAGTAGTTATGCATTTGCAGAAGCTTGCATTATGATTTGCGATTTTACAAGAGCTTTAAGGGAGAGTTGGTTGCTGTGAAGTCAATATTTAGTAAGAATAATATTTTTATTCGTATGAGATCTATTAGTCCAGCATTGCGATGGGCTTTGGTTGGCTTCTGTTTTTCCATGCTAGGCAATCAAGCGTATGAAGGCTCGGTTTTGCCTTCGATTATTATTGTGGGCTTGCCGGCTTGGGTGATTGGTTTTCGTAAGACTTTTATGACGGTTGCCGATTTTCTTTCGCCATGCTCTGGTTGGATTGTTGATAAGCTTGGCGGTTTTCGCGCTCTTGCAATGACTGAAGGCGTAGAAGGCGTGCTTAGTTTACTACCGCTTCTTATGCTTGGCTCTCCTGCGTGGAAGTGGTCGCTGGTGGCTCTTTCTTGCGCATTGCTGATTACTGGTCAAGTGATTGATATTGCTAGCGAAGTTTTCGAGGTTGATGCTGCAGGCGGCGATGACGGCATGATTGTAAACTACAGCGGCATTGTGAGCGTTTTGGCAAGTATTACAGGAACCTTGCTCGGCTCTCCGCTTGGTTCGTGGATTGCAAGCTGGTCGATTCCTGCTGTTTTGATTTTCTCGTCCGTGACTTCTTTTGCGGCTTGTGCTACGCGATTTATTATGAAACAAGACATTGCGCGAGCGTCTTGCGAAGTAGCGGAAGCGCAGCAAGATGTAGAGAATGAATCGCAAGAATCACAAGTATCGCAAGAAAATGACGTTGCCAACAAATCCACAGTTAAGCAATCTGCGAATCCATTACTAAAGAGTAAAATCATGCTTCTTGCTGGATCTCTTTTGGTTGCTTTTATTCCTGCATGCTCTGTTTCTTATATTCTTCTAGGTCTTGGTAAGCAATATGGTTCTAACTCTTTGACGATATTGTATATTTTTACTGGTGTAGGAAGCGTGCTTGCATCCGTTTTGTATGCGCACTCGTCTCAAAAACTCGGTTTAAGAAAAGTTGCAATTTTAGGCATTATTGTGAGCGCATTTTCTTATTGCTTTATGTTTATTAATCTTTTGCCAATAATGTGCTTTGCGTTCTTACTTGAGGCAATTGGCGGAATGCTGCTAGTGGAGCCGATTATTGTTGCGCGTCAGATTCTGTTTAAGGGAAGTACTCTCGCTAAGTTTTCTGGTTGGGCGCGCCTTGCGTTTGCGATTGGTGCTACTACTGGTTCTTGGATTGGATTTGCATTCTCGTCTACGTTCCAATGGCAGCTTTTGCCTATACTCGCGCTGATTTTCACAGCAGGATTGCTTGTTGTTTTGCCTCAATTACCAAATACTAGTTATGCTGTGCTCGCATGATTATTTGTAATATTTAATATTCAATATAGTTGTGACTTTAATCATATAGTAGTTTTTATCTATAATACTTGAATTTCCGCATGGGGGGGGGGTATCCTTTGCTCTATTAACAAGCTCTTTTGCAAGATGTGAGTTTATGTCTGCAGAGCGAGTTGAAGAGCAAATATATAAGTGAGGACTGTTAATGGTTAAGAAAACGCAAACTGCTAAAAATGCTTTACATGTGTCTAAGAATTACGCGTATTTGAAGCCGAGTGTACTTCGTTCAATGGCGAATGATATAAGTGGAACTCGTTTAGAAGCATGTAAGTCGTATGCGGTTTCGCGTTTACCGAAGATTGCTGTGACTGCAACGTTAGCAAGCTTGCTTGCTTGTGGTGCTGGTTTGCCAACTCATCAAGCTTGGGCTAATGGTTTTAATCTTCCTGATGGTAGCTATAGGTATGCGAATCGTGATTCTTCTACAAAGGCGCAGAGGTATGTGGATATTAAACTAGTGCCATGCGATGAAAAACAAAACGATAATAAGGATACGGCAGACAGAAAAACTTACGGACAATATTATAAGGTTGAATACCAGTTTAATTCTAATGGCGATTGGTGGGGTGGTCGACCATTCTGGTGGGCGAGCGTGCCTAAGGGTGTTGAGATTGTAAACGGTAAAGTTAATTTGTACAAACATGAACAGTTGACTGGTGATTCGTCTTCTCAGCAAACAGGTGCAACATATACAAAGGAGTCTTGGAATCAGTCTGCAAGCCGTTTCTGGTTTAGTAAGAATACGGAGAAAACTGAGTTTGAGAATAACTGGAAGAGGATGACTGGTGAAGCCGGTGGTTATAACAACTCAGGTGATACTTACAATACTTCTACAGCATATATGAAAGATACGAGTGCACTAATTATTAACTGGGAGAGTAGGGGCAATAGAAAATCTAAGATTAGCTTCGTTATTAAATTGAATGCTAAAGAAGAGCCATTAAAGTTTGCTGCAGGTGTGTACCAGGTGATGGGAAACTGGCATTACACTGTTGGAAAGGTTGAGCTTGCACCGACTTTGCCAGAGTATTCCGAGGAATTAGAGCTTAATTATCCTACTGATAAAGTAGAGGTTGATTCTGCGAAATATGGCAAGAATCTTTCAGAAGATGCGAAGAATGCTGTTCTTACAAAGCTATGGGATGCTAATAAGAGTAATGCCGATGTGCTGAAAAAGCTTAAAGGTATGGAACAGACTCAAACTGAAGAGGCTTTCAAGCAGGCTGTAACTATTAATGATGATGGCAGTGCGAAGGTAACGTATAAAGATAACTCTACGGATACTATTTCTAAGGAGAATCTGACTAAGCGCTACGTGCCGTTGGCGGATCGCACAAAAATTACGTATCCAGATTTGACTCCTGTGAAGAATCCAACTGATCTTGATAAGTCAGAGAAGACGCAAGTTGAAGATGCTATTAAGAATGCTAATAGTAAGATTAAGGATCTTATAGAAAAGGTTGATGTTGCTGCTAATGGTGATGCAACAATCAGATTCAAGGATGCAACTGGTACTCATTCAACTAAAAAGCTTGAAGGCAAGTATCTTGTAAAGAAGCAGCGTTCGCTTGCGGATAAGTTTACGCCATTATACGGGTTACCTATTGGTGTGAAGAATCCGAGTAGCCTTTCGCCTGATGATATCAAAAAAGTTCAGGATTCTATATACGATGCTAATAAAAATGTAAATGGATTCCTTGATGCTATAAATAATAATAAAAATAACATTTCGATTGCTACTAATGGTAATGCAACAATTACTTACAAAGATAACGAAAATAGCTTCCCTTCAAAAGATACTATTTCTCACACGTTATTAGTTTATAAGATACCATCTTTATCTGAGCGAGTGAAAATTGCTATGCCAAGCAGACTTGGTGTAAAGAATGCTGCAGATTTATCTCCTCAAGAACAAAATGTAATTAAAGATAATATCAAAAAAGCTAATAAAGATCTCGATCAAAATCTTAAGAAAGACGCTAATGCTATTAATGTAGGAAAAGATGGTACTACAACAATAACGTTCAGCGATGATAGTACTGTAAAAATTCGCGGCGAGCGTCTAGTTTATACGCAAGGTAAAAGCACTGCGCAAGGAACTCATAAAGTTACTGCTGGAAAGTATACGTACAATATAACTCCTATTAAGGTGACCAATATTAATAATATCGATGGAAATAATTGGGCTGATGCAGCTCGGCGTTTCATGTTTGATAATTATAATTGGACAAATAAAGGAACAGATTTTGACAAAATTAGCCATCAGGCTCCGCTGGGAGAGGGCGGAGGTAAGATAGCTAGTGGCTATAAATGGGATCTTGGTAAACAAGTTAATGTTTTTAGTCCAATTAATGGTACTAGCGGCTTGACTATCGATACTTTTTCAAAACCCGGTGTAAATGGAATTATTCATGGCGATGATAATACTCTCCAAATTAGGGGTGTAGACGGATGGAATTCTGATGCCCAATATTTCTCATTATCCAAAGATGATCTTTTCTATGCTGATGGACCAGCGTTTAATCCAGAAGACGAAAAGAAAAAGATTGATGATGCAATAGAGAAAGCTCTGAAAGATAAGGGATTCTCTGGAGATGAACTTAATAAACTTAAGAATGAAATATCTAAAGATAAAGATGTTTTATCGGATAAAAACGGTATTAAAAAACAAGATGACGTTGATAAGCTTCTGAAGAAAATAGACGAGCTTGTTAATAAGAAGAAAGAAGAATCTGATAATAAAAAGCAGATTGATAAGGCTAAGAAGGATCTTGGTCTTGATGATAAGCAGAAAAAAGAGCTTGATGAACAGCTGAAAGGCGTAACTGATTCTGAAAAGATTCGTGAGAAGATAAACGAGTTCCAGAAGAAGCAGGATCAGCAGAAGCAAACTGAGTCTGATGACAAGCAGGAAGAGGCTGACCAAAAGCAAAAGCAGGCTGTTCAAACTCAGCAGAATGATGATAATAATACTGTCGACCAAAAGCAGAAGCAAGCTACTCAAGAGGAGAATACTTCTAATCAGCAAGCTGAAAAAGACAAGAAGGATGCTGAGCTTGAGAAGAAAAAGCAGGCTGCTATTGATGAAATTCGCAATGGTGAAGATTATAAAAATCTTACGCCTGGTGATAAGAAGCAGTTTATTGAGCAAGTTCAGTCTGCTAATGATGAAGCTGGAGTAAATAAAGCCAAGAATGATGCTACGTTAAAAGGCAATCAGAATCAGAATGCTGCTTATAACAGTAATAAAGAAGGTTTTGATAAGGCTAAGACTGATGCTAAGAAGAAGATTGGTGAGTTGACTAATCTCAACGCACTAGATAAGCAGAAGTATCAAGACGAAGTAGGTAAGGCCGATAGTCTTGATAAAGTTGCAGATATTCTAAATAAAGCTGAGTTTGATGATGCTAAAGCTGCAGCTAAGAAGAAGATTGCTGAGCTGAAGCAGAATGGTGATCTTACTGAAGATGAAGCTAATGATTTAACCGGTCGCATTGACAGTGCTAAAGATCTGCGAGAAGTTGAGGGTATTCTTGAGGAAGCTGAGCTAAAGAAAGCTAAGAAGGATGCTAAATCTGAAGTAGATAAGCTCACCAATCTTAACAAAGCTCAGAAAGATGCGCTTAAAGCAGAGATTGATGATATTGAAACTGACCCTACCAGCAATAAGTTGAATACTGTTGATCAGGCTAAGACTGCTATCACTGATGTTGTTACCAAGGCTAAAGAGCTTGACAAAAAGATGGGAGATCTTAAGGCTCTTGTTGATTTGGTCAAGAAGCAGGAAGAAGACCTTAAAAAGTCTGATAGCTACAATGATACATCTAAGAAGACTGCTTTTGACAGTGCGTTAACAAATGCATCTACTCTTGTTGACACAGCTAACGGTACGAATGCTGATGGTACCAAGGTTGACAATATTAAGAAAGCATTAGAACAAGCTGTTAATGATCTCGGTGGTAATACTGTTGACAAGTCAAAGCTTCAGGATGAAATTGAGATAGCTTATGAATTGCAAGGCAAGAATAAGCAGGGTCAGGATGATTCTTCTAAGAAGAAGAATCCAAAGTATGAGAATGCTTCTAAAGATAAGAAGAATGATTTTGATAATGCTCTGTCTAATGCAAAGAGAGTTTATGACCAAAAAGATGCTTCACAGCAGTCTATTAATGATGCTAAAGATAATTTAAGCAAAGCGATTGATGCTCTTGATGGTCATGATAAGTCTCAATTGGTAGCAAAACTCACAGAAGCAAAAGATAAGAAGAATGATGTTTCTTATAAGAATGCTTCTGTTGGGAAGCAAACTGATCTTGACAATGCTATAACCTCTGCAGAAGATATCGTAGAGAAAGCTGGTGCAACAGCAGGTGATATTACTAACGCTATCACTGCTCTTACAAATGCTGTTACTGGTTTGGACGGTCAGGATACCTCTGCTTTGCAGAAGGCTGTTAATGATGCCAATATTAATAAGTCTAAAGTAGCTTATAAGAACGCCGATAAAGATAAGCGAGATAATTTTGATCATGCTTTGCAAGCTGCTCAATATATCTTGAAGAATCCTCAGGGCAAGACTGAGGAAGCAATCAACGATGCTAAGGCTAACCTTGAAACTGCTTCTAACGCTCTTAATGGAACTGTAGATACGTCTAAGTTGCAAGCTGAAGTTAACAAAGCTAATTCTTTGAAGAAGTCCGTACAGTATACGAATGCTGTTCAGGATAAGAAGTCTGCGTTTGATGCAGCTCTGCAGCAGGCTGAGTCTTCTCTTACTGAAGCGAATAACAATCAGTCTCATAAGTCTCCTGAAGAAAAACAGAAAGCTGTTAATGATGCGCTGCAGCAGCTTCAAACCGCAGCAGTTGCATTGAATGGTGTTGATATTGCTGATTTGCAAGCTGAGATTGCTCTTGAGAATAGTGTGAAAGAGTCTGTAAAGTACGTGTATGATACTGCTGAAAAGCAGCAAGCATATAATAAGGCTTTGCAAGATGCGAAGGAGCTTGTTTCTAAACTGGCTGGATCTGGTGACGAGAGTAAAGATCTTGCTGGTAAGTCTCAATCAGAGCGTCAGGCTCTTGTTGATTCTTCGTTAAAGAATCTTAAGAATGCTAAAGATGCTTTGAATGGTGTTAATAAGACGGTATTGCAAGCTGAAGTTGATGATGATTCTCGCTTTAGCAAGTCGTTAGAATACTCGCTTGGTGAGCCTAATGATTTGGATGTGTATAAGAAGGCGTTGGCGGAAGCTAAGAGCGTGCTTGCGGATCCTAATGCTACCCAGGCTCAAGTTGATTCTGCGTTGAAGGATCTTCAGGCTGCGAAGAACAGTATTGTGAATAAGTATAGCGGCTCTGGTACTGGCTCTGGTACTGGTTCTGAGTCTGGTATTGGTGTGAATGATAACGCGCCTACTATTGCAGATAAGGGTGAGTTGAATATTCAGATTCAGAATGCTGAGTCTGATTCACAGACTGGTAACGTTGGTTCTAATAATGCCGATAATGCTGGCGCAAACTCTGGTAACGCTTCTAGCAACAACGCTGATAACACTTCTAATGGCACAAATTCTATTGATGTGAATGCTTCTGTTGAGAATAACCAGGCTGTTAAGCAGGCAGATGCTCAAGTTTCTAAGGCTCAGGCGGATGTGAATACTGCTTTGGCGGAAGCTAAGCGTGTGCTTGCGGATCCTAATGCAACTCAGGCTCAGGTTGATGCTGCTGTTCGCAACCTTTCTATGGCTCGTAAAGCTTTGGCTGATGCTAAGTCTAATGCTGCCAAGGTTCGTGCTTCTGTGCGTTCTAAGGTTTTGAAGAGTGGTCGTGCTGATCAACTTAGTAATACTGGTAGTAATGTGTCTGTGTTTGGCTTGCTTGCTGCAACTATTAGTGCTGCTGGTGCTGCGCTTTTAGGCAGCAGGCGTCGCGGTGCTTATCGTCACAGCAATAAGTAGAATACTTGCTAGCTGGTCTGGGTATTGCAGATCGGCTAGCTTTAGAGCCTCTTAATGTTGGCTTAAATGCATTCAGTATGTTTGCTCAGTATTAAATAATAGAATAATTAAATTAACTAAAAACGTGCCTCACTTTGCATTTTCTTTACTTTGCGAAGTGAGGCATTTTGCCATTTTATTTGCGATTAAATGGGAACTTGTAGATGTTTACTATATCTTAAGTTATATTAATCATAAACACTTATTGAAGCCTTTAGTTACTGAGTTGCTAAGTCATTGAATTATTGAATTATTGAATAACTAAAACCTAACGATTTGCATACGTATGCATGCATGTGTATAATATGTAAAAATAGAAAATCTTGCGAGTATGAATACAAATAAAAGAGTATAAAATATTCTGCACAAACTAAATTACAGGAGACTCTCATGCACAAGATTGTTCAAAAGTGGAATAGCATTGACCTTATTTTGCGTATTGTTATTGGTCTTTTTCTTGGCGCTGCACTTGGTCTTTTTGTGCCAGCTCACGTTTACGTGCTAGATCTTATGGGAAAGCTGTTTGTAAGCGCACTTAAATCTGTTGCTCCGATTTTGGTATTCTGCCTGGTGATTGGCGCGCTTGCAAAAGCAAAAAGTGTTGGAAACATGAAGCTAGTAATCGTGTTGTATGCGCTTTCCACATTTATTGCAAGCCTTATAGCTGTTTGCGCAGCTATGATTTTCCCTGTTGACTTCACTTTTGCGCATGTTGAAGCAGCATCTTCTCCATCTCCTCAAGGAATTGGTGAAGTTCTTAATTCTCTTGTGTTAAATATTGTTGTAAATCCTGTAGATGCTCTTGCTAAGGGCAATTTTATTGGTATTTTATTCTGGGCAATCGCCTTTGGCGTAGCGCTTCGTTTGGCTGAGCCTTCCACTAAAGCATTCTTTGACAACGTTTCGTCTGCTATTGGAAAAATTGTCCACTGGATTATTAACGCAGCGCCTTTTGGCATTATGGGTCTTGTTTATGCAACGGTGGCAAGCAATGGTCTTCGTATTTTTAGTGAATACGGTTCCGTTATTGCCTTGTTAGTATGCACTATGGCTGTTGTTGCTTTGATTGTAAATCCTATTTTGGTTTTTGTTCTTACTGGCAAGAATCCGTATCCTCTTGTATTAAGAACATTGCGCGATTCGGGAGTTACAGCGTTCTTTATGCGTTCTTCTGCGGCGAATATTCCTGTAAATATGAATTTGTGCGAAAAGCTTGGCTTTAACAAAGACAATTACTCGGTTTCCATACCGCTTGGATCAACCATTAATATGAGTGGTGCTGCTATAACGATTTCGATTATGGCTTTGTGCGCTGCTCACACTCTTGGGATTTATGTTGATATTCCAACAGCTGTTATTCTGTCTGCTCTCTCTGCTGTTAGTGCTGCAGGTGCATCTGGTGTAGCTGGTGGCTCGCTTTTGCTTATACCTCTTGCGTGCTCGTCGTTTGGTATTTCAAATGATATTGCTATGCAAGTAGTTGCAATTGGCCTTATTATTGGCGTGATTCAGGATTCGTGTGAAACCGCTCTTAACTCTTCAACAGATGTTCTCTTTACGGCAGTTGGTGAATATCGCATGTGGCAGCGTGCAGGTCTTAAATTTAAGATGGGCATGGATCACGAGACTGTGCAACTTAACAAGTAGCTGTTGTAGCTGTTGCAACCGTTGCATCTGTTGTAGCGGTTACTAAGTATTCTTACAAGTACGCGTTCTTACGTTTTATGTTTTTACATTTTTACGTTTTAGAATCGCGTACTTTTGCTATATTTTGCGAGGTGTTATTGTAAATGAATTTAACAGACGTGCAAATAAAAGAGTATAAAAAATATAATAGCAAAGATATTTTAAGACTATATGATTCTGTTGGTTGGTCTTCATATACAGATGATTTACCCGCCTTGGAAAATGGCTTTAATAATTCGCTCAAGGTTTTAGCTGCGTATAAAAATGATGAGCTGGTCGGCATTGCTAGAGCTGTTGGCGATGGATACACGGTTGTTCTTATTCAAGATATTCTCGTTTTGCCAGAGTATCAACGCCAGGGGATAGGCTCTGCTTTGTTAAATGCGATTGTGGATTGTTACCCTAATGTTCGTCAAATTCAATTGACTACGGATTGCACCGAAAAAACTATTGCTTTTTATAAATCTGCTGGTTTTATTGAGTTAGCAGAAATTGAGTGCTGCGGTTTTATAAAAGACAGAGCATGATAGCGTATTAGGCTTTAGGAAAGTGGTAGGTTGTGTTTGCAGGAATGCTGCGGTTAATCCATGCATTTGCTGCGATTATACTTCCGCTGCCGATTGTGGTTTCTCCGCCTAAGATTGTTGCGTTTGCGTAGATTACAACATTATCTCCAATATTCGGATGCCGCTTTCCGCCTTTTACAGGATTTCCACAATTATCTAGCGCAAAACTTTTTGCACCCAGTGTTACGCCTTGGTAAAGCTTAACATGCTCGCCGATTACAGTTGTTTCGCCGATTACAATACCAGTTCCGTGATCTATGCAGAAATGTGCGCCAATTTTTGCTCCTGGATGAATGTCGATTCCAGTTTTTCTGTGTGCATATTCGCTCATAAGTCTAGGAATTAGCGGTACATTAAGTTCGTAGAGTGCGTGCGCTGTGCGGTGAATAAGCATTGCATAAAAACCAGGGTATGCGAGCGTGACTTCTACTTTACTTGTGCAAGCAGGATCGCCTTCGTATATGGCTTGAATATCTGTTAAAAGTAGCTTTTTAATTGCAGGAAGAGTATTTATAAATTGATCGCAAGTTTCTCGAATTTTAATTGTGTTGTTTGTGTAGCATTGAAGTTCGTGGAATATAATGCGTTCTATAGTATCTAACGCGTTTGAAGCAATTGTATTCAAACTAGCGTTATTATTCAAACTAGCGTTGAGTTGCGTAGTCTCGTTGCTTTCATTGCGCACATGCAACTCAGGCAAAAGTAGAGCCTGAGTTGCATGTATGAGTGCAATAATATTGCGGTAATTAGGTATGAATGTAGCTTGCCTTATGTCTGAATCGTTAATTGAGTTTAGTTGATTTATAAGGTCAAGGCGATCACTCATACATTTCTCCCGTTATTTTTATTATTTTCCTTTATTTTATAGTTTTGATCATTATCTAATAATGTTATTTATTATCCATTTATTATCCATATATTATTTAATCAAAACTTGCGTATTTACAGTAGTGCTCCTAAATTTAGTTAGTCTTCAAATAATGCTGTAGACAAGTATCGATCTCCTGAATCTGGCAGTATTGCAACGATGGTTTTGCCCCTGTTTTCTTCTCTTTTTGCTTCTTGGATTGCTGTCCAAATTGCAGCTCCGGAAGAAATACCAACGAGGACGCCTTCTTTTTTGCTTATAAGCCTGCCATTTTCGATTGCGTCTTCATTTGTTACGTGAACAATGCGATTATAAATGTTTTGGTTGAGCACATCTGGCACGAATCCTGCGCCGATTCCTTGAATCTTGTGCGCTCCTGGCTTGCCACCTGCGAGCACAGGGGAGTCGGCTGGTTCTACTGCGATTGCTTCCAGATTCGGATTTTGCTCTTTTAAGTATGTGCCAGTACCTGTGATTGTGCCGCCTGTTCCAACGCCAGCAATGAGCATATCCACGTTTCCGTCAGTGTCTTGCCAAATTTCTGGACCTGTTGTTTTGTAGTGCGCGTGCACATTTGCTTGATTGGTAAACTGTCCTGGAGTCCACGCGTTTGGCGTGTTTTCAACGATTTCCTTTGCTTTGGAAATTGCGCCTTTCATTCCATCTTTAGCTGGGGTGAGCACGAGCTCGGCGCCGTATGCTTTCATAAGTTTTCGGCGTTCAATAGACATGCTTTCTGGCATTACAATAATGCTTTTATATCCTTTTGTTTGAGCAATCATTGAAAGACCAATGCCAGTATTTCCAGAGGTTGGCTCAACAATTACTGAGCCTGGTTTAAGCGTGCCTTCGGCTTCTGCTTCTTCAATCATCTGCTTTGCAATGCGGTCTTTTACGGAGCCTGCTGGGTTAAAGTATTCGAGTTTTACAATGATTTTTGCTGCTAGATTGTACTCTTTTTCAATGTGTGTAAGCTCCATAAGTGGAGTGTTTCCTACGAGTTCTTGCACGGACTTGTAAATATTAGACATAATATTTCCCCTTACTTGTTTGTTGTTTTACTTGTTTGTTGTTTTGTTTAATTTGTTTTTAATTTTTAAAAAACAATTTTTATTAATAAAGTGATTATTTATTAGTTGTTTCTAAAGATGCCATTATTCGTTTTAACATTAACACGTATTAAATTGTTATTTTTTAACGTTATATTCGATTTTTGGCATAAAAAAAGAAACAGCGCGCTGTTTCTTGAATCGTAATTTGCTGTGTTTTAACGTAAATGCTTTTAACACAGGCTAGATGATGCATACTTACTGCTTGCAAACATCATTTCGATTAAGAAATGCGCAACAGCATACGTTACAACAACAATTTGTCATCATATTTGTATGATACATGTGCACTCCTTTACTCGTCGAAATGGTGATAAGTGAAGACTATAGCGAATGGATTTGTGTTTGTCAAATTTGATTCGTGTCTGCTGATACTAATGTGTATTAACTAATACTAATTTTAAGAAACTACGCGATTTGTGCATTTGCTTTCTTTGCTGCTTCATTTGATAGTCGGTAGTTTTATTGTTCGTAATACTCGTTCACAAATTCTTCAACAGATAGGCATGTGTATGTATAACCCAGCTTTTCACACAGTTTTACAACATCTGGCTTATCTAGTTGTGCGCTAGAAAGTATGTTATCTTGCATAAATGCGTCTCGCGTAGCGCCGTCAAAAAGAACCTTTCCATTGGAAAGCACAACAACGCGATTAAATACTCGAGCAACAAAATTCATATCGTGAAGAACAGCTATAACAGTTTTTCCTTGCAAAACAAGGTGTTTAATAATTGATTCAATACAATTTTTGCCGCAATCGTCTTGGGCGATTGTAGGCTCATCTAAAATAACAACTTGAGTATCCATTGCTAAAATCGACGCAATAGAAACCATTTTTCTTTCGCAAAGACTTAAATCGTAAGGATTTAAGTCGCTTTTATCTAAAAGTCCTACAAGTTTTAGACTTTCTTTTGCTTGGATCAATGCTTGACTCTTATCAATTCCAATTTTTAAAAGTCCAAACATTACTTCGCGCATAACAGTTGATTCAAAAATCTGGTCATCTGGATTCTGGAATACAAATCCAATATCTTTAGCAAGAGAGGGAACGCTACATTCTGCAATATCTTTACCATTTAATAAAACGCTTCCAGATTTTGGCGTAAGAAGTCCTCTAAGGATTTTAAGTAAAGTTGTTTTTCCAGTGCCATTTTGACCAACAATAGCGCATGCTCCAGGAGCAAAAGACAAATTTAGATTGTTGAATATTTGTGATGTTGGAGTATGAGAAAAAGACACATTTCGTATTTCAATAGTAGGAGTCATTGTAAGCGATTCCCTTCGTGCGAGCGTAAAATTCGTGACGTTTGATCAAGAGTTATTGGATACAAGCCATTATTGTTTTTTAACGAAAGTTTTTTGCAAATTTGAGTATAAACAGGAGGATTTACGCCATATTCTTCCAAGTCTTCGCGAGAAAAGACTTTCTGCGGAGTATCAAAATCAATGAGTTTTCCTTCGCTTAAAAGCATTACGCGGTCGCTATATTGCGCGATTTTTTCCATTTTGTGCTCAACCATAATAATAGTTTGGCCCTGATTTTTTAAGGATTCTACTGCTTTAAAAACCTCTTCTGAACCTTTAGGATCAAGCTGCGAAGTTGGCTCGTCTAAAATTATTACTTCTGGTTGCATAACTAAAATAGCGGCAATAGACATGCGTTGCATTTGACCGCCAGATAAATCATATGGAGAACAATCTTTAAGATGCGCAATATTAAGCATCTCCATAATTTTCTCTACGCGACTTTGCATCTCGCTTTGCTCAATGCCAATATTTTCCAGACCAAAAGCAATCTCCTCATACACAGTAAGCTTCGAGCCTGTAATTTGATTAAAAGGATTTTGAAAAACCAGTCCAACTTTTTTGCAAAGACTGTCTATTGGAGTAGTTTTTGCGTTAAGACCGTCTACCTCTACTTTGCCGCCGTACGCTCCGTGGTAAAGATTAGGAACAAGACCTAAAATAGCTTGAGATAATGTTGATTTTCCAGCTCCATTAGCACCTATTATTCCAATAAATTCGCCTTTATGAATATCGCAAGAAATGTCATTAAGTGCAAGAGTTTTACTATAAGGATAGCGATATTTTAAGTGCTCTATATGAATAGCTGCCATGCTACATATCCTAAATTATTAAGTAACGCATAAATAATAGATGCGATTATTACGATTAAACAAGCGCATAAAAATAGCGTATTGTATTTACTAGGCTTAAACGGTTTTATGAATGTTTTTTGATTATTGCACGAAAATCCGCGAACTTCTAAAGCTATAGTTCTTTCTTTAGAACTCATAAACGAAGACATTATAATCGGGGATATTAAAGGCAAAAAAGCTTTGAAACGCGTTATTAGGGAACCTTTTGTTTGTAATCCTCTGCTTCTTTGTGCATCAACAATAGTCGAAGTTTGCTGTGTTATTTGAGGAATGATTTGAAATAGAGATACAAAAACATAGCCCATTTTAGGTGGTAAACCAGCTTGTATCATCTCTTGCATCATATTAGAAGGTTTAGTTGTAAGCGTTAAAACACAAAATGCAAACGAAATATTTAATATATTTAGCACAATCTTCATTGCTACTTCAAAACCTTCTTTGCGAGCAATCAAAGGTCCTAGTTTGAATAAAATCGTGTAGTTTCCCGATCTAAAGAAAGTTTGAACTATAAAAATAGTTACAATAATAAAACCAGTAACTTGTATTACGATTTTTATTTTTGCTAGGACCCTTGATGTTGCAAGCAATATTAGGCTCAAAATAATAAAGATAGCAAAAGAAGTATAGCCTCCAAGCAAACTCGGCGTGCTTGTAGCGCATATTACGTATGCAAGCTTGGTTTTTGCAGATAGTCCGTTTAGAAACGAATGCTTATCTTCAAATAGGCTGATGCTTTTCATAGTATCTCGTCTTATTGTGCTTATAAAAACTTGTAGAACTTAACGTTTATGCGATTTATTTGCTTGCGATAAACGCTTATTTATCAAGATCTTCGTCATCGGATTGATAAATAGCTATTAAACTCTTAGGAAGAACTTTATAAATTCCAGCTGCAAGGAACAAAACAACAATCTTGTCTGGTATATCTACAACAAGCTCATCTACGAATGATGCAAAGAAGCCTTTGGAGCCCATTGCTGCAAAAACAGCGTCGCCCCAAACGTTTCCAGTGGTTCCGCCCCAATAAATCATGTTTAGAGGTGTAGAGATGATTATTGCGATTGCTGCAACAATAAGACTTGTTATAAAAATGTGTAAGCCTTTGTTCATGTACTTTAGTCGTGCAGCGATTCCAACGCTTACGCCGATTGCTGCAGCTGTAATGCTATAGACTGTAGAAATTGGATCAATTGTTAAGCCGTAGACAATATTGGTTAAAAATCCAGCAATTCCGCCCACAACAGGTCCTGCTAAGCATGCTGAAATGCAAGTGCCTAGTGTGCCAAGCCAAAGAGGTAGCTTTAACATGCTAGCGAATAGTTTTGCAACATAATTTATGCCGATTGCGGCTGGTATTAGTACGAGTGAAGCAGTAGTTAATTTAACGCTCCAAATAGTTTTTAGTTTCTTTACCATTTTTGAACTTCCTATCAGTTAAGGAATAAATTCAAGTTCATTATACGCTTTGAGAAATGTTATTAAAGTAGTTGAAAATTAATGTGTTATAAATTGTTATATTGTTTATTTTGTGTTATTTTGTTCTTTGTTATTTGTTTTGTATTAAGTCTTTATTGAAAATAATCACAGCTATATCACTTTTATATCAAAATCAAAGTTGTTATTATTTTGTTATTTGATTATTTCACTATTCCAAATTTTGCTATCACAAATTTAACTATTCCAAATAATGATTATTTATGATAAAAAAATATAAGAGCCTTTTATGACTTTTATAAAGATGTTGTTATAAAAATATTGGCGATTATAAGAGGGAGATGACGATGAATGTAAAACATAGTAACGTGTTTACAAATCCCGAAGTTTTAGAAAGACTTAATAAATTAGAAAAATCTCCCCAAATGCAAGGGAAACTAAATGAGTTAAAAGAAGGCATAAAAAATAACGCTTTTGACCCAATGCGTTTAATCCCATTAATACCAGTAGTGCTGATTATTGGTGCTGTTGGCAATTATCTTCCTTCGTTTGACTACTCTACTTATAAATATCCTTTACTCATAATAGTTGCCTTTGTTGTTTGCTTTGCTGGCAAGTTTTTTGTAACAAATAAGGTTGATGTAAATACTCTATATGCGAATAATGTTTTAACGCCGATTCTAAATGCGATTCTGCCAGGAACGGTATTAGAAAATTCTGAAGGAATTGACAATAGTATTTTTAATAATCTTCTGCCAATATCGAGTAGGTATTATTCAAATAAACACATAATTTTTGGCGATGAATTCAAAACTGAATTTTCAAACATGCAAGCAATACACTTTTCTAGAAGTGAAAGTGGAAAAACTGTTAAAAAAACGGATTTTATTGGGCAAGTCTTATTAATAAACGCAAAAACCAATATAAATGGTCACATTAGAATTGTTCCTGTTACTGGAAAGAACTTTATGGGGCAAAAACTAAGTGGATACTATGGCAAAAAAACAAAAGAGGAGAGTGAAGTTCAAACAGAATCCATTGAGTTTAACAACTCGTATTCAATCTTTTCTACAGACGATTTTTATACAAAGCTTGTATTAGATCCAAGTTTTATAGAAGCATTGAATAATTTGCAAAAAAGAATGAGAGTTTGCATATATCTAGATAGCGAGCATATTATTGCAGCTTTTGATTCTGGTCGGTATATATTAGGAAATCCTGGAAAATCTGGAATAGAAAACCTATCTTTAACAATAGAATATGCAAGATTTAGAGATGTTTTGGCTGAATATTACGAAATAATCAGCGTAATTAGAGAAAAATTGCAAAATTAGAAGCTATAAAATTAAAAAAGTAGAAATTGCAATACTTGTGAATTGCAAAATTAGAGATAATTAAGACTAGAAAAAGGCTAAAAATAAAGGAGACATTATGGATTATAAGACTATTTTAATAGTTATTGCGGCAGTGCTTGTAGTGGCTATTGGCTGGTTTATTGGTACGTTAAATAGACTAAGAAAATATAGGGTGATTATAGAAGAGTCGCAAAAAAACGTTGACATTGCGCTCGCTAAAAGGTACGACACGATTTGCCAAATGCTTAAAGTTGCGCAATCGTTTGCAAAATACGAAAAAACAACATTAGTTGATTTGGTGAGTTTAAGAGAAGGATTAAACTCTGCGGATTCTAGCGAAGCAATGAAAAATCAGAATCATGCAATAGGGAAGATTTATGCTTTGGCAGAAGCTTACCCAGAATTAAAGTCTTCAGAACAATTTTTGAATTTGCAAGAAGAAGTGAACGACGAAAACGAGCAGCTGGCTGCAGCAAAAAGAATAGTAAATAGTAACATTAGTACTCTTAATCAAAATATTGTTACCTTCCCAGTTTCGCTTATTGCAAGATTAAGCGGAATAAAGCAGATGGCTTTTCTTGATGAAGATGATCTAAGCAATAAGAAGAATATTGATAGCATATTGGGCTAGACACTATATTGAGCTAGATAGCATATACATATATGAAGTAGCCAATCGCCCGCGAATTTGCAGTGATTGGCTATTTTTTTATAATCTTTGCGTACTAATGCTTGTATTTGTATATAGTATTGAGTGATTATAGGATGGAGCTGATTGTGTGAAGGAGCTGATTATATGGCAGAATATGATTTACCGATTTTAGAGTATGATTCAGATAAAAGTGCAGTTTTAATGCCAAATCACGATAATATTTCTGTTCAGCTTCCATCTAAAGCGGTTTTTGCTTTCTTAGGCGATGAAATCGATCAGTATGCTTTAAGCAGGAAAGCTACGATTGTAGCAAATTTTGAATCTGCAACTAAAGTATATCCAATATATGTTTTGGAAGAGAAAGTAGAGAAAAAAGTAGGGGATAAGGCAGGTGAGAATGCAGGTGAGAAAGTAGATGAAAAAGTAGAAGAAGAAACGCAAAAAATCTGCTTGGTACAGGCCCCAGTTGGCGCTCCTGCCGCTGTTCAGATATTAGATTGGTTGATTTCTTACGGCGTTAGGGAAGTCGTTAGTGCTGGTTCTTGCGGATCGCTAGTTGATTATGCGGAAAACGTTTTTCTGGTTCCGTATAAAGCTTTAAGAGATGAGGGAACTTCTTATCATTATTTGCCTCCAAGTCGTTATGTTGACGTTTCAGAGCGTTCAAGGCATGCTATTTTACAAACTTTGCAAGCGCACAATTTGCCTTATCATGAAGTTAAAACGTGGACTACGGATGGGTTTTTCCGTGAAACTAAGACGAAAGTTGCTAGTCGTAAGCAGGAGGGCTGCGCGGTTGTGGAGATGGAGTGTTCTGCTTTAGCTGCGTGTGCGCAAATGCGTGAGATTGTTTGGGGTGAGATTCTTTATACTGCAGATACTTTGCATGATGTTGAAAATTACGATGAGCGCAATTGGGGTGGGGATTCTAAAGCGTATGCGCTTGAGCTTTGTATTGAAGCAGTGTTGCGCATTTGATTTTTGTACGCGTTTACAGAGCTAATTAATGGGCTCGACGTGTATCAAACTTTGCCTGTTTTTTACAATTTGGGGTAGTGAAGAAAATAGCCGCAAATGGCAAAAATCTTCACCAGCGTTTATTAGATGTATATTGTTGGTGACTTTCAGCTAAATGCTAAATAAACTGCGATATTACAATGCCTGCAGCCATAAGTGGAATGTTAAAAATAAGGAATGTTGGAACACAAGTATCCCAAATGTGGCTGTGCTGACCATCTGCATTTAAGCCAGAAGTAGGACCAAGCGTTGTATCGGAAGCAGGAGAACCTGCGTCTCCAAGAGCTGCAGCGGAAGACATAAGAAGAATTGTTGCAGGAGTGCTAAAACCAATGCTTTGGCAAAGCGGTACGAACAAAACTGCAAGAATAGGAACCGTGCCAAACGAGGTGCCGATGCCCATAGTAACAAGCAAGCCAATAATCGTAATAACGAATGCAGCGATTAGCTTGTTTTGACCCATACAAGCAACGCCAAGGTGTACAAGCTCATTAACTCCGCCCGTAGCTTGAATCACGTTAGCGTAGCCGCCAGCAATGAGCATAATAAATGCAATAAGACCCATAAGCTTAACGCCGCCCATAAGCTGCTTGTCGATGTCTTTCCACTTTATTGCGCCAAAAATAATCATGGTTACAAGACCTGCAAGAGAAGAAAGCGAAAGATCCTTACTAATAACTTGCACTACTACAACAACAATAATCGCAAGAATGGTTACGTAGTGTGCTTTAGTAAGCGGGCCAACAACAGCGTCTGCAGCGCGAGTATCTGCTTCGGTTGTTTTATATTCGCGAGGCTTGCGGTATAGAACAAAAACTGCAAACAGTAAAGCTGCAAGCATTGCAGCACCTAAATACCAATTCACAGCGCTAACGTCTGAAACGCTAACTTTCATGCCGTTTTTAGAAAGATTAGTTGCAATAACTGTTTGGAAAATTAAGCCAAAGCCAAATGGAATAGCAATGTATGGAACTTCTAGGCCGAACGCAGTACAGCAAGCGGCAGCACGGCGATCTAGCTTAAGCTTGTTCATAATGGAAAGAATTGGTGGAATAAGAATAGGAATATAAGCAATATGAACTGGCACAATATTTTGAGACATGCATGCAATAATCGTTAGAACTGCAAGAAGAATAAATTTGTTTGCGCCAATAAGTTTACTGATTTTTTTAGAAATGATTTGAGCTAGACCGGTTGCTGTAATGGCTTCTGCAAAAGTACCAAGAAGAATGTAGGCGAGCGCAGTTTGCGCGTTTGTGGAAAATCCATCGCAAAGCAGCGCCATAATAGTATGGCTTCCATCTCCAAAAAGAGGGAGATGGCCGGCAATGCCGCCTGCAACGCACGCAACAATCATTGCGAGTAAAACATTGAGTTTAGCGAGACTTAACGCGCATAACACTACAACCGATACAATTACTGGGTTGCATAGAATGTTTAAAATTTGCATACTCTTTCACCTCTTTTTAAAGTTATCTTCATTTTGATGTTTGTAATAATATGTTTTTCAATTTTTATAATTTTTAAATTTTAATAATTAAAGACAATATCATAAAGACTTACGTAAAGTTTTATTCGTAAAGTAAAACTTAGATTACGCTTTTATAAATCACTCTTTAAAAGTTAAATACATTAATACATTAATGCAGATTCGTTCACAATAGTTTGTTAGCAATAGCATTTAAGAGTAGGCTCAGCTGTGTTGTTATCTCTAGTACCCAATCACCGCAAAATTGCACCTAATGGTTACTAGCGCTGCTTCAGAATTTATTGCGCTAAATTGTACAGCGCAAGCCAATCCAAAACCAGCGTAACAGTATTACATAGACACAGTGTAAAGCGAGTAGAAGTAAGCCTTCTGATTCATAAGATCCTCAAAGCTTCCGCGCTCAATAAGTTCGCCGCTTTTCATCACAAGAATTTCATCATATTGCTTAAGAGAATTGGCATCCAAGCGGTGAGTTACAACAAGTCGAAGAATTCCTTGTAAATCCAAAATAGACTGCGTTACGTTAACGCTCGTCTCGTTATCTAGCGCGCTCGTTGCCTCGTCAACCAGCAGAATCTCGGACTTTTTAAGCAAGCTTCGCGCAATAGCAATACGCTGCTTTTCGCCGCCTGAAAGATGACTACCGTTCTCGCCACACTGATAATCATTGCCTTTAGCGGCAATCAAATCATCCAAACCAGCCAAGTGAATCACGCGATTCACTTCCGCATCCGGGAACGGCTTGAAAAGCGTAATATTATCTAAAATCGAAGCATCAAACATAAACACAGACTGCTGCATAAGAGTCGTCTTATCATAAAGCGAACTCTTGCTCACATTGCTAAGTTCGTGATTATTCAGCTGCACGCTACCCTTATAATCCTTGTAGTAGCCCATAAGCAGATTAATCAAACTACTCTTACCAGCACCAGAAGGCCCTACTATCGCGTAAGATTTTCCAGCTTGCAAAGTTAGATTTACGTTTTTCAAGACTTTACGATCCGCATCATAAGCGTATGAAACATCTCGCAAAACAACACTTTTAATCGGATCGTCAATAATCTCGCCAGAATCCTCTTTAGCGTTACTCATGTAATCAGCCATCTTACTAATAAGCTTCTTAGCACCCTTCATCTCGCCAAGCATTTGTGGAAGACTTGCAATAGGCTGAAGTACGCCATTCATCAAATTAGTGAAAGCTAAAACCATTCCAGCAGTAATAACACCAACATGAGCGTTAACCATCCAAGCGCCAACAAGCATTACGCCAAGCTGAGTTGCAAGGCTGGAAATTGTGCCAAGAGCAGAAACAGTAGTCATCGTTTTTTCGCGAAGATTCTTTGTATGCTCAAGCTCCATCGACTGATTCTGATAACGGTTAATAACCTCCTGCTCCGCCTTAAAACTCTTAATAACCGAAACTCCGTTCAAAACATCCTTCGTCAGGGCCGTATAAGACTCATTCGATTTAGAAACCTGCTCCTCGCGAGTGGCAATTCCGCTAGCTGTAAGAATCGAGCACGCCATTGGAAGCACAGAAATAATAAGAGCAATAACAGTGAGCAACGGACTATAGTAAATCATAAGAGCTAGCGAGCTTACAAGCATAAGAACGTCTTGAACAAAGTCAAAAATCTTCTTCAAATACTTTTCTTGAATACGCTCACAATCATTAGTGAGCACAGAAAGATATGTTCCAGAATTTGCAAGCGAAAAATCGCTATAACTCTTTTTTAACAGCTTTTTAATAACAGACTCTTTATACTGATTCATTGCTTTTTCAAGAAAGCGAGGATACGCGCTGCGCTTTAACGCGAAAATCAGGGAGATTGCCAGCATAAAGGAAACTACAAGCAGCAAAATAGTAGCTAAAGAAAAAGCTCCTTTACCAGCCATATAATCGAAAATAATTTGCAAAATCCAAGAAATAGCAGTGTAAATCATAGACAAGGCAATAAAAACTATCATCGAAAGAAAAGCTACAAGCTTGTTTTCTTTGAAAAATAGTTTTACGTAATTTTTTACGTCGGGATGTAGTTTGGATGATTGCTGATTCGCAGGCGATTGCTGATTCGACGCAGTATTTTGATTTGCGCGTGAATTCTGATTTGCCGTGTTGTCAGTTTTGCTCATTCTCGCTACCTCTCGCTTCCTTTATATCTATTTTGCTATTTTTCTCTAATGGTATTTTTGTAGCTAGCATTTTCGCTTCTGTTTTTCTGATTCGCTCGCTACAAAACGTTGAAAGCTACATTATCATACTCATTCTGATTGGTCACAATTATCTACTTGACAACATATGACAACACATATAAATACTTATATAAATACTTAGACAAACTTATAGGTAATGTTCACCAGAAATAATATTAGAAGTCACACGATTAAATCAAAAATGTGAGATTTTGTTATATATAGCGTGTTTTTAGAGCTAAAATATAGACAAATGAACAAAATGTTCAAAAATAAGTTAGTATTTGTTCACCTTGAAGAGTACAATGAAAGTACTTTCGGGGGATTGACGTCAATAATTGGCCTCTTTATTTATAACCTTTTGTTGCAACATAGCAATATGAGGTAGTCGCCAAAATCATTGTAGGCGATATCAGAATTAAATATTGAGTCTGAAGTTAGGAAAATCAAAAAATCAAAAAATTGAAAAATTGAAAAATTGAAAAAGTTAGATACAAAGGAGGAATGCATAGCAATTTCGATAGCAACATTAAAAATGTATACCATTTAGAAATGTATACCATCGGTATTTTGCAGCAAACAAATCATGCAAATTATGCAAGAAGAACAAACGCTTATAGAAGCGAAAGAATTAGGTTTACAAATATTTAGAAGAACACCATTTTGGGACGTATCGTTAAAAGTAGAGCCTCATCAAATCGTTGCAATATCAGGCGAACACGGCTCTGGAAAATCAGCTTTGCTGCTTGCATTGTCTGGTTATATGAAATTTACGAACGGAACTCTTACTATTGCGGACGCAACTCTTCCTAACGATTTTAAAGAATCGCGTAAATATGTGGGATTGGGATTATTCAACGGAATTAACGAATTCTACAAAATGCAAACAATAGAAGAAGTTCTTATGAGCGAGCTGAAACTAGCAGCGCGTTCGCCTCTATTTTTGAAGCAATACAAAAATGATGTTAAAAACCGTGAAGCTTTACAGCAGTACGCTTACAACGTGCTAACTCAATGGAAAGTATTTTCTCCTCACAAAACAGCAATAGGAGAGTTGACTCCGTGCGAGCGCATGCGCTTGGCAATTGCGTTGGCTTTGCTAAAAAAGCCGTGGCTGCTATTTGTTGATGGAATTGAGATGGAGCTTACTAGTGAGCAAAGCGAATGCTTACTTGCAGACATTCGCGAATATGTTAGCAAAAACTACTGCTCCTGCCTTGTTGGAGTTTTGCAAAGTGAGTTAGAAAAGCAAGCGGATCAAGTCTTAAGACTTATGCCAAATAATGAGAAAACAGAAAATTCTCATACTGATTCTCAACTTGCTACAAGTGAAGCAAATGGTGGTGAAAACAATGCACGTTAATACTATTGCTCTTGCATTTCGTGAGATTAACAATACGATGAAAGGAAAAGCTAGAAAGCTTGTTATTGGAACCGTAGCTTTGATTCCACTTTTATACGGATCGCTTTACTTGTGGGCGTTTACAAATCCTTACAAAACGCTAGACACCGTTCCAGTCGCTTTTGTTGTGGAAGATGACGGTGCGATGATAAACGGCAAAATGCGCAATGTTGGCGATGAAATCAAGAATCGTTTAAAGAATCAAAAAGATGGAAGTGAAGGATTCCAGTGGAACTTTGTAGATAGCGCTAAAGCAAATAAAGGCCTTAAAAATGGCGATTATTTTATGGTAGCAACTATTCCATCGTCTTTTAGTAAGTGCATTGCTTCTGCGCAATACGATACTCCTACTAAAGCAAAGCTTCACGTAAAATACGATCAAGCAAGCAATATGCTGGCTTCACAAATCGGTAAAACTGCTTTCCGCACTATGAGAAGCGAAATTAGTGAGGCGATTGTTCAAGAATATTGGGAGCATATGTTTGAAAAAGTAAATTCTGCTTCTGATTCTCTTAATTCAGCAGTGAGTGGTTCTGGCGATTTAAGCGCTGGAATGCAATCGCTTAATGGCGGAGTAGATAAGCTTGCTTATGGATCGATTAAGCTTACTCAGTCTTTGCAAAAACTACAAAACGGATTAAGCGAACTTCAAAAGGGAGCGCAATCGCTTAAAAATGCAAATGCGCAAAGCAAAGATGGAGCGCAATTCTTAGCTCAAAAAACTAACGATTTGGCAAATGGCGCAAATCAGCTAAATAGTGGAGCGCAAACGTTATATAACGCTACAGACGAACTATATAATGGTGCTCAAAAGCTTTCAGATTCTAGTGCGCAGCTTGAACAGCATGTTAAGGCTGGAAACGAGGCTACAAAAAATCAGCTTGCTCAATTGCTTGTTGAAGCGCAAAATCCGCTTGTAACAAAAGAGCTTGTGTTAGAAAAATTGCAAGGTCTTGCAGGAGGATTAAGCGAAAATTCTAAGCTCTTAGAGACGAATCTTTCGGCGTTGAGCCAAGGTGCTGGAGCACTTTCTTCTGGTAGCTTGAAGATAAAAGCTGGAGTTGACGCCGTTTCTAAAGGAATATCAAGCGTTCGAGGTGGCTCATCGCAGCTTTCCGCTGGAGCAAATAAGCTGGCGGAAGGTCTTAGCGCTGTAAGCAACGGAAGTGAAAAGCTCAATAATGGTATTAATTCTGCTGCGCTTGGGTCTGCAAAAATAGTTGATGGATCAAGTCAATTGAATTCTGGAGTTCAAAAGCTTTCTGAAAATACTCCAAAGCTTGCTGATGGAGCTAAAAAGTTACATGAAGGTCTTAAAAGCGCACAAAACTCTAGCAAAATCAACAATATTAAGCAAAAAAGTAAGATGATGAGCGCACCAGTTTCCTTGGAGGAGCACGAGTATTCGCACGTTGAAAACTACGGTACCGGTTTTGCACCTTACTTTATTTCTATCGCCCTTTGGGTTGGTGCTCTTATGACAACATTCGTTTTGAGAGTTATGGATAGGCGAGCGATACTAAACGGCATGAATCCGCTTAAAAGCGCGCTTGTTAGCTTGACGCCGTTTGTGATTATGGGCGTAGTGCAAGCGATTATTCTTATGGGCGTTGTTCAAGGAGCGTTGAAGTTCCAAATCGATAATGTTGGTGCATTCTACGCGCTGGGGATTATAGCGTCAATAGTCTTTATGGCAATAATGCAAATGATTATGGTGGTGTTCCGAATGCCAGGGCGAATAGTTGCTATTGTGCTTCTTATGTTGCAAATCACAAGCTCTGCAGGAACGTTCCCAGTACAAATGACGCCATCGTTCTTTAGAGCTGTTCACCCATATTTGCCAATGACGTACTCGATTATGGGGTTGCGTCAAGCAATGTCTGGAAAGAACAGTGGTGAAATAGTCTCTGGCGTTGGAATGCTTGTGCTTTTCGGCGTTATTGCGATTGCTATAACAAGCATTGCCTTCCGCATGAAGCGTACTGTAAAAATGTTTGATTTGCATCCTGTAATAACGCTTGACGCGTAAGTTTCACATAGTCGCGATAATTGAAATCCCTAAAATAAATCCCCACAACCTTCATTGTTGTGGGGATTTATTTTTTAGTGAAATTAGTGAAATTAGTGAAATTAGTGAAATCTTTAGTTAGATTTTACTTTTTAGTGAAATCTGACTTTGTAGTGAAATCTGACTTTAGAAAGTAGATGCGTAAACTTCGGCAATGGCATCTTCGCTCATATGCATGTACGAATTCTTCAAAAGTCGTTGCTGCTCTTTAACAACGCTTGAAGCCCAGTCGCGAATCATATCTTCGCTCATGCCATACTCGTGAAGCTTGTGCTTAGTCAAAATTGTGTTAAGAACTTCGTCAAGCTTATCTAATACATCTACCTTTTGGCATTCAAGAATATTTGCCATAAAGTCAAAAAGCTTAGAAAGCTCAGTGTTTTCGGCGCTAGTACTGTTTTCTGCATCATGCTTAGCATAGTAGCGCAAAACGCTTGTAAGAAGAGCAGCATTTGTTTCGCCATGAGCCACGTGGAAAGTGCCGCCAAGTGGATAAGCCATAGCGTGCACGCAACCGCAGCCAGCGTTACCAAAAGCAATGCCAGCGTAAAGACTTGCAGAAACCAAGTCGCTTACAACTTGGCTTTTAGCGCTGCTACCTTCCTTAACAACTCGCATATAGCTTTGCAAAATAAGCCCGCAAGCCTTGTAACTAAACATTTTTGTAAGCTCGGTTGCAATAGGTGAAAGCGCAGACTCAATAGAATGCGTAAGGGCATCAATAGAACTGGTTGCAAAAACGTAATCTGGAAGGCTTTTTAACAATTCTGGAATAAGAACCGCGTCTGTAGCGTAGCAAGCATCGTTTGCTAAACCCTTTTTAGTGTTGCGCTTTGTAAGCGAGAACACGGCAACGTTGGTAACTTCGGAGCCAGTTCCGCAAGTAGTTGGAACAAGAATAAGATCCGCGCCTTTTTGCGCAGGAATCTTGCCGTCAATCAAGTCTTCGAGTGGGCTTGTTTGCTTTAACGCGCAAACTTTAGAAATGTCCAAAACAGTGCCGCCGCCAATGCCAATCACGCGCTTTGGGGTAGTGTGAATATCTCGAACAATTGCATCAACCATTTCGTCGCTTGGCTCGCCCTTGCCGTAGTTTTCCTGGAAAATCACATTGCAATCAAGGTTTAAGCTGCCAAAATAAGGCTCCCAAATGTACTTGTTTGTAATAACCAAATCGTCTTTGCAAAGCTTAAATTCTTGCGCAAAATCGCGCGTATTTTCAAATTTATGAATAGTCGGCTTAATAGAGAGCTGCTTCATCCTAGACTCCTTTGTTTTAATTTGTATGTCTTACGCTAATATGCGCGTTTTGGTTCGCGATTTGTGCGCGGATGATTAAAAAACCAAGCAACTGCTCCATTATAGAACAAATTGCTTGGTTTAATAAACGCGATTTAAGCTAATCATAAGCTAATCAGCAAAAAGCGATTCAGCCTAAGCTAATCAGAAAAGTCTAATCAGATATTAATCAGCCCTTCAACAAAGCCGTGTAAGCTGCCATTGTAATGTAGTTGTATGGCTGGTTGAAGTGAGGCATAAAGAAGATATCGCACAAAGCAAGCTCTTTAATCGTGACTTTCTTTTGAATAGCAAGAGAGAACAGGTGGATTGCTGCAGACATATCGTAGTTAGAAGCCAATTGGCATCCAACAATCACCTTAGAATCCTTCTTGTAAACAATGCGAATCTTAACTTTTGGATTCTCAACTTCCATAAACGCAGGCTTTTGAGTATCCTCAAAATCAACGTAGTCAACGTCCATGCCTTCTTTTTGAGCGGCAGTCAAGCTCAAACCAGTGCAAACAAGCTTGTAATCGTAAATCATCATTGCGCTAGAGCCTTGCACGCCCTCGGTTTCTACAGGAGTTCCGCAAACATTGTGGCCTGCAATCAAGCCGCTTCGAACGGCATTAGTAGCGAGCGCAATGTAGTTTACGCGGTCTCGAGCGTTGTCGTAGATTGTAGCGCAATCGCCAATAGCGTACACGTCTGGGTCGGAAGTCTGCTGCTTCTTATCAACTAGGAAAGCGCCATTTTCGTATTGCTTCAAATGATCTTTTCCAAGAGCAACATTTGGGTGGAATCCAATAGCGCAAATCACCATGTCGGCTTCGTAAGTGCCCTTGCTTGTTTTAACAGCCTTGACTTCAGTATCTCCAACAATCTCTTCAACAGCTTGGCCAAGCTCAAACTTAATGCCCTTATCTTCCATAATTTTCTTCAAATTATCGGAAAACTCTGGGTCAAAGTAGCCGTTAAGAATATGGTCTTCCATGTCAATAAGAGTCACGTTTTTGTTCAAACGCTTAAACGCTTCCGCAAGTTCCACGCCAATGTAGCCGCCGCCAAGAACCACAACATTATGGAAATCGCGCTCTTGAAGCTTTGCAATAACAGTTTGCGCGTTCTGGAAAAGCTTTACCATTTGCACGTTTTCCAAGTCAATGCCCCTAATGCGTGGCTTGTTTGGAAGGCTGCCAGTAGCAAGAACGAGTTTATCGTAAGAATCGTGAATAACAGTGCCGTCTTTAAGCTCTACAGTAACTTCTTTCTTTGCATAATCAATGTCTAGAACTTTGCTTTCCAGATTTACTTTTGCGCCTTTTTTAACGAAATCTTCTGGCTTTTGGTAGAACAGGCCATCGCTGCTTTGAATCTGCTTGCCAATCCACAAAGCCATACCGCAGCCAAGGAAGGAAATGTTGCTATTCTGATCGTAAATTGTAAGATCGTTTCCTGGGTAGCTCAAAATGGTGTTAGCACAGGCAGTGCCAGCATGATTTGCGCCAATTTGAATAATCTTGGTCATCGGTAATCTCTTTTCGTCATTGATTTTTTATTTATGTGTATTTATATGGTTTATTTATATTGTTTTATATGCGCGCTGTTAACAACATTGTTCGTTAAGCACGCGCCAATAGACAATCATATTACACTAAGACGAGTCTTGCTAATCGTGAGTCTAGGTGTGTTGTTTTTGATTATTGTATAAGTTGTAATTACCATTTAAACTTTGCTATGAAAGTGAAGTAAGTAATAGAATCATGAATGTTCTATACAAGTGCATTAGTGTGTATACAGTTTTTGCAATGTATTTTGATAAAGTTTTATAAAGTTTGATAAAGTTTGATAAGTGAGAGTTGTATGAGGGGGTATTGTAATGCGTATTTTGATTACTGGTTTTACGCCGTTTGATAATGAGTCTATAAATCCTTCGTGGGAGATTGCGCAATCAGTGCATGCGCCTGAGGGTGTGGAACTTGTTCGTTTGCAGATTCCTACGGAATTTAACAAGGGCGCGCAAAAAGTTATTGAGAAAATAGAGGAAGTTAACCCTAATGCTGTGCTTTCGTTAGGGCAATTTGGCGGTTCTGCTTGTTTTAACGTTGAGTATGTTGGCATTAACTGTAGAGCTGCACGCATACCAGATAATAGTGGATATAAGCCTTGGTATGAGCCTGTTGTGCAGGATGGTGATGTGGCTTATAAAGCGACTTTGCCAGTTGTGAACATAGTTGATGCTTTAAATAAAGCAAAATTGCCTGCGGCTGTGTCTTTTTCTGCTGGCGCATACGTGTGTAATGACGTGCTTTACAGTGTTTGTAATTATTGCCAGACTAAAAAATTGCCAATTAAGAGCGGTTTTATTCACGTTCCGTATTTGCCTGAACAGGTTCTCAATAAGCCGAGCACGAGTTCTATGAGTTTAGATGATATGCTTCGAGGTGTTGAAGTTGCGTTGCGAGTGATTGCAGATGATTGCAAGTGATTGCAGATAAATCGCCAGCAAATCTTTAATTCGTAAGTAATTGCTAATAAATAGTATGAAGTATTTATTGTCTATACTTGCTCAAGCACGAGCCTACTTTCCAGGATCTTGCTGGCCCTCGTTAGACCTGTTTGGATCTGGCTGAGAAACAGTAGGCTTTTCGGTAATAGGCTTCTTTTGATCAGCTTCTTGCTTTGCTAAATCTTTGCGCATATCGGTCGTAGTTTTGCTAGCATTGTCAATGTCTTCGCAAATCTTCATAACCCATTTTCTTAAATCGGTTGCATACGTTGGCATAAGTTCATTAACCCACATTACAGATGTGTAGCTTCTGCCAGCAGTTCCCGTCAAAATGTTAATATCGTCGCCTTTATGCTGACTATTGCTTATAAGTACGTCGAATTTTCGTTCTTCAATAAGCTTTTGGAATTCATCTATATTAGCCTTGTCTACTTCGTCGCCTTGCGCTACTTGCTGAGCATATGCTTTAGGTGCAGAATCGTTGATTCCCATATCGGACATAAGCCAGAAAAGAACAGGATTTATTGAAGCGTACTTAAACTTTTTGTGACTTTTAGCAAAGTTTGAAAGATATTCATCAAGCTTATTTTCTTGCGATTTAACTGCGTCAAGTCTTTTAGCAAAAACCTTCTTTTTTGAAGGAAGGACTTTAGAAAAAGCGTTGCAAATGCTAGAAGCCATCTCGTTTCTAGCATCTTTTGAGAACCAAAGATAAGGGTTATCGCCATTTAGCGCGCCGACTGTAGAAGCTGCGTTTACAATCTCGCTGCTTTTAGACGTATGCTTTGCAACCCAACTATCGTAGCCAGCGCCATTTGACACAACAACTTGCGCAGAATACAGCTTTTGCAAATCTTTACTAGACGGCTTAAAAGTAGACATATCGGTATCTGGATTGCTGATTATAGATTGCACTTCAACATCGTTTCCGCCGATTTCTCTAGCCAAACTTGCCCAAGATTCAAGAGTGGAAACAACCTTAATTTGCTTAACCTCTTTTTTGGGTTGCGTTGGAGTTTTAGAAGATTGCGAGCTTTCACCGCACCCAGCTATGCCAAGCAACATTGATGGAACAATTATGCACGCTAAAACAGCTTTGCATATTTTCTTTGCGCGAGTTAAATGAAAAATATTTTCGCACATCTTTGCGCCCCTTCCGTCAGTGTTATTAGCATTAGCACTTGTTAAAACTCGTTCTAGTTTGCTGCAAGGCTTGTCTGTTGCAAGGCTTGTTTTTCAAAGGCTCGCAGTAGCTTGCTTATGCAATATAAATACAATTCTATTATAATATTCAGTTATTAGCAGTTGTGTCGCGATGCTTTGTATCGCGCACTTCGATACCTCACGATATCCTATCCATACGAATATCCTACGCGTACGAATTGTGTTAGATGATTTGTAAGTTGAACATAAGAATTAACATACGAGTTGGGAAGTGAATCATGGTTGTTGTATTAGATGGAAAAGCGCTAGCTGCAAGTATTAAAAGCGACTTAAAAAATAGAGTAGAAAAGCTTAAAGAAAAAGGCATTAATCCAGGGCTTGGAACGCTTTTAGTTGGAAGCGACCCTGGTTCGTTGAAGTATGTTGCCGGAAAACACAAGGATTGCGAAGAAGTGGGGATTCGCTCAATCCGCTGCGATTTGCCAGAAGACGCTAGCGAAGACGAAATTCTTAAAGCCGTAAATCAGCTTAATAATGACCCTTCTTGCACAGGTTTTATTGTGCAATTGCCTTTGCCAAAGGGAGTTGATTCCCAAAAAATTATTGAGGCAGTAGACCCTGCAAAAGATTGCGATGGAATGCATCCATATAATTTGGGCGAGCTGGTTATGCATATTTCGGGAGATATTGTTACGACTCTTCCATGCACGCCGCGAGGAATTTTGGCGCTTTTAGATGCTTATAACATTGATCTTGAAGGCAAAAATGTGTGCGTACTTGGACGAGGAATCACGGTTGGCCGAACAATCGGGCTCCTTCTTACGCGCAGGGGAGTAGACGCAACTGTAACATTGTGCCACACTCGCACTCGTGATTTGCACGATATTATGATGCGCTCCGACGTTATTATTGCAGCAATGGGCAGCGCGGGATTTGTAAAGCCGTGTGATGTTAAGCCTGGAGCCGTGTTGGTTGACGTTGGTGTTTCGCGCGTTTTTGATGAAGAAGTGGGAAGGTATCGCGTAAAAGGCGATGTTGATGTTGCTTGTAGAGAAGTCGCGGGAGCGTATTCGCCAAATCCTGGTGGAGTTGGACCAATGACTCGCGCAATGCTATTGGCTAATGTTGTTGACATGGCTGAGCGAGCAGCGAGTGGCAAGTAAGTGTTAAGTAGCAAATATCAAGTCGCACGACACGCCCGAAGTAAAACGGCGATTTTGGCTATGCCTATATATAACATTGACAGAGCGCGTGCATAGTGCGCGTGCAAAAGTCATAATTTAATATCGAGTAATATCCACCCCAAGAAGAAACCACTAATAAGTAATGGCAGAGAATAATAACGAAGTCGCCAAGGTTGCGATTAATGATATTGGCACCGAAGAAGACTTCATCAAGGCAGTCGATTCAACCATCAAGAATTTTGATGATGGTGATTTAGTTGAAGGTACCGTCGTAAAGATTGATCACGACGAAGTATTATTGGATATCGGCTACAAAACTGAAGGTGTAATCCCTTCCCGTGAACTTTCCATCAAGAAAGACGTTGATCCAGATGATGTTGTTGAAGTTGGCGACACCATCGAAGCCCTTGTTGTAACTAAGGAAGACAAGGAAGGACGTCTTATTCTCTCCAAGAAGCGTGCACAGTACGAGCGTGCTTGGGGTGATATTGAGAAGATCAAGGATGCAGACGGCATTGTTGAAGGTACCGTTATTGAGGCTGTTAAGGGCGGCTTGATTGTAGACATCGGTTTGCGCGGCTTCTTGCCAGCTTCCCTCGTTGAAATGCGTCGCGTTCGCGATCTTTCCCCATACATTGGTCAGAAGATTAAGGCTAAGATTCTTGAGCTCGATAAGAACCGCAACAATGTTGTGCTTTCTCGTCGTCAGTTCCTCGAGGAAACCCAGTCCGAAGTTCGCGAGACCTTCCTCTCGCAGCTTAAGAAGGGTCAGATTCGCGAAGGCGTTGTGTCTTCTATCGTAAACTTCGGCGCGTTTGTTGACCTCGGCGGTGTTGACGGCCTCATTCACGTTTCCGAGCTTTCCTGGAAGCACATCGATCACCCATCTGAGGTTGTTAAGGTTGGCGATAAGGTTACCGTTGAGGTTCTCGACGTTGATCTCGATCGCGAACGCATCTCCCTCTCCCTTAAGGCAACTCAGGAAGATCCATGGCAGCGCTTCGCTCGCACCCATGTTCCTGGACAGGTTGTTAAGGGCAAGGTTACCAAGATTGTTCAGTTCGGTGTGTTCATCTCCGTTGAAGACGGCATCGAAGGCTTGGTTCACATTTCCGAGCTTGCTAACCGTCATGTAGAGAACCCAGAAACTGTTGTTAAGGGTGGCGAAGAAGTATTCGTTAAGGTTATTGACGTAGACCTCGATCGTCGTCGTATCTCGCTCTCCTTGAAGCAGGCTAACGAGGCTGTTGATCCAAATTCTGAAGATTTCGATCCAGCTCTCTACGGCATGCCAGCTGAGTATGACGAAGAAGGAAACTACAAGTACCCAGAAGGCTTCGATCCAAACACTAACGAGTGGATTGCTGGTTACGAGCAGCAGCGCGAAGAGTGGGAAGCACAGTATGCAGCAGCTCACGAATTGTGGGAGCAGCACAAGGTGTTTGCCGCTAAGGAACTCGCAGCTGCAGCAGAATCCGCAGCCGCTGATGGTCAGAACGAAGAAGCTGAAAAGAAGCCAGCTAAGGAAGAAAAGAAGGAAGAAGTTGCTTCCAACTATTCTTCTGAAGCAGCTAGCGAAGGTGCTTTAGCTGATTCCGATCAGCTCGCAGCTTTGCGCGAACAGCTTTTGAGCGAAAAGAAGTAGTTTCTACTTTCTACTAGAAGTTTATTAACAATTGCCCTGATGAGTTACCATCGGGGCAATTTTGTTTATGTTTGGCTACTATTTTGAGTATGTTTTACGAGTATTTTTGTGACTCAAGTTTTGTAATTAAATATAGGTACAATTAATTTTCTTTTAAGAATAATGATTATATGATGCTTTTAAACATTAATCATAATTCTTAAAAGGATTGGTGAAGATTATGAGCACGTTTGATAACAATCAGAAAAATCCTCAGTTCCCTTCGTATGATGGTAATAATGAGGAAAACGCTAAAGCAACTTTAGTAAGCTCGCGCAATAAAATTGTTGCAGGTTTGCTAGCGATTTTCTTAGGATTTTTAGGTGTGCACAATTTTTATCTTGGTTTTAAAGGAAAGGCGATTGCACAGCTGCTTATTTCTGTTCTTTCCTTTGGTTTCCTGTTGATTATTACGGGAATATGGGCATTGGTTGAGGGTATTTTGATTCTTTGCTCAAAGCCTGGAAGTAAGTGGCACAAAGATGCTGATGGTGCTGAGTTAAAAGACTAAAAATAAATATTTAGTATTAAGATTTATAAGTAATTTTACAAATAAAAGATGCGTTTTAGAATTCAATTTCCAAAACGCATCTTTTATTTTTTATGCCTAAAACATTAGAACAAATGAATAATATAGCAAATACACTTATTCTTTAATATTGCATATTTTTTAATTTCATTAATGCTGCAGAGATAGCTATTAATAGAATCATTAAAGCATAAGGAATAGTTGTGTTGATTCCAGTTTTTTGCATCATTCCTCTATTCTTTGCTAAAGCATTGCCAGATTTACTATAATGCTTATCATTATTTTCATTATCAATGCTGCTATTATCCACATTGTAATTATCATGTTTTGCTTTTGAAGAGTAATTATAATTCGTTCTGGAATTGTCTGTATTGGAATAATCCTTTCTGTAATTTTGAGAATATTCTTTATCTGTGCTAAATGTACTGCTGTTCTGTTTATTGTTATTCTTATTTGGAATTATATTTGGACTAATATTCTTATTTATCTCCTTTTCAGATTGTGTTGTTTCAGAATCTTTGCTGATTTGTATATCAGTATGTGATTGATCGTTAGATAGAGGATCTGTTTGAGTACTAGAATTTTTAGTTTCACTTACAACATTTAAGGTTATAGTCGTTTCAAATGATAATTCTGTGTTTGAACGATCTTGATTTTTATTTGCAGACGCAATACGAATTTTTGCAGTAAGTTTATCTCCAACTTTTGCTGTTTTAGGCACTTCAATTTTCAAAGGAATATATGTAGTTTTATTCGCTTCGATTGTTACAGAATCGCTTGATGCAGTAAAATCACTTGTGTTTATAGACGTAACTTTAATATTTTCATATTTAGTACTCGTAGGATTTACCACAGGAAGACTTATCTCTTTGGTGGATAGATTGATTTTAGTTGTAGAACCTAAGGTTATGTTAGGACGTATACTTAACCATTCAGCAGAAATTCTCGTATACATTATGTCATTATTATCGCCCTCATATAGAAGACCATAGCCGCCTCCTGCTTTTTGACTTAAAGCTTGAATAGTGGAGTAAGCCATTGCGCCATTCTTGAATCCCTTTTCTTCTGTCCAATTTTCTCCATCATTGTATGAGACACGTATCAAACCATTTGCTCTTCCAGAACCAGAAGAAGATGAATATAAGAGGATTTTAGCTGCATCAGATCCAATTGGAGCATCTGGGAATGCTCTTGTTATTTGAGCGTTATTACCTGGATCTGGCAGTGTCTCATCTTTGTATGCTTTACCATACGTTTCTCCGCCATCATTAGAAAAAGCAATGATTCTATGATTATTTGCACCACCTTCATGCGGTCTAGAGTTTAACATAATTCTTCCATCAGAAAGCTCTACAACCTTATTTTCATCCATATGGCTTTGTTCTTTACCTAGTCCAACTGGATTTCCAGCTTTCCAAGTTACTCCATGGTCATCAGAGTATACAGATACGGCTTGCCACTTCTCATTGTTTCTTTGCACACTTCCATTGGAACTGTTTACTATTGCGTATTGTTGTATTAAACGACCTTTATATTTTCCGTATTTTAGTTGAATTCCATGTCCAGAAGTAGCAAATCTAGCTCGTTCATTTTTTGGATATTTAGTTATGTCTTTAGTTATAACTTTTGGTTCGCTCCAAGTTAAACCGTTATCTTTTGAGCAAGTAACAGCAGCATCTAAAATATGTCTATCACTTTGATTAGTGCTAGCTGTAGAATCCCATACTCCACCATCGTATGATTTGACGAAGAATAAGAAAATATTGCCTGTTTCTTGGTCTACAACATATGAAGGGTCAGAGAATCCATATTTATTTGGGTTTTCTTTTCCTTTTGCTACGATTTGTATTTTTTCAAAAGTTTTTCCACCATCTTTAGATATTCTTTGAACAATAGAATTTGGATTAGGAGCATCAGCTGCACTATTTGGTCGATAATCCCAAGCTGTAAGAATCCAACCATTGTTAGCTTCAGCTATTGCAGGTATTCTATAATAAGGTTTTCCAGTTAGTCCTTCTACAGTTTGACCTATTGTTGCTAATCTAACGGGATCTCCGTCTTTTCTAGGCCTTGGAACTGGATTAATATTTGTAACTTTGTCTCCAATTAATTTTGGAGTAGATATAACTTCATTACCATTTGCATCTTTGCTAATTTTCCAATCGGCTGCTGGAGTGAAACCTTTTTCTTTAATATCAGAATCCTCTGTTATATGGAATCCTTGCGTGCATGATACAGTTTTTCCTGGTTGCAGATTTCTCCATCTACAGTTACCGTTATTCCCTTCAACAGCCACAGCAGTGAGATTACTGTTAGTTGGCCAAACAGTCACATTGTGATTAGTGTTATTTGTGTAAGTCAGCTTATATCTTAGCGTATCCCCAACTCGAACATCATTTTTTAAATCATCCGTACGTGTAATCGTAAATGTTACTGGTTCAGTTTGTTCAGGGGGGGGGGGTAGTTGCTGATGCTACACCTATGCTAAGTGACACAATTGTTGCAGATGTAAGAATTGCTGAGAAAATATTTTTGCAAACTTTATGCGCTGTTCCAATCATTATATTCCTTTCTTCATTGAAGGCGTATAAGTAATTACCTATAAATTACATCTTTGTCTTTATAGTTTGCGAGAACAATTACCTCGTATCTGTAGATTCTAAATCATTCATATGACATGTGACGTATGTTGAATTTTATGATAAAAAGAAGAAATTATATTGATTAAGTGAATATAAGCGAAAATATTTCGAAAATAATAATTAGTACTTATATAACGATGGTTATGTAAAATCAAATATGCATATGTCGATTAAATATGTTGTGTTGTAATACGGATAGTAGCTTGTATAAAGGATTTTTATGAAGAACATTGAAATTAAAAAATTAGATTATTCAGAAGCCAAAGATAATATGAATATAATTTTAGATTTATATCTAAAAGCATTCCCTAAAGAACTGGATCGTATAGATAATGTTCGTGAGCGCATATTAGATAGTTTGAAAGATAACAATAGTGCGCTTTTACTTGTTGCTACAATGAATAATCGTATTATCGGTGTTTTATATGGCATAGAATTATTACAAGATAATTGGTATGCGAATCAAATTAAGCCATTTTTATCAGAAAATTATGATTGGTACAATCAAAGCTTAGAATTAAATGAGTTGTTTGTAGATCCTGAGTTTCAGCATATAGGCGTTGGCAGTGCGCTTATGAAGAAAGTCGAAAATCTTAAATTATATAAAACAATAATTTTATCTACAGAAAAAGATAATAATGTTGTTGCTTTAGATTTTTATAATAAGCTTGGATACAGTTTATTAACCGATAATTGGAAATCTTATTACGGGTCTATTTACTGCGTGCTATATAAGAAGTTTTAGTTGTGTCAATTAAAACTTACGTTATTGTGAGAAATGTATCGTTTATAATCAAAATATGACAATGATGCGTATTGCTGTAACGGGCGGAATTGCGGCTGGAAAATCTACTGTAGTAAACCATTTGCGTTCGCTTGGCGCGTTTGTTATAGATTACGACGTTTTAGCGCGTAAAGTAGTGGAACCAGGAAGCGTAGTCTTGCGGAAAATCGTAGGCATTTTTGGGGAAGATGCCGTTTTGAATGATGGCTCTTTGAATCGCGAGTTTATTGCGGAGCATATTTTTGGTGATGATGTAAATCATAAGCAAGCGTTAAGCAGGATTGAATCGCTTATTCATCCTGCTATTTATGATTTAGCGAAGACTTTAGAAGGTGAGTATATAAGCGAGTATGAAAGCAAGCATGATAGTCAGCTCAAAGAAAACCGTTGCAAAGTCGGCGCTTTGAGCTCGATTATTGTGCACGATATTCCGCTTCTCGCGCAAGTAATTGACAGCATTCCATTTAGTTTTGACCATATTATTACAGTTGAAGCGCCTAAAGATGTTCGCATTGCGCGAATGATAATCGAGCGCAAAATGAGCCAGAATCAGGCGCAGCAGCGCATAAATAATCAAGTTGAAGAGATTGTGCGAAGGAAAATCGCGGATTTTGTGGTTGATTCTACAAAACCTATGGAAGTTATGCTTAAAAGCGTTGATTCAAAAATTAAAACGTGGATTAGTAAGGATGAGTAAGGAGCATTAGAGACCCAAAGGAAAAGTCGCCAGCAACCGCGCGATTGTTGGGTTTTAGTAAAATAAATAAAATGCTCTTGGAGAAAAGTAATGTCGAATAAAATTCAGCGCACAAACAAGCCTTTTGTAGTAAAAGCGCCATACAAGCCTTCAGGAGATCAGCCGCAAGCAATCGACGAGCTGGCTAATCGCATTGAAAACGGCGAAAACGACGTTGTTTTAATGGGTGCTACAGGAACTGGTAAAACCGCTACAACCGCTTGGCTTATTGAGCGTTTGCAAAGGCCTACCCTTATTATTGAGCCGAATAAAACTTTGGCAGCTCAGCTTTGCGCAGAGTTTCGTGAGCTTATGCCAGATAATGCTGTGAGCTATTTTGTGTCTTACTACGATTACTACCAGCCAGAAGCGTATATTCCGCAAACAGACACGTATATTGAAAAAGACTCGAATATTAACGACGATGTTGAGCGTCTTCGTCACGCAGCTACAGCAAATTTACTTACTCGACGGGATTGCGTTGTTGTGGCTACTGTTTCTTGCATTTACGGCCTTGGTACTCCAGAGGAGTATGCCGAGCGAATGCTTATGCTAAGCGTTGGCGAGCAGCTTGAGCGAGACGATTTATTACGCCAATTTGTGAGCATGCAATACAAGCGCAACGATATTGCGTTTACGCGCGGAACTTTTAGAGTGCGAGGTGACACAGTCGAGATTATTCCAGTGTACGAAGAATTAGCTGTGAGAATTGAGTTCTTTGGCGACGAAATTGACAGAATTACCATGTTGCATCCGCTTACGGGGGAAGTAATTCGCCAGGAGAGTAGCGTTCATATTTTCCCAGCATCTCACTATATTGCAGGACCTGAGCGCATGGAGTGCGCGTTAAAGGCGATTGAAAAAGAGCGTGATGAAAGAGTAGTGCAGCTTAAAAAGCAAAATAAATTGCTGGAAGCTCAGCGTTTAGAGATGCGAACTACGTATGATTTGGAGATGCTCCGCCAGGTTGGGGTGTGCCCAGGAGTGGAAAATTATTCTAGGCATTTTGACGGCCGCGCGGCTGGCACGCCTCCGCATACTTTGCTTGACTTTTTCCCAGACGACTTTCTGCTTGTTTTAGACGAGTCACATGTAACCGTTCCGCAAATTGGAGCCATGTATGAAGGCGACGCTTCGCGCAAAAGAACGCTTGTAGAGCATGGCTTTAGGCTGCCTTCTGCAATGGATAATCGCCCGTTAAAGTGGAAAGAATTTTTGGAGCATGTTGGTCAAACTGTGTATCTTTCTGCAACGCCTGGAGATTACGAGCTTGGGCTTTCGGATGGTGTAGTTGAGCAGATTATTCGCCCAACTGGCTTGCTTGACCCTAAGATTGAGGTTCGCCCTGTAGAAGGCCAAGTTGACGATTTGCTTGCGGAAATCAAGGCGCGAGTGGCAAAAGATGAGCGCGTGCTTGTTACTACTCTTACGAAGAAAATGGCAGAAGACTTAACTGATTACTTCCTTGAGCTTGGTATTAAAGTTGAGTATTTGCATTCGGATGTTGATACTTTGCGCAGAGTGGAGCTTTTGCGCGAGCTTCGCGAAGGCAAAATTGATGTGATTGTTGGCATTAATTTGCTTCGTGAGGGTTTGGATTTGCCGGAAGTTTCGCTTGTTGCGATTTTGGATGCAGATAAGGAAGGTTTCTTAAGATCTTACCGTTCGCTTATTCAGACGATTGGTCGTGCTGCTCGTAACGTTTCTGGAACTGTTCTTATGTATGCGGATACTGTTACTGATGCTATGAGCAAGGCGATTAGCGAGACAGAGCGCCGTCGCGAAAAGCAAATCGCGTATAACAGGGCTCATGGAATTGATCCTAAGCCTTTGCGAAAGAAGATTAGTGATGTGAACGACATGCTTGCTAAAGAGGATGTTGATACTCAAACTTTGCTAGCAGGCGGTTACAGGAATGCTAATAAGGCTGGGAACTCGCATTATGGCGTGCCAAAAGAACCAAATCTTGGGCAGCAAAGCAAAGAAAAGCGTATGGCGAATATTTCTGAGCTTCCGCAAGACGATATTATGTCGCTGATTAAGAATTTGAGTGAGCAAATGCATACGGCTGCAGAACAGTTGCAATTTGAACTTGCAGCGCGATTGCGCGACGAGATACGCGATCTTAAAAAAGAGTTGCGTCAAATGGATGCGGCTAATAGGTGATGTATTAAGTTAGCGTGATTGATCGTGAGTTAATCGTGAGTTAATCGTGCGAAATTTAGTTATGTTATGTGAGTGATTATTGATTATCTCTGTTTTTGCTATGTCTTTGCATTGATAGAGAATCAGCCATGGAATATTCTAAATTTTGTTAATGTGAAAAAATAAATTTATTTTATTTTTTTGAAAAAATACTTGACAAAAGGATTGAGAGAGAGCATGCTCAGACAGACAGACAGACAGACAGACAGACAGACAGACAGACAGACAGACAGACAGACAGACAGCGTGATTTTGTCTTTTTTGTAACATAATTTTTTACAATTTTCACCACTCTATACACTATTTATTTTGAATTCGCACATAATTTTTGGCCTATAAACCTATATTTGCGCTATATAAATTTTTGAATTTAATAAAAAATTATTATTACTATAATCATTAATTTGGTTGGGAATAAAATGAATAATAAAATAATAAATAAAGTTATTAGTTTAATAGTTGCTTTTATAACTGCGATTGGACTTTTTGCAGGGGTTGTGAATGCACAAGCTGATAGCAAAACAACTACAGAAGTTAAGAAATATCCGCTTTCACTTGATATGGATATTGTTTTAAAATCTGGAGATGGTTACATACATCCAGGTGCTAAAAATCAAGTCGCCAAGAACATTGAAAATATGTGGGAAAATCTTCCGATAACTGTCGAAGATGAAAATGGAAATAAAATTGATGTCAAGAAAGAGCTGCAATCTAACTTTCAGCGTTTTGTTGGCAATTTTGCGATAGGACAAAAATTAACAATAACGATTGATACTAATAGCATTCTTGACGGTTATAATCTTTCTTATAATGCGGATCATGAATATATTTCTCAAGCAAGCGGTTATTCTAAATTCACAGTCAAATATCACCTCGACAAAGATAATGACCCTATGGTTGTTAGAATTTCGTTTGGAAAAATGAATGTGAAATTCGATCCTAAGGGCGGAAATATTGGCAGTGAGTCGGGCACAATCATAAAAACTGTAAAAAAAGATAATACGGTTGATTTCCCAGCTAACCCAACAAAAAAAGATTTGGAATTTGGGGGATGGTATACCGAGCTTCCTGATATTGAAGCTTACCGACAGCGTAACATTGTAGGCAAACGCTACTATTGGGATAATAATTCGCTATTTTCGGATTGTAACCGTGATTGGCAGACATACAATGATACTACTTTAGACCCATTATATGATGGTGTATTTTTACTTCGCGCACAATGGAATGCAAGATATACATTTAATGCTAATGGCGGCACCTTTAGTGATGGTACAGCCAAGAAAAGTGAAGCAGTACAGCAAGGCAAGAATATTAATATATTGCCTGCGCCTACGTGCGAAGATTATCAGTTCTTAAACTGGGCGGATGCTGCTGGTAACACTTACAATCCAGGTGATACTTATACTTTGAATGCTAATACCGTGTTTACTGCCGAGTGGAAGCAGATTCGCAATACGGTTACATTCAAGAACGGCGATAATACTCATGCAGCAGTAAAAGTGGAAACTGGTAAGGCTATTGATACGGATACCTTGACTGACCAGTCTATGCCGAAGGATCCAAAGAAGGATGGCTATACCTTCAAAGAGTGGAATACAAGCTCGGATGGTAAAGGTAAAGCATTTACTGGCACAACGCCTGTAAATAGTGATTTGACTGTGTATGCCATTTTTACGAAGAATACAGATGGAGATAATGACGATGATAATGACGGAGGAAGTGTTGTGCCAGATTCGACTGATAATCCTGAATTAAATGTTGGAGGCGGCAGCGTCAATAACAATAGAACGTTAAACGGTGCTGCGAACGGCTCGGCAGACGGTGCTGCAAATGGTGCAGCTGACAATGTAAACGGTGTTGAAAACAGAAGTGATTCTGCTAAGTCGCGGACTGCTGGCACGCGCTCTTCTGGAGTGCTGCCAAATGGTGGTGCGGATGCCTCTGGAGTAACTCTTGCGTCCTTCGTCTCTATTGTGTTTGGCTTGTTTGTGGCTTCTGGAGCTGTGCTAAATCGCAAGCGTGCTAAGTATTTGCGCTAGTTTGCATTATTGTGTAAGTCATAAATAAATTAAGGCGGGCACTGGTTAAACGGTGCTCGCCTTGTTCTTTTAGATTGCCTTATTGTTTCTTGCGCTTTGTCGTTTGCGTTTGCAATTCCTATTCAGTTATATTACTTTAGTTGGTCTGAATTATATACAATGTAATGATAATATGTTGAATATAAACGAATATTTGCGTATAGTAAAAGAAGATGGAGGTATTGTTGTGACTACTACGAATTTAAATATCAGAACAGATAAGGGAATTAAAGAACAAGCTGATAAGATTTTTCAGAACTCGGTCTCAATATGACAACAGCAATTAACATGTTTTTGCGAACAACTATTCGTGAGAACGGGATTCCATTTTCTCTTAAATTAGAGGTTCCAAATGATACAACGATTGCTGCTATTGAGGAGGGTAGACGAATTGCATCTGATCCTAGTGTAAAGGGTTATAGGAATATGGAAGATCTTAAGGCGGCTCTTGATTTATGAAATACGAAGTAAAATTCACGAATCAATTCAAAAAAGATCTTAAATTAGCTAAGAAACAAAATAAAAATACGGATAATCTTTCAGAAGTAATTAATGTTTTAGCCAATGGTGGCGTGCTAGAAGCTAAATATTGCGATCATTCTCTGACTGGAAAATATAGCGGAACAAGAGAATGTCATATTGAACCAGATTGGCTTTTAGTATATGAAATTAAGAATGAAGTTCTTGTTTTGATGTTATATAGGCTTGGTACGCATTCAGAATTGTTTAAGAAATAAAATAACACATTTTTAAATCTACAGCTTTTTTATTGATAAAAGGTTTAATGTGCAAGCGTAAGTGCGATGTTTCATAGTTTTCCTTGCGAATTGGTGGGATATTAGTACGACGATTGGCGAGTTTTTGTTCCGACGATTGGCGAGATATTGATATGACGATTGGCTATGTTTAGAAATGTGGTTGTAAGTGCTAAACGTTAAAAGGTTTAATTAGTGGCGGCTCATCAATGCGATGGAATCTAAAGGTGATGTGTTGCTTATGATTATGGCCTCTCTTGCATGGCAGGAATCGGAGTAGCTTTCAAAGAATGTTAAGATGGGTATTCAGTTCAGATATCAGAACTGCGAGATTCATATCAATCACAACTGGTTCTTGGGATACACCAAAGATGAGAACGGACACCTTGCAGCAATACATGGTGTTTTTGTCATTTATAGAAAATTTATATGGTGGAATTATGCCAGGATTGAATTTATCAACCAAATAGTTTATAGCGTAATAAGTTTAGGTGTGTTTTAGACATAGAGGATAACGATGAAGACATTTGATATGATTAAAGAATTATGTAATAAAAAAATATAAGCGTTTCGGAACTTGCCAGACGGATAGGGCAGACTTCGCAGAACTTTGGTAAGAAACTGAAACGAGATACAGTTACTCTTGAGGAGTTGAAACAGATAGATGATGTTATGAAGGTTACCTTTGAGCAATCATTTATCTTCCCGGGTGGAGAAATGATAAAAACAAGTAATGAGTGAGAGAAATCATGGCATACGAAAAGAAAAGTATTAGAGCAATAATAGATGATGTAAATAGTAGAAGATTCTATCTTCCTGCTATTCAAAGAAAATATGTGTGGGGAGATTCACAGATCACAAGATTAATGGATTCTATCATGCTTGGATATCCTATTGGAACTTTTCTTTTTTGGAAAGTTAAGAAAACTATTGTGAACCAAAAAGAGTATTCAATGTATGAATTTATAAAAGATTACCATGAGCGAGATATGTGTAAGAACCCGGCTGCACCGCAGCCGTTCCCGTTTGGTAGTGGAGATGAAACGATCTGGGCTGTTTTGGATGGCCAGCAGAGATTGACTTCTCTATACATAGCTTTGCAAGGAAGTATGAGCAGAAAACTTCCAAACAAAAGATGGAAGAATGATGATGCATTTCCGAAGAAAGAACTGTACTTTGATTTGCACAGTGAAAAAACTGATGATGAGGACATTTCTTACGATTTCAGATTTTTAACAGCAGAAGAAGCCGCAAAGAATAAGGACAATAAGATATGGTATTTAGTAAAAGATATTCTTAAGTATTCAGCTGAAGATTTATTAACAGAAGTTATCATTCCAAATGGCTGGGCAACAGATAAAGTTGCAACAAAGAACATTTCGCTTTTACATACAAGACTTGTTACTGATGAAATTATCAACTACTTTGAGGTAGAAAAAGATTCGATTGACAGCGTATTAGATATTTTCGTTAGAGTAAATTCTGGTGGAACCGTTCTTTCAAAGAGTGACTTGTTATTCTCTACTATTGTTTCTCATTGGGATAAGGCAAGGGATGAAATTGATAAGTTGCTTTCTGAAATAAATAAGAAAGGCGAAGGATTCAAATTCTCTAATGACTTTATAATGCGAACTTGTTTGTATCTTTTAGATATGTCCGTAGCATTAAAAGTAGAAACATTCAAAAAAGACAGTGTATTAAAAATAAAACAAAACTGGGCTGCAATCCGAAAAGCCATCAAGGATACAGTTGATTTGTTAAATGAGTTCGGATTTAATTCAGAAAACATGATTTCTTATGTGGCTGTTTCTCCTATGGTTTACTACAGATACAAAGGTGGTAATTTCGATTCAAGCAGTAAAGCTGAATTAAGAAAATATATTGTAATCGCACAGGTAAGACAGATTTTTGGCACCGCATCAAACTCTGCGCTGACAAGCATAAGAGAGGCATTGAAGGCTGCGCCATCTAATTCATTTAGTATGAAAAATCTAAATGGGATTAGATTCACAGGTGGCAGAACTCTTAGATATACTGCGGATGAGATTGATGCAATGTTTGACACATATGAGATTGGTGCCTATACATTTATGTTGTTATCTCTTCTGTATCCAAATTTGAAATATAGTCAGAAGGGATTTCATCAAGATCATATGCATCCGTATACGGGATTTGAAGAAAGCAAAATTGATGGTTTGATATTGCCGGACGGAACAGTGATTGATGATGATACTAAAGAAGATTGGCGTAGAAGAAGGAACACATTAGCAAACCTTCAATTGTTGGAAGGTAGAGAGAATGAATCCAAGAATGCGACACCACTCGTTGATTGGTTGAAGATTACTGAAAATAGTGAAAATGCTAAGTACATTCCGTGTGATATTTCTTATGAACTTTCAAATTTTGAAGAGTTTATGGAGAAACGTCAGGAATTGATGAGCAATGCATTAAAGGATATTCTTTTATAGTATTTTCCTATACAAGCAATAAGGCAACCCAACGCTTGTGTCGGCTCGACATACCGATTTTCAGGGGGATGACTGTTCTATGATTGCCCTATACAGCAGATGGGTTATAGGTTACTCGTTGAACAATCAATCCACGTGGAGAGTGTTGTATTAATGTTGAGGGGTTAAAGCTGGGTGTGCATCTCGTAACGTTCAAAATTACGCTACTTCTTTCGCTACTTAGTTCGTTTCAATTCTCGCTCAAAAAATCGTGTATTAGTTGTTTGTGTCGTTAACAATATTTTCTATATTTCTGCCTGAGTAGAAGATACGGATAACAGTAACTGTAGTTTTATTTTCGTCTACTTGGTAAAAAACTGTGTAGTTATCGACTGGAACTCTGTGTATTCCTTTAGAACACCACGGCTCCCAATTAACAAGTGTATATCGCATAGGCATAGTCTCAAGAGAGCGTATAGCATGCTTAATGCGGTTGACTTGTTTTTCAGCTGTTTTTGGAACTTGTAAATTAAAGCGAATGTATTCGTATAGTTCTGTAAGATCAAGGAATGCTTGCGGAGAATAAATTATGCTGTATGATTTGCTCATACTCCGTATTCCTTTGCGAATAACTTATCAACATCGTTGGCACTATACGATTTTCCAGTCGAAAGAGAATCGATGCCTTTTTGTAATTCTGCATCCAGTTCGGCTCTAGTTAAATTACCTAAAGCAAGCGGCTTTTCCTGCTTATTAGTTGGCAGGCGGAGTTCAAATGGCATGCCTTTTTGTAAAACAATCTGGCTGTAAAGCATTTGGATTGCTGAAGATGGTGTTATTCCAAGTTGGTTCAAGATGTTTTCAGCGTTTTCTTTAAGATTTGTGTCGATTCTTGCATATACAGCGTTCGTGTTTGTCATTGTGTTCGCGTCCTTTCTGACCTTATTTTACAAAATTCTTGCAAGCATATGCAAGCGAATGAAAGCAAAAGTTTAACTACTATTCAGATTATAGATTCCCGTTGTTGGTTTAGGTATTTTTTGTTGGATGGAAATTAGGCGTATTGGTAAACCTGAAGGAGTGTGAAGATGGCTGCAAAATATTAAGATGTGCAAGAATTGCTAGAAAAAGCTGATTTTAATGCTAGCTTGAGTTTGCTTTAGTGAGGACGATTGGAAAGCGCGGTGTGTGAAATACATGTCGTCAAGTCATAAAGGCCAAAATATTTAGTGTGTGCAGCAATTCTTTTGTTGCGTGTATTTTCATGTTTTATGCGAGCGCTACTTAATGCGTAATGCGTATCAATGCGTATAATCGTATAATAATGTGATAAAAAACACCAAAATATGTATAATAATGTGATTAAATGCACTAAATTATGTATAATAATGTGATACACGATAAAAGATAACGCAAAATATAACAGAATAACCGCAGAATTGTTGCAACATAATAACGTAGCAGAACAATCACGCGTAAAAACAGCAACGCACTAATACGGCTGCAATATCTAATAGCGTAATGCAAGATGAAAGGTGAGTAATCATGAAAAGGCTGATTATGAGCAAACTTTTAGCATGGAAGAACTCGCCGTACCGTAAACCATTGATATTAAAAGGCGTGCGTCAAGTTGGTAAAACTTGGATACTAAAAGAATTTGGTAAGCTTTACTACAAAAATATTGCTTATTTTAACTTCGATGAAAACAAAGAATATAAGCAATTCTTTGAAACCACTAAAAATGTGGAGCGAATTTTACAAAACCTAATGCTTGCAAGTGGCCAAAAAATCGAACCAGAAAACACGCTTATCATATTTGACGAGGTTCAGGACTGCACAGAAGTAATAAACGCGATGAAATATTTTTGTGAAAACGCTCCGAAATATCATGTTGCTTGTGCTGGATCATTGCTTGGAATAACGCTTGCCAAACCATCTTCATTCCCAGTTGGAAAAGTTAATTTTATGCAAATAAACCCAATGAATTTCACAGAGTTTTTACTTGCTAATGGAGATGAAAATCTAGCGAAGTTTATTGAACAAATCGATAAAATAGAGCCGATTCCAGACGCATTTTTTAATCCGCTATACGAGAAATTAAAAATGTATTATGTTACAGGGGGAATGCCTGAGTCAGTTTTAATGTGGGCTAAAGCACGAGATGTAAACGCAATGCAAGAAACATTGTTTGAGATTATAACAGCTTATGAACGAGATTTTGCGAAACATCCTAATGTTAGTGAGTTTCCTAAAATATCAATGATTTGGAATTCTATTCCATCTCAACTGGCGCGTGAAAACAAAAAATTCTTGTATAAAGTTGTTAAAAATGGTGCTCGGGCAAGAGAATATGAAGACGCTTTGCAATGGTTGGTGTCGGCACAATTGGTGTATAAAATTTATAGAAATACTGCGCCGAATTTACCTATTGCTGCTTATGATGATGTATCTGCTTTTAAGATTTATCTGGCAGATGTTGGTTTGTTAAGGCGATTAGCACAACTTGCTCCTACTGCATTTGCGGAAGGCAATAGGCTGTTTACTGAGTTTAAGGGTGCTTTAACAGAAAATTATGTTTTGCAGGCGTTACTTACTCAATTTGAAGTTATGCCTAGATACTGGTCTCAAACGAATCCGCCTTATGAAGTGGATTTTCTTATTCAACGAGAAAATGATATTTTCCCTGTTGAGGTTAAATCTGAAGCGAATATTAATAGTAGAAGTTTGAAAAAGTTTAAAGAATTATTCCCTAATCAAACGAAATTGCGTATACGATTCTCGCTGAATAATCTAAAACTAGACGATGATATGTTGAATATTCCGTTATTTATGGCTGATTACACGGATAAGCTTATAGAACTTGCGCTGAAAGATTGCACTGAAAGAAAATGATTGATAAGTTAGCGTGACCAATCGCAAGCTAATCGCAAGCTAATCGCAAGCTAAGAGTGATTAGTCGCAAGTCTGTCGCAAGTTAGTCATGTTTAATCGTAGTAAATAAATAAGCGCGAGTTTTGCGCATAGGTCACAATTTGCTGGTACACTATTACTCGGAAAGTGGGTATTTTCCCATTTAAAAATAAACAAAGGAAACAGGCAGGCATTATGAGAAAAGCCAAAATCGTTGATACTATTGGACCAGCTACCGAATCGTTAGAGGGCATTACCAAGCTTGTTGAAGCTGGCATGGATGTTGCTCGCTTAAACCGTTCGCATGGCACTCCTGAAGATCATTTGCGCGTTTACAACAATGTGCGCGAAGCTTCAAAGACCACTGGTCGTAATGTTGCTGCTCTTGTTGATTTGCAAGGTCCAAAGATTCGTTGCGGCTGGTTCAAGAAGAACGCTGACGGCGAAGACAAGGTTTATTTGGAAGAGGGCCAAGAGTTCGTTATAACCACAGACGATATTGAGGGTGATGAGCATCGCACTTCCACAACCTTCAAGGGTTTGCCAGGAGATTGCCACGCAGGCGATCCAATTTTGATTGATGATGGCAAGGTTCGTCTTGAGGTTACCAAGGTAGAAGGCAACGACGTACACACTAAGGTTGTTGTTGCTGGCCCAGTTTCTAGCCACAAGGGCATTAACCTTCCAGGTGTTGCCGTTTCTCTTCCAGCATTGACTGAAAAGGATGAGGCCGATCTTCGTTGGGCTATTCGCACGGGTGCAGACATTATTGCAATGTCCTTCGTGCGTTTTGCTACCGATATTGATCGCGCTCACGAAATCATGGACGAAGAAGGCCGCCGCATTCCAATCGTTGCAAAGATTGAGAAGCCACAGGCTGTTGCAAACTTGGAAGAGATTGTTAAGACCTTTGACGGCATTATGGTCGCTCGTGGAGATATGGCAGTGGAGATGCCACTTGAGCAGGTTCCACTCGTTACCAAGCGCTGCATTGAGCTTTCTCGCCAATACGCAAAGCCAGTAATCGTTGCTACCGAAGTTCTTGGATCAATGGTTAACTCTCCAGTTCCAACTCGTGCAGAGGCTTCTGATTGCGCTAACGCTGTTCTTGACGGCGCCGATGCAACTATGACCTCTAACGAGACCGCAGTCGGCAAGTATCCAGCAGTTACCGTTCAGACCATGTCTCGTATTTCTCAATACGCTACTGAAAACGGTTACGATCGCATTCCATCTGTGGAGCTTGACATGTCTAGCACGGGTGCAGTTTCTTCTGCAGCTGTTGACTTGGCAGACAAGCTCAACGCTAAGGCAATTGTTGCTTACACGCAAACTGGTCGTACCGTTCATCGCATTTCTCGCGAGCGCCCAGCTGCTCCAATCTACGGCTTGACCAACAATGAGCACACTTATCACTGGTTGGCTTTGAGCTGGGGCACTGAAGGCTTCTTGATTAGCGAGGACTACCACGATATGAACCGTCACGATCTTATGATCTTTACCGACAAGGTTCTTCGTGAAGCTGGCAAGGTTGAAGATGGCGACAAGATTGTTGTTTTGAGCACTGCTCAGGGTGAGCGCCAGGCCGGTCGTACCGACTCTATTTACGTTCACACCGTTGGTGCTTGCGATTAATCGCTAGCTAATCGATAGCTGATTGCTAGTTAATCGTTAGTTTTCTAAACGCGCATCCTTTTGGGTGCGCGTTTTTGTTTAGTGCGAATCTTGTGATTTCTTACGTTACGATTTAAGTTCGAAGTTGTCGATTCCCGCGTTTGTTTACCATTTGAGCCAATGAGGGAACAAATGCAGGAATGAAAAACGCTACGAGAATTAGGTGTGTCGTTTGGTGTGTTGTTTGTGTGTTGTGCAAAATCGCATGAGAGAGAGGATAACAAAAACGCCGCTTAGCATGTAAGCGGCGTTGTGCACGTGCCCCCGGTGAGACTCGAACTCACACTGCACAGATTTTGAGGCTGTTTCCTCTACCAATTGGGATACAGGGGCATCTTAAATTATCCGCGTTTTAACGCGACTTGATGACTATACCACATTTTGTAGAGTAATCAAATATACCGCGTGTTGCGCGTAAGAAAGCGAGTTGCAACCGCGCGGAAAAATCGCCAGCAACCGCGCGCCAAAAACCCAAAGTAAAATAAAAATAAATAAATATAAATCAAAACAGAATAAAAACAGAAATATTAATTTGCAAATTCTTTAAGACTGGGTGTGTTGATGTAAGAATTTTGGTATAATTGCAACTTGCGCCTCTGTAGCTCAATGGATAGAGCAACGGCCTTCTAATCCGTTGGTTGCGCGTTCGAATCGCGTCGGGGGCACTTTGCTTTGCTCTTGTGTTATGTGAAAAATGTTTGTCACGTATTATGCAAAATAAGGAGCACTTGTGGAAAATCATAGTGTAATGGAAAATGCTAGTGTAGCAGCATCAATAATTCTGGCAGCAGGTGATGGGACGCGCATGCGTTCAACAACGCCTAAAGTATTGCATAAGTTTGCTGGAAAAACGTTCTTAAATCGCGTAATGGACGCAATGGCAGGCGTAAACCCAGGGGAGCTTGCTGTTGTAGTGCATGCTCAAGCGCAACGAGTGTCGGCAGCTGCGCAAAGCTACGACAATGCTGTGCGGATTGTAAATCAAGACGATAAGCCTGGAACGGGTAGGGCTGTGCAATGCGCAATGCATGACCTTAACGAGGCTTCAAAACAAGAATGCGGTAATGCGCTTAAAGGGGCTGTGTTAATCGCAGCAAGCGATATGCCACTTTTAGATACGCAAACATTGCAATCATTAATCGATTTTCACAATAATCAGGGCAATGTGGCAACTGTTTTAACTGCTGTTTTAGACGACGCCACTGGCTACGGGCGAATTGTGCGAGAAGCAAATGGTGATGTTTTGCGAATTGTAGAACACAAAGATGCCAATGCAGGAGAGCTTGCGATTAAGGAAGTTAATACGTCTGTGTACGTGTTCGATGCGGAAGTGCTTACAGACGCAATATCCAACCTTAACTCCAAGAACGCTCAAGGCGAGTTTTACTTAACGGATGCGCTAGAGCACGCTCGCACAATGGGACGAGTTGGAGCAATGGCGGCAGCAGATTCGTTGAGTGTAGAAGGCGTGAATACGCGCGTTCAGTTAGCTGCGCTTGCAAAAGCATACAACAAGCGCGTTTGCGAAAAGTGGATGCTTGAAGGCGTAACGATTCTAGACCCAGAAAACACGTGGATTGAAGACGATGTTGTTTTGCAAGAAGATGTTACGGTTCTTCCAGGCTGCTTCTTGCAAGGGCATACAACTGTTAAAAGCGGCGCTGTTGTAGGACCGTACACTACGCTTATTGATGCGCAAGTTGACGAAGACGCGGTTGTGGAGCGCTCGCGTGTGCAAGAATCGCATATTTGCCGCGCTGCAAACATTGGTCCGTGGACGTACTTGCGACCAGGAAATGTGCTTGGCGAGGAGAGTAAAGCTGGCGCGTTTGTGGAAATGAAGAAAGCACATATTGGAAACGGCACTAAGGTTCCGCATTTGAGCTATATGGGCGACGCTGATTTGGGAGAGCACACGAATATTGGCGGTGGCACGATTACAGCAAACTACGATGGCGTGCATAAAAACCATACGACTATTGGCTCTAACGCGCATGTTGGTGCAGGAAACCTGTTTGTAGCTCCAGTTACTGTTGGAGATGGAGTTACAACGGGTGCAGGATCTGTTGTGCGTCACGATGTTCCAGCGGATTCCATGGTGTATTCGGAAAATACGCAGCACGTTGTAGAAGGCTGGAAGCCAGCTTGGGGGCGCTAGTTCGATAGTTCGATAGTTTGCTAGTTCGATAGTTAAGGAGAAACATATGGCGGCTTTAGAAAGCTCTGTTAACGCGATTAGGATTGCTGCGTCTGCAGCCGATAGGTTAAAAGCCACTAATTGCCAGGCTTTTGACGTTAGCAATCTGCTTGGAATTACAGACGCCATGCTGATTGTTTCTGCATCTAACGAGCGTCAAGTCTTAGCTGTTAGTGAAGAAATCGAAAAAGACTTGTACTTAAAAGACAACAAGCGCAAGCCAATATCTAGAGAAGGCTTGGAACTAGCACAGTGGGTTTTGCTTGATTTTGGCGACTTTGTGATTCATATTATGCACGAGGAAGCGCGCGAGTTTTATCGCCTTGAGCGTTTGTGGAATGATTGCCCTGTAATTGATTTGCAACTTCCAGATCATAGCGAGAGCGATGCGGATGGTGATAATGGTGATGATGCACAAAATGGCGATTAAGAGTCTGAAAGGTAGCGCAAGATAATGGTGGATTTTGTTGAAAGCGCAACGCAAATTGCGCATAATGCAAATAAAAACAGCGCTCACGAGGGTATTGCGCGTTCTGTAATGCTTGTTCGCCACGGTCAGACGCCTTATAATGCACAATTTAGACTTCAAGGCATGATTGATATTGCTTTAGATGAGTCTGGAATAGACCAGGTGACTCGCTCTGGCAAGGCTTTGCGAGTGCTTTTTGGAGCTTCCGACTTAGAAGACCCAAAGAATCCAAATAGCCAGGAGCACGTGCGCATTACTCCAGAAGAAGCGGACGCTAGTTTTGTTGCCATTGTTTCGCCGCTTATTCGCGCACAACAAACGGCTCACGCTTTTGCAGATAAGATTGGTCTTAATGTGCATGTTGAAGATGGCGTGCGCGAGCGATTTTTTGGCGAGTGGGAAGGCCTTAATCGCCAGCAAATTAGCGAAAAATGGCCAGAAGATTTTAATGCTTGGGTAAAAGGCGAAGGTGGAGAGCTTAATCACGGTGCAGAAACTAAGCAAGAAGTTGGCGAGCGCGCGGCGAAAGCTGTAGAAGATTGGGCGCGCAAAACTGGCTCAGACCGCGATTTACTAGTGTTCTCGCACGGATCTTGCCTTTCTCAAACTGTTCATAAGCTTCTTGGATTAGACAAGGTAGATTCTTCTTATAAGACGATTGGCGGAATGGGAAACGGCCGTTGGGCGCGCTTAATTCCAAGCCAAAATTCAGATGGCTCGATTCATTGGCGTTTGGATGCTTACGATCAAGGTCCTGCAGCAGACCCTACAAGCCAGCGTCTTATTCGCATTTGGGGAGCAGCTTAATCTGCGTAATCTCTCCTTTTTACCGCTTATATTTCGAAAACTACCGTTTAGCGATTTTGTAAAGACAGACTATTTACAGTGCCGTATAGTCAAAATTACAAAACAGAAAGCTAGCAAATGCTAATAAAAGTTAGCAAAGCTAGCAAAATCTAACGGTAGTATACGGAAGGGAGGCTTGATGAAAGTAACGATTGCTATTGTGCCGCCAGAAGAAGAGCAATGCGCTCAATTGTCAGTTCACAATATTGACGATAACCTTAAACGCATTATAGCCAGCTTGCAAAGCATTGATTCTAAAGATGCAAAATCAAGCAATGCTGAAAATAATACTGCGATTGCCGAAAATAATACTGCGAATGCGGCAAATAGCAACAATAATTCATTCATATATGGTTATATTAATGATTCGATTATTGTTATGCACGAGCCGGATGTGATTATGATTTGCGTAGAAAATTCGCGTGTAATCATTCACAGTGATAAAGGCGAGTGCGTGTCTTACAAGCGCCTAATGGATTTTGATAATCCGCAATTCGCGTCGTTTGTGCGCATATCTAAATCCGCAATCGTGAACTTAAATCGCATTGTTCGAGTTGATCCAGGATTCGGCGGAAGTATGAGCGTAAAAATGGACGACGGAAGCGTTGAGTGGATTAGTCGCAGATGCTTGAGCTCGTTCAAAAAGCGCTTAGGAATGTAGTTTTAAGCGTATTTTTTATTACTAATTTTTAATACTAATTTTTTAATACTTAAAAAGGAAACGATTATTATGGAAAAGCAAGTTACAACAATAGGCAAAACAATGGTAAAAAACATTGTTAAAGGCATTGGCATAGCGTGCACTATTTTTACTGCAATTAGTTTTGTGTCAAGCTTGTTAGCAAATACCGCAGTTGGAAACAGAATCGCATCTTATGCTGTAGCGTCGTTTGTTATTGGCATAGGCTATGGAGTATTCGCTATTTTTTGGTCGAATGAGCGTATGTCAAATCTTGCAAAATTCGTTTTTGCACTAGTTCCACCAATTGCTATTCAATTTATTGTGTCTGTGATTGTTGGATGGATTTCATTCAAAGATGAGCCAGCTGTGATTTGCGGATGGATTTCGTTCACTGTTGTTTTCCCGATTGCAATTGCTGCAATAATTTATTACTTCGAGAAGAAGAAAGCGGAAGAAATGAACGCTAGATTGCGCGAATTGCGTAAAGAAAACAAGTAAATTAGTGACAATTAAATAATTTAAGTAAAAATTTAAGTAAATAAAATAATTAAATAAAAATTGAGTGGTGTTCATCTTCGCCTTTGAAGAAGAACGCCACTCGCTATTCTAAAACGCATCATAGAATGGTCATAATTTATTCGGCGTTTTGCTAGATTTTTGCTAAAAATTAGTATTTTGATTAATCTTTAGCAGTTCACTAATCGGCTAATTGACTAATTGACTAATCTTTAGCAATCGTCTTTCCAGCATTAGCTCCAGAAGTCAAATCCTGAATCTCATTAATCTCCATAACAGGAACAGCAGCTGGCTTCTTTGTGCCTTTTTCTTCTGCAACGCGAACCTGCTCGTTGTAAATCGCGTCATCTGTGTGAAGTGTAACTGTTCCGCGGAAGCGATAGCCCTTCTTTTCTGCCAAATTTGCAACAGCAACAACAAGCTGGCTGCCGTCTTGCAAGTTCTTAAAATGCTGACCTGCAGTGCGCTCGTGGTAAGCAAGGTGATTATCGTCTAGAACAAACATCGACATCTTTGGGCCAAGATCAAGCTCGCCATCTTTGCTAATCGTTGCAATCCAAGCCAAATTGTTTTCAATAAAAGTCTTCATATCTTCACTAAGAGTTGCCATGTTGAGTCCTTTCTTCAACTGATTATTGTGCAATCGCGCAATCATGCGATTATGTTTCAATCACTTTTAAGATTACGCGCAATCGTGCATATAAAGGCTTAAAAATCGATGCATTTTTGTAAAAATGCGTAAACTTGTGACATAAATCACTAATTGCACAAAGTGCGCGCTCCGAATTGCCTTCGCGCGCTACGCTTTAAGCGCGAAGGCAGGTTTGAGCGACTACAAAGTCATGTGTTGTAAATCATGAATCGTAAATATTAAGGCAATAGCGTGCTATCAAGTGCTGATTTCGCAATAAAGTAGTAAATTTTCCGAAGGAACGCCAATGGGTTGTACTTTTCTTGTTTTTGTGGCTATTCTATAAAGTTTATAAGGCAATTTAGCTAACTTAAAGAAAAATTTAATGCTATAGACTTGTTGTTTGCAATAATGAGGGGAGTGACATGAGTGAAATAAATAGCGCTGTTCAACCAAGGCAGAATAATCGAATTACCGTAAACATTGCGCGAATCATGTTGCTCTTATGCGCCGCAATTTGGGGCGGAAGCTACGTATCGTCTAAATACGCTCTAGAGGTATTCACTCCGCAATGGCTTATGGGGGTTCGCATGCTTGGAGCGTGCATAATAATGGGCGTGGTTTTCTTTAAGACGATTCGCAAAAATTTTACTAAAAAGCTAATAATTCCTTCGCTTTTAACGGGCGTTACATACTACGCGTCTTTAGTTACGCAAACAGAAGGATTAAGGTGGATTGACCCAGGTAGAAGTGCTTTTCTTACAGCTGCATATTGCGTTATAGCGCCATTTTCCGCGTGGATGATTATTAGAAAAAAGCCAACGCTTTTAGGAATTATTGCGGCTTTAACATGCGTTGTTGGCGTTGGATTCGTTGCGCTAAAGCCAGGCTCTCTTGTTCTTACGCTTTCTCACGGAGATGTTTTAACTCTTATTTGCGCGGCTGTTTTTGCGTTTAACTTAACATACTTAGCTTATTATTCTAGACAATACAATCCAGTTGCTTTAACATTCGGCCAGTTTAGTGTTTCTGGAGTTCTATTTTTGTTCGGAGCTGCAATAAGCGAGCCTTTGCCTAACTTTAGCGCAGAAGATAATTGGATTACATTTACAAACATGTTCTATCTTATAGTGATAGTAACTGTTGTTGCTCAAGTTATTCAAAACTACACGCTGATTTATCTTTCTACAGCTAATGCTTCTGTGATTATGTGCACAGAATGCTTGTTTACATTGCTATTTTCTAGCATTCTTTACAATGAGCGAGTAACAAGCATGGCTTTTGTTGGATTTGCGTTGATTTTTGCTGCGATTTTGCTTGCAAGTTTGGCAGAGCATATTGAGCTTATAAAAGCAAGAAAAAAGCAGAGCGCTTATAAATCTAAAGCAAAAGTGGCATCTGCGCCAGCATCTACAATCTAAGTAGTAATCAATTTGAATACTAATTAGCGAATATTTTTGGTGATTACTAATTGGTGCATATTGCTTAGTGAATAGTAGTAGATAACGATTTTAAGGTGTGCTTGTGAAGAACTTCTTTAAGGGAATATCATTTACGCAAGTTCTAGCTGGCTCTCTTGCAGCTGTGACGGCGTTTTTGCTTTCGTCAAAAATTGGTATTGCGGGGTCTGTTATTGGCGTTGCAATAGGTTCGATTGTCTCTGCTGTAGCATCGCAACTTTATCAAAATGTTATTCACGCGTCTTCTAAAAAGATACAGTCTTCTTCTGCGCTAAAGTCAGGTTCAATCCGCTATGAAGAAGATGACACTAAAGTGGTAAATAATGCGCGTTTTATTGCATTAGAGGATGATATGCCTAAAGAATACGAAGTTTACAATAATATGATTGATTCGAGCAAAGAAAAACAAGCTAGAAGAGTTGTTGCAATGGCTTCTAATGCAAATGTTGCAAATGTTGCTGGCGATTCTTTACGTGATGTCGATTCTTCAAACACACAAAACGCAAAATCGGGGGAATCGCAAGCACTTAATGCCGAAAGCACGAGTGTTATGGAATTGTCTTCCTTAAGAAAGCTAAAAGAAGAAGATAATGCGCTTTCGGAAGGAGACGAAGACTCGATTCTTACTCTTAACGACGCTAAACGCGCATTAGGCGGCAGAAGTGATTACGCAAATAGTGAAGCGAAGTATAAGAAGCTTACGATTGTTATTGCTATTTTGAGCGCGCTCGCGGCTGTTCTTCTTACTGCTGGCATTGTGCTTCTGTTTACTCAAGGAAAGGGCACAGATAATTTAGTTCCTTCTGGCCAAAATACCGAGCAGGATAATGGCCAGAATCCAAATAATCAAATGCGGCAAAATAGCCAAAATAATGGCGTTCAAAATCAAGATAAGAACTCTAAAGATGTGCAAAAAGACTCTCAAGATGCGCAAGATGAGAAAGATAGTAAAGACAGCAAAGATAGTAAAGACGGTGAAAATTCTTCGAGCAAGAATCCTAGCGAAAAGCAAGATAAAAAGACTCACGAAAGGTCTTCCTCTTCTTCTTTAGATTCAAATGGGTCTAAGGCAGATTCTGGCGATCAAAGCTCTGAGGATTCTGGCGTTTCTGGAGCGGATTCTGGCGCGCGCGGGTCTAAAGGCGATTCCTCGGTTTCTGGCGATTCTTCGCCGTCTTCGCCTTCGACTTCGACTAACAGAGTGAGTGGAGGATCTGCTTCGCAACAAGGCGAATCTGGCTCGCAGCAATCTGGCAGTTGAGAATAGGCGGCGTGAGTAGTCGGCAGCGAATAGGAATAGCGCTAAAAACCGCTGCATACGACACGCCGAGTTTGGTTGGTAGCAAAATCTGTTGTATTCTATCAAAGGTTCGTTTGAGCTATACAACTAAAACGGGGCTATGGCGCAGCTGGTAGCGCATCTCCATGGCATGGAGGGGGTCGGGGGTTCGAATCCCCCTAGCTCCACAATTTGAAACGTCACTTTTAATCGGAGTGGCGTTTTTGTTATATTTCGATACGTATCTTATATACTTGTAAGTCCTAGTGCATGTAAATCATATTTTGCACAATCATTCTAAACTGAAAACTTAACTTAAAACTTAGAGGAGAAATTCCGCATGGTAAAGCGCGCGTGGAAAGTGGCATGCAAAATAGCCAATAATGAGCGTACGTCTGGGTTGATTATGCTCGGATTCGCTTTAGCCGGATTAATGCTTGCAAATTTGCCATTTACGTCTGCGATTTTTGAAGCTGTTTCCCACACGCAAATCGGAATTCCATACACAAATATTCACATGTCGATTAGCCACTGGGTTCAAGATGGAGTGCTAACTATTTTCTTCCTTACAGTTGGTTTAGACTTAAAGCACGAGCTTATTGCAGGTTCGCTTAGAGACCCTCGCGCGGCAGCAATGCCAATGATTTGCGCGGTTGGTGGCATGATTGTTCCGCCTATTCTTTTTGCTGGAACTGTTACAATATTCTCGGAGTTGCACGCTGGTCAAGAGATTATGCGACTTACTTCTGGAGCGCTTCCGTCTTTAGATATGGTTCGCTCTGGTTGGGCTATTCCTACAGCAACAGATATAGCGTTCTCGCTAGCAGTTCTTGCTCTTTTTGCTAAAACGCTTCCTAAAGCATTGCGCGCATTTTTAATGACTTTGGCTACAGTTGACGATCTTCTTGGAATTGCATTAATCGCATTATTCTTCTCTTCGCTTAACGCGTGGTATTGGTTTGTAGGCGTTGTTTTATGCGGATTAGTGTGGACTATGCTTGTGCGATTAAAGCGCGTTCCATGGCCTGTTGTGGCGCTTGTTGGCTTGCTTGCGTGGGTTATGATGTATCAAGCTGGCGTTCACCCTACTCTTGCAGGCGTAATGGTTGGTTTGCTAACTCCTGCGCATCTTGTTCACGGCGAAAAGTCGCTTAGAGCTGAAAGGTATCGTCAAAAAATTCAGCCTTTGTCTTCTTTGTTTGCGCTTCCAGTTTTTGCACTTTTTGCAACTGGAGTTCATTTTGAAACTTTGACTTGGCAGCTGTTCTTGTCTCCAATATTAATTGCGATTACGATTGCGCTAGTTGTTGGAAAGCCTCTTGGAATTATGATTACTGCTTGGATTGCTAAGAAAGTTATGGGCTTGCGCGTTCCAGACGATTTGCGCGTTCGCGATCTTTTTCCTACAGCATGCGCGTGCGGAATTGGTTTTACTGTGTCTTTGTTAATAGCTTCGCTTTCTTATAGTGACGCGGATCTTTCGGGCGAGGCACGATTCGGCGTACTAGTGGCGTCTATTATTGCGGCTGCTGTTTCAGGATTTATGCTTGCAAAGCAATCGAATCATATGGAAGAAGAATTAGACGATATTGAAGAGTGATTAATAGCAATTAAAAGTGATTAAGATTGACTTTAATGCGCTTTTTAATCGCGATTATAAGACGACTAGAAAGTGACTAGAAAGTGACTAGAAAGTGACTAGAAGGTTTTAGAAGGTGACTTATGGTTTCTAATAATAATTTAGATAATTTAGATAATTCTGGTAAATCTGATAATTTAGGTAATCCAGATAATTCTTGCGATTCGCGCTCGCAAAACACCGAACAGAATTCACCTTGGAAAGACACTTATTACAGCGGTGCCGTAATGATGCGCGGTCCAATGATTCCTAAGGAAAGCACAACGGAAACACTGTTGCAACACGATTTGCCTAACGGCGATTCGCATAATAATTACGCGTGGCAAGGCCTTGACCCTTGGCGAGTTCTTAGAATACAAGCCGAATTTATTGATGGCTTCGACGCTTTAGCAAAACTTGGATTAGCTGTTAGCGTGTTTGGTTCTGCTCGCATAAAGCCAGACGAGCCAGAATACAGTAGCGCTCGCATAATGGGCAAAGAGCTTGTAAAACGCGGTTTTGCGGTGATTACAGGCGGCGGCCCTGGAATTATGGAAGCAGCAAACCTCGGAGCTGCAGAAGCTGGTGGAACAAGCGTTGGGCTTGGAATCGAATTGCCTCACGAGCAGGGCTTAAACAAATGGGTGAATCTTGGAATGCAATTCCGCTACTTTTTTGTTCGCAAAACAATGTTCCTAAAATATTCCTCGGGAATTATTGTGTGCCCAGGCGGTTTTGGCACAATGGACGAGCTTTTTGAGTCGCTTACGCTTGTTCAAACACATAAGGTTTCTAAAATTCCTGTTGTGCTTTTCGGCAGCGAATATTGGAAAGGTCTTATGAATTGGATTGAAACTACGGTTAAAGAAAGAGGACTTATATCGTCTTTTGACCCTAGTTTGCTTGCGATTACAGACGATCCTCTAGAAGCTGTGCGAATTGCTAGCGGAGATAAGTTTATTAGCTAGTCTTAGCTTAAGCATTACATTATTCTTGCTTATTTTGGCTTATTTTTCGCTCATTTATAAGCGTTGTAAGTTGCCAAATCTCTTCTCCAACGTCGATTCCGCGTGGGCATTGCCTAGAGCATGCGCGCACGGATTGGCACGCGCTTATGCCGTCGCTAGAATCCGCCAACTCTAATCTTCTATTAGTGGCGTTATCTCTAGAATCGTTAATAAATCGCGCTGCATTTATAAGAGCTGCAGGCCCAATAAACGCTTCTCCGCCTGCATAAACTGGGCAAATTCCTTCACACACTCCGCACATTATGCAATTGCTTAAAAGCTCAAACTTTGCAAGCTGCTCTGGGTGTTGCAAAAACTCAATAATCGCAAGCTTTCCGCTGCTGTTTCTTGTTTGAACATTTTGCGCTTGCAAGTATGGCTCAAGTCTTTTAAGCTGCGCAATCATTGGGGAAAGATCGCAAATAAGATCTCTTTGAACAGCAAAGCCTGAAAGTGGCGCAACCTCAATAATGCCAAAGCTTCCATTTTGGATTAAAGAAAGAGTTTCTTTAGATTGCACTTGCGGATTGTGATTTTCTGTCGCTGTTGCGGTTGCTTGCGATTTTACGCTACCAGTTTTTCTAAAACCGCTTGATCTAACACCTTGATTTTGCGTATTTTGCCTAGCGTTTTGAGCGATTGTAGCTGTGCAAAGCAAAGTAGGCATGCCGTTTACATTTGCAGCATCCGATCCGCAAACGCCGTGACCGCAAGAGTATCTAAATGCCAAAGTGGGGTCTAGTGTGCGCTTAATTTTAAGCAAACAGTCTAAAATCGTGTCGTTTTTGCGCGCGCGAATCGTATAATCTTGAATCCAATGTTTTCCGCTTAATGGTTTATCTGGTAAATCGCCAGAATTTTGCGCCTGGAATTGGCTACTTTTGCGTTTTTTTGCAAAAGGGCTTTCTCGGTGCCTTCTAACTAAACCAGGGGAGTTAGTGGAGGAGGTTTGTGTTGAGTTAGTGGTTGGGCCAGTGCTTGAGTCGCCAGCAACCGCTGAATCACCAGTAACAGCGGAATCGCAAGAACCTTCATCTGGCGTAAAACGAGATATGCGAAAAGTCACAAAAGCTTCATTTTGTAAAGTGCAATCTTGATTAATGGGATGCACAAAGTTGCGTCTAAAATCGTCAACCATTTGCGCATACCTCCAATTCATACAATTCTAGTTTGCCATAATACTTGCACAGAAATACTTGCCCAGGATCACATAAGTAGCAAAAATGTTGGCTGCGCCTAACGTTAGGCTTAAATTATGACAGATGCTTTGTTTTTGCTGGATACAAATAAAGACGATGCGCCCGTTCTTGCAAATGGGATTGAAGAGGGCTGGACTCTTAGCTTGCCTCAACACGTTAAAAGGCACGCAATAAGCGCAATGCGACTTTCTGATGGCGATTCGCTAGACCTTTCGGACGGAAAAGGAGTGCGAATTCACGCAACGATTACAGACAGCGAAAATGGCTTAGTTAGAGTAGATTCGTTTATAAAAGAGCCTGCTCCAACAACCAGATTAGCGTTGATTCAGGCGCTTGCAAAAACGGGTCACGACGAGCAAGCAATAGACATGGCTACGCAAATCGGAGTAGACGAAGTAATTCCTTGGTGTGCAAATAGGTCAATCTCAAAATGGAAGCCAGGGCGCACAGATAAGCGTTGGAATCAGGTGCTTGAGGCTGCTACGGAACAATCGCGAAGAGCGTGGATGCCTCAGCTTTTAGAGCCAGTTACAAGCAAGCAGATTCTAGCGATTTGTAGGCGTGCATGCGTTTACGGAAGCCTCGTAGTTGTTTTGCATCAAGACGCAACGGATTCTTTTAGTCAAATCGAAAACTACGTAAACGACTTAACAGAAAAATGCTTAAAAGACGGCAAAACGCGCACTGTTTACGTAATTGTAGGGCCAGAAGGCGGAATTAGCGAAGAAGAAGTTCAAAGTTTTATAGACGCTGGAGCTAAAAGTTGCGTTTTAGGAAGCAATATTTTACGCGCATCTACAGCAGGGTCAGTGTGTTTATCGTTGCTTTCTAGAGCGCTTGGAAGGTATGAATAGTAAGCAATTTTGCGAGCAATCTTTGCGAGCTTTGTGCGTGTTCTGTGTAAAATAGTAAATGGTATTTGGCAATAAGAATTGCAATAAGAATTATTGAAAAGTGGGCAAAATAATGGATAAAGCATGCAATACATACATAACTGACAAAAATTGCATTTTTTGCAAGATAATTGATGGGCAAATCCCAAGCAGCAAAGTGTATGAAGACGATGCAGTAGTGGCTTTTAACGATATTAATCCGCAAGCCAAGGTGCATGTTTTGATTGTTCCGCGCAATCATTACAAGAATGTTGCTGAGCTTGCGCAAAATGATTGTGATGTTTTGGCTCATATTGCATGCGTTGCGCAAAAAATTGCAAACGACTTTTATAATGGCGATTATCGCCTTGTTTTTAACACTGGTTTGGGAGCTGGTCAAACCGTGTTCCATGTTCATGCTCATGTTTTAACAGGCGAAAAACTTGAAGAAGGTAGTTTATAAATCGTGGCAAATAGTACAACGCGTATTGTTCAAATTCCAAGCGAATTAAGCCCAGTTGCTGTTTTGGGAGCAGCAGATTCAAACTTAAGAGAGTTGGAGAAGGCTTTTCCAAGCGTAGATATTTCCGTTCACGCGGATTGTGTGAAAATCGTATCTAGAAGCGCAAGAAGCGAGGAAGACGCTTGCAAAGCTGAACACGCGTTGCGCAAAATAGTTGATTGCGCTTACGAAGCTCCTGTTGATTCATATGCTGTAAAACGCATGCTAGAAAGAGATGTGCTTAAAGGCGCTGAACATGATGTGCGAATCGATAGGATTGGGCACAATGGTGGAGTTTTAGGCGGAGCGTTTAGCGGATTAAAGTCTTTTGATGCTGGTGCTGGCTTTGGTTCTGTCTCTGGTTCTTGTGCAATGGAAAGCGATTTTGCGCGAAATTCTGCCGATTTAATGCCATCTAGTGAAGATGCTAAAAGGCGCGCAATGAGCCGCAAAGCGCGAATGGCTAAAGGCGTTATAACGTTTGCAGGCGGAAATCCTGTTCGCGCAAAAACCGCGGGTCAAACGGCTTATGTGCAAGCAATGGAGTCAAATACAGTAACGTTTGGTATTGGGCCTGCTGGTACTGGAAAAACGTATTTAGCGGTTGCTAAGGCGGTTAGAGCTTTAGAAGATGGGCGAGTGCGAAGAATAGTGTTGACGCGCCCTGCTGTAGAAGCTGGGGAAAATCTTGGATTCTTGCCAGGAACACTAAACGACAAAGTAGACCCATATTTAAGGCCGCTTTACGACGCGCTTTCCGACATGTTGGGCGCTCCGCAACTTAAGAGGTATATGGACGAAAACGTTGTGGAAGTGGCTCCGCTTGCATACATGAGAGGGCGCACGCTTAATGACGCTTTTGTTATTTTAGACGAAGCGCAAAATGCTACTGTTCAGCAGCTTAAGATGTTTTTGACGCGTCTTGGATTTAACACCACAATGGTGATTACGGGAGATAGAACGCAAGTCGATTTAGCGGTTCCAAAATCTGGCTTAGCTTCGATTGAGAACGTGCTAAAAGACGTTAAAAGTATTGCGTTTGTTCACTTAAACGCGCAAGACGTTGTTAGAGCGGAGCTTGTTGGGCGAATCGTAGAAGCGTACGAAACGTGGGAAAAGCGCGAGGCTGATTTTAGGCGCGAGAAGGGTAGAAATCGGAAAAGTCTTGAATCGCAAGCAACCAACGAATCGCAAAATCTTGAATCGCAAAATCTTGAGAGGAATAGCAAGTAATCATGAGTGTTGAAGTGATGAACGAAACCGTTTGGCAAATCGACCCAAAAATATTCTCTGACCTTGGAATGTGGGTTTTGCAACAAATGCGAGTAAGCGTTCAATCCGATTTGTCGATTACTTTTGTAGACCCAGAGCCAATTGCTAGTCTTCACGAAAAGTGGATGAACTTAGAAGGCCCTACAGACGTTATGAGCTTTCCAATGGACGAGCTAACTCCTGGAAGCGACGACAAAGTTAGCGAAGGAATGCTTGGAGACCTTGTGATTTGCCCATGGGTGGCATCTCAGCAAGCGGCGGCGGCAGGGCATAGCACAATGGAAGAGATGCTATTGCTTACGATTCACGGAATGTTGCATTTGCTTGGCTACGATCACACTACGCCTCAAGAAGAAAAGCAGATGTTTGGCTTACAAAGGCAGCTTTTGCTAACGTTCTTTGCGGCTAGATCTGGCGAGCTTTACGACGCCACTTTGCCAGCAGGTGCCGTAAATGAGCTGGAAGAATACGAGAAAAATCATGCTAAATAACATTACAATTCCGCCGATTCCCGATTTGCCTGCGCATATGTGGGCTTGTTTGGGTGCGATTGCAATAGTCGCAGTTTTGCTTGTGTGGCTTTCGCTTGCAATGGCGGCGGCGGAAGGAGCTGTGCCAAGAGTTACAAGGTCTAGTCTTAATAATCTTATGATTGAAGAACAAACGAACGATAACGAAAGTCAGGTCGTTCGCTTGAGAAAGCTTGCTAGAATCCGCAGAGCAAAAAAGCTTATAGCAGATAGGTACGCAACGAGCGGAGCGTGTGCGTTTGTGCGAATCGTGTGTAATGTGCTAGACGGCGTGGCTTTTGCAGCAATCGCGGCGGCTCTTGGTGCGTCTTTTTGGCTAACGCTATTAATTGGACTAATAGTGGCAATGATTGTTGCAATTGTTTCAATTCTTGTGCGGCCAAGGTCAGTGGGCGCAGCTCAGCCAGTGTTTAAGCTAATGCGCTTGTCTAGAATAATTTCGATTGCTGTTTTTATGAATCCTTTTGCAAAAATCGCAGGCCGTGGGGATTCGCAAAGTCAAAGTCAAAATCATAAGAAAAATGTTGCGCTTTCCGACGACGAAGAGTTGGAGAATATTCAATTAGATCAAGCTAAAGCGAGTATTGACAGGCTTGTAGAGGCAAATGATTTTGACCCAGAAGTTTCGGAGATGATGCGCAATGTGCTTACGCTTTCCGACACTTTAACGCGCGAAATCATGGTTCCGCGAACCGATATGATTTGCGTTAAAAACGACGAAACACTGGAAAATTTCCTAAAATTATGCTCAAGATCTGGATTTTCTCGCGTGCCTATAATTGGCGAGTCGGTTGACGATTTGGAAGGAATTGCGTATTTAAAGGATGCTGTGCGCGCAACTGTGTTTAATCCTGCGGCATCTGAGCGCGCGGTTTCTACGATTGGCCGAAGCCCAATGCTTGTTCCAGAGTCCAAGCCAGTGGATGATTTATTCCATGAAATGCAACGAATCCGCCAGCACGTTGCCGTTGTTGTAGACGAATATGGCGGAATTGCAGGGCTCGTTACGATTGAAGACGCGATTGAGCAAATTGTTGGCGAGCTAGAAGACGAGCACGACCGCACTCAGCACGCGGATCCGCAAGAAGTGAGTAAGGGCGTGTGGAAAATGCCTGCGCGCACGCCGATTGCCGATTTGGAAGATATTTTTGAAGTGCATATAGACGAAGACGATGTAGACACTGTGTTTGGGTTGCTTACCAAGTTGCTTGGAAACGTGCCGATTGTTGGGTCGAGCGCTGTGACTCGCGGCCTTAAGCTAACTGCGGTTGATTCTGCTGGGCGGCGCAAGAAAGTCTCCACGATTCTTGTTGAGCGAGATATTCAAGGCCTTAAAGATATTCAGGGTCTTAAAGAAGAAGACGATAGTGAAAAGAGTGGGGGCAAGAATATCAGAAAGACTGATGGCAAGACTGATGGCAAGAATGGCGATAAAGATAGTGGCAAAGACAGCGGCAAAGACAGCGAATTATCGCAAGTTAATAGCAAATAAATAGTGTTGAATTATGAATAGTATGAAAGATGTTGACGCGATATGAGTAATGATATGGACGATGACTATATGGACGATATGAATGACGAAATGTTTGCTAATTTAGATCCTTCTCTAAAAGCGAGCGTAGAAGTGCCTGATTTTAACGGCTATAAATCGGGATTTGTTGCTGTAGTAGGCAGACCAAACGTTGGAAAATCAACGCTTATGAACGCGCTAATCGGAACGCAAATCGCAATCGCGTCTTCTCGTCCAGAAACAACGCGCAAGGCGATTCGCGGAATCTTAACAACTCCAAACGCGCAAATGGTGTTAGTTGATACGCCAGGAATCCACAGGCCTCGCACTTTGCTAGGCCAGCGTTTGAATGACATTGTAGACGAGTCGCTTGCAGATGTTGATGCTATTGCTTTCTTGCTTCCAGCAGATCAAGAGATTGGGCCTGGAGATCGCAGAATTCTAAGCCGACTTCGCTCCGACTTTGCTAAAAAAGATGCGGCTGGAAACTGGGCGTGGAAGGTTCCGCTTATTGGAATCGTAACAAAAATTGATACGCTAAGCCGAGATGAGTTGGTGTCTCATTTGATTGAGATTCAACAGTTTGCTGATTTTACGGATATTGTGCCAGTTAGCGCTTTGGAACGCGACAATGTTGACGAAGTTAAGAAGGTTTTGATTGACAATCTTCCAGAAGGTCCGAAGATGTATCCAGACGATCAGCTCAGCGAGGAGAGTCCTTCTAGCATGATTGCGGAGCTGATTCGTGGGGCTTTTCTTGAGGAGCTTGATGACGAGTTGCCACATTCGCTGGCGGTTGTTGTAGATAGCATTGTGCGCCCAGGAGATGAGGACTATGTGCAATATAGCGATAATAAAGCGCATGTGATTGTGTCGGTGTATGTTGAGCGCGATTCGCAAAAGCCGATTATTATTGGGCGCGGTGCGGAGCATCTTGTGCGCGTTAAGAAGCGTTTGCGTACTGCGGTGAATCGTATTACGTGCGCTAAAGCTGTGCTCGATTTGCACGTAAAGGTTGCAAAGGGGTGGCAGAGCGACCCTAAGAAGCTTGAGCGCTTGGGTTTCTAGCGAATCGACGATTTCGAGCTGCATAATGCGCGAGAAATCACCTAGACTCGCTGAGCCGCTTAGAGCAGAAGCACTGCTTCTGCTCTGCAAAGCGCTTTGACTGAGCTTGAAATTGCATAATGCATTTCAAGCTCCTTCAAAGCGTGATTTGGCTCAAATGTAAAGTCCAGTGGACTTTACATGCCAAATCAGCCGAGCGGCTACTAATAGCCGCGAGGAATAGCGCGCTGTAACGCGCGAGCGATTTGACGGGTTTTGTTGTTGATAGATACAAAAAACCGCGGAAGACGAGTCGATTATAAGACCAGTCAACCGCGGTTTTTTTTATTTAGTCTTGATTATGCGCGACGATGGCGAGCGAAGTAAGTGCCGCCTCCGATTGCTGCGATTCCAGCAACAACAGCCGCTATAGCTGCAACAACCTTAAGCGTAGTGCTGTTGGATGCGCTTTGTGCTCCGTTTTGTGCGTTGCCTGATGCCTGAGCGTTCTTAGAATCATCCTTAGATTCGCTCTTGGAATCATTCTTGGAGTCGTTCTTAGATTCGCTCTTTGCGGAATCCTTTGCATCGTTCTTTGCGGACTCGCTCTTAGCAGCAGAATCCTTAGCAGCATCTTGTGCTTTAGCAAGATCCTTGGCTGCAGCTTTAGCGCCAGCGGCTGCAAGCGCTGCTGCGATGCGGTTAGCGTGCGCTGCGCCTGCAACATTATTCGCCGCAACAGAATTAGCGTTCTGAGCATTTGCTCCGTTTGCACCGTTAGCATCGTTTGCGCTCTGCGATTGTGCAGCTGGAATCGTTGCATTAAATCCAAGTTGCTTTCCGCCGAACAAGTTGTTTGCGTATCCTGCAAGATACTGGTTGTAGTAGTTCTCGAAGGATTCACTAGAACTCGTATTGTTGCTCGTACTGTTGCTAGTGTTATTTTGCGTTTCACTAGTTGAACCAGTATTTTGATTAGCGTTGCCTGATTCTACTTCTTTAGATGGGGTAGGAGCAAGCGCTGAATCCGTACTTGCATCATGAGACGGATCTGCTTGCGGCACTGTTTGTGGCACTGTTGGAGATTCATTATTACCACCATTATTGCCACCATTACCAGCATTTCCATTCTCTGAAGTCCCATTCAGCGAATTCACTTTCTTTAACGATTCATCTAAAGTAGAAGTAGATTTATTAAGAGACTGTTCCACTGTGTTAAGCGTATTAAAACGAAGAATAAACATATTCTCAAGATCGTTGAAGCTTTGATTTACGGCAGCAAAAGTAGCGTTGTACCTTTCAATTACGTTATTTTTAGCTCCAGCCAAAAGCGTCTTAACTTTCTCATGCAATTCAGCAATTTTTTGCTTTGCTTGCAAAACTTGCATTTTAACGTTTTCAGCCTTTTTCTTTGCTGATTCAAATTGGCTTTGAGCTTCTTTTGTAATGCGTTGTGCTTGCTCAATAGCAGACTTTGCTTCATCAGCTTTTTGCTTCGCTTGAGCGGTTTTAGCAGCAGCATCAGATACTAGCTTAGCTGTATTTTCCTTATTGGAATCAGCCTTTTGCTTTTCATCTTTAGCTTTTTCTACTTCATTCTGTGCTTTGTTAACTTGGCTTTGAGCTTCTATAACTTTTCTGTTAGCAGAATCAATTTGTTGTCTTGCACCTTCAATTTGCTTCTGTGCTTTGTTAACTTGGCTTTTAGCTTTCGCAACTTTCTGTTCAGCTTCTTCTACATTTTTGTTTGCAAGTTTTAATTGTTTCTCTGCTTTGCTAACTTTGCTACGAGCAGAATCACGCAACCGTGTGGCATTACCAACAGTTTCATCTTGTTTCGTGACCTTCTCGTTGGCTTCTGCAAATTTAGTAGCGGTCTCATTAGCTTTGATTTGCAAATCGTCTTTAGCAGATTCGAGATTCCTTACAGATTCTTCAAACTCGCTGATTTTAGCTTGCTTTGCTTCACCAGTTAACTGAGATTGTTTCTCGGCTTCTTCTACATTTTTGCTTGCAACTTTATACTCATTCTCGTATTTCTCTGCTTCAATAGTGAGCTTTGCAAATTCTTCTTGAGATTCTTTTAACTCGTTCTTAGCGCTATCAAAATCGTATACAGCATTTATAAAAGCATCCAAGACAGTTTTATTTGCTGAGTTCTTTGCATTCGCAGCATCGATTGAGCTACTAAGAGTTTTAACCTTTCCATCTAGATGCGTGTACTTTGTTTGCCACTGCTGAGCAAGCTTTTTTGCAATAGCTGCATTTTCTTCGCTTCCCCAGTTTGCGCTAGGGTCGCCATATTTTTTAGCTTCACTATTTGCTTTTTCTTTCTCGGCTTTTACATGTTCTAACTCTTGTTCCTTTAGACCCTTAGCGCTCTTTTTGTCTGGCACATTCAAATCGTATTGTACTTTTCGAAGATTGTACTTAGCTTCAAACAAATTTGCATTTGCTTTATTTGCTTCAGCATTCAACTTTTGCAATATAGCGATTTCATCTGTATTTTCAGATGCGATTTCATCAGCTTTTTCTTGCTTTAGACTATTCTCATAATTACTAAGAAGATTCTTGTATTCGGAAACACTAATCGAAGATTCATTGCTTCCGTGCCATACGGCAACATCTTCATTTTTTGTAACAGTTTCTTGTTTACCGCCAGAAATCTTAGGAATTTCTTGAATATATAAATCGCCTTCTGCGAAACCGCCAGCGGTTATATCTTTTCTAGCAAAAGTAGTGTAATGACCTACGGAAAGACTAAATAAATTAGTTAGCTTGCCATTTTCGTCATTTTTTTCGAATAATCTTGTGTTTGGATTTTGGCTTAATTTCATTCCAAAATCATATTGATTGTCCTTAAGGAATTGCTTGCCAGCTTCAGAAAGTTTGTTTTCAATCGTTGTATCGCCATTGAATGTGTAGAAGATTCCTTTATCTCTAGCTTCTTCATAGCGATTCTTTTCAATCGTATACCAGCCGTCTAAGGCATTCCACTTGTTGTCCGTAGGTTTAGGTTCTGTGCTTTGCGTTTTAATTTGCTTTAAGCATGAAGTTTTACCGTCATCTAGAACTTTGCAATCGTTATTTGAATATTTCATTCGACCATTTTTATGGCCGTCGTAATCACCCCAAGCAAGATTTTCTGCAGTTTTGTACGGTGTAGTGTCCATAACGCTAGCGTTATCATACTTTTCATGGTTTACTGCATGATTATTAATGGCAGCCGAGTAGAAGGAATGCACAATGCTTTCGGCAATCAAGCTTAAACGCACGTTTACATTTTGCAACGCGTTGTTATCGTTTCTTCTGTACTCGTTTAAAGCATCGTAATACTCAGTGGCTTCCTTCATGTTTTGCAAAGAGTCAGCGCTGCCAATTCTACCAAGCCCAGGTTTTACAATATCTTCATACCATGTTGGAGCTTCTATTGTTTGTGCTTCTTTATACGATTCATCTTTGAAATCTTGCCTTGGAATCACATATGATTCGCCTTTAAGAATTTTCTGAGCGCGCTCAGCGTCTGCAATAAGAGATTCGTTCTTGTTATTTTCCTTAGCTTTTTCAGTGTTAATCACATATTGCAAGAACTTGTAGAAGTCAGACTTTTTCTCTAATGAATTCTCTGTATTAGAATCATTTTTGCTTTCAGCATTGTAGACCTTTTCTGCTGCATCTGCTTTTCCTCTAAGATTGTCTAAGTTTTTGTAAGATTCAACTAGCTTTTTGTAATCACCGATTTTTTCTAGTTCTTTTTCTTTAGATTCTAGTTCTTCACTTGTTTTGTTAATTTTCTGGGTATTTGCAGTAAGCGTTTCTTTAATTTTTGTTACTTTTTCTTGAGCTTGCTTATAAACGGATTCTTTCTCTTTAGCAATTTGTTTTACTTTTTCCAAATCCGCATTACTTAAAGCAGAATCAGACTTTTTAAGTTGCTCTAACTGTGCTTGTTTTTCTTTTAATTCTGTTTCTTTGTCTTTAAGCTCATTATCTGCTTGCTTCTTTGCTTCTTCAAGAGATTTTGCGCTTTTAACTAAAGAAGTATAAGATGACTTTTCTTTTTCAAGATTTTCTTTAGCTGCGTTTAGATTCTTGTTTTCTTCATTCAGATTTGTTTTTGCTTCATCTACCGTTTTTTGGGCATTTTGTAGTTCGTTTTGATTTTGTTCAAGTTGTGTTTCTGCTTGCTTCTTTGCATCTATAGCTTGTGCTTCAGTGTTTTCTGCTTGCTTCTTTGCATCATCGGCGTTAGTTGCCACTAATTGTGCATTTTCTTTATTTTTTTCGGCTTCGTCAACTCTCTTTTGAGCTGCATCTACTTTTTCTTTAGCTTCTGCATCTTGCTTCTTTGCATCCTCTGCATCTTTTTCTTCTTGATTTTTCGCTTCTATAGCTTCGGCTGCTTTTTTGGATGCGTCTTCTACTTTTTCATTTACTTTTGCAAGCTTGCTATTTGCGTTTTTAACAGTTTCATCGGCTTTGTCTATTTCTGTTTTGGTTTCTAGCTCAAGCTTTTCAGCTTCTCTTGCGAGTTCATTTGCTTTAGCTTCCTGTGGATTAGGATTCTCATGATTAGCATTAATTTCAACATTTGCATTATCTGAGTTTTGATTTACAACATCGGCATTTGCCACATTTGCCATTGCGAATAATGCCAGTGAACTTGCGCCTAAAGATATAGCTGCTGCGATTTTAGCATTCATAAAACCTCTCCTCATGTTTGATAATAGGAAATCGTTAGTTCTCGTGTTTTTGAACAAGATTTTTAGCAATTTCTTGCCGTTCGTCTTGTTTTGGAAAACATATTTTCTACCGGGGGGGGGTATCAAGTTTTCAATGCGATTTTATCAAATACCTATGGATTAACGTAAGCGAAGAAATGAGTGCTCAGAGTGTACACATGATTACACCAAACTATGTGGAGATTCGAGATTTTTCGCAGCGAAAGAGGCGTATCGTTAGCGCGGTCTAAGCGCGCTAACGTCTTCGCCGCACAGAAGCAGTGCTTCTGTTTTGAGCGGCTCAGCGAATCGAAGTGCATTCGCACGCTACGCTTTAAGCGCTCATGCAAGTCTATTCGCAGCGCCGAAGGTGGTGACTCGCCGAGAGAGCAAGAAAAATCGAGAATCTCGGTGATGAAAGCTACGCAATTGTTCTAGATATTCAGAAGGTTTGATGTATTTCTATACGAGCAATAAAAGAGGAGCGTAGCGACGGGACTTGCGAGGAGAGAAATACTCAAACCTCGCGCAACAACAGATAAAGAGAATGTGCGAGCGACATAACCTTATTTTTGTGCATAGTAGATACGAAAAACCGCGGAAGACGAGTCAGTTAGAACCAGTCAACCGCGGTTTTGAGTAGTTCGCGCGTAAATCGCAAGTCGATTTGCTGGCGATTAATGCCACACTTCACATCATGCTTTATGCTCGAATGCAAATCGTCGCGCGCAGAAGCGCTACTTCTTGCGAATCGTGTACATTTGCGTGTTAAGCAAATTAGCGTATCGGTTAATAACTCGAGGGCGAATAATCTTCATAGAAGCCGTCATCAAGCCGTTTTCTTGAGTAAACTCTTCTGGCAAAATAATGAACTTTCGCACAGACTCTGCGCGCGATACGCCCTCATTTGCAATATCCACAAACTTTTGGACTTCTGCACGCACGACCGCGTTATTTGCGGCATCTTCCATGCTCATAGTCTCGTCCAAGCCCTTGGTCTTAAGCCAGTTGCGCAAAATCTCCTCGTCTAAAGTAACAAGAGCAGATATAAATGGCCTCTTATCACCAAGAACAAGCGCTTGAGACACAAGATCGCAACGCTTAATCACTTCTTCAATAGGGCCAGGAGCCACATTCTTGCCGCCAGCAGTAATAATTAAGTCCTTCTTGCGACCAGTAATGTAAATCATGCCATCGTCGTCAATTCTGCCCAAATCGCCAGTAGCATACCATCCGTCTTCTGTAAACGAAGTCTCGGTGGCCTCTTCATTCTTGTGATATTTCTTAAACACGCAAGTGCCCTTAATTTGCACTTCGCCATCTTTAGCAATTCGCAAAGTGAAAGCTGGGAAAGCAATGCCAACGGAGCCTTCGCGGAATGGAACGCCAATAGGTGTAAATGCGCATGGGGCAGTGGTTTCCGTAAGACCGTAGCCCTCGTAAACTGGCACGCCTGCGCCGCGGAAGAACGCTAGCAGCTCTGGGTCAAGCGGAGCCCCGCCAGCAACAATCCAGCGCGCGCGTCCGCCAAGCGCTTGGCGAATCGGGCGGTAAACTAGCGGATCGTAAGCAGCGCGGCGAGCCTTTGTTAGCGCCTTAGCATCTCCAGAATCCTGTACTTCCTTCATATATTGCTGAGCTGTAACAACAGCACCCTGGAAGGCAAGTCCCTTAGCGCCGTGACCTGCCTTTTGCGAAGCCGCGTTATACACTTTTTCGAGCACACGAGGAACAACAATCATAACGGTTGGTTTTGCAACTTGAAGATCGGATATAAGCGTTGTAATGCCTTGTGCAATGTAGATTCTAAGCGTGCTAGCAACAACAATATAGTTGATTGCGCGCGCAAACGAATGTGCTTGAGGCAAGAACAACAGCACAGATCCATCAGGCTCGCTAAGCAAGTCTGGCAAATAAATCGGCAAGTTTAACGCCGTTGTGCAATAATGCTCATGCGTCATTTCCACGCCTTTTGGCGCAGCCGTAGAGCCAGAAGTGTACACGATTGAGCACAAGTCGGTTTTTTTAACCGAGTCAATGCGCTCGTCCAGCTCTTCATCGCTAACAGCGTATCCAAAAGCCTGAAGTTCCGCCAATCCGCCTGTTTCTATGCAAATAATGCGCTCAAGGCTTGGGCACTCTTCGATTGCGCCGTCCGCCTTTTCCTTCATGTCGGTTGTTCCAACAATCAAAAAGCGCGAATCGGAGTTGTTTACAATGTTGCGAATTTGCTCGGCAGAATCAGTGTCGTAAATCGTAGCAAGCACGCCTCCGCAAGCCATAACTGCAGCGTCAGCAATATCCCACTCGTACGATGTTTTGCACATTAACGCAACAGCATCGCCCTTGCGCAAACCGTAGTGCATTAAGCCTTTTGCGGCATCTCGCACTTCTTTAAGGAACTGATTTGCTGTTTTTGTAACCCATTCGTCGTTTTCTTTGTACGTGTAAAGCGGATCGTCTCCCATTCGGGCTGCTCTATCGGCATACAAGTCGTAGATGCTTGTGCCTTCATCTAGCGGAGCGCTTCCCTCGGTTTTTGTAGTCAACAAGCCAGTTTGTGGGTCTAGGAACGTTGTGGTTGGCATTTCTGCGCCCCACTCTTCTACGCGAGGCAGATCTACGCGAGGCAGACGCGATTTTTGCGCAAGTAGCGTGTTTGTTGCTTCTTGTTTTTCTTCGACTTGCGGGTAGTCTTGGCTTCCCGAGCGATCGTCGCTAACTGGATGCGCGAAGTTGCTGCCGATTTGCAAGGCCTTGCGGGCAAGGTTGAAAGCTTGCTTCTGGAGTGTGTTTAGCACGGACACGTCTGCTCCTTAATTGCGCTAATCTTGAGTCATAAATTTGTGTTGCAACATGTAATTTGTGTTATAACTTGAGTCACAAAATCAGCTTGTTTTTAAGCACACAATTTAATGCGCGCTTACTTCTTTTATATATGATAATAGCTTGTATAGCTCAAGTCACTTTTTGCCTTGATATTGCCTTGATTTTGTGTTGATATTTTTTGGATAAGCGCATGTCAAAGTGTTTTTGTAGACTAGACAAGTTGCTTTGGCGAGGGAATAACACTGCGATTGTTGTGTAAGTTCCGTTATCGACTGGGCTGATGCCAATATGGTTTTCGGCGCGTCGGTGCGCCTGAAGCTGGATTAATCAATCTATCCAGATAATTAAGGAGACCGATATGGCTACAAAGATTACACTTGAAGGCAATGTGCGCAATGAGTTCGGTAAGGGTGTTGCTCGCCGTTTGCGTGTTGCCAATTTGATTCCAGCAAGCATTTACGCTGGCGGTGCTGAACCTGTACACGTTACTCTTCCAATGAGGGAGACCACTCTTTCGCTTCGTCACGCAAACGCTTTGTTCACTATTAAGTTTGGCAAGGAATCTCGAATCGCAGTTGTTAAGGATGTTCAGCGCAACCCTGTTAAGCGCATTGTTGAGCACATTGACTTCTACGAAGTTAAGGCTGGCGAAAAGATTGACGTTGAGGTGCCAGTGTTTGTTGAAGGCACTCCAAAGGGTGCTGCTGTTGCATTCGTAGACGTTCAGGAGCTTAAGGTTCGCGCAGACGTTTCCAACTTGCCAGAGCGCTTGGTGGTTAACGTTGACGGCTTAACCGATGGCGCCAAGGTGTTTGCTAAAGACGTTAAGCTTCCTGAGGGCGTTGTGCTCGACATGGATGGCGAAGAGTCTGTTGTTAGCGTCACCGTTCCAGAAGATGCTGCTACAGAAGAGCCAGCTGCAGCTCCTGCAGCCGATGCTGCTGCTCCTGCTGCGGAAGCTCCTGCTGCCGAGTAAGGTTTTGCTTAGAATTTTTGCTTAGAATTTTTTAAGATTTGCTTGGCATTTTTAAGATTTTCTAGGATTTTCTAGGATTTTCTAAGATTTTACAAGCCGCGCATAGTCAAGATTTTCTTGGCTTGCGCGGTTTTTGTATCTCACACGATTCCGCATTTTGTACCAAATTTGACTAAAAAATGGTACAAAAAGCGGAAAAGCAGGTCGTGTCGTTCGCGCGGTCTAAGCGCGCGAACGTCTTCGCCGCGCAGAAGCAGTGCTTCTGCCTTAAGCGGCTCAGCGAATCGAAGTGCATTCGCGCGCTACGCTATTCCTCACGGCTATTAGTAGCCGCTCGGCTGATTTGGCATGTAAAGTCCACTGGACTTTACATTTGAGCCAAATCACGCTTTGAAGGAGCTTGAAATGCGTTATGCAATTTCAAGCTCAGTCAAAGCGCTCATGCAAGTCGATTCGAGCAAAAACCCTTGAAACAAAAATACTTATGGGGGGGGGGGTATCCGTGCTATCTGATAAAATGCAAAGGTTAAGTATTACGAGTTGGGAGTTTCCGTGGATAAAGCAAAAGACGTTGCTAGCAAGGTTAATTCGAGCAGTAAGCAAGTTAAGCATAAAAGCGCTAAAAATAAAGGCGCTAGTAGCTTAAAGAATGTTTCTTCGAAGAATGCGAATAATGCTTCTGGTCGCATCGGCGTTGCTGCTGTAGCTTTAGCATCTACGCTGTCTATGTTGCTGCCTGGTGCAACGGCTTTAGCTAAGACTCCTCTTAACGCTGATTCTTTTGATTCGTCTTATGTAAAGAGTGCTGCTAAGACTTCTGGCAAGGGTGCTGGCAAGGGCAATGGCGACCCAAACGGCTTATATAACAATGGTTTGCTTAACACGGGCGCTACTTCTGAGCTTGCTAGGCGCCAGATGGTTGGTTCTGCTAAAGAATATTTAGTTAAGCATGCTGATTCTAATGCTGATTCTAATGCTAGCGCGGCAGGCGTTGATAATCAGGAAGCGGCTGCTGGCGATTCTTCTGTAAGCGTTAATGGTTCTGGCGAACATTTGTCTGAGGCTGGTAATGAGGCTAGCAATGAGGCTGGTAGTGGAGATAGTAGTGGCGCTGTTACTGAAAGCAATACCAGCAATGATGTTAATGTGGAATCAAGCAACAAGCGAATCAAGACTACAACTGAGGTTCAAGCTGCGACTAAAGGTGCGCAAAATAATCAAAAGGTAGCAAAGCCAGATAGTAAAGCGGCTAAGAAAGAGCAATCAGCAGAAGCCAAGCCAGAAGAGCCAGCTGCTGATAAAGAACAGCATGCAGAAGCAAAGCCAGATGAGGCTCCTGCAGCAAAGACTGATCCAGCAGATGCAAAGCCAACAAATACAGAGCATACTGCAAAGACTGATCCAGCAAAGTCAGAACCAGCAAATGCAGAGCCTACTGCAAAGACTGATCCAGCAACAAATAAGACGGAGGCAGATCAGAAGCCAGATCAGAAGCCAGATCAGTCTGCGAACACAGAAACCGCGCAGCCCGAAACGGCGCAGCCTGGAAATAATACAAGCACGCCAAAAGTGCGTTCTCGTAGGAGTGTTGATGAAAGCACCAACGGTGATAACAAGGGGAGTAGTGTAGCTCCTAAAGATGAAGGTTCTATCGCTGACGCTGGTAATACAGAGAACACAAGCGCAAAAGAGCCAGGTGCAGAAGGCAATGCAAAGAGTTCAGTAGCAGATAGAAGCGGCGAAGAAGCGAATGGCTCCAATAATGATTCGAATGCAAACAGCCAGGTAATTAAGCCGAATGAGAAGAATCTAACAGCTGGCGACCAAAACGCTGCCAACGAACAGGTACAAACCGACAAAAAGCCAAAAGCTACGTATAATTTGCAAATTCGCTATACGATTGGCGGCGCTGCAAATAAGCAGCTTGTGCAGCCGTACGAGCTTACGATTGATCAAGAAGACTTCGATAAGCTCGGCAAAGATGACAAGTACGAGTACATTGAGCTTCCAAAGGCTGCTGGATACCGTCCATCCGTATACCATTCCGGGGATTACCAGTACTACATTAAAAACGGCGAAGGCAATTATGTTATTGACAATGGCACGGATGCGGATGCTACTCGCTACTTGCGTTTAAGCAAGAAGCTGATTACTGATTACGCTGTAAAGCAAAGGCAGGTTGTTGGAGGAGGTAACGGCGCTCAAGCTCCGCAAAATCCGCAGAATCCATCGTCTGCGCAGACGCAATCAGAAGACAATGGCATCCAGCACTACGGCGAGCTGAACATCAACTACGCTCCTAAAACAGCTAAGTACTATGTGCGTCACTTGGTGCAGGATCTCAATAATAAGGATGAGTTCCACGATGCTCCGAATTTGGGCATAGGTAAAGTAATTACTGTAAAGCATAAGGATGGCACTACTGAGAATATTCACGTTACTGAGATTACGGGCACAGTTGGCTCGGATGTAACAGCTGTTTCAACGTACATTCCAGGCTACGAGCCAGAGCACAATTTGATTAGCTCGCCGCTTTCGGATTCGGAAGATGAAAAAGATAAGCTTGTTTTGAACCTTCGCTACTACCGTAAAGCGTATGAAGTTACTTACGATTCTAACGGCGGCACGGATGTTACTGCTCAAAAAGTGTATTATCAGCAGACAGTGCCAGGTGTCACAGAGCCAACTAGGCGAGGTTACACTTTTAAAGGATGGTCTTTAGTAGATCCTAATACAGTAAATGATCCAAGTTCTGGGTTATATAGTGATCCTACTGTTATATCTGACAAAGATTTTAAGATGCCGGATCACAATGTGCAATTCCGCGCAGTTTGGGAAGAGAATAAAACCACCAACTATCGCGTGAACGTGTGGGTACAAAAAGCGGATTTGGTAGATAAAGAGCATCCAAAGTCGCTTGTAAACTACGACTTTGTTGGTCTTGTTGAGCGCAAGAACGTTAAGACTGGCAGCAGCGTTGATCTTAAAAGCATGAACGATGCTGGCGTTGCTAATGATCCTAATAAATTAAGCGGCACTAATAAAGATAATCCTATTTTGGACTCTGAGCTTGGCTTAACTAAAGAAGAGTTGCAAGGTAAAAATTCTGATCACAAAGACGGCTTAATTGCAAAGTTCAATTGGATGAACGATACGCCTGTAACAAGCTTAGATGGGTATGATACTGAGAATCCTGATGATCCAAAAAATTATACTGTAGATTCTAATGGCAAAAGAGTTTACAAGGACATATTCACGCGCTATTTCTATGTGAATAAAAAGCTTACTAGAAAATCTACAAAAGATACTACTAGTACAGACACTACGCTTTCTGCTAACGACTTAGATAATAATTTTGACTTAGTCTACGATCGCAAAGAGTACGAGCTTATTTTTGCTTCTCCTAAGAACAGTAATAATGGTATGGGCGGCAATAATGTTGTTATAAATAAAAAGAACAGCAAAGGTGAGATAATTAGTTATTGCTACGCTGGCGGCGGTGATTGCTCAGATAAATTAGACAATGAGTCTACTTACACGTATGGTAATAGTTTTAATAAAGTAACTAACAAAGTTGATCATAATGGTTACCGTGTAAAGGTTCGTTACGGTCAGAGTCTTACTGATTTTTGGCCTAATTCAGATGAAGTAGACTTTATGGATGATGGTAACACTTCTTCATTAGGTTTTTTGATTGGTGGAAATGTTAGTGGAGGTACTTATGGTACATATCGTGATACTCCTCCATTTCGTTTAACGAAAGAAGAATTTGTTGATCCAAAATTCCATTGGATGTATGGTAAGGGTACGGCTTCGCAGATTAGTGACAACCCTGCAGATAAAAATGCGCCAAAGTATACTGTAAGAGATGATCAGCGCCTACTTATTCTTGATTCCCATGATAATTCTGAAAAACTTCAAGCTAATCCTATACAGGTAATCATTAAAAAACAGAGCATTGCATCTGCAAAAAATGGCGATACTGGCAAAAATATTAAGTATGAGATTTCTACAGATTCCTATAGTAAGGATGATACTAACAGTAGTTCTTATGTGTTTCCTCCGTCTTCTATTGCAGGTTTTGAGTCAAAAATAACTGGTCTTAAACCTGACAACAGTAATCGTGAAGATGGTGTTAAGATTGGGGACGCTCTCGATGCTGATGACTTCTATACAAAAGTACATGAGCTTTATGAAGAAGTAACAGGTGAAGATGCTCCAGAAGATGCTCCAGAAGAAGGAAATGATGGCGATTTTCCTGCCCCTGATTATACTTCTGGCGAAGACGATGAGGATGGAGGACTTGCTCTTAAAAAATTAAATGATGAGATTGCTAGAAGACTTAAAACTGATCCAGCATATAAGAAATATTACGAGTTTAAAAAGAAGTATCATCTTGAGTTCCGTCGCTACTTCGCTGGCATTGAAAAAAAGCTTAATTTTGGTGATGAGGTTAAGTGTAGAGAATTTGAGTCTGATAATATAGTAACTCTCGAGTACAACCGCCAGAAGTACGACGTGCAGTTTTATAATGCGGATGGCAATGCTATAAAGGACGGCAGTGGCGCTGCTACAGATAGCCTGCCGTATGAGTATAGCTTGTCTAAGCGCGGCAAAAAAGATTTGACGGGCGAAGACGAAGAGTTATACGGAAAAGATACGTCTTACGATGCTTCTGTAGTTAAAGACGATCTTGGTAATACATCTAAGCAGTTAGATGGCAAGTACACTTTCACGCTTAATGGCAAGACTTACTCCATCGTTCGCCCAGATGATTTGCCAAAAGACTACGTGTTTAAAGGTTGGGCTGTTGATCAGACTGGTAGGCATCTTATAAATGGCGAGATAAACGACAATAGTGAAGGTGCTGAAGGCGGCAGCGAATCTGGAAGCAAAGCTAAAGGCGAAGTTAAAGATTATACAATGCCAGTTAACGGCATTAAGCTTTACGCTGCGTGGGGTAAGCCAACTGATATTAAGCACACGGTAACTCTTGATTACGATATGCCGCAAATTGGCGATCAAGGAAACGTAATTACAAATAATGATGTAACAGAACAGTTTACAGTTGAGCACCGCAAGAAAGTTAATGAGCAGGATCTTAAGGTACCAACGCGTAAAGGCTACGACTTCTACGGCTGGGAGCTTGCTAAAAAGGGCGATGAAGAATTAAATGTTCACACTCCGTACGCTTTTAGTAACCAAGTAGTAGAAGATATAACGCTTAAAGCTGTGTGGATTAAAGATACGCGCTACAACGGCACTTTTAATCACATATTCTTAAAGCCTGGGTACACGATTAAGCAGTATAAGACTACTACTGATGCCGTAGCCAAGGCCGCGATGGTAGATCACGTTTCTACTCAAACGGTTTCTGGCTTGCGTGAGCATTTGCGCTACAATGCGGAAGCGGTCTACAGTGACGAAACGCACTTCCCAGATAAGCATTTCACAAGCTTTGAAGCCTCGAGCCATGAGGAACAGAATACTGGCGAGTTTATTTACCAAACGTACAATACGCGCAAGTATAAGGTTCGATATGTAACTATTGGTGAGGATGGCCAAGAAAAGGATCTTCTTCCAGAAAGCGAAGTTAGCTCTGTAAATCGAAAGTACGACGTAGCATTCTACAAGCCGATTGAAGGCTTTATGCCGGAAACTACGCAGCAGAATATTGAATACGCTACTGACAAAGATGGCAAGCAGACTAAAGAAGATACATTCACATTCGTATATAAAGACGTTCGCGTGCTTAAGCGCAAGGACGATACCCAAGCTCGCCCAACCAACTACACGCGCTACGTGTTCAAAGTGGCCGCTGGTCAGTCGAATATGGGCAGCATTGTTGGATACGATAGTAGGCCTGCTGGAGAAGGCGGTTTAGTCTACGATGTTATTGGCGGAACGAAGGCTTACCAAATGCCTTTGCCTCAAGATCCAGTTGCAAAGCAAGGCTATGAGTTTGAAAAATGGACTTCTGAGATTTATATAGATGATGGACATGGTGGGCAAACAGTTACTGGTGGTTTCGACCGTCTGCCAATTCTTTCTGAATCTCAATCTAATCCAAAGGTTGTTTACACTGCTAACTTTAAGCTTAAAGCGCCTGTTGCAATCGATACTAAGGTTTTGAAGCCAACAGATGCTTTGACTCTGGATGAGGCTTCAGCTAAGAATCTTATAAAGAATTCTAATGAGTATCCAGATGGTGCTAAGTTCAGCTTTGCGCCAAGCGAAAAGTTTGACAGCACTCCAGGTTTGCACAAGATTAAAGTGCAAGTGAAGCTTGATGGAAACACTGCTGAAACTGAAGTGCTGTACCGTGTGCTACCAGACTTGGTATACGAAAGCGATTGGGATAAGTTTAGCCAAAGTGATTACGGCAAGAGCCATGTAGAAAATAACGAATATGTTAAAGTCACTTTTACTGGTGATTCAAAGCAGGGTAAGATTCTTGGTCATGACGGCGAGACTAGCGCTAGTAAACCTTCGCTTTTTGCATATGTGTATAAGGGTAAGAAGGATATTTCTGTTCGCGTTCCGCAAGCCTTTGGTAAGGAATACGAGGACGATCATTATCACTACGTGTTTAAGGGTTGGACTACTGGCACTGAAACCGATCCTGCAAATATAACTAATTACGATATTAAGTCTGAAGATCGCTACAAAAAAGACACGTTCAGTAAGGATGTTACTTACACCGCTGTTTACAAGCGAATCGACTACTTCTCCAGCTCGTCCGACAATGGAACAGTTCCAGAAGATTCTGTAGTTGCAATCTTCAAGCCTGCTCCAGGACGAAAGTGGAAGGACGGCACAGACGGCCCTAAGGTGTTCTACGTAAAGAAGGGTACTGATCTTTCGCATATTCCGTACAGTGCTAGCGACCAGACTAGTGCGTTGACAAGGCTTCAAGAGAACCTAACCAATGCTAAGGGAACTTGGAATCGAAGCAGCATGATTAATGGCAAAGAAGAAGTAACGCCTATAGATGATGTTTCGAATTGGAAAGTTGATAAACCATTCCAAGAGTTCGTGGCAGATCAAACTCCTTGGACAGAGCCAGCAGTGCAGACTGATTACTTGGTCGCTGTGCAAGATAAGCCTGACACGCTTCCAAAGTTAACCGATTTTATAACTAATATGTCTCAGCTCAAAGCAGATGCTGCTGTGAATAATGGCATAGAAGACATAAAAGTCGAATATGATTTGCCAACTGAAGCTGAACAAAATAAGTTAAAGCAGAAGATGCTTAAGAAGCCTGCTTTGTACACTGTTCCTTTGAAAGTTACAGTTAAGTATAAGGATGCAGCAGATTACAAGACTTATAGACTTGTAGGACGCTTAAAGGTGCTTTATCAGTTGATGTACCCAGACAGCTTGCCGCAGGAAGATACTAAACATCCTGAAGCGCAAACTGGTGTTAATGCTGAACGTAATAAAGTTCTTGATCCAAAATATTACGTTCAAGTCAAATTTGAGAATGCTCAGAATGATAGTGAGTCACCAAATGGCAAGGGTGAATTTGCTCAAGGTTCGCGCAAGTTGTACTACGCGTATAAGCAATCTGCTAGTGGTGTTCGGGCACCGCAGGTTATTGGCAAAGATTACGATGCAAATGGATACCATTATGAGTTCCAAGGCTGGGAGATGCGTGAAAATGCTGCATCTGTAGCAAATTCGGCTAATACGCCAAATGCTACGGATGGCACAAATGCTGCTGCACCAGTAGTTCCTGTTGTAACACTGTTTGCTTCTGCGGCTCCAACACCTACTACTGTGTCGAATCCGCCAAAAATTAAGCTATATTCTAGTGCTGAAATTGCTGGTATGAAGTTTGATAAAAACACTACTTTTACGGCAGTGTATAATAAAACGCCAAACGTTATCGACGCTTCCAAGCAAGACGAGATTCCAGATGGATATGTTGCAACCATCTTTATGCCAGGATTTGGTAGAACGTGGGCCGATGGTTCGCATAAGCCAAAACTGCTGTATATTAGTCACGGAAAAGATAAAGAAGATAACATTAAGTTTGCTCAAAAAGTTGCAAGCGATACTGCTGCAGAACTTTCTGGTTTTACAAAGTGGCAAATGTTTGATGCAAAAGGCGTTAAATCGAACATACTCTTACATGACAATTGGGATATTAGTAAGCCGCGCATCTTTGTTGCTGAGCAAAATGGCGTTGACGATGTGAAGATTCCAGAGACAGTTATTGCTGTGGGTGAGGGTATTCCAAACGCTAATAAGCTCGTACATAACACTGACCCTAGAGTGAGTGTATCTATAGATGATAGCTCTACTGTTGATGTTTCGAAGCCTGGAATTTCAACAATTATGGTGAATGTAACTAAGCCTACTGATGAAATTGATAAGACTACAGGAAAGCAAAAAACTGTTACAACTAAGTTGCCTGTGCGTGTGTACGTTTTGCCTAATGTGATTGCAGATAACGATTTGCCAGCTAAAGGCACTGCGGAAGCAAAGTTCATAGAAAAGAACTATAGAAAGGTGACGTATGTAGCTGGTAGTGGCGGAGAAATGAAGTCTCCTGTGTTCACATACTGGGTGCGTAAAGGCGCTAAGGATTTGCACATGCCAGTTCCAGATGTGCTTGCAGCTAATGGCTACGTGTTCAAGGATTGGACTTCTATCACGTCTGAGACTCCAGCGGCTCCAGTAGATAAGCGCAAGGCTACAGAAGAAGAGCGCGAAGCTCTGTATCGAATGGCGATTATGTATGGTATGCCATATGCAGCAAAGCTGATTAGTGATTCGCATAACTCTACGCCTGCTGCTTTGCAAAATCTTCTGAACGAAGCGCGAAAGCAACACGCTGAGCAAATCTACAATGCTAAGCGCGAAGAATTAGCTCAGATTGCAGAAAGTGAGGGTAACAATAATCTAGCTTCTGAAATTCGTCAGTCTCATGATTCCTTACAAGAGATTAAGGATAAGCTTGTTCAAAATGGCATTGATGTTGACAAAATCATTGAACAAGTTAATGAAAAAGCTTTGCTTGCAAAAATTGCTAAGGAAGCTGTAAAACCATGGCTTGCCAAGCAAATTTCCAATTCCAAGCATTCTTCAATAGAATCTTTGAAGAATTTGATGCAAGAAGCTGGAATAGACTTGACATTTGCTAATTATGAGGAAACTAATAAGAGTGATGTCAGTGATGAACAGCGAGAGGTGCTCGCTGAGCTTGCTGATGAAGCAGATAAGCCATTTGTTGCAAAGATAATTCGCAGCTCCAAGAAGTCTAGTTTGGAAGCTTTGAAGCAGGTTTTGCGCAATGCTGGAGTAAATCCAGAGATTTCGATGCCTGAGCCACAGCCAACGCGCGAAACTACGATTACTGCAAACTTTGAGCTTATGAAGCCTATGAGGTTTGAGTTTAGAAGTTCTGCGGTTTCGGGTATTCCTGCAACGTTTACGCTTACAAACTTAACGGAGAATTCGAGTGGGAATGCGACTGTTAAAGTAGATAATACCGACTTTACAATAAACAATTTCATTCCGGATGGCATTGGCTCTAATGGTCTTCTTCCTTCTTGCAATGGCACTACTTGCAAGATTTCTGGCACGCCTAAGATTGTAGACGGCAAGCCTAAAGTGGAAGTTAAATTTACAACTGTTGACCAGTATGGGCGTCGTGCGGAGATTGTTGTGTATATTGACATAGTGGATTCGGCAAAGCCTGAGCCAACGCCTGAGCCTGATTATTCAACGGTTCCTTCGGATTATGTTGTTCCAGCGTATGAGCCTGCGCCAGCTCCTGTTCCTGTTGTTCCTTTGCAAGATAAGCAAAAGACGGGAGTTAAGGGCGATTTGCTTCCTCAAACGGGTGTTGATGCTTCGCAATCTGCGTTAATCGCAAGCTTGTTGGCATCTGTTGGTTTTGCTAGCTTCGCTGCTAAGCATAGGCGAAAGCGCGAAGATGGTAAGAATAACTAAGCGAGTCGAGGGTAGTGACTAGAATAGCGAAGGTTCCGGTTCACGCTTAGCTATTGGGGCTTTGCGACCCGGGTCGCCCGAATTCCATAGGAGACATTATGAAGCAGGGTATTCATCCCGACTATCACGCAGTGCAGGTTACCTGCTCCTGCGGAGACACTTTTGTAACTCGTTCCACCGCTAATGGCGATCATATGACGGTTGACGTGTGCTCAAAGTGCCACCCATTCTATACCGGCAAGCAGAAGATTCTCGATACCGGCGGCCGCGTGGCTCGCTTCGAGAAGCGCTACGGTAAGAAGACTAAGTAGCTTTTTAATCGCCAGCCCTGCTTTCGTGTAACTTCGCGGAATCGGGGCTGGCGTTTTATGTGCTAGACGTGCATGTGTTCATGTGTATTATTTAATACTTAATACTTAATTTAATATTTAATTTTTCGATTCAAAATCCGCGTTATGCGCGACTACAAAGGAACAAAATGGCCGAGTCAATAGATGAGCAATTCCCAGCAGCGGTTACAGCTCTAAACGAATACCGCGATATTGAAAATCGCATGGGGCAGCCAGAAGTAGCATCTAATCCAGATGCAATTCGCAAGCTCGGTCGTAGGCACGCAGAACTCGGGTCGATTGTAAGCGCATACTTAAATTACAAACAGCTTTGCGAAGACTACGAAGTAGCTAGCGAGATGGCAAGCGAAGATGAAGACTTAGCAAAAGAAGCAAAACATTTAGAAGAGCAGATTCCAGCAGCAAAAGAAAAGCTTCGCACAGCGCTGATTCCTAGAGACCCAGACGATGCGCGAGACATGATTATGGAAATCAAAGCTGGTACGGGCGGCGAAGAAGCAGCTCTGTTTGCTGGCGATTTATTGCGTATGTACATGCGTTACGCGGAAAAGCGCGGATGGACTACAGTAATCCAAAGCGAAAATGCGACGGAGCTTGGCGGCGTAAAAGACGTGCAGCTTGCGATTCGCGCAAAAGGCACACCTGCTCCAGAAGACGGCGTGTGGGCAAGCATGAAGTACGAGGGCGGAGTGCATCGCGTTCAGCGAATCCCAGTAACTGAATCGCAAGGGCGTATTCAAACTTCCGCGGCTGGCGTAATCGTGTTCCCAGAAGCAGACGAAGACGATGACGAAATTGAAATCGATCCAAAAGACCTTAAAATCGACATTTTCATGAGCTCTGGTCCTGGTGGACAGTCTGTTAACACTACGTATTCCGCGGTTCGCATGACGCATATTCCAACTGGAATTGTGGTTAGCATGCAAGATGAAAAGTCGCAGATTCAAAACCGTGCTGCAGCCTTGCGCGTGCTAAAGTCGCGTTTGCTCGCTATGAAGCACGAGCAGGAGGCGGCGGAGGCGGCGGATATGCGCCACTCGCAGGTGCGCTCGTTGGATCGCTCCGAGCGAATCCGCACATACAACTTCCCAGAAAACCGTATTGTGGACCATCGCACAAACTACAAGGCATACAATCTTGACCAGGTGCTTAACGGCGACTTGCAAGCGGTTATAGACAGCGATATTCAGGCAGATGAAGCCGATCGCTTAGCTAAAGCCAATTAAGCCAAGTAAGTTAAGTTAGCCAAGTAAGCTAAGTACTCTAAGTAAAATCACCACGTGGCTTGTAAAATGCAAGAAATTTTGCACATTTTGCGCGCATCTGCCGAAAAACTTGAAGATGCAGGTGTAGAGTCGGCAGAATACGACGCACGTTTGCTACTGGCTCACGCTTGTGGCGTAAGTTTAGCAGACTTAAACAAAGCGCTAATACTTGGCGATTTTAAGGATTTTTTGCCTGATTATGCTAGCAAATATAGCGATTTTATATCTAGACGTGCATCGCGCGAGCCATTGCAACACATTATTGGATTCGCCACTTTTCGCTACATAGACCTAATAGTTGGGCAAGGCGTTTTTGTGCCGCGTCCCGAGACAGAAGTGGTAGTTCAAGAGGGAATAGATTGGATTCGCGCAAATAATCTAAAAAATCCTATTGTTTTAGACTTATGTGCAGGGTCGGGAGCGATTGGATTATCGGTAGCAAGCGAAGTTGCAAACGCGCAAGTGTGGGCTGTGGAAAAGTCGCATGAAGCTTTTGAATATTTGCAAAAAAACTATCGCAAAATCGCGGAAAAATATGATATTTCAAACAGATATCACGCAATATTAGGCGATGCTACAAACGCTAATCTGCCTGAAATAAGTGCGATTAAAGGACTAGTAGACGTAGTAATTACGAATCCTCCATACGTGCCAGAAAGCAAGCCAGTCGAGCAGATTGAAGCTCGCGACTACGACCCAAAAATGGCGCTATACGGGGGATCTAAAGACGGATTGTTAATACCGCAAAAAATTGTAAAAGCGAGTTTTGCATATTTGCGTATGGGTGGAATAATGATTATGGAACACGATATTACGCAAGGAAAAGCGCTTGCAGATTATGCAAAAAACATAGGATTTAGCAGTGCAAAAGTCAAAAACGACTTAACAAACAGAGCAAGATTTGTAGTATGCAAAAAAGGGGCTAAAAATGAGTAAAATTTGCACAATTAACGAAGAATCATTGCAACTTGCAGCGCAAATAATTAACGCGGGCGGCGTAATCGTAGTGCCAACAGACACGGTTTACGGAGTGGCGTGCGACCCATTTAACGAGGCGGCAGTAGCGAAAATCTACCAACTAAAACGCAGGCCGCGCACAAAAGCCTTGCAAATACTTATGAGCAGTGTAAGTGACTTAGAAAAACTTGGTCTTTACTTGCCAAACCCGCTAGACGTGCTTGCGGAAAAATTCCTGCCAGGCGGATATTCACCAATCGCGCGCGCAAAAAAGGATTCGGTAGCTACAAGGCTTGCTACGCTTTGTAAAGCAGATGAGAGCAGTGAGCAAAGTCAAGCAACGCAAGGCGTGCGCGTTCCAGATTGCCCAGAACTAATGAAAATTTTGCGCGTTACGGGGCCATTGGCGGCATCTAGCGCGAATCGCAGCGGAAACGAGAGTGCAGACAGCGTAGAAGAAGCGTTTGCGGCTTTTGGAGACGAAATACCGCTGTACTTAAACGCTGGCCCAACGCGCTCGCACGTAGCAAGCACGGTGGTTGGTGCGGATGCAAGAGACAAAGACGGAATTGTGATTTTGCGCGAAGGTGTAATAAGTGAAGAACAGATAAGAGCAGAAAGTCGCAAGAAATGAGGGTATACCTGTTTATAGCAGCAATCGCAGGAGGCGCAACGTGGCTAATAATGCCGCTTATACGTCATCTTGCGATTCGCATAGGAGCTGTTGGAAAAGTGCGCGCTCGCGATGTGCACACAATACCTACGCCCCGTATGGGTGGAGTGGGAATGCTATTCGGCTTTGCTGTGTCGATGGCATTTGCAAGCTCCATGCCTTTTATTTCGGGGCTTTTTGCAGGAACACACCAGCCATGGGTGGTTTTAGCTGGAGCAGTACTCATATGCCTTTTGGGTGTTTGCGACGATATTTGGGATTTAGATTGGATGCTAAAACTTGCAGGTCAATTGCTAATAGCTGTTTTTGTAGCGTGGGGAGGATTGCAAATCGTAGCGTTGCCACTCGGGTCGCTAGTCACAGCCTCTCCAAGCCTTTCAATCGCAATAACCGCAATACTAATAGTTGCTTCAATTAATGCAGTCAATTTTGTAGACGGTCTAGATGGGTTGGCTTCTGGAATTGTGGCAATTGGCGGAATCGCATTTGCAACATACTCTTATATTCTTGCGCGCACGTCTCCGAGCTACGCTTCAATGGCAACTCTTATAGACGTTGCAATGGTTGGAATGTGCGTAGGCTTTATTTTGCACAATTGGCATCCAGCAAAGCTTTTTATGGGCGATTCTGGCTCCATGCTAATCGGGTATTTAATAACTTGCGCGTCTATTATAATGACAGGTCACTTAGATCCATCTGCAGTGCACACAAGCATCTATTTGCCAGTATTTATGCCGATTTTGCTTCCGATTTTAGTGCTGTTTTTGCCAGTTTTAGACATGTGTTTAGCAATATGCAGGCGTCTTGCAAAAGGGCAGTCGCCAATGCATCCAGACCGCATGCATTTGCATCACAGAATGTTGCGCATTGGGCACTCGGTACAAGGAGCGGTGCTTATTTTGTGGGGATGGGCGGCGCTCATATCTTTTGGCTCAATAATGATTCTGTTCTTTAAAGCAGTTTACGTGCTTGTTGGCATGATTATTGCGGCGGCGTTGCTTACAATTCTTACAATGATGCCATATTTGCGCAGACGTTTGCCAGAGTTGCGAAATTCGTGAAAAGCGAAATGGTGGATAATCGCTGCTGATTGAAGTTGGTCGTGTTTAATCGCGCTGTAGTAGCTTCGGCGCAAAATTGCCACTAAATATTGTGTATGAAACGCGGCTTTTGCAAACGTCATAGCAAAAACGTATAGTGACCCTATGGTTACAACTGATATGAACATGCAATCTGCGTATACTCCTGTTCCTCCAATTTTTGAAAAGCTCGGCCTCGCATATGACGATGTGCTTCTGCTTCCAAACGAGACCGATGTAATTCCATCCGAAGTAGATACAACTACTCATCTAACTCGCGAAATCACTATGAAAGTTCCTGCAATTTCTGCAGCAATGGACACAGTAACTGAGTCGGATATGGCTATTGCAATGGCTAGAAATGGCGGAATTGGCGTACTTCACCGCAATCTTTCCATTGATGATCAAGCTGCGCAAGTAGATATTGTTAAGCGCAGTGAGTCTGGCATGATTACCGACCCACTCACTGTTCACCCAGATGCAACGCTCGCCGATTTAGATAAATTGTGCGGGCGTTTCCATATTTCGGGCTTACCAGTAGTAGATGGCGAAAATCGTTTAGTTGGCATTATTACCAATCGCGATATGCGTTTCATTGCTTCCGAGGATTACGATCGCTTGAAAGTCAAAGACGTTATGACTCGCGAAAATCTTGTAACTGGTCCTTCTAATATTTCTAAAGAAGACGCGCATCGTTTGCTTGCAGAAAACAAGGTTGAAAAATTGCCTCTGGTTGATGCCGAAGGTAAGCTTACAGGTTTGATTACTGTTAAGGACTTTGTTAAGACTGAGCAGTACCCAGACGCCACTAAAGACGACCAGGGTAGACTTCGTGTGGCTGCTGGAATTGGTTTTCTTGGAGATGCTTGGCAGCGTGCGTGTGCGCTTATGGAAGCTGGAGTTGACGTACTTGTGGTTGATACTGCAAACGGCGAAGCTCGTTTGGCACTAGACATGATTCGTAGAATTAAGGCAGATAAGGCTTTTGATGGCGTGCAAATTATTGGCGGGAATATTGCAACTCGCCAAGGTGCACAGGCGATGATTGACGCTGGTGTTGACGCTGTAAAGGTTGGCGTTGGACCAGGCTCTATTTGCACTACGCGCGTGGTTGCAGGCGTTGGTGTGCCTCAGCTTACTGCTGTTTATGACGCTGCTCAAGCTTGCAAGGCTGCTGGAATTCCATGCATTGCTGATGGCGGTATTCACTATTCTGGAGATATTGCTAAGGCTTTGGTTGCAGGAGCCAACACCGTTATGCTCGGCGGCACTTTGGCTGGATGTGAGGAAGCTCCAGGCGAGAAGGTTTTGCTTCACGGCAAGCAATACAAGCTTTATCGTGGCATGGGTTCGCTTGGCGCAATGGCTCCTCGCGGTAAGAAGTCTTATTCTAAGGATCGTTACTTCCAGGCAGATGTTACTAGCTCCGATAAGGTGGTTCCAGAAGGCGTGGAAGGCGAAGTGCCATACCGCGGTCCACTTAACGCTGTGCTTTACCAGCTTCTCGGTGGCTTGCATCAGTCTATGTTCTACGTTGGTGCTCACAATATTGAGGAGCTTCAGGAGCGCGGTCGCTTTATTCGCATTACGGATGCAGGCCTTAGGGAATCGCATCCTCACGATATTGTGATGACTGCAGAAGCGCCAAACTACAGCGGTTTCCACAACTAAGTCGCAAGTTGTGCGCGAGTTGCGTATAAGTCGCGTATAAATCGCAAGTAATTTTGCATTAAACGGCGAAGAGTTAGCTAAGTCTTATTTGCTACTTTCTAACTTTTCGTCGTTTTTTGTTTTGACAATTCGTATAAAATTATTGTATAGTTAGTGGGATATCCCACTAAAAATGAGGTGTTTTGTGGAAGTAGTGAAAGATTATGACGTTCGTCTTGATAGTAAAAAGCGTGTAACTCTGCGCGGAGCTAAATACCCTTATTACAATGTTAAAGAATGTGATAACGGTTGTATTTTATTAGAACCTCGTGAGCTTACTATTCCTAAGAGTATCTCTTCTAAAACTCTTAAAAGTATGGATGAAGCAATCCGCAATTTTAAGATTGGCAAAGTCTCTGAACCAGTTGATCTTTCTGACTTCTAGGAGTAAGTGAATGAACTTCAATATTAGAATGGGTATTCCAGAGATGTCTAATATTTGGGAGAGATTGAAGAAAGAGTTTCTAGAAGGCAGTATAAGTAAAAAAGATCTTTCTCTTTATAAGAAATGGGGAAAATCTATGAAACTTTTATCTGAAAATCCAAGGCATCCAGGATTGCATACTCATGATATTGAAGAATTGACAAATAGATATGGTGTTAGAGTTTGGCAATCCTACTTGGAGAATAAAACAAGTAGTGCAATGAGAATGTATTGGGTTTATGGTCCAGATCATATGTCAATAACTATTATCGGTTTAGAGCCTCACCCTGAAGATAAGAAAAATGGATCATATTCTAGAATTTCACTTTCTGATATGCCAGAGATGTGATTTTAGCTGTTAGTCGTCGTTGGGAAGATGTAGGCTGATGGGTTCAAAAAAATATTAGGAAAGGAACGAAAATGGCAGAAGCTAAGGAAGATCTTACGTTTACGCCGGAAGAATCGCGTTTAATTTGGATTGATTGCGAGATGACGGGTCTCGATATTTTCCACGACGAATTATGCGAAGTGTCTGTAGTTCCAACTGACTTTAATTTGAAAGTTCTAGACGATGGCATTGATTTAGTGATTAAGCCAAGCGATGCTGCTGTGGCTCATATGAACGATTTTGTGCGCAATATGCACACATCTTCTGGTCTTGTTGACGAGTGGAATAAAAACGGTTTGCCTCTAGAAGAAGCACAAAAGCAGGTTGTTGAGTACGTAAAGCGCTTTTTGCCAGAGCACGGGAAAGCACATCTTGCTGGAAACTCCGTCGGCTCAGATAAAAAGTTCCTCGACCGCTACATGCCAGATTTAATGGCAAATTTGCATTACCGCGTAATCGACGTAAGCACGTTGAAGGAGATTTCGCGCAGACTTTACCCAGATGTTTACCGCAATAAGCCAGCAAAACACGGAGGTCATCGTGCGCTCGCGGATATTATTGAGTCGATTGACGAGTTGCGCTACTACCGCGATATGATGTTCGTTACAGCTCCAGGACCAAGCGAATCCCAGGCAAAAGCGGGAGCACAACACGTTGAAAGCACGAGTTTGCTTCGCGACTACGAGCGCCGAGGCGAAGCTCTAGAAGATGTAAATTCCGCAGAAAAGCGTGATTATTAAACCAAGCGTGATTATCAAACGCATTAAACGTAAATGCGCAAATAGCGCAAATAAAAGGTGCTGCCAATGAAGCAATCGGAAGCGTTAGAAATAATAAACGCAGGCGCAAGCGTGTTCTTAACAGGCGCTCCTGGGTCGGGAAAAACGTATGTTCTGAATCGTGCTGTGCGCTCAATGCGCGAAAACGGTTTAAGCGTTGCTGTAACGGCTTCAACGGGCATTGCAGCAACGCATTTGAACGGCCAAACCATTCACTCGTGGAGTGGAACAGGCGTTGCAAACGCGCTTACCGATTCGCTTCTTAAAACCATTAGAGCTCGGCGAGGAAAGCGCATAAAAGCCACAGACGTGCTTGTGTTGGATGAAGTTTCCATGATTCACGCTTGGCTTTTCGACATGGTTGACGAAGTATGCCGTAAAGTGCGCAAAAATCCTGCTCCATTTGGCGGCCTCCAAGTGGTGGTTTCTGGCGACTTCTTCCAGCTGCCGCCTGTTAGCACGTCTATGCGAAATCGCGATGTATTCGAGCCAAGCCCCGAGTTTATTGCGTCGCGAGAAAAGTATGCTGCTGCTGGCAAAAATCCAGAAGGCTATATTACGGAATCGTTTGCGTGGGATTCTCTAAAACCTGTTGTGTGCTATTTAACAGAGCAACACAGGCAAGATGATGGAAAGCTTCTTAGCGTTTTAACGGATATTCGAAGTGGCATTGTGAGTAATGAAGATAAGCAAGTTCTTGCTAGTCGACTTGGCGAATATCCTCAAGATAGCGAAGTTTCGGTTCATCTTTTTCCAACAAACTCGCAAGCTGACGGCTTAAATAATGTGCAACTTGCTGCGATTGATGCTGAGCCTCACGAATTTGTAGCAACGCAAGCTGGACCTAAAAATCTTGTAGAGCGCTTAAAAAAGAACATGCTTGCGCCTGAGCGTCTTGTGTTAAAGGCTGGTGCGGCTGTAATGGCTTTGCGAAATGACCAAGATAAGCAATATGTGAACGGTTCTGTTGGACGCGTATTGCGATTTGCGCCTGAATCCAAAGGTGGCTGGCCAATTGTTGAGTTTGAAAACGGCAATATTGTTACTCTTAAGCCTGCTGCTTGGGAGATGACGGATGGCGAAACGGTTCTTGCTAGCGTAAATCAAGTGCCACTTAGATGTGCGTGGGGAATTACGATTCATAAATCGCAAGGTATGACGCTTGATAGTGCTGTTATGGATTTGCGCCGTACTTTTGCGCCTGGAATGGGCTACGTTGCGCTTTCTAGAGTGGAAAATTTGAGTGGGCTTTATTTAGAGGGCATTAATGACCGCGCGTTTAGCGTTTGCGCGGATGCTGTGATTCTTGATGGCTCTTTGCGCGAGGCTTCTAAACGTGCTAGCGAGATTCTTGCAAACGATGGCGCTTGCGCGTTTATAAATAATGCGAATAGCGCAAATGGCGATTTTGCCGATCAGCAAGAGTTTGATATTTTTGCAAGTACTAGCAACGATGAGTTTGGATTCAATGACGAGTTTTAGTTGAAAATTACGTATTGTGAATTTGTTTAGCAGCGTAAACAAGTGTTTATGTCCTCGTGCGCAAATAGATTGGAACGCATGGGTTCTAATGTACTTCGTATGTCTAAGCTGTTTCTTCGTACGCTGCGCGAAGATCCAGCAGATGCGGACGTGACTTCCGCAAAACTTATGCAGCGCGCAGGCTACATTCGTAAATCCGCTCCAGGCGTGTGGACGTGGTTGCCGCTTGGTCTAAAAGTACTTAACAAAGTTCAAGCGATTATTCGCGAAGAAATCAACGGTATTGGTGCGCAAGAAGTTCACTTCCCAGCGCTTCTTCCACGCGAGCCATACGAGGCTACTAATCGTTGGGAAGAGTACGGAGACAACATCTTCCGCCTTAAAGATCGCCATGAGGCTGACTATCTTCTTGCTCCAACGCACGAAGAAGTCTTTACTCTTCTTGTAAAAGATATGTATTCTTCTTATAAGGATTTGCCAGTTACTTTGTACCAAATTCAAACGAAGTATCGTGACGAATTCCGTCCGCGCGCTGGCCTTATTCGCGGACGCGAGTTTATTATGCAAGACGCTTACTCGTTCTCGATTGACGAAGATGGTTTGAAGTCTGCTTATGTTGAAGAGCGCGCTGCTTACGCTCGAATTTTCGACCGTTTGGGCATTAAATACGTGATTGTTCACGCTGTTTCTGGCCCTATGGGTGGATCGGATTCCGAGGAATTCTTGGCTCCAATGGCAATTGGCGAAGATACTTTTGCTCTTGCTCCTTCTGGAAAAGCTTGGAACGTTGAGGCTTTGACAACACCAGAAATGCAAGATGTTGACTGCTCGGCAACTCCTAAAATGGAAGCTCTTGATACTCCAGATGCTAAGACGATTGAAGCTTTGGTTAAAGTTTCTAACGATTTGCATCCACGCAAAGACGGACGCGAATGGCAAGCAAGCGATACTTTGAAGAACTTGATTATTGCTGTTAAGCATCCGGCTGATGCTGAGGGTGGTGAGCACGAGGAACCATGGCGCGAAATCGTTGCTATTGGTATTCCAGGAGATCGCCAGGTAGATATGAAGCGTCTTGAAGCTCAATTTGCTCCTGCAGAAATCGAAGAAGCAACCGAGGATGACTTAAAGTCTCATCCTGAGTTTGTAAAGGGCTATATTGGCTTTAGCGTATTAGGTCCACAAGCTCGCAAAGATGGTAGCAAAATTGCTTGCCCTGTTCGCTACTTGATGGATGCTCACGTTGCAAAGGGAAGCACCTGGATTACAGGAGCTGATGAAGACGGCAAGCACGTTTACAACGCTGTATACGGCCGCGATTTTGAAGCGGACGGCGTTGTTGAGGCAGCTCAAGTGCGCGATGGCGATATGAGCCCAGACGGTTCTGGCCCATTGAGCTTTGAGCGCGGTGTGGAAATTGGCCAGGTGTTCCAGCTTGGATTAAAGTATTCTAAGGCTTTGGGCTTAAGCGTTCTTAACGAAAACGGCAAAGCTGTGCCAGTTTGGATGGGCTGCTACGGTATTGGCGTTAGCCGCGTGATTGCATGCCTTGCAGAAACGCATCACGATGAAGCTGGCCTTGCATGGCCTATGGCGATTGCTCCAGCTCAAGTTCATGTTGTTGCAACAGGCAAAGATCAAGTTGCTTTCGAAGCTGCAGAGAAAGTTGTTGAAGAGCTTAGCAAGCAAGGAATCGAAGTTATCTTTGACGATCGCCCAAAGGTTTCTCCAGGCGTAAAGTTTAAGGACGCGGAGCTTGTTGGCGTGCCGCTGATTGCTGTTGCTGGCCGAGATACTGTGAATAATGGCACGATTGAAATCCGTGATCGCAACGGTTCAAACGTTGAAGCGGTTCCAGTTGATGAGGCTGCTAGCCGCATTGTAGAGCGCGTTCGCGAGCAATTGTAATCGCAATAATTTGTAACAACTAATTAGCTATTAAACAATTGAACGATTAAAACAATATTGCCGTTGATATAATGCTTTGCACATTTTGCTATTTGCATATTTTGTATGTGTGCACATTATTTTCAGCGGCAATATTGCTATGAATAACAGTAGTAAAATTTTAAACAACACTATGTTTGAGTCTAATGTTTAATATTATTAGACTTTTCTAAAAATCATTGGCGCCTCTTTCAATATCGTTGTATTGTTCTTCATCTAATTGGCCTCCAAAATCATTTATCTCTTCATTTTCTTGAGAATTTTCTTGAGAATTAGAAGAATTTGATTTAGAAGACATTGGATTTTTCATTGCAAAGTTTTGATTTTGACTATCTCCATTTTCGCTATAGTCTTTGTTTTTAGACTCTGCGTTTGCAACGTTTCTGTTTCTAGCATACGAAGTCTTAGTAAATTCACTGATTCCGCGATTTAGGTCGTGTCCGATTGATGTTGCTTCTAGAACCACTCGCGACCGGTCTTCTCCATCTTTGTGCCAAGATTCCGTATTTAAATTTCCGCAAACTACGATTGCATCTCCCTTATGCACGCTTTTTAACACGTTTGATGCTAACGACTTGTACGCTTTTACAGTCATCCATGTTGTTGGACGCTCCTTCCATGCTTTTTCTTCGTTATGATAGTAAGAAGATGTGCTTCCAATTCTTAGTGAGCATGCGGGCGAGTTTTCATTTCGACTAAAGTTTACAGGGTCGCTTCCAACGTATCCGCTGATTGTTAATGTTGCTTGTTGCTGTGCCATATTTTTCAACCTTTCAAGAGTTTGGACTGCGACTAATTTAAGTCTCGAAGTTCATCGCGCAAAATCGTGTTGATTATCGTGGCTTTTGGCAAATTCGCCGCAGTAGAATCAACTATGAATTATGGAAAATAGTTGTGCAATATATTTTTATAAATGTGGTTAAAGCCTATGTTTTATTCACATTGATTAAAAAATCTTGACAAAATATGCAAAAGCGAGTATCGGATTAAAAGTCTAAAATATATGTAGATATGTAATTGGGGGGGGGGTATACTCAAAGCAGTGATTTTCTTTTGCAGCATAGAGTGAGCTTAGATTTTACTTACTTTCTACTTACTGCTATGTGAACATAAAATTGCTAATAGATAGTTATGTTCGTATACGAGAGAGGACTACACTTATGCGCAATAAGTTGCATGTGTTTTCTGTAAAGAAATGCCTAGCTGTTGCAACATCGGCTGTTGCTTGTGTGGCAATGATTGGATCTACTGCAGTATCTGCTAGTGCATTGGTTGATTTGCCTAATGACAGCGTTGCAAATGTTAATACAAATTGGCAGATTAAAGACAATAAAGTCGCAAGCTACATTTTAGGCGAAATACGTAATTTGCGCTTAAAGTATTATCAAGATGGCGTTACACTTCTTAATGGCATGCCTCTTGTAGACTATGTTGCTTCTAAGGGTCTTACAAAAGAGCAATATATTGATGGTATTCGCTACGATCGCGCAAACGAAGAAGATGCGTATCGTCGCGCAGAAGAGACTGCTAAGCATGGCAAGATTGATCATTTGGGTCCAGATGGCGTAAGCCTTCCAGACTACACTGGTCGTAAGGCTTGGGGCGAAAACCTTGCTTGGGGCGAAGATGCAAAAGAATCTATGCACGATTGGGCGAGGAAGGATGAGGAATCCCAATTGCATCAAGCTAATGGCATGATAAACAGTTATAACGCTCACTTATATCAGATTTTGAACCCAGAAAACATTTCCTTCGGCTATGGTGAAGCTAGTGGTGGTCCTTATGGAAAAGTATCTGCTTTAACTTTGTCAACTAAAGTTGGAGATACCGACTATCAAGATGGCAAGCTAAATAGCAATAACGCTACTCACCTTGATTTTGCTTGGATTGTTCGAGACAACGACATTGCTGTTGGTGCAAACGCATATAGCAATAAGACTCTTGAGTATCGTTGGCTTTCTTACAATTTGAGTACTCAACAGTGGGCAACTATTGCTGATTGGAGTACTGGAAACTGGGCTTCTTGGGTTACAAGGCCAGGCGACTATTGGTTGCATTGCGAAGTACGCGATCCTTATACCAAGAAAGTTATTTTAGAGAAGACAATTGCTTTCCACTACACAGTTCCAAGCCAGACTGTTATTGCTGGAACGTACGCTGCATGGCAGGGTAATAGTGTTCTTCTTGGCGCAACTACTAATAATCCTAATGGCTCTACCAAGATTAAGATTTACGATTACAACGCTAAGCAGTGGGTTGAAGGATTTGATGGTCCTTGGGCTTTGTGGAGCCCACGTCCAGGTATCTATTGGACTCATTTTGAGGCATATGATCAGAACGGTAACTTGTCGGATGTTAAGACATACGCCTTTGGCGTGTGAGTCTGATTAGCTGGTCTGATTATTTGGTCTGATTAGCAAGTCACATAAACATAAAAAGAATAATATAAAAAGCCTGCTTACGTATTAAACGTTTGCAGGCTTTTTGTTTACTTGTTTACTTTATTTATTATTTATTTGATATGCGATTTACCAAATGTGTACGCGCTCGCTTGGATTGAGCCACATCTCGTCGCCTTCTTTAACGTCGAATGCATTGTAGAACAAGTCAACGTTTCTAGCAATGCCGTTAGTGCGGCACTCTCGTTATTAAGTTAATGCTATGTTATAGATATTTATTACGCGAAAATCTATAGATATTTATTTTATTTATATAAATAATTGATTATGATTTTATATATGGAAGGCAATATTTCTTATGCTATCGGCATTGATGTCGGTTTAAATTCAGTAGGTCTTGCTGCAATTCGTTTGGATGATTATGGGGAACCTATAAGAATACTTAAAGCAATGAGTGTTATTCATGATGCTGGTATTGATCCAAATGGGGCAAAAGAATCTGATACGCGTAAAGCAATTTCTGGTGTCGCGCGGCGTGTGCGCAGGTTATATCGTCAGCGCAGACGTCGTTTGCAAAAACTTGATTTTCTATTGCAATCATTGGGTTGGCCTGTTGTTGAGAACAAGGATTTAGATTTTTCTGATTTGTTTATTCCATGGATTTTTCGTGCAAAACTTGCTGATGAATATATTGCGGATGAAGAACAGCGTAAACAAATGTTAAGTGTTGCAATTCGTCATATTGCTCGACATCGTGGTTGGCGCAATCCTTATCAGTCAATAAAGTCAATGATGCAAGAGACTGAGTATTCTGAATTTTACAATGAGTTGCTAAAAAATATTAAAAAGTTTGCGCCAGGAGTAGGTTGTGAAGGTTGTACGCCTGCGCAATTAGTACGCGATTATCTTTTATCACAACAAGGTAAAGCCTCGCGTCGTTTACGTATAACTACAGACAAGAAAAGGAAAGAACATCCCAACTCATTAGATCCTGTTTTACCACGTAAGCTAATGCAAAGTGATAACATGCTTGAGATTCTCAATATTTTCAATGTGCAACATATTGATGACAAGTATGTTAGAGAGCAGATTATTAATGCTGTTTTTTATGCGAAATCTCCGCGTGGCTCTGCAGAAAATCGTGTTGGCAAGGATGCTATAACAGGAAAGGGTAAGCGTGCTCTAAAGGCATCGTTAGCATTTCAGAAATATCGAATCATATCTACTATTTCTAATTTGCGCATAAGAGAAAATTCAAAAGAACGTTGTCTAACGATAGAAGAAAAACAAAACGTTTATAAATTATTAACAACTTCTATTGATAAATTTTCAAAAAAGAAAAGCGCTAAAGCTCCATTATATACTTGGATTGATGTGGCTGATTGCCTTGGAATTGAACGCTATAAGTTGTGTGGAGTAGGTTCACAAATAGGAGATGGAGAATCTGTTGGTAATCGTCCGCCAATGTTGAATAGTGAGTTAGCTATTATTTATGCGAAGGATGAATCTTTAAGGGAATGGTGGTTGGCTGCTAATCGCACGCAAGAAGAGAAAGAAGCTCTTATTGAGATATTGAGCAACACGGTAGACATAGAAGCAATTCATGATAATCCTGAATATCAAGATAAGTACGGCTCAGCAATAGCATTTATTGATTCAATGAATGAAACAGAAATTGCGGCATTGGAAAATATTTCATTGCCTGACGGTCGTGCTGCTTATAGTTTGGAAACATTAGATGAACTCAATAAGCAAATGCTTGAAACTGATGATGATTTATTTGAAGCACGCAAAAAGTTATTTAATTTACCAAATAATTGGCGTCCATCTGAAGCTCCTATTGCAGAGCCAACAGGTAATCCTTCAGTTGATCGAGTATTGAAAATTGTGCATCGATTCCTTATAAGTGCTAAAAATCGTTGGGGCAATCCTGAACGTATTAATATTGAACATGTTCGTTCTGGATTCCAATCTAAAAAAATGGCGAATTCATATAAGGAATTATTAGATAAACGAACCAAAGGCAAAGAAAATCTTAAAGCAATGATGCGGAATTCTTTGCATTTGGGCACGAATGATTCCATTTCAGATGCAGATATACGCCGTTATGAGGCTGTTCAACGTCAGAATGGTCAATGTTTGTATTGTGGCTCGGAGATTACTTATCTTACTTGTGAGCTAGACCATATTGTTCCGCGTAAGGGGCCAGGTTCTACGAATACTCGTGAGAATTTAGTTGCTACTTGCTCATCGTGTAACGCGCAAAAGTGTAATACTCCTTTTGTAACTTGGTGCGAGAAGTCTACATATTGCAAGAATCATGATATTAGTGTAGATTCCGCTATTAATCGGGTTCGTGCTTTTATTTTCCCTCCTAACTCATACGACAAACGCGGTGCTAACCAATTCAAAAAAGAAGTTATAGCTCGCTTGAAACAAAAAGTTGGTGATGAAGCGTTCGATAATCGTTCTATTGAATCGGTTGCATGGATGGCAAACGAATTGCATCGTAGAATTGATTGGTATTATAATTCACAGAATTATCAAACAAACAATGGTATTTCCGATATAAGTAATAAATCTCAAACAAATGTTGGAGTTTATGCTGGATCGCTTACTGCTATAGCAAGAAGAATGTCTGGAATTGACGGAAAACTAGAGTTCTTTGATGGTAGAAGAAAAACTCGTTTTGATAGACGACATCATGCAGTTGATGCATCAGTAATTGCAATGATGACTCCAGGAATAGCTCAAATACTTGCAATTAAATGCAATCTGCGTGAAACACAGTTATTACAAGGCAATAAAGTGGTTCCCGGTGGTATTGATTGGAAAGAATATCCAACGGCAAATGATCAAGGATATCAGCAATATGCTAATTGGTCTGTTCGTATGAATGCGCTATTGAAACTTCTTAATGAAGAAATGAGAGCTGATCGTATTGCTGTGGTTAATTCTATTCGTTTGAGATACAGTAATTCTTCTGTTCACCAATATGAGGTACATGCATTATTGAAGTTGCATGTCGGTGATGAAATCAACAGTGAAACAATCCGACGTTCTTCTACTCCTGCACTTTATTGTGCTTTGACAAGGAATCCTGATTATGATGTAAACAATGGTCTTCCTGAAAATCCAAATAGAACTATCCTGTTTCATAATAAGAAGTTAAATGCTGATGATTCGATTACTTTTTTCGAAGCACAAGCAGCGCAGCTTTTCGTACGAGAAGGTTCTGCAGAGATTGGTAATTCTATCCACCATCTACGCATTTATGAATGCTTTAAAAAGTTGAAAAGTGGAAAAGTTCAAAAATCTTATGGAATGATTCGTGTATTTCAAAATGATTTGCATAGACATATTCATGAAGATTTATTCTCGTGTGATTTGCCTGAGCAGTCTATCTCAATGAGATATGCTAATACTAAAGTCGCTCATGCTGTGCAAACAGGTAATGCTAATTATCTCGGATATCTTGTGCCTGGCGATGAGATTATCGTTGATTTTAGTCATATTACATTATCAGAAAATATAGGTAAATTTGTAGAATTCCTAAACAAAATAGGTGCAGATTGTACAGCATATAGGCATTGGGTGGTTGTGGGTACAGACACTGAAAAAGTTTTGATACTTAAACCATCGATGATTTCTTCTGAAGGAATTGACAAGTTGTATTCGAATTGCGAGCGCAATAACTTTGATTATTCTTCTTATGAAAAATCTATTAATGAGATTCTAGCTGGTAAAGGTTGGCGTGTTTCGGTTAATGTATTGGCTCAGTATAAAGCAGCAACTATTCGACGTAATGCATTAGGTGAGCCTCGTTGGGCATCGCGTTCTCATTTACCTATTTCTTGGCGTTGGGATACTGGAGAGAATAGAGAATAGAGGAATTATGCAGAATGCTTGGCGTGTGATTGATTGTACTAATTTACAAGGTGAATTACGGTATATTCGCGGTAGGGTTTTAGTGTGTGATCACGCATTAGAGCAGAAAGTTGAAATTCCGCTAGCGGAAACGGCAATATTGCTTATTGGTTTGCATTGTAACTGTTCTGCAGGTCTGCTTCATCAGTGTGCTGAATATGGTACTTGTGTAATGACCTGTGATTGGCGAGGTGTTCCTATAAGTGCTATGCATTCGTGGATTAATGTTCCTACGAGAATTACCATCCGTCAATTGTCGCAGGCAACAATGAGTGTGCCTCGAAGAAAAGCAGCGTGGGCTCAGATTGTTCGCGCGAAAATACGTGGACAAGCAGCTTGCCTTGATTTATTAAATAAAGAAGGGGGTGGATTATTACGAGGACTATCTAATACTGTTCGTTCTGGAGATGTAACGAATAGAGAAGGTCAAGCTGCTCGTGAATATTGGAAACGTATTTTTCCCAAGGAAGAAGATTTTCATCGTAAACCAGGGTCTGGTCAAGATAGGAATGCTTTACTTGACTATGCTTACATGGTGTTGCGTGGTTTTTCCATTCGTGCAGTTCTATCTGCTGGCCTTAATCCAACAATGGGTATGAATCATCATAATGGTACTAATTATTTCTGCTTAGCAGATGACATAATTGAACCATTTAGACCAGCTGTTGATTACGCTGTTTCAAAATTATCATTCTCAGATACTCCAAATGATAAAGCAGTTAAAAAGTATTTAATAGACAGTGTTAATCAACAGTTTAATGGTTCTGGGCATACAATTCCTAGCGCCTTATCTGATTTAGCTCAATCATATGGTATTTATGTGGAAAAAGACGTGGAAGAATTTCAAGTACCACAATTCGTAAGGAGTGAATTATGAAAGTCGATGAGGACAGTGGTGGCATGTGGTGTTTAGTAATGTTTGATTTACCAGTGAAAACAAAAGTAGAGCGTCACGCTGCAACTGTATTTCGCAATATGCTGCTTGATATGGGGTACGCAATGGTGCAATTTTCTGTATATGTTCGTTATAGCCCCACTCAAACAGGAAATAGAACTTCAGTAAAAATAATTAAGGATAATCTTCCTCCACGTGGATCTATACGCATTTTACATGTCAGTGATCATCAATGGTCATCTGCACAACGTTATTACAATGCCAGGCAAGAAAAGAAAGAGGAGACTCCCGATATTGCTATGCTTTTTTAATCATAAAATGTCTTATAAAGGTTGGAATTCTACCATTCTTGACGATATACCAATTATATCAAGAATGGTAGAAGCTAATTTTCAACCATTACTGTTTCTAGTGGTTCTCTTTCACAATTATATCAAGAATGGTAGAAGCTAATTTTCAACTATTGGTCTTGTGGTAGTTTTTGCGTTTCAATTATATCAAGAATGGTAGAAGCTAATTTTCAACAGAGATTTCTCGTCTTTTTTTGAAACCTCAATTATATCAAGAATGGTAGAAGCTAATTTTCAACACTCTTAGTATGGTACATTATGCGCTTAACAATTATATCAAGAATGGTAGAAGCTAATTTTCAACACGTTTAAGCAAACAGAATATTCCAACCCAATTATATCAAGAATGGTAGAAGCTAATTTTCAACTAACGCGGTCTTTGCCGTATCGCACTGACAATTATATCAAGAATGGTAGAAGCTAATTTTCAACATATCGCCCATTGATAAAGGTGTGATGCCAATTATATCAAGAATGGTAGAAGCTAATTTTCAACCGGTCTTGGTAACTCCGTCGTCGCCTTGCAATTATATCAAGAATGGTAGAAGCTAATTTTCAACATATCTTCCATTAATAAAAGTGTGATGCCAATTATATCAAGAATGGTAGAAGCTAATTTTCAACCCAGTATGATGCAGGCACTAGCGTGGTAGCAATTATATCAAGAATGGTAGAAGCTAATTTTCAACCCAGTATGATGCAGGCACTAGCGTGGTAGCAATTATATCAAGAATGGTAGAAGCTAATTTTCAACTTATTTTGACGAAACGGTGGACGGTAACCAATTATATCAAGAATGGTAGAAGCTAATTTTCAACAGATGGACGCGCTCGAGGATTTAATTGACAATTATATCAAGAATGGTAGAAGCTAATTTTCAACTGAGATATGACAACTTTCCTCGAAGCTCCAATTATATCAAGAATGGTAGAAGCTAATTTTCAACATTCATAATCGCGGCAACAAGGTTATTACAATTATATCAAGAATGGTAGAAGCTAATTTTCAACAGAAAAGTAATCGCGTGTTACAATCGCTCAATTATATCAAGAATGGTAGAAGCTAATTTTCAACGAGTGGCACTATAACATTCACGCCTTTATCAATTATATCAAGAATGGTAGAAGCTAATTTTCAACATTCGAGTCTTTCAAAGCAATATGGCAACAATTATATCAAGAATGGTAGAAGCTAATTTTCAACCAAAGCACACAAAGGACTTTGCACACAGCAATTATATCAAGAATGGTAGAAGCTAATTTTCAACGAATAAATAAAAACGGGGAAGCTAGAAAGCTTCCCCTGCAGTGATAATCATCAAAACTGCTGAGCAATCAAACTGGATAACAAGTCCAGTCTTATTGAAAATTAGCACTACAAATATATCATTTTTAAGAAATAAAAGACAAGTGATTTTTTAAGTTTTGTTAAAAGATTTGAAAAGTTAACATATCGATATATTCAATGAATGATGCAGTTGGAAATATTACTATTATTATGTTTAACATATATGCGTTTTTTAAAAAGTGCATTCCTAGAATGTATGTATGTACATAGATAGCATCCATATATTCATAATGGGAACGTTACTAATGCAGCGTTCCCATTATGTTTTTATAATATGCGACTTATCAGCGATTTACCAAATGTGTACGCGCTCGCTTGGGTCGAGCCACATCTCGTCGCCTTCTTTAACGTCGAATGCGTTGTAGAACAAGTCAACGTTGCGCGCAATGCCGTTAGTGCGGCACTCTGCAGGGGAGTGTGGGTCGATTTGAAGGTATTGCTCCGCAATCTCGTTACGAGACTTTGAACGCCACACAAGCGCGTAGCTTAAGAAGAATCGTTGCAAAGCAGTGAAGCCATCTACCTTAGGAGCGTTAAGCAAAGTTTCGCGAATTGCATCGTCACTTCCGTCAATCTCTTGACCATTGCTCTTTTGCAAAGCAAAAGCGTACGCTTTAAGCGCAATAGTTACGCCGCTTAAATCGCCAATATTTTCGCCGATTGTTAAAGCGCCATTTACGTGAGGCATTGCATTGCGCTCTTCTTTGCTCTTTAAGTGAGAATACTTAACAATAAGCTGCGTTGGCGTAAAAGCATTGTATTGCTCAATAAGCGCTTTAGTGCGCTCAGTGAAGTTGGTTTTGTCTTCTTCAGTCCACCAATTGTTAAGCACGCCGTCGCCATCGTATTCGCAACCTTGATCGTCAAAACCGTGGCCGATTTCGTGGCCAATTACTGCACCAATAGCGCCGTAATTTGCTGCGTCTGGAGCGCTTGGGCTAAAGAATGGCGGTTGCAAAATCGCAGCTGGGAACACGATTACGTTAAGCAGTGGATCGTAGTAAGCGTTTACGGTTTGCGGAGTCATCTGCCACTCTTCGCGATCCACAGGTTCTCCAGCTTTTGCAGTATACCTACCAAACACAAATCGAGAAACTTCGCGCATATTCTCAATTAAGCCAGCGTCTTCCTTAATATTTAGAGCAGAGTAGTCAATCCAATGGTTTGTATAACCAATATTTGGCTCAAACTTGCTAAGCTTTTCCAAAGCCTTTGCCTTAGTTTCCTCGCCAAGCCAGCTGCTGTTAGAAATCGATACGCGGTATGCGTTAATAAGATTGCTAACTAAGCCTTCCATGTACTTTTTAGAAGACTCAGGGAAGTGCAAGCGCACATATTCGCGGCCAACTTCTTCGCCGCAAGCATCGTCAACAACTCCGATTGCGCGCTTCCAGCGGTCGCGTGGCTTGGTGGCGCCAGAAAGCACTTTGCCGTAGAAGTCGAATCGCGCTTGTGCAAAGTCCTCGCTTAACATGCTTGCCCAGCACAAAATCACGTGCACGCGTGCCCAAAGCTTTAGATCTTCTAAGTCGGCTTCTTGCCAAATCTTATTCAATCCTTCTATAAAGCTTGGCTCGTGAACTACTACTTTGCTAAAAGCTTTACGAAAATCTATTGGCTGATTCTTTGCTTCTTCCGAGTTATCGTAAGATTTTTGAGCAGCATCTAAGAAGGCGTCAAGATTTAACGCTTCAAGCGTTTTTGCCAAATCCGCATAATCGTAAGGATTATAAGTTTTTTGAGAATCGCGTGTTGCTACATTATCCCAATGGTTGCTTGCGATTTGTGTTTCAACCTTCAAGAAACGTTCCGATTGCTCGCTTGTAGTAGTGGCATCTCCGTAACCAGCTAATCGCAGCAACTTTGCTACCATTTTTACGTATTCAGCGCGAATCGGAGCGTAATTATCTTCGCGATAGTATGCTTCGTCTGGCAAGCCCAATCCAGCCTGCTCAATGTGCATAATATTCGTCTTAGGGTCTTTAGGGTCTCCGCATACGCCAAAAGCAAACATTGCATTTGGACCGCCGTATGGAGTAAGAGAAGCAATAGTGCGAACTAAGTCTTCTTTGCTGCTGGCTGCATCAACAGCGTCTAAATCGCTCTTAATTGGCGTAATTCCAGCTTTTTCAATAGATGCAGTATCTAAATAGTTACGGTATAAGATTCGCGACTTTTTGGCTGGGCAATCTTCGCTTTCTAAAATATCTCGAATTTGCGTTTCTGCATCTTCTGCAAGCTTGTAGAAAGCACCAAACATTGGTTTGTCTTCTGGAAGAGTGTAAGTGTCAATCCAAGGACCGTTTACGTAGCGGAATAAATCGTCTTGTGGTCGAATAACCGAAGAGAAGGAAGCTGGGTCAAAATTTACAGCAGAAATTTCCTTCTGCGATTCCTCATTATTGTTATTATTTTCATTGTTATTAGGCATGTGCCTAGATTACAAGTATTAAGCGACATCATTGGCTAGTATTTTTCGCCATATTTTGTGCTATTTTCGTGCCTGCGCGTTAGTCTTAAATCATGATTGAACTTAAAACTCCATCCGAGATTGAAGCTATGAAGCCTGCGGGTCGCTTCGTTGGTAGTATTCTTAAAGATTTACAAGCAATGACAAAAGTTGGAACAAATCTTCTTGAGATTGATGACTTTGTTCGCCAACGCATTGTGAGCCGTAAAGGTGCGTCTTCTTGCTATGTTGATTACGCTCCTGATTTTGGAACTGGTCCTTTTGCGCACTACATTTGCACTTCTGTAAACGATGCTGTTCTTCATGGTGTTCCTTTTGATTACAACCTTAAAGACGGCGATTTGCTAACGCTTGACTTAGCGATTAACGTTGACGGATGGGTTGGAGATTCTGCTATTAGCTTTGTTGTTGGAAAGCATGCGGATCCTGAGGATTTGCGCTTGATTAAGTGCACGGAGGAAGCGCTGGAAGCTGGCATTAACATGGCTCAGCCTGGCAACCGTCTTGGGGATATTTCTGCAGCTGTTGGATGCGTTGCTCACGAGTATGGTTACAGCGTAAATCTTGAGTTTGGAGGTCACGGAGTTGGTCATATTATGCATGGCGATCCGCACGTTCCTAACGATGGCACAGCTCACCACGGCTACAAGCTTCGCCCAGGCTTGGTTATTGCTATTGAGCCGTGGTTCTTAAAGACTACTGACGAGATTTATCAAGATCCAAAAGACGGTTGGACTCTTCGATCTGCTGACGGTTCGCGCGGTGCTCATAGCGAGCATACGATTGCAATTACAGAGAATGGTCCAGAGATTTTGACTGTTCGCTAAACTTTTAATAGTAATTGTGTAAAGCGTTAAATAGCGTTAAATAGTAATTGCGTAAAACGAACATAATAAAACATAAAGAGGTACTTTAAGTAAATGGCGGAATTTGATTTTGCTCAAGCGTTAAATGATGTTGAAGCAAAGTATTCTTCGATTTCTAAAGCAATAGATATTGATTCGCTTAAGTCTACGATTGCAGATTTAGAAAAGCAAGCTGCACAGCCTGGACTTTGGGACGATTCTGAGCACGCTCAGCAAGTTACGAGTAAGCTTTCGGCAGCTCAGTCTCAATTAAAGCGTTTGCAAGCTGTAGATCAGCGCATTGAAGATGCTAAAACTTTGATTGAGCTTGGGCAAGAAGAAGGCGATGCCGATTCTATGAGCGAGGCTCAAGAGGAGCTTGGCGCTATTGCTCACGAGTTGGACGATATGGAAGTACAAACTCTTCTTGATGGCGAATACGACGCGCGTAGCGCTGTAGTTACTATTAGATCTGGCGCTGGTGGCGTGGATGCTGCTGATTTTGCGCAAATGCTTCTTAGAATGTACTTGCGCTGGGCAGAGCGAAATGGCTACAAAACTAAGATGATGGACACGTCTTATGCGGAAGAAGCTGGTATTAAATCTGCGACTTTCCAAGTGGATGCTCCATACGCGTATGGTCGTCTTTCCGTAGAAGGCGGCACTCACAGAATGGTTCGTATATCTCCATTCGATAATCAAGGCAGGCGTCAAACTGGCTTTAGTGCCGTGGAAGTAATCCCACTTGTTGAAGCTACGGATCATATTGATATTCCAGATTCAGACATTCGCGTAGATACTTTCCAAGCGTCTGGTCCTGGCGGACAAGGCGTAAATACTACGTATTCTGCTGTTCGTATTACCCATTTGCCTACTGGTTTGGTTGTTTCTATGCAAGATGAGCGCAGCCAGATTCAGAACCGTGCCGCTGCAATGGCAGTTTTGCAATCGCGTTTGCTTGTGTTAAAGCATGCGGAAGAAGCAGCGAAAAAGAAGGAGCTTGCTGGAGATATTAAGGCAAGTTGGGGAGACCAAATGCGCTCCTACGTTCTTCACCCGTACCAGATGGTAAAGGATTTGCGCACAGGCTACGAAACTTCGCAAACTCAAGCTGTTTTTGACGGAGATATTGACGGTTTCATTGAAGCTGGCATTCGATGGAGGCACGAGCAGCGAGTTGCTGCAAAGCGCGGATAATTGCGTCTAGGTTGTTTTGACTTAGCGTAAAGCGCCTAAAATCAAAAACAATCTATAAGATAGTAAAAAGTAAAGAATATCGTTCAATAGTTCGTAAAGGAAAATGCAGATATGTCTCTGATTTCGCTAGAACATGTGTCGAAGATTTATCCTAAGGGCACGCGTCCTGCTTTGGACGATATTTCTTTAGACGTTGATCGCGGCGACTTTGTGTTTCTTGTGGGTGCTTCTGGGTCTGGTAAGACAACGCTTTTGAGTTTGCTTTTGCGAGAAGAAGAAGCCACAAAAGGCGAGATTCACGTTGCTGGCAATGACTTGAGGCGACTGGTAAATCGCCAGGTTCCGCAGTATAGAAGGTCGCTCGGCTTTATTTTTCAGGATTATAAGCTGCTTAATAATAAAACTGTGTATCAAAATGTGGCTTTTGCACTAGAGGTTATTGGCACGAGCCGCTCTACGATTAAGTCGCTTGTTCCGCGAGTTTTGGAAACAGTTGGTTTAACTGGCAAGGAGAATAATTATCCGCACGAGCTTTCGGGTGGTGAAGCTCAGCGAGTTGCCATTGCGCGCGCGTACGTTAATCATCCGCAAATTCTTCTTGCAGACGAGCCTACTGGAAACTTGGATCCTACAACTTCGCTTGGAATTATGGAAGTTTTGGACGCCATTAATCGCACGGGTACTACGATTGTTATGGCTACGCACAATGAGGAAATTGTTAACTCTATGCGAAAGCGCGTTGTGGAGCTTCATTCTGGTCATATTGTGCGAGATGAGCGCGAGGGTTCTTACGATTCTGCGCTTTACTTCCCAGACGCAGATGTTGAGCAAAAGTCGAAAGCTCAACAAGCTGTAGAAGGAGACTCCATTAGTGCTGCTGTTGCTGATTCTAAGGGCGATTCTAAGAGCGGTTCAAATGGCGAATCTAGCTCAAATGCTAATAGTCAATCGTCTATAAATGCAAATGGTTTTGATGAGTCGCAAGAAAATTATCGTTTTATGTCTAAACGTGCAAAGCGTGCAGTTCAAGCAAAAAAGGCAATGGATGCTGTTGCTCAAACTTTGCAAAATGGGTCCGAAAATAATGAGGGCATTGCTCGTCTTGCGCAATCTGTTCATTCTGGCAGAACGGGTAGATATGGCGAGGTTTTTCAGCCTTTAGAAACAACTATGACTTGGGGGCGTGGGCTTTCAATTCCGCCTGCTCCTCCTGCAAAAAAGTCAGAAGATAAGGGTGATGCCAGTAGCGTTGATGGGTCGAATGAAACAAGCTCTAATAGCAAAGCTAGCGATAGTAAAGCGAATAAAACAGAAGTAAATAAAACAGAAGCGAATAAAAGCGAAGCGAATAAAACAGAAGTGAATAATAGCGAAAATCTTAAGAACGAAGGAGACGAGTAATGCGATTGCGATTCATATTCTCCGAAACGTGGATTAGTTTACGCAGAAACGTTTCTATGATTATTTCGGTAATGCTCGTTACCTTCATATCGTTCTTGTTTATAGGCGCATCTGTTCTTATGCAAGCACAAATCACAAAAGCTAAGGGCGATTGGTACGACAAAGTAGAAGTGGTTGCGTGGCTTTGCCCAGATGGTACGAGTCAGGCAGCATCTTGCGCTTCTGGAAAAGCTCCAACAAAGAGCGAAATCGTAAAGTTAGAAAACATTATTAACCAAGAACTTGGCTCAGATGTTTCAAACATAACTTACGTTAGCAGAAGTGAGTTTTACAAAAACACTTTTCTTAAGCAATATCCTAATGGCTTATATCAAGGCCGCACTTTAACAGCTGCAGATATGCAAGATTCCTTGCGACTAAAGCTTACAAATCCAACAAAATATCAAGTTGTTTCCGAAGTTCTTTCTGGGCGTGAAGGCGTAGAAGAAGTTGTGGATCAAAGGCAGATTTTTGACCCCGTGTTTAGTGTTTTGAATCACGCAACAGCTGTGACTATTGTGCTTGCTGCAGTTATGGTTGTTGTAGCGATTATGCTTACAGGCACTACGATTCGCATGTCTGCGGCTTCTAGAAAGCAAGAGACGGAGATTATGCGACTTGTTGGTGCTTCTAATTGGACTATTCGCATGCCGTTTATTTTAGAGGGAGCGTTTGCCTCTCTTATAGGCTCTTTGCTATCGGGTTGCGCGCTAAGTGTTGTTGTTAAAGTGTTTATTACGGATTGGCTCGCACAAAACGTTCGTTGGATGCCGTTTGTTAATCAAGCAACTGTTTGGATGACTGTTCCAGCGTTGGTTATTGGAGCTGTTTTGCTTTCAATAATCGCCTCTGCGTTTGCTTTGAGACGATATTTGCAAGCGTAAATTGTCTTAAATATAAATATAAGTGATATAAAACTTAAGATTGGTTTGAAACGCTTACGGTTAATAAGATTTTTAATGTATAATTCGCATTAGTGCTTGTAAAGGTTGAAAGGAAAGCAAGTTGGGTAGAAAGTTTGAAAGCAAAGGATGCTATTTTTACTATTCTAAACGCGTTGTTACTAGCGTGATTGCGCTAGGCGTTCTTATGCTTTCTGCATTTACTATTCTACTTGCGTATACTCCTTTGCGTGCGAATGCTGTAACAATGCAAGATTACAACAGAAAAGTGCAAAGTAATGCGGCTCTTAGAAAGCAATTGGCTGGAGTTAGTAAGCAGCTTGCAGATAAGATTTTAGAGCTTAATGATATTAACGAGCATCAAATTCCAAACCAGATTCGAGCAGCTCAACAGGCTCAAGATCAAGCGCAACAAGCAATGAGTCTTGTTGAATCAACAAATCAACGTTTGCAATCTGCTCAAAAAGATAAGCGCGATTTGGAAGAAAAGATTAAAAAAACTGGCGAAGATTTTGACGACGCAAAGGCTGCTGTGGCTCAGCTTGCGCGAAAAAGTTTCCACGGTTCAAACGCTTCTAATGTAATGGCTATGGTAACCAATTCAACAACTACCGAGCAATTTGTTGGAAAACTTCAATCGGAAGCTGCTGTTGTTCGTAGTGAGGCGAATGCTGCTAACGATGCTGCTGTTACTTTGAACAACTCAATGAATAGGCGTCAGCGTTTGGCTGCTATAGAAGATGAGATTCAAAAATTAAAGCAAAAAGCTCAAGATCAAGCGCAAAGCGCGCAAGCTGCAGCAAAAGCTGCTGTAGATAAGCAGCGTTCTTTGCAAAATCTGCGAGACCAGGGAAGTGTTCTTAGAAAGCAGTTGGAAAGTCAAAAGAACAGTCTTACGTCTCGTACTGCTCGTGAGGCTGCAGAAATCGTTGCGTTAAAGTCTCAAATCGACGCTCAAGCTAGGGCTTTGGCTGCGTCTGCTGCAGCTCGCATGAATCCAAATGCTAATCGCCAACAAATGCGTGGTGGTGGCTGGAGTGCGCCTTATTTGCCTGCGTTGCCTCTTTCTAATGGTGCTGCAAGTGGTATGAATTACTCAGTTCCTGGCAATTGCCCTGCTGGTTCTGGTAATTGCTACGGACATAATACTGGTAATACTGCTGGAGGTTCTGCATACCCTGCTCGCCAGTGCACGCTTTGGGCATATTTGCGTAGGTCGCAGCTTGGTTTGCCTGTTGGATCATTTATGGGAAACGGCGCAGAGTGGGCAAATTCTGGGCGCAGACTCGGTTATCTTGTAAATCGCACTCCACACGTTGGTGCCGTTATGGTGTTTTCTAGAGGTGCTGCTGGTTCCGACCCTACGTACGGCCATGTTGCTGTTGTTGAGCGTGTAAATTCCGATGGCTCCGTGCTTATATCCGAAGGCGGTGTTGGGTTTGCAACTTTCCCGTCTTATAGGACTATCAGCAATGCTGGAAACTATGAGTACGTTCACTATTAATTTTTAATTTTTATGATTTGATTTAGGTATGACTCGATTTAGGTTGGTGTAGTTTGGATAAGAAACCTGGTTCAGATGGTACTTTAACTGTTGCAAGGAATAAGAAAGCTAATCACGACTATGCGATTGAAGATTGCTACGAAGCAGGTATTGCGCTTACTGGAACCGAAGTTAAGTCTTTACGAGAAGGTCGAGCTTCTTTAGCTGAAGCGTTTGTAAATATTGATAGACGTGGTGAGATTTGGCTAGAAGGTGCAAATATTCCAGAGTATCTAAATGGAACGTGGAATAATCATGCTCCTAAGCGCAAGCGCAAGTTACTTCTTCATGCTGTTCAAATTGCTAAGCTTTCTAGGCAGATTGAAGCTAAAGGTTATACGATTGTGCCTTTGAGGATTTATTTTAAGGGCAGCTACGCTAAAGTTGAGATTGCTTTGGCGCGAGGCAAAAAAGAGTACGATAAGCGACAAGCGTTGCGCGAGGAACAAGATAAGCGCGAGGCTTTGCGTGCTATGCGATACAAGAATATGCAATCTAGGTGATTCATGTATTGGGTCTATAAACGACACGCCGTATATTATTCATTTTTACGAATAATATACGGCTTTTTGATTTTGTAATTCGTTATTTTTCGCTATTTTTCAGCATATGCGTGTATGGCAATTTGTGAATATTCAGTTTTTGCATTTTAATAATCGCAATTTAGTAGCGATATCGTGTATAGTTATGCATATCACTGTAAATTATAAGTTATTTATTCTTTAAGACTGAAGGATTGAACAGGAGAAGAAAATGCTTAAGTCAAATAAGATTTTTAAGTCAATTAAGTCAATTAAGCCAATTGCTGCAATTGCAACGCTTGCATTGATTGGATGCACATGCGCATGCGGACCTGCTGATTCTAAAGCAGCAGATCCAGATGTGGCACGCAGCTACGATGTAAGCAAAGTTCAAAAAGACGAAGAGATTGCAAAGCTTGTTCCAGAAAGCGTTGCAAAAACTGGCGAACTAACTGTTGGCGTAAATGTTAGCTATGCTCCTGCAGAATTCTTTGCTGCCGATGGCAAAACCCCAGTCGGCTACGAAATCGACTTTTCTAAAGCGCTAGCAAAGTTGATGGGCTTAAAGGCCAAGATTATGCATGCTCAGTTTGATTCCATTATTCCAGCAATCGGAAGCAAGTATAACGTTGGAATCTCTGGCTTTACAGTCAACGCTGAACGTATGAAGTCCGTTGATTTTGTAACGTACGCAAACGCTGGTTTATCTTTTGAAGTTCGTAAAGGCAATCCGACTAAGGTGGATCCAAAGAATCTTTGCGGTAAAAAAGTTACATTAGAAACTGGCACTGTTGGCGAGCCAATCATGGAAGAAGCCAAAAAGCAATGCAAGGCGAATAACAATAAGCCGCTAGAAATCTTAAGCTTTAAGGATCAAACAGATGCCACTACAGCTTTGCTTTCTGGCCGCGCAGATGTTATGTATGCCGATACTCCTGTTGCTGGATACGCTGCAATAAAGAATAGCGGAAAGCTAGAGATTCTAGAAAGCAGCAACGACGCTGAGCCAATGGGTGCAGCCGTTAAGAAGGGCGATGCTAAAATGCTAAAGCTTATTAAGGCTGCAATCGATAAGCTTATGAAGAATGGTGTTTACAAAGACATTCTAAAGAAGTGGGGCGTTGAAAACGTTGCCATTAAGGAATCGCAAGTAAACCCAGAAGTATGATCTTAAAGTTGGCGTGCGTTTACAGTTACTGCATAAGTAAAATCGCACGCCAATTTTTGTATTTAATCTATAGTGATTGCTAGTTAGTAATTTGCATATGTTGCAACCAAAAGCCTTTATGGAGAAAGTATGTTTAACAGTTTAAATAAAAAGCCTTTGCAAAATTCGCAAGGGAACGAGCGCATTTTGCCAGTTAAAAATCCTGGACCAATCGTAGCTGGCATAATCGTAGCTATAATCGCATGCTCGCTGCTTTATTCTATAGTCACAAATCCGCGATTTGAGTGGGATGTTGTTGGAATTTATCTTATAAGCAATAACGTTCTTGCTGGTATTGGTTGGACTTTGTTGTTGACTTTGCTTTCTATGGTTATTGCGATTGTTTTGGCTGTTTGTTTGGCTATGATGCGTAAGAGTGTTAATCCTGTTTTGCGTGGTGTTAGCTGGTTCTTTATTTGGTTTTTCCGTGGTACGCCTGTTTATACGCAGCTTGTTTTTTGGGGTATGTTTGCGGTTCTTGTTCCTAAGTTGAGTTTGGGTATTCCGTTTACGTCTGTTGAGTTTTTCTCGATTGATTCTAATGTTGTTATGACTTCTTTGAATGCTGCTGTTATTGGTTTGTCTCTTAATGAGGCTGCGTATTTGTCGGAGATTGTTCGTGCTGGCTTGGAGGCTGTGGATGCTGGTCAGGTTGAGGCTGCTCAGGCTTTGGGTATGGGTAGGTCTTTGACTATGCGTAGGGTTGTTTTGCCTCAGGCTATGCGTATTATTGTTCCGCCTTTGGGTAATGAGACTATTGGTATGCTTAAGACTACGTCTTTGGTTTTGGCTGTTCCTTTTACTTTGGAGCTTCAGTTTGCTACTAATGCTGTTGCTAATCGTATTTATAAGCCGATTCCTCTTCTTATTGTTGCTAGTGTTTGGTATTTGGTGATTACGTCTGTTTTGATGGTTTTGCAGGTTATGTTAGAAAAGCATTTTGGCAAAGGATTCGAAGCAAAAGACATTGTAAACAATAAGCAAATCAACTCGAATGCTGCAAAGCGTGGAGATAAGGCCATTAAAGCTGCTAGCGATGCAGTAAATGGTCGCAATAATGCAACAATGCTTGGATTTAACGCATAGTTGTATTGATTGCATAATGCATGCATAAATAAGTGCATTATAAATGATAAAATTCCATTAGTTTTTATTAGATTTGAGGAAAAATGACAAATAATCTAACACTTACAGAGCAAGACGTACAAGACGTGCAAAATCAGAATAATAATAATGATATTCCAGCAGTCGTTATAAGCGATTTGCATAAGAGCTTTGGCGATTTGCAAGTTCTTAAGGGCATTAATATGACTGTTAAGCCAGGAAGTGTAACAGTTATACTCGGTCCTTCGGGAAGTGGAAAGTCAACTTTGCTGCGATTAGTGAACCAGCTTGAAACAATCACATCTGGAAAAATTACGATTTACGGCGAGCGCATTGGCGTAAAAACTGTTGTTCGTAAGGGTAAAGAAGCTTTGCAAGCGTTAAACGATAAAGAGATTGCATCGCAGCGCGCAAAGCTTGGAATGGTGTTTCAGCGTTTTAATTTGTTCCCGCATATGACTGCTATTGAAAACGTTATGGAAGCGCCAGTTCACGTTTTGCATATGGACAAAATTGCAGCGCACGATTTAGCGGTTAAAGAGCTTGAGCGCGTTGGAATGGCAGACCGCGTAGATCATTATCCTTCGCAACTTTCGGGCGGCCAGCAGCAGCGAGTGGCTATTGCTCGCGCGCTTGCTATGAAGCCAGAAATAATGCTTTTTGATGAGCCTACGTCTGCGCTAGACCCAGAGCTTGTTGGAGAAGTGCTTAATGTTATGCGCGACTTGGCAAACGATGGAATGACAATGATTGTTGTAACTCACGAGATTGGTTTTGCTCGAGAAGTTGCAGATCAAGTTGTGTTTATGGACGGCGGAAAAGTTGTTGAATTTGGAACGTCTGGGATTATTGATAATCCTCAAACTGAAAGGTTCAAGGATTTTCTGCACAACGTTTTGTAAGCATAACATATAAATGTAAATACGTAAAAATTAAAGTATTTTGTGTAAAATCATGAATAATTTATGGCTGTGGTGTTTGCTGCAGCCTTTTTATTTTGATTAGTATTATTATTCAAACAATTTTACGTAAAGAATATCTTGCGCAATGTTTAGCGTGTTTGTGTAATAACAAACATAGTGTAAAGTTGTTCATTGTTTGAATATTCCATCCAATTTATTCGGAGATTAGTATGAGTGATGCATGTTCTTCATGCGAATCAAACTCGCATAGTAAGAACGGCGTTCGTGTATCTCGTTGGCTAAGATTTGTTGCTGCGTTTACGTCGCTATCTTTACTAGGATTTTCTAGTGCTTGCGGAACAAGCGATGCGGTTGGGCCAGATCCTCTTTTAGCTCGCAGCTACGACGTTAATCGTATTAAAAAAGATAAAAGTATTGCTGCAATGTTGCCAAAAAAGCTTGTTGAAAGTGGCGAGCTTGTAATGGGTACTAATGTTGGATATGCGCCAGCAGGATTTTATGCTAGAGATGGAAAAACGGTTGTAGGCTACGAAATAGACTTAAACAAAGCGCTAGCAAAATTGATGGGATTAAAGCTTCGCATTGTTCACGCGCCATTTGACGCGATTTTGCCATCTGTTGGAAGCAAATTCGATATTGGAGTTTCGGGATTTACAGTTAGCAAAGAGCGAGAAAAGTCGGTTGATTTTGTAACGTACGCGGATGCTGGTTTGCTTTTTGTTGTTAGAAAAGGCAATCCAACAAATGTGAATCTTAACGACTTATGCGGTAAAAAAGTCTCTGTGCAAGTTGGAACAACAAGCGAAACTCAAATGTATGACGCAAGAGATGTTTGTAAAGTAAGTCGCAAAGCGCCATTAGACGTTCTTGCGTTTAGAGAGCAAACGGATGCTACGACTGCAGTGGTTGCAGGCCGCGCAGATGTTATGTATGCAGATACTCCTGTTTCTAGTTTTGCGATTGAGCAAACGGACGGCCAGTTGGAGCCATTGGGTAAAAGCCGCGATAAAGCTCTTATGGGCATTATTGCTCAAAAAGGAGATGCTCAGCTTGTAGAAGCAATAAAAGCTGGTATTGAAAAGCTAATACAAACGGGCGCGTATCAAGAAATAATGAAGGCGTGGGGTGTTGAAGACGTTATGATTAAGCACCCAGAAGTAAATCCAAAAGTGTGATTCCTGTGTGATTTGCCTTGCTAAATGCTTTCTATGAATGCTTTATATGATTGATTTAGCTATTTAATATTCGCTAGTAGAAACTTTGTATGCTTAGAGTAGGATTAAAAACATGAGTGCTAAAAATAACAACAACGAGCGTATTTTGCCAGTCAAAAAACCTGGACATATTATATCTGGCATTATTGTTGCGATTCTAGCGTGTGCTCTTGTGTATTCAATTGCTACAAATCCGCGATTTGAGTGGGCAATCGTTTGGAAATACATTTTTAACGAGAATGTTCTTGCTGGTATTGGTTGGACTTTGTTGTTGACTTTGCTTTCTATGGTTATTGCGATTGTTTTGGCTGTTTGTTTGGCTATGATGCGTAAGAGTGTTAATCCTGTTTTGCGTGGTGTTAGCTGGTTCTTTATTTGGTTTTTCCGTGGTACGCCTGTTTATACGCAGCTTGTTTTTTGGGGTATGTTTGCGGTTCTTGTTCCTAAGTTGAGTTTGGGTATTCCGTTTACGTCTGTTGAGTTTTTCTCGATTGATTCTAATGTTGTTATGACTTCTTTGAATGCTGCTGTTATTGGTTTGTCTCTTAATGAGGCTGCGTATTTGTCGGAGATTGTTCGTGCTGGCTTGGAGGCTGTGGATGCTGGTCAGGTTGAGGCTGCTCAGGCTTTGGGTATGGGTAGGTCTTTGACTATGCGTAGGGTTGTTTTGCCTCAGGCTATGCGTATTATTGTTCCGCCTTTGGGTAATGAGACTATTGGTATGCTTAAGACTACGTCTTTGGTTTTGGCTGTTCCTTTTACTTTGGAGCTTCAGTTTGCTACTAATGCTGTTGCTAATCGTATTTATAAGCCGATTCCTCTTCTTATTGTTGCTAGTGTTTGGTATTTGGTGATTACGTCTGTTTTGATGGTTTTGCAAGTTATGTTAGAAAAGCATTTTGGCAAAGGATTTGAAGCAAAAGCAGATAGCATTCATAGCAACAGATAGCAGTAATTGCAAAACATAATTCAAAACATAATTGCAAAACATGTAGAAACACACACGTTTTATAACGTAGAATAGAAGATTATGTGTGGAATTGTTGGATACGCAGGTTTTGGCACAGTTTGCGCAAAGCCTTTAGAAGTTTGCTTAAACGGATTAGAACGCTTAGAGTACAGAGGCTATGATTCGTCTGGTGTGGCTCTTGCTGCTCCAGGAATGGATTCTATATGTGTTCGCAAAAAAGCTGGTCGCTTAGCTGTTTTAAGAAAAGATATAGCCGAAAATCCAATGCCAGATGCGAGCGTTGCAATAGGCCACACGCGTTGGGCTACAAATGGCGCTCCATGCGACTTAAACGCGCATCCTCATGTTAGTGCAGACGGAAAAATCGCCCTTATTCACAACGGTATTATTGAAAACGCTATTAGTCTTAAAGAACAAATGCAAAAAGAAGGCATAGAGTTTTCGTCTCAAACAGATACGGAAGTTGCAGCAAAAGCGCTTGGAAAAATCGCGAATCAAATAATTGAAGAAACTGGTAAGCCAGATCTTTTTGAAGCAATAAGACGAGTTGCAAAAATTCTTAAAGGAGCTTTTACTCTACTTGCAGTGGACGTTAGACAGCCTAATATTGTTGCTGCTGTTCGCCATGATTCGCCACTTGTAGTAGGTGTTTCAAATAACGAGTATTTTCTAGGCTCCGATGTTGCTGCTTTTGTTCAATACACAGATAAAGTGCTTGAAGTTGGTCAAGATCAAGCTGTTTTAATCGGAGATATAGAAGGAAACAAAAAAGCGCAGCTTTGTCTTACAGATTTTGACGGAAACGAGATTAAAGATCCTAGCTATTTTACAGTAGACTGGGATGCTTCGGCAGTAGAAAAAGGCGGATGGGATTCCTTTATGGATAAGGAAATCCACGAAGATCCGCATGCTGTAGCTGATACTTTAAGAGGGCGATTCGATGCAAAAGGGAATATTATTCTTGACGAAGTTAGGATTAGTCAAGATGTTTTGCGATCAATCGACAAAATAATAGTTGTGGCTTGTGGAACAGCAAGCTACGCTGGATTAGTTGCAAAATATGCGATTGAACATTGGGTGCGTATTCCAGTAGAAGTGGAGCTGGCTCACGAATTTAGGTACAGAGACCCGATTTTAACGCATAGAACGCTTGTTGTAGCAATTTCGCAGTCTGGCGAAACAATGGACACGTTAATGGCGTTAAGGCATGCGCGTGAGCAGGGTAGTCGCGTGCTGGCAATATGCAACACTCAAGGTTCGAGTATTCCGCGAGAATCGGATGCTGTACTTTACACGCATGCGGGACCGGAAATCGCAGTTGCTTCTACAAAAGCATTTGTTGCACAAATCGTAGCTGCATACATGCTTGGCCTTTATTTGGCTCAAGTCAAAGGAACAATGTACAGGGACGAGATTCAGCAAATCGTGTCTCAGCTTAAAGAAATGCCATCTAAAATCCAAAACGTTTTAGATACACAAACGGATTCAATAATGCAAGCTGCAAAGCGAACAATGGATGCAAAATCGTTCTTGTTCCTTGGCAGGCATGTTGGCTACCCAGTGGCGCTAGAAGGTGCGTTAAAGCTAAAAGAGATTGCGTACACGTTTACAGAAGGTTTTGCTGCAGGAGAGCTAAAGCACGGCCCGATTGCTCTTGTAGATAAGGGAGAGCCAGTTGTTGTTATAGTCCCATCTTCTAGGGGAAGAGACGTTTTGCACGCTAAAGTGATCTCGGGAATCGAAGAGGTTAAGGCTCGTGGAGCGTTTACGATTGCGGTTGCAGAAGATGGCGATCCAGACGCTGAGCGTTACGCAGATATTGTGTTCTGGCGCCCTAAGTGCCCAACATTGCTAAGCCCTCTTGTAGATGTTGTAGCATTGCAACTTTTTGCTATGAATATGGCAAAGCTTAAAGGCTACGACGTTGATAAGCCTAGGAATCTTGCAAAATCCGTAACTGTGGAATAGCAATACAATGAGTGTTATGAGTGCAAGAAGACCGCTCAAAAATCGCAAGCAGATTGCTGACTATTTTGTTAGGCGCATAATAACTGCTGTTTTATGCGTTTTCGCTGTTGTTTTTTGTGCGTCATGCGGATCTGTTGATTCTAGAACTAAAATCACGGTGTGGTCTTGGGAGCCAAGCATGAAGCGGATTGCTGCAGATTTTGAGAAGCAAAATCCAGATATTCGCGTTAGTGTTAAAGACACAAGTGGGTATAGCAATCTTAATAGCGCTATTCAAGATGGTTACGGCATGCCAGACGTTGCTCAAATTGAGTACTATGCATTGCCACAATACGCTGTTAGCGGTCAGCTTCTAGACATTACAGATAGGGTACAAGGAACTCAAACATTTTACACGCAAGGATCATGGTCTTCTGTGCAATTAGGAGGCCGAATATACGGTTTGCCAATGGATTCAGGGCCTTTAGCGTGGTTTTATAATCAAGATGTGTTTAGCCAAGCAGGTGTGGATGCTACACAAATTCACACTTGGAAAGACTACATTCATGCAGCAAGAAAGCTAAAAAATATTGGCGTTTATATTGCTGCAGATTCTGGAGATGCTAGCTTTTACAACGCTATGATTTGGCTTTCTGGCGGACATCCGTTTATAACTTCGCACGACGGAAAAACTGTTACTGTTCGTTTAAGTAAAGATAAAGGAACAAAAGACTTTACAAACTTTTGGCAATTAATGATTGACGAAGACTTAGTGGACACAAGGCTTACAACGTGGACTCCAGCCTGGAAGAGCGCTGTTGGCTCTGGCAATATTGCTTCCGTTTTTGCTGGAGCATGGATGACTTCGCTTTTAATGCACGATATTCCAGGCGGAGCAGGGCTGTGGCGTGTTGCAAGAGTTCCAACAATGGATGGTAAAAATCATAATGCGCAAATGGGCGGATCTGCGCTAAGCGTTTTGCAATCTAGCAGGAAGCCAGAAGCTGCAATGCGTTTTGTTGATTTTGTTTGCCACAATCAACAAGGTATTAAAGAGCGCGTTAGTTCGGGAGCGTTCCCAGCAGATGTTGTAACTCTTAGAGATAGCGCATTTTTGAATAAGACTACTGTTTTGGATTCTAGAGGAATTAAAGTGCCATACTTTGGCGGTCAACGCTTTAATCGCGTCTTTGCGGATGCAGCACAGCATGTGTATACGGGGTACAAGTATTTGCCATTTGAAGTATATTCGCGTAGTGATTTTCGATCCACAGTTGGCTTAGCTTACGATTGGAATCGAAAGTCAAAAGCGCGATTAAATATTAAAGCTATGATTGACGCTGGAATTAAGCAAGATGACGGAAAAGATTTTGTTCTTCCAGACGATCCTGGTCCTAAGATTCGACTTAAAGATGGAATCGCGCTTTGGAAAAAAGACTTAAAAGAATACGGGTATAATCAAGGTTTTGTTGTGCGATAATTATTCGCTAAGACTATGCTCTTTAGGTTTGTAATCCAAAGGAAAAGTCGCTAGCAGCCGATTGTTCTTCTATAAATCTCGTACATTCCCTTAAAAATCAAATTTGGATCGTAGTAATCGATTGCTGTAACGTCTTTTTCAAAAAGTCGCCCTAATCCGCCTGTAGCAACAACCTTAAAAGGCTCATTTATCTCTATTTTGAATTGCTCAATTGTGCGCTCAATGCCCCCGAGGAAGCTGTAGTAGAGGCCAGCTTGCATAGCGGGACGAGTTGATTTTGCAAGAACTGATTTAGGTCGAGAAATCTCCACTTCTGGAAGCTGAGCGGTATTATCCCATAGAGCTGCAGCAGCCGAACTAATTCCCGTGCAAATAAGTCCGCATGTAATAGCTGCGTTTGTATCAACGTAGTTATAAGTTGTAGCAGTTCCAAAATCAATTACTAATACGGGTCCGCCGTATTCATTAAATGCGCCAACGCAATCCGCTAAGCAGTCTGCGCCCAAAGAGCGAGGCTCGTCAATCCTAATATTTACGCCAGTTTTTACTCCAGGGCCCACAATCATAGGGTCGATTTGCAAAAACTTAACAATGCTTGCGCGGAAAGAGTGCATAACTTTTGGAACAACCGAAGCGACAATAACATCTTCAACATCGTTTACACTAAAACCGCTAAGATTTAAGAATTGCGTAATCATAATGCCGTATTCGTCGGAAGTGTGATTTGCCTTTGTAGTCATTCTATATGTGCCAACAATCTTGCCGTTCTCCAAGAATCCAAGCACAATATTTGTGTTACCAATATCGACTGCTAAAAGCATATTCGCCTCCAGTGTGTTTGTTGCGTGTTGCCAAACTTAAGTATGCGCATCTTTAGGCAATACTACATTAATGCTACGTCTGTTGTTGTCAATTTGATTATTTGCTGTCGCTTTAGAAAATCACCATCAAAGTGTGGCGGTGTAGAAGAGTAGGTGATAAAGTCGAAAACAATGGCAGCGAGGCTAGAAAGGAAATGTAAATGATAAATCGTCAAGCAATATTGCATAGGCCACTTTCACAATACGCGTATTCTACGGCAGAATATTGCTTAACAATTCGCTTGCGTGCAGCAAAGAATAATCTTTGTTCATGCGTTTTGCACTACGGAAATCGCGTTGATTTAACTCCGTTAGATCAGTTCCGCACGCTGAAAATGGAAAAGATTGCAAGCGACGATTACTTTGACTACTATGAAGCGAATATAAGCAGCGATTTAGATAGAGTTTGTTATTACTTTGAGATGCAAGATGCGGATGAGCGCTTGTATTTGTACGCCGATACTATTGCGACTGATTTTCCAGAAGATCGTACAGAAGTCTACCAGTTCCCATTTATTCGCCGCGAAGAGATTAGCGACGTTCCGCGTTGGCTTAAAGAGGCTGTTGTTTACAACATTTTCCCAGATAGTTTTGCAGATTCTAAGCGTGGCATAAGTTGCACAGCAAAAGATTATTTTGATGAGAAAACTGGTCAAACTTTGCACACTCGTTTGGGCGGAACAATTAGAGGCATAATCGAAAATCTTGATTATATTGAGGATTTGGGCTTTAATTGCCTGTATTTGAATCCAATTTTTACAGCTGCAGAATACCATCGTTACGATCTTCTTGACTATTACCATGTTTGCCCTAATTTGGGAACGGACGACGATTTTAGGGAGCTTGTTAGCGAGGTTCATAATCGCGGCATGCACATAATTATTGATGGCGTTTTTAATCATTCTAGTTGGTATTTCTTTGCGTTTGACGATGTTGTTAAAAATGGCGAAAATTCGCGATACAAGGATTGGTTCTATGGATTAAAGTTCCCTGTTAAGCGCCCCGAAGATGGCGGGCGTCCAAGCTATACGTGTTTTGCGTATGAGCGTAAAATGCCAAAGCTTAATACTTCTAATCCAAAAGTTCGCGACTATTTTATGGATGTTTGCCGCTATTGGCTTGAAGATTTTGATGTTGACGGTTGGCGTTTAGACGTTGCTAATGAGGTTGATAAAGACTTTTGGCGTGCCTTCCGCTCTGTTGCTAAAAAGACTAAAAAAGATAGTGTGCTAATTGCGGAGATTTGGGAGAATTCTGAGCGTTGGCTGCAAGGAGATATGTTTGACTCCACTATGAACTACGAGTTCCGCAAAGTTTGCCGCGATTTCTTTGCTTTTGGCAAGATTAATGCGCGCGAGTTTAATAGTCGATTTGTGGATATGCTTTTAAGGTACCCATTCCCGATTGTTCAAGGTCAGTTGAATTTGCTTGATAGTCATGACGTTAGTCGCTTTAGGAGCTTGTGCGCGCAAAATTCCGCGGATTCTGGCGATTCTTCTGCGCAAGATGAGCGATTCCGCTTGGCTGAGCTTTGCCTGCTTACATCTGTTGGAACTCCAAGCGTGTTCTATGGGGACGAGCTTGGAATAGTTGGTTTTGAAGAGTGTGATTACCGCGCCGCTATGCCTTGGGCAAATCCTGTAAAGGATAATCGTGACTTGTTCCGCGAACTTATAAACTTGCGTAAAAGTAACGATTGCTTTATTCATGGCAATTTTAGAGTTCTTGACTATGATGAGCGCGGAAAGTTTGTGTTTGCGCGGTCAACTGATTCTAAGCGCGTTGTTGTGGCTTTAAATGCGTTTAATGAGTCTAACGATTCGTTTAGTGGCTTGCCAGATTGTAAGCCGATTATTAGCTACAATTATGATGCTCAAAATCACTCTCTTGGAGCTTTTGGATACGCGATTTTTGAGGTAAAATAGCGATTTAATGGCGATTTAATTGAGTTTTAATAATAAATGTGGCACTTAATCAAGTGATTTAAGTGCCACTTTTATTTACAAGCTTAAGATATTTGCAAATCAAACTACAAATCTAAGAAAAGCTGGTGTATTCTAGTATCTTCGTCAAGCTCTGGGTGGAAAGCTGTTCCGATTTGATTTCCTTGGCGAGCAGCTACAACGTTGCCATTTACTGTTGCAAGAGTCTCGGCATTTGAGCCGACTTGCGCAATATAAGGCGCGCGAATAAATGTCATTGGAACAGATCCAAGATTTCCAAACTCAGATTCGCAATGGAAGCTTCCAAGCTGGCGGCCGTAAGCGTTGCGCTTAACAGTAACGTCTAGCGTGCCAAATCCGCTAACTTCGTTTCCTTCCACGTTTTTTGCAAGTAAAATCAATCCTGCGCAAGTGCCAAGAACAGGCATTCCGCTTGCAATCCTCTCGCGCAAAGGCTCAAGCATATTTTGCTCTTTAAGAAGTTTAGTTTGCACAGTGCTTTCGCCGCCAGGCAAAACAAGGCGGTCAAAAGATTGCTCCAAATCTCGCGCTTGACGAAGCTCAATAACGCGCGCGCCAAGCTTTTCTAGCATTAAACGATGCTCAAGAAAAGCTCCTTGAACAGCTAAAACAGCTACAGTGTGCGCGCAATTATTTGTATTGATAGGTGAGTTTGCCAAAATAATTCGCCTCAATTACTCGTTTTAATTACTCGCCGCGATTAGCCATTAAAAGCTTGATTTCTTGCTCGTTAATGCCAACCATAGCTTCGCCCAAATTCTCGGAAAGTTTAGCAATCATCTTAGCGTCTTTGTAATTAGTCACAGCTTTAACGATTGCAGCAGCGCGCTTTGCTGGGTCTCCAGACTTAAAGATGCCAGAGCCAACGAACACGCCTTCTGCGCCAAGTTGCATCATTAAAGCAGCGTCTGCAGGGGTGGCAACGCCGCCAGCTGCAAAGTTTACAACAGGAAGCTTGCCGTTTTGCGCAACGTACTTTACAAGATCGAAAGGCACGCGCAATGTCTTAGCTTCTTCAAAAAGCTCATCCTCGCGCATGCTTGTAAGCTTGCGGATTGCGGAATTCATCATGCGCATGTGGCGTACTGCCTGAATCACGTCTCCAGTTCCAGGCTCGCCCTTAGTGCGAATCATGGAAGCGCCTTCGTTAATCCTGCGCAAAGCTTCGCCCAAATCCTTAGCGCCGCAAACAAATGGAACTGCGAAATCGCGCTTGTTAATGTGGTACACGTCGTCTGCTGGGCTAAGAACTTCGCTTTCGTCAATGTAGTCAATCTCAATAGCCTCAAGCACTTGCGCTTCTACAAAGTGACCGATTCGGCATTTTGCCATTACAGGAATAGACACAGCTTCTTGGATTCCGTGAATCATAGCTGGGTCGCTCATTCTAGATACGCCGCCAGCTGCGCGAATATCGGCAGGAATGCGTTCCAACGCCATTACAGCGCAAGCTCCAGAATCTTCAGCAATTCGCGCCTGCTCTGGAGTGGTAACGTCCATAATCACTCCGCCCTTAAGCATTTGTGCAAGCTGGCGATTTAGAGCAGTGCGGTCTTGGCCACCGTTATTTTGCGGATCTGAGGATTCGTTTACTGTTACTGTAGTATTCAAGTTTTCTGCCATTATTCCTCGCTTTTTATTGGCGTTTTATTGGCGCATTTTGCATGCATGCTGTGTGTAACATCTTTATGCGTCTGTTATACATTTTTGCAAATATGCAAGCTATCGTATTGTTTTTTGCGCACGTTTGCAAGTTTACGTCTGATGGCATTTAACCACATTCATAGGATATGTGATTAAAATTGCGTTGAATTTTTATAGAATCGCGTTGAATTTTTTACACAATGATGTCAAATTTTTGTAAAAACGTATAAATATCAATTACTTATTAATGATTTATAACCAAGTTTTTAGACTCGCCCTAGTTTTGATTGACTTGCTAGCAAGCTACGATTGTATACGCCGTTGACTTTGTGTTGCAAGTGTTGCAATTAGATAAAGCGACGAGCTTAAACAATTAAATAACAACATAAACAACAATTAAATAAATGTATCTAATTCAATCCAGAAAGGTTTGTTGAATGGATAGCAAAGAACCCAAAGATGGCGCATACTCTAAAGATGCGACCAATAAATTCTATGGGCAAGAAAACGCGCAAGAATCGCAAGCTGGCTTTAGTACAGATGCTTCGCTTAACGCTGCGTCTAAAAGTGCGTATAAAACCAATAAGCGTGGTTTGGGAAAATTCTGGCTTGTTTCTGTAGCAATCGTAGTAATCGCAGTAGTTAGCGCGATTGTTGCAACGCTTACAGGTCCGCAAAAAAATCCTGCAAGTCAAACATCTTCTGCGCAAGTTTCAAATAAAACTGTGTCAATCGGATTAAAACTTGCTCCTACAAATCTCGATATTCGCAATCAATCTGGCTCATCATTGGAGCAATTGTTAATTGGAAACGTGTATGAAGGTCTTGTAGCTAGAAATGCTAAAAATCAGGTTGTTCCATCCCTTGCAGAAAGTTGGAAAATAAGCAAAGATGGCTTAAAATACACTTTCCACATGCGTAAAGGCGTTGTTTTTTCTAATGGGAATAAGCTTACTGCAAAAGATGCTGAGTGGTCTTTTAACGAGCTTGTTGCTAAGAAGTATCGCGGATCAAACATGGTTGGAAAAGTTGAATCTGCTAAAGCTAAAGATGATTACACGTTTGAAATTAAGCTTAAAGAGCCAAATGCAAAGCTTTTGTGGGCGTTGTGCTCTAGAGCTGGCTTAGTTTTCGATAAGCTTGCGAATTATGACGCTAAAACTCAAGCTGTTGGATCTGGTCCATATTTGGTAGAAAAGTTTGTGCCAAACGACCGAGTTGTGTTAAAAGCAAATCCGCGCTATAAGGGCATTAATAAGGCAAAAACTCAAAAAGTTGTTGTTCGCTATTTTGTAGACGATGTTGCTGCTGTAAATGCGCTTTCTTCGGGGTCTGTTCAAGCTTTGGCGCCTATTTCTGGTCAGCTTGCTAAGACTTTTAAGGCGGATTCAAAGCACTATGTTGTTAAAGCTGGAAACACTACCGATAAATTTGTGCTTGCTATGAATATGAATGGTGAGCGAACTAAAGATAAGCGCGTGCGTCAAGCGATTCGCTATGCGATTGACCATAAGCAAATTATTGCTTCGCGCGGAGGTACGGATGCTTTGCTTGGCGGGCCGATTCCTTCTTTGGACCCAGGATATGAGGATTTAACTAAGATTTACGCGCATAATGTTAAGCGTGCTAAGTCGTTAATGAAGGAAGCTGGTTTTAGTGAGTCGAATCCTTTGCATCTTTCGCTTACTTACCCGAATATTTATGGAACGCAACTTGGTGAGCAGCTAAGATCTCAATTAAAGCAAATTGGCATTGATCTTAAGGTAAACGTTGTTGAATTTACTACTTGGCTTCACGACGTTTATAACAATAAAAACTACGATTTGTCTATGGTAGATCACAATGAAAGCCATGATTTTGGCCAGTGGGCAGATCCTAAGTATTACTACGGTTACAACAATAAGCAAGTTCAGGATTTGTATGCTAAGGCAATGCTTTGCGCGAATACTAAGGAGTCTAATAAGCTTCTTGCAAAAGCTGCGCGAATCGTTAGCCAAGATGCTCCTGCAGATTGGTTGCTTAACTATAAGGTTGTTACAGCTAAGGTAAAGAATCTTGATGGCATGCCTTTTGACATTAATCAGGTTCTTTTGCCGCTATACAACTTGCGACTTAAGTGATTTGTTCTAAATTTCCCGATTTTGTTGCTCAAAACCGCAAAATCACGTACAAAAAGCGGAAATTCTCGGGAACATTAGATTAAGTAAGGGGTTTGTATGAAGCGCATGATTCTTCGACGCATCGCGTTGTTTTTTGTAGCGCTGCTATTTATTTCTGCAATCGTATTTCTTGCTCTTAGGGTTTTACCTGGAGACGTTGCTCAAGTTATGGCTGGCTTAAACGCGCCAGATGGAAAAGTTGAGCAATTAAGACGCGATTTAGGATTAAACAAGCCCCTTTTTGTTCAATATTTAGAGTGGATTTTTGGCGTTTTTAGAGGCGATTTTGGTGTTTCAATGCTTACAGGTCGCTCCGTTGCATCCACTATTGCTATGCGTGCTAGCATAACTTTTCCGCTCATTTTTCTTGGACTTTTAATTGCGCTCGCAATTGGTATTCCTCTTGGATGCTTGCAAGTTTTGCATTCTGGCAAGTCTTTGCAAGGCTTTTTAAGGTTTTGTGCGATTGCAGGCGGATCTGTTCCTGCTCTTTGGGGCGGAATGATTTTAATCATGATTTTTGGCAATGGCATTGGTTTGGTTGGGATTTTTCCTACTCAAGGTTTTCCAACAGACGGTTGGCGCGATTTTGGTAGCGCATTTTTGTCTTTGATTCTTCCAGCTCTAACAGTTGGCGTTATTGTTGGATCTGGTTTTATGCGTTACACTTCAGCATCATTAGAGCATATTTCTAATAGCGACATTGCTTTGCAAGCTATGGCTTGTGGAATGACTAAAAAGCAAATGATTTGGCGAGTTGGCTTGCGATTAGCGTTGCCGCAGCTTGTGTCTGTAATCGGATTGACTTTTGCACATATGATTATGGGTGTAATGGTTATTGAAAATCTGTTTTCGCTTCCTGGAATGGGCATGGGTCTTGTGCGCGATGTTGGCTTGCGAGATCTTATATCTGTTCAAGGAAATCTTTTTATGCTTTCTGCATTGTTCTTGCTTGTTGGATTTGCGATTGACGTGTTGCATCGTTTGCTGGATTCAAGACTTAGCCAAGATTCGAGTGGGGAGTGATTCGTGTGAGCGGTAATTCGAGCAGTGATTTAAGTGGGGGGCAATTCAAGCAATGATTAAGTTTTTAAGACGCATTTGGCGCGGAGTTATTGGAAAATTCGTTTGCATTATTTTGTGCTTGTGGATTTTTGTAGCTGCGCTTTCTTTTGTGTGGACGCCCTACTCTCTTCTAGAAACAAACGGGTACGAGGTATGGCAAAAGCCTTCTCTAAAGCATTGGCTTGGCACAGATGGAACGGGTGCAGATATGCTTAGCTGGCTTATGGCTGGTTCTAGAGTAGAGATTTTGCTTGTTATTTCAACAGTTGCGATTGCAAGCGTTGTTGGGTTTGTGATTTTAAGCTTTACGATTTGCCGCGTTCAAAAAATTCGTTCCGTAAGCATTATGGCAGTAGACGCTTTAATTTCTATTCCAACAGTTTTGATTGCGCTTATGCTTGCTGTACCTCTTGGAGCATCCGTTCTTGTAATCATGCTTGCATGCGGATTTGGATATGGCTTAAATCTTGCTCGTATCTTGCGACCAAGTGCTGTTCTTGTTCTTAAGTCTAATTATGTTGATTGCGCTGTTTCTAATGGTGCTAACAGAAGTTATGTTTTGCTAAAGCATGTTTTTCCTAATATTTTGCCTATCGCTTCCGTTCAGCTTTCGCTTTCTGCAGGAACTGTTATTTTAGCGGAAAGCGGATTGACTTATTTAGGTGTTGGTGTTCCTTCGGGAGTGCCGAGCTGGGGTCGCGTTCTTTCTACTTCGGTTACTTTGATTCACGTTTATCCGCTTGCGGCTCTATGGCCTGGACTTGTTGTTACATTAACAGTTTTGTCTCTTAATCTTTTTGGCGATGTTTTAAGAAGTGCTACAAATCCAGCGAATAGGGAGTCTAAGAATGAGTCTTGATATAAAAGGATTATCGCTTAGCATTGGATCTTCGCGCATTTTAAGTGATGTTTCACTTAACGTTAAAGATGGCGAGCGCGTTGGGCTAGTTGGATCTTCTGGCTCTGGTAAATCAATGCTTTTAAGAGCTGCGATTGGCTTAGTTCCGTCTAATTGCAAAATCACTGGCTCTTGCCATGTTGGCAATGCCCAAACTGTTGGCGCTAACGATTCTGCGCTTGCAAACATTCGCGGTAAGTATGTTGGCGTTGTTTTTCAGCAAGCGGATCGTGCTCTTAACCCTATTATGAGTGTTAGCGAGCAAATCGCCTTACCTCTTAGGCTCCACTACAATTTAGACGAAGACGATATTCAAAATCGTGTTAAAGTTATGCTTGAAAAAGTTGGTTTAGGCGCGAATATTTTGAATAAGCGCACTTTTGAGCTTTCGGGTGGGCAAATGCAACGAGTTGGGATTGCTACAGCGCTTATAACTTGCCCTAAGTTGATTCTTGCAGACGAGCCGACTACTGCTCTTGATTCTGTTACGCAAAAAGATGTTGTGAATATGCTCACTTCTTTAGTTGATAATATGGGCGCTTCAATGCTTTTTGTTACTCACGATTTTTCGGTTCTTTCTAGCGCTGCTACTCGTTGTTATGTTTTGGATTCTGGGCGATTAGTCGATAGTGCGCGTGTTGATGAATTGCTAGAAAATCCTAAGGTTCACTCTACTAAGCAACTTGTTTTTGCAGCGCGCGCTTTAAGTCTTAGTAAAAATTCTTCGAGTTTTTATGACAATGATTTAAGTTTTGATAATAAAAGCGATTCAAATAGGAATGATTCTTCTAAAGATGATTGCATTTTTAACGCTAAAAACATTCACGTTGTTTTAGGAAGCTCAAAAAACCGCGTTGAAGCATTAAAAGGCGTTGACTTTAATCTTAAAGTTGGCGAATCTTTAGCTTTAATTGGCGGATCTGGAAGTGGTAAAACAACTTTGATTCGCTCTTTACTTGGATTGCAAGAAATAAGCGAAGGAAGAATAGAGTATTGCGGCAAAGTTGTCGAAACTGTTGAAAACGCTAAAAAGTTAAATTTGAAAGATTCTGCTTACGTAAATATGAGAAGACAATGTTCGCTTGTATTTCAGCATCCTTTTGCAGCTTTAGACCCGCGTTGGACAGTTAGAAAAAGCGTTGCTGAGCCGCTTGAAATATGGCGTAAAAACATGAGTTTTGATTCAAATACTGTTGATTCACGTGATGTTGATTCACATGATGTTGATTCACATGCTATTGACTCTAAAGTGGATGATGTTTTGAATTTAGTTGGATTAGATCCTAAAGTTTTTGCTGGAAGATATCCGTGCGAGCTTTCTGGCGGACAGGCTCAATGCGTTGCGATTGCTAGAGCGCTAATCAATAATCCTAGAGTTTTGGTTGCAGATGAGCCAATGAGCGCAATCGATGTTGCTGAGCGCACAAGAATCTTAGATGCTTTTAATGTGATTCGCGCAAATCGCCCTAATATGGCGTGCGTATTTGTTAGCCACGATCTTGGTATGATTCAGCATTTGGCGTCTAGCGTTGTTGTTCTAAAAGATGGCGTTGTTGTTGAATCTGGGCGTGTAAGTCAAATTTTGACTAATCCAAAACATAGCTACACTCGCGAACTTATTGATGCTGCTACTTTGTAAGTCTGTATTTGTAAGTATTGCAAGTTTGCAAGCAAATAAGTGTTGCAAGTTTAATAAAAAATATTTTTTAGATTCGCGTTTATGTGTGTTTGGCAAGAATAGCGTCTAATATTATTTAGTAATCGTTATTTACGCATGGATTTTGCGCATACATTTTGCGCATGAATATAAGTTAGGATGGAATAAGATGAGCGAAAATCAAAACAATCAGCCGACTCCTCGTCCAGAAAGCTTTGAGCTTGACCACACTAAAGTTAAAGCTCCATATGTTCGCTACATTGACACTCAAAAAGGCCCGAATGGAGATGTTATTTCTAACTACGATATTCGCTTAACTCAGCCTAATCAAGAAGCTATTCCTACGGGCGCTTTGCACACTATCGAGCACACGATTGCTGTTCTTTTGCGCCAGCGCATTGAAGGCTACATTGATTGCTCTCCATTTGGTTGCCGTACAGGATTCCACCTTTTAACTTGGGGCACTCATAGCACAGAAGATGTTGCGCGCGCGTTAAAGGAATCGCTTGAATTTATTGCGTATAAAGCTACTTGGGATGATGTTCCAGCTACAACTATTGAGTCTTGCGGAAACTACCGCGATCATAGCTTATTTGGAGCGCGTCAATGGTGCAAAGATATTTTAGACAAGGGCATTAGCTCCGATCCTTTTGAGCGTAAGATTGTGTGATTTGTTGCGTTTAATTGTGTAAGACTGTAAAATCGCCATATTCTAAGCATAGGGGGGTGTATGTGTGAAATAAGATTGAAGAAAGCAACTCTTAGCGATCTAAAAGATATTGAAAATATTTATGAGAGAGCAAGAGTGTTTATGGTAAATAATGGCAATCCTCATCAATGGGGAGATTGCTTTCCTCTAACATCTAGTGTTATAGAAGATATTCGTTTGAACCGTTTTAATCTTCTTGTAGACACGGACCCAGACTTTGGTGAAGAGCGCATTTTGGCGCAATTTGCACTGTGCGAGGGACTTGATGAAGTCTACGCAAAGATTGATGGAGCGTGGCTAGATGACGTTTTGCCATACGTTACAATCCATAGGCTTGCATCTTCGGGAGTTAAGCCAAAAATGGCAAGCGAGTGTTTAAGATGGGCTAAGCGCAATTACTCTAATGTTAGAATCGATACTCATCCCGACAACTTGATTATGCAAAAAGTTATTTTGCGAGAAGGCTTTAGCAAGTGTGGTCTTGTTGTAATTCCAGATCGAGCGCATAGTGCAACTAGAATCGCGTATCAATGGTTGCGCTCGCATAATCATGTAATACGGTATTAGAAGTATTGCAGTATTGAAATGTAAGTCAAAAAATACTTGCATATATAGTAGATAAAAATAAATATAAAAGTAAAAATAAATATAAAGCTAAAAGTAAAGCTAAAAGTAAAACTAAAACTAAAACTAAAAGTAAAGGCGTGAGATATGTGTAAAAATTCGAGTATCCAAGCGATTTTGCAAGAAAACTATGCTCGCGCCTTAAGTACATACCCTGGGCAGGTAATTGTTGATCTAAAAGCGCTAAGAGATAATATGCGAACTCTTGTTGAGCGCGTTTCTAAAGATTTGAAGCCTGGTCAAAAGTCGCCAGCAGTTATGGGAGTTGTTAAAGCAGACGCTTATGGTCACGGGCTTATTCCTAGTGCGCTCGCAGCTTTAGCAGGAGGAGCAACTTGGCTTGGCACGGCTCAGCCTTATGAGGCTTTACGTCTTCGTAAATGTGGAATTGACTCAAGCAGATGCCGTATTCTTACGTGGCTTACTAGCGCTCCAACGTCTCTTTTTGCGGATTTAATAAAAGCAGATATTGATATTTCTGTTGGCTCACTTGATTCTATTGACGCTGTTGCGCTAGCTGCTAAATCGCTTGGTGCTGCTGCACGCGTGCACGTTAAGGTAGATACGGGATTTGGCAGAAACGGTTTTACGCCTGCTGGTTTTAGTGATGCTTTAGAAAAACTTAGCGAATATTCTAGCCAGGGATTAATCGAAGTTATTGGGCAATGGAGTCACTTGGCTGTTGCTGATTGCCCAGACGTTCCAGAGTTTGTTGCATCTACAGATAGGCAAATTGAGCAATTCCACGATTTTACTCGAAGAATGCGCGAAGCTGGGTTGGAGCCTAAAATCCGACATTTAGCTAATACAGCTGCAACTCTTAACAGGCCAGAGATACGATTTGAGCTTGTTCGACCAGGAATTGGATTATATGGATACGAGCCAGACCCTGTTATGGGAGCGCCTCAAACTTACGACTTGCGTCCAGCTATGACTTTACAAGCGCAATTAGGAACAGTTAAATCTGTAGAAGCAGGTCATGGTATTTCGTACGGCCGCACGTATTTAACGCCAGACAATACAAGCACAGCAATAGTTCCACTTGGATATGCAGATGGTATTTTGCGCGCATCTAGCGGATTCGATATGCAAGGATCTCGTCATGTTAATAAGCCTGGAGGACCTGTGCGCGTGGAAACTAAGAACGGCGCTAGGATTTTGCATGTTTCTGGGCGCGTTTGCATGGATCAATTTATTGTTGACTTAAAAGGCAGCGCTAAAGGGCTTGGAATTAAAGAAGGAGATACGGTCAGGCTTTTTGGCCCAGGCAGAGGCCTTGAATATGCGGAGCCAACGGCAGACGATTGGGCGGCGGCTGCAGGAACAATAAGCTACGAGATTATGACTGGGATTGGCTCTAGAGTTCCGCGATTGTATAAGAATGCTTACGAAGTTTTGCCTGAAAAAGACATAAAAATGTTGGATGAAAAAAGCTTAATATAGCAATCTTGCGATTTTGCGATTATCTGAATTGCTATTGGCTAATTTATGATTGGCTACTTGCGATTAGTGGAGGAGGTTTTTAATGTGTAACGATGTGATTGCTTCCGATAACGAAGTTGTTGGAGAATACAGCTTGCACGATACTGAGCGCTGGGCTAGCGAGCCTCACCACACGCGCGCTCGCACACCATTTGAGCGAGACAGAGCTAGAATAATCCACTCTTCAGCGCTTAGAAGACTCGGCGCTAAAAGTCAAGTGCTTGTAGCAGGCTCCGACGATTTTGCTCGCACGCGTTTAACTCACACTTTGGAAGTTGCGCAAATTGGTCGCCAGATTGCTGCAATGCTTGGAGCAGATCCAGATGTTGTAGATTGCGCTTGCTTAGCTCACGACTTAGGTCATCCTCCTTTTGGTCACAATGGCGAGCGCGCGCTTGCTCAAATCGCAAGCAATATTGGTGGCTTTGAAGGAAATGCTCAAACTCTTAGACTTTTAACGCGCTTAGAGCCTAAAGTTTTTAGAGAAAATGGCGCTAGCGCAGGCGTAAATCTTACGCGTGCAAGCTTGGATGCTGCTGTTAAATATCCTTGGGGTTTTGATGAAGCAAAAGCGCACGATAAAGGCGAGCGCGATCTAAAATTCTGCGTTTACCCAGACGATAGGGAAGTTTTTGATTGGCTAAAGTCTGGCTCTCCGCGCGAATCGAAGCCTATAGAGTGCCAAATTATGGATCTTTCCGACGATATTGCGTACAGTGTTCACGATATTGAAGACGCGATTGTGACTGGCGCTTTTAATACGGAGCTTGTTTGGGATTCAAGCGTTGCGGATCAAGTTGTTCAAGAAGCTCATAATTGGTACGGCAGCCAGTGGGATGCGGATAGTCTTTTGGCGGCTTTTAAGCGTTTGCGTTCTCTTAACATGTTCCCTGATTCTTATGACGGCTCTAGAAGGTCGCTAGCTCATCTAAAGAATATTACTAGTGCTTTAATCGGCAGGTTTGCAAGCTCTGTTGAGCGAGCAACTCGAGAAAAATACGGCAACGGCGCTTTAATTCGCTACCGCGCAAACGTTGTGATTCCGCCAGAAACATCTTACGAGATAATCGTTCTTAAAAGCTTGGCTGTGCATTTTATAATCCAACCTAGAGAGCGCGAGTTTTATAGGCGTGAGCAAAAGATTCTAACGGATTTGGTGGAGGTGTTTATGAGCAAGTCTCCGCGAGCACACGATGCTATGGAATCTGTGTTTATAAGCGATTGGAATGCTTGCTCTAGCGAAGACGAGCGTTTAAGAGTTGCGATTGATCAAGTTGCAAGTCTTACAGATGGATCTGCTACAGCTCTTCATGCCGCTTTGTGCTAAACTACGAGTTTTTCATAGAGTGTCTGTAGCCTTCGGCTTGCGATAAGCTAGAGACTATGGCTGGAATGATTGTAAAAGAAGACGTTGAGCGTGTGCGCGCTGCTGCAGATTTGTATGATATTGTGTCTGCGACTGTTACGCTTAAGCCTTCTGGAACGGGTACTTTTGTGGGGCTTTGCCCGTTTCACGATGAAAAAACGCCTAGTTTTAGCGTTCGTCCAAGCTTGGGTGTCTGGCATTGCTTTGGTTGCGGTGCTGGCGGAGATGTTTTTAAGTATGTTGAGCAAAAAGAAAACATTGATTTTCGCGAGGCAGTAGAGCTGTTGGCAGACCGCTACCACATTGAAGTTCATTATGACAAATCGCAGGATGCTAAAGATAATTCGCATGCTGGCTCCAAGCGCGCTCGTCTTATAGAAGCAAACGAGGAAGCTCAACGGTTTTTTGCGTCTCAAATCAACTCTAAAGAAGCGTCTGCAGCTCGTAGTTTGCTTGCAGGGCGCAATTTTACTCAAGCACAATGCGAGCGTTTTGGTTGCGGATATGCGCCAAACGGGTGGGATAATCTTGTTCGCTATTTGTCTAATAAAGGTTTTACTCGTCAAGAATTATTAGACGCAGGCTTAGCTCGCCAAGGTCAGCGCGGAATTTACGATTACTTTCGCGGCCGATTAACGTGGCCTATTCGCGATTCTACAGGCCGCACTTTGGGCTTTGGCGCTAGAAGGCTTTATGATGATGATTCTATTAGTGCAAAGTACATTAACACTCCAGACACTGTATTGTATAGAAAAACGCAAGTTCTTTACGGAATTGACATTGCTAAGTCGAATATTGTTAAAAAGCGCCAGGTTGTGATTGTGGAAGGCTACACGGATGTTATGGCTTGCCATTTAGCTGGTGTAGATACTGCTGTTGCAACTTGCGGAACGGCTTTTGGCGCGGAGCATGCGAAGATTATTCGCCGACTTATTGCCGACGATTCTTTGGGAGCGATTCAACTTGTGGGGCCTGTAAAAGTAGAAGGTCAAAAAGTTAGCTCGCGTATTGTTTTTACTTTTGATGGAGATGCGGCAGGCCAGAAAGCTGCTTTGCACGCTTTTGGCTTAGATTCAGCGTTTTTAACACAGACTTTTGTTGCTGTTGCAGATAATAACTTAGACCCTTGCGATTTGCGTATTCAAAGGGGAGACGAGGCTGTTCGCTCTTTGATTGCGCGCGCTAATCCTCTTTACGATTTTGTAATTGACACTGTTATTCGCCGTTTTGATACGTCTTTTGCAACAGGTCAGATGGGTGCTGTTAAGGCGGTTGCTCCTCTTGTTGCGCAAATTCGAGACAGGTCTTTGCTGGACTTATACACTAGAAAAGCTGTTAGAAATATTGGTGTTGATTTAGACGTTATGCGTAGGGAAGTGGAGTCTGCTAGAAGGCGATTGCACGTTGTAGACGATGACGCTTATTCTAAAGGCTATGCTTCTAGCGTTTATGCGGATTCTCGCGTGTTTGATCAGCGTTCTCAAAGCATGAATGAAGCTGCTGTAAAAACATCCATGCTTAGAAGTGCGTACAAGAATCAAAGCTATTACAAGGTTGACGATTCCGTGTTTATGTGCGAACAGCAGTTTATGGCTGTTCTTATGCAATCTCCTCTAGCGTTTAGCGGCCAACTTTTTGCGCATCTTACTTTGAATAATTTTATTACGCCAGTTTTTAGAACACTTTTCCAGGCTTTTGTGGCTTCTGGAGGCTTGCCTAGCACAAATATTAGCCAAGGTCTTTGGTTGCACACTATTACTAAGGCTGCAGGCCCTATGTTAGAAGGCGTTATTAACGAGCTTTCTGTAATGCCTTTGCCATTGTCTCTAAGCAAAGGCTTAAGTGGAGCTTCTTCCATTAACTCGTCGGCTGCTTACGATTATAGTGGCGAAGGCACTAAAGGCGGGCCATCCAGTCTTTTGCGTGTTCCTAGCGAAGAAGAACAAAAGTATGCAAACGAGTTGCTTATTAAGCTTTTAGACGTTGGTTTTATGCGAAAAATCGGAGCTATTAAGCTTAGAATGAGTAAGTTAGAAGATGGGAGTGAAAAGCTTAATCTTTTAGGTCAGATTACTAGATTAGAATCTGCTCGAAAAGATCTTCAATCACAAATTCTATAAGATTTATCAATTACTTGTTTTGTCTTTATATACAGAGATACGTTATTTATGTATAAATGCGTAGTTGTGTAAGAAAGAAGTGTAGGAACAATGTTTTTATTACCTGAGCAGCAATTAAATCGCTGTACAAGAGTTATGCAACAACGCTTATACCCGTATATAAATACTGTTCTATTGCACTGTAAAATTCGAGCCTATGAGATTGCTGGAGAACCTATTTCTTCTAGCGAATTCTTCTCTAAGTTAAAAAGAAACGATATTGTGTTTCACTCATTTAATGTTCCAGGCGTTTGGGGAACAACTTGGGGCACAACGTGGTTTGAAATTACAGGGTCGATTGATTTTTCAAAGGTAAAAGGGCGCAAAGTTGAGCTAAATGTTGATTTAGGTTGGATTAGCAATCTTTTTCCTGGTTTTCAAGCCGAAGGATTAGTGTATAACGTTGACGGAAGAGTTATAAAAGCTGTAAACCCTTGTAATCATTGGGTTCCATTGATTGATGAACATAACAATCGTTCGATTAGTATTGATGAAAATGGTAATTTTACTTTATATTTGGAAGCTGCAGACAATCCGTTTGTTGAAGGAGCTACTCCGTTTTCTCCTACTGATTTAGGAGAGCGTGCTACTGGAAAAACTGAATGCCAATATATGTTGAAGTATATTGACGTTACTGTTTTTAATCGCAATATTTTTGATTATTACATGGATCTTGAGACTGTAAGTTCTTTGATGCGCGAGTTAAGCGATGATAATCCGCGTTATTGGAAACTAGCTAAAGCTTTACAGAACTCCTTAAACGCGTATGATGAGCATGATTCTTCTACTGTTCAAAATGCTCGTAAAGAGTTGCATGATGTATTAAGTCAGCCTGCTGCAGCAAGTTCTATAAAGCATATTGCTGTTGGGCATGCTCATATTGATTCTGCTTGGCAATGGCCTGTGCGAGAGACGCATAGAAAGGTTGCGCGCACAGTATCTAATGTTTTGGCTCTTATGGATGAGGACCCTGATTTTACTTATGCTATGAGTTCTGCTCAACAATACGAGTGGCTAGAAAACGAGCATCCTGATTTGTTTGAGCGTATGAAAAATAGGATTAAAGAAGGGCGTTTTATACCTGTTGGAGGTATGTGGGTTGAGTCTGATGTAATGATGCCATGTGGTGAATCTTTAATTCGCCAAATGACTTTTGGTAAGCGCTATTTTAAGGAGCATCTTGGCACCGATCCGCATGGTATTTGGCTGCCAGACAGTTTTGGCTATACAGGTGCATTGCCTCAACTCGCTCGTCTCGCTGGTTTTGATTGGTTCTTAACTCAAAAGCTCTCTTGGAATGATACCACTAAATTCCCGCATCATTCTTTCCTTTGGGAGGGAATAGATGGTTCTAGGATTTTGGCTCATTTCCCTCCATCTAATACTTATGCTTCATCTGTTAGCATGCATGAGTTAGTTTATTCTCAGCGCAATTTTTTGGATAAAGATTTATCTGATAACGCAATATTGCTATACGGTTTTGGCGACGGCGGTGGCGGCCCTACTCGCGAGATGACTGCTCGTATTAGGCGTGATCGTAATTTAGAGGGTGTTCCTAGAGTTGATTTCGGCACTCCTGATGAGTTGTTTGAAAAAATACGAAAAGATATTGTTGACGATTCAAATGGTGATACACCAGTGTTTAAGGGTGAGCTTTATCTAGAGTTGCATAGAAAAACTCTTACTTCTCAGCAAGATATGAAGCGCTATTGTCGCATGGAGGAATCATTGTTGCGCGTTGCTGAATATCTTGTTGTTTTAGCTCGAGTTTATGCTCCAGAATACCGTTTTAATAATGATGAGCTTACTAGAATTTGGAAGACTTTATTATTGAACCAGTTCCACGATATTCTTCCAGGCTCTGCTATTGCATGGGTTCATAGGCAAGCTAGAGAAGAATATGCTAGAGATATTTCTTGTTTACGTAAAATTATTTCAGATCTTGCTAATGCGATTGTAAAAGCTAGCAGCACTAGCAGCGCGATTAATATGCGTAAAAATGTAAAGTTATTGACTTATACAGGTAAAAATGATGTTGCTTGGAATTTATATCAATGCAATGAAAGCAGTAAAAATAATAAAACAACTGTAAAACACAAAAATGATGGTGGAATAATTCTTAATAATAGTGTTTTAAGCGTGATTATTGAACGCGATGGCACAGTATCTTCCGTTAAAGATATTAAATTTAATCGTGAGCTAATTCCATCCGGTTATCGCATGGCGCAATACGAGATACTAAAAGATGAGCCATCTCAGTGGGATGCGTGGGATATTGAGCGAGACGCATTTATGCGTAATCGTAAGATTGATGATTCTTCAATTGTTTGTGTTAAAGAACTTTTATCGGGCGGTGTGTCTGTTGAAGTCTTGGCATGTAAAAAAGATGTTAAGATTCAAACAAATATAATTTTAGAGCCATGCGTTAAACGACTTGATTTCCATGCTCAAGTTGATTGGAATGCTAAAGAGCAATTTCTAAAAGTAGATATGCCAACATCTATATGTTCAAATAATGCGCAATATGAGTGTCAATATGGTTTAGTTGAACGTCCAATAGTAAAAAATACTCGTAGTGATGATGCAAAATTCGAGTCATGCACGCATAGGTTTGTTCGCATAGAAGATTCCTCTTATGCTGTTGCTGTTGCGAATTCGTCTACTTATGGCGCTGATGCTTCTCCTATTGGCGATTATTCTTCATCTTATGGAACTATGCTCAGATTATCTTTGCTTTCTGCGCCTCTTTACCCAGATTCGAATACCGATCAAGGTAAGCACGAATTTACTTGGTCATTTATTGCTGATGCAAATATGGATTCAGTTCTAAGCACAGCTAATCTTTTGAATTCGCCAATCATTGATATGCTACCAGAAGTCGATCCGCTGTTTACGATTCGCAGAAACTCAGGTCTAATTGCATTAGATTGGGTTAAGCTGGCCGATGATTGTTCTGGAGATATAATCTTACGTATTCACGAGCCATCTGGTGGATACGCAAATGGGCAAATAAAACTCAATAAAATCTTGCGTGCGGCTTCGATTGAAGAAGTGGATCTTATGGAAATGCCAGTGTTGCACGGTATGCCTATAGCTTTGCACAAGAATAACGATGAGTTAAATATAGAATTACGTCCTTTTCAGCTATGCTCATTGCGTATTCACGTTACATCTGAAACTACAGTTTCTATTAATTGATAGGATGTTGAGAGTTTATGAAAAATAAAGGAATTTATTCTAAAAAGAAAATAATAATAGATACAGATTGTGGTTCGGATGATGCTATGGCAATTGCCATGGCTTTAAATGATCCTAGATATGAGATATTAATGTTTTGCACTGTATCAGGAAACGTGTGCATGGAACAAGCGACTATTAATACGCTTACTACTATCGAGCATGCTGGTTCATATGAGCCACCTGTATATAAAGGAAGCAGAAGCATGCTCTTACGCGATTTGGCTTATGCTCATGAAACTCATGGTAGAGATGGAATGGGTGATATTGGTCTAGTGCCTCATCGTTTGAAAGAAAGTAATGGTAATGCTGTTTTGAAAATGATTGAAACTTTGAGAAACAGTGAAGATGGTGAAATAGACATTATTGCATTAGGGCCATTAACTAACATTGCTCTAGCTATTAAGGTTGATTATGAAGCGATGAAGAAAGTTGGTCGCATAGTCGTTATGGGATCTGCTGGTTTAGGCCGTGGAAATGTTTCTCCTGTAGCAGAATTCAATATTTGGCAAGATGCAGAAGCTGCAAAGATATTAGTTGATTCTGGTCTTAAAAATATTATGTTTGTTGGATGGGACGCATGCTTGGGAGAATGTATGCTGAATCCACAAGAAATTGCTAATATTCGCAAAAGTGGAGAACTCGGTAAGTTTGTTATTGATTGTAATAGGGAATTAATGGAAATGAATGTTAGCCGTTTTGGTGATGCTTATCTAGATATGGCTGATCCATCTGCCGTTGCCGCTGCGTTATATCCTGAATGTATAAGCGAGTGCACAAAATATTATTGCCAAGTTGATGCAACTCCTGGACCAAGTTATGGCTCAGTTCTTGTTGATGCTAATTTCTTCTCTGGTAAAACTCCGAATGTTGAAATATGTAGTAGGCTTAATCCCGAAAAATATAAAAATTACATTTATCGTACTTTGCATGTTGTAGATTAGCAAAATTTGTTTTTACCAACATGCTTTCTATATTGAAATAATATTTAAATACGACCGAGTTTGTTTATGGATATTCACAAACAAACTCGGTCGTATTTATATTTAATGCGTATGAATTAATGCGTATATTTTCAGTATAAATATACTTTAGTTGCCGAAGTCAATGTCTCCAAGCTTTTCAATAAGCTTCATGTTTTCGCTATAATCCACTGGGCAAGCTATAACGTCAACACCGCTTTCTTGAGCCAAAGCCTCTTTAAGCATGTTGTATAAATCTTCTGGCTTTTGTACAACATGGCCTCTTGCGCCAAAGCTTTCTGCTAATTTTGGAACATTTGGATTAGTAAAATCAACGTATTCGTGTTCTCCTGCGTGCAAGTCCATCTTCCACTTAATCAAACCGTATGCGTTGTCTTCCCAAACCAAAATCACCATTCTAGAGCCTACGCGAACGGCGGTTTCAATCTCTTGAACGTTCATCATAAAGCTGCCGTCGCCCATAACAGCAAGAACAGGCTTTGTGTTGATTTTTCCGCTATTGTCTTTAATAAACGATGCTCCAACAGCTCCAGGCAAAGTCCAAGCCATTGTAGAAAGACTGTTGTCTATAATGCACGTATTTGGATGCATTGTTGGGTAAAGCCTTGCCATCCACATTTTTAGCGCACCCGTATCTACAAGAACCTTAGTTCCTTCGGCAACAGCGCGACGAGTATCGTAAACAACGCGCTGAGGCTTCATAGGAATGCTGTTATCGTTTTCAAACGAATGCAACTCGTCTGTAATCATTTGACGAATCTTTGGGTGAGTTACGTCAAAAGTAACGTTTCTATCTTTAAGCACACTTGTAAGCGCTTTAAGCGTTTGGGCAATATCTGCCATAATGTTTAGTGCAGTAGGGTAGTGAGCGTCTGTGTCTTCAACGAATGTGTTTATGTGAATAATCGTCTTGTCAATATTTGGATTAATTTTCTTAGGGTCAAATTGCTGAATTGAGAATCCTACAGCAATAATCAAATCTGCTGTGTCGAAAGCAAAATTCTCATAATCTCTATGCATAAATCCAACTACGCCAAGAGCATTCGGGTGGTTGTCTGGGAACACGCCTTTGCCTTCAAACGTTGTTGCAACTGGAACATTAAGCTGTTCTGCAAAAGCGAGAAGCTGATCTTGAGCATGGCTTCTTGCAACGCCGTTTCCTGCAAGAATAATCGGCCTTTTTGCTTGGCTAATTATTTTAGCAGCTTCGTAAATTGTGTCTGGAGCTGGAAGAATATGTAACGGCTTTGGAAGCGGAAGTGGCTTTGCGTCTTCTGGAACGCTCATTTCGCTAATGTCTTCTGGAATAACAAGGCATGTTGCTCCTGGTCGCTTTCTTTGAGCGATTGAGAAAGCTTTGCGAACCATTTCTGGAGCTGTGCTTGGAGCAAGCATCATAGAAGACCATTGAGTGATTGGTTGGAATAGTGCTACTAAATCAATGATTTGGTGAGATTCCTTGTAAAGTCTAGATACGTTTCCTTGAGCGCATATTGCAACAAGTGGAGTTGTGCTTGCATTCGCTTGAGCTACAGGAAGTGTAAGATTTAGTGCTCCAGGCCCCAGCGTTGCCAAGCATACGCCTGGCTTTCCAGTAATATGCGCATAAGTTGCGGCCATAAAGCCTGCGCCTTGCTCGTGGCGAGTAAGCACAAAGCGTATATTTCCGTTTCGCTCAATTGCCTCTAAAAGTGGAATATTTTCTTCTCCTGGAATTCCAAAAACAACCTCAACGCCTTCGTTTACAAGGCATTCTACGATTAAGTCTGCTGTGTTTCTTTTATGGCTTGCTGTTTTTTGAGCTTGCGATTCTTGATTTGTCATAATTGCGTTTCTCGCTTTGTGCTTAATATGCTTGTTAGCCTTACGACTTCTTTTCCATTTATAATATAAGACTCTAAGACATGTGCATTTTGCGCGTGTCACAAAAATGGGCGGATTTTTGTATATTCGCTTTGTGGCAAAACTAAAGCACTTTTAGCACCCTTTGCCTTGTTATTTCAACGATTTTGTCGGGAATTTTTGCCTCTTTGGATTGGGTTTCTTATACAATTTTATAAGTTGTGTATTTTAGTTGCGGAGGAATGATGAGGCGTTGGCTTCTGAATTTGGTCAAATGTGAGACCATCCTTATTGTAGCCGCCGTTTTAGCTGTTATTTCTTGCTTTTTTGTTCCACCCGATGCGCAATATTTTAGCTACATTCACGTAAACACTATTTCTCAGCTTGTTTGCTTAATGATGGTTGTTTGCGGATTCCAGCGAATAGGCGTTTTTAGAAGTATTGGCGCGAATCTTCTTAGAAGAGTTAGAACTGAGCGCGGATTAGTTCTGGTTCTTATGTCTTTAACGTTTTTCTCGGCAATGCTTATTACAAACGATGTTGCTCTTGTGACTTTTGTGCCTTTTGCGATTTCTGTTTTGATGATGGCAAATGCCGAGAAGCACGCAATTCTTATTGTGACTTTAATGACGATTGGCGCAAACGTTGGAAGTATGCTAACTCCTATTGGCAACGCGCATAATTTGTATCTTAAAGCGCTTACTGGAATGTCTACGAGCGATTTTCTTTCCATTATGGCTCCGTACACGCTTACTGCTGCGATTCTTATGATTGCGTTTGCGTTTGTGTTCTTTAGTTCTAGAAAAGTCGATCAATTTGAAGGCTTGCATGGAGACGACATTGAGCAAGGCGTTTTAGCTCCGCATTCTAAATCGCCTAAGCCAGACGAGATTCGCGTTATGGGCTATGGTGTTGGCTTTACTCAATGGCGAGTTGTTGTTTACAGCCTTTTGTTTATTTTGTGTTTGTGTGGAGTAGCTGGCTGGATTCCAGACTGGATTATGGTTTTGGCAGTTGTTATTGCCTTTATTATTTGTGATTCGCATGTGTTCCGCGCTTTGGATTGGGCTTTGCCTCTTACGTTTATAATGTTCTTCATTTTTATTGGGAATATGCGCAGAGTTCCTGGATTTACCGAGATTGCGCAAATGTGGGTTGGTTCTCACCCTATGGAAGTTTCGGTTGTTTCTAGTCAAATGATTAGTAACGTTCCAACAACTATTTTGCTTTCTGGCTTCTGCGACCAGTGGAAGATGCTTATTATTGGCACTAATCTTGGCGGTATGGGAACGCTTATTGCGTCTATGGCGTCTTTGATTTCGTACAAGAGCATTACGCATAAGTACCCTCATAATAAGGGTCGCTATTTGCTTATGTACACAATTGTGAATCTTCTTTTCTTGGCTGTTTTGATTGGCTTAGCTTGGATTATTGAGTAGTTTCTGGCGTGTCTTTTTAAGAATTATTGTGATTATTTTCACATATTTTTAAGTTATTGACGAATTAAAGACTATTAATTTTCAGATTATATACGATTTTGTTATATTATTTTCTGTTAAATCACGATTATGCATAATAATTTTCATTTTATTTGTGATATGCCTAAAAATTGCCATAAATGGATATAACGTTATAACAAATTTATGTCTTGGCTTATCCATTATTATGACTTTTGAATTAAATAAATTCGGGCATATTCTGGTTTGATTTAGCTAATTACACTATCTCTCTTGTAATTTGCGTTTTCATGCCAAAATGTGTCTAAAAATATTAACATACAAAATAAGGAGAGAACTGTGAACGGTATTCTTTCTATACTGCTCGATGTTTTCCGGCAACCAGCTGTAATAGTTGCAATGATTTCTTTGATTGGACTTGCAGTTCAAGGCAAAAGTATTTCTAACATTGTACAAGGTTCGATTCGTACAATGGTTGGATTTTTGGTTTTGGCTGCAGGCTCTGGCGTTGTAACTCAAGCGCTTGATCCGTTTGGAAGTATGTTCCAATATGCTTTCCACGTTCAAGGTGTAGTTCCAAACAATGAGGCAATTATTGGAACCGTTCTTTTAAAGTACGGTTCGGAATCTGCTCTCATCTTCTTCTTTGGAATGATTGTAAACATTATTCTTTCTCTAACATCTCGCTTCAAATTCATTTATCTAACTGGTCATGTTGCTTTCTACATGGCTAGTATGATTGCAGTAATCTTCAATGTTGCAGGTTTTAACACTTTAGCCGTTATTATTTTCGGCTCTCTTGCACAGGGCTTATTTATTACGATTTCACCAGCGTTGGTGCAGTCGTTTATGCGTAAAGCTTCTGGCGAAGATGACGTAGCACTTGGCCACCCAGCTAGCAGTGGTGTTCTTATTGGAACTTTAGTTGCAAAGCTCACGCGCTCTAAAAAGCATCCGTCTAAGTCTACCGAAGATATTAAGTTCCCATCTGCTCTTGGATTCTTAAAAGACACAACCGTTTTAATTGCGCTTTCAATGGCAATTATTTACATTGTGGTTGCTCTTTTTGCAGGTCCAGAATTTATTGAGTCAAAGCTTTCGGGCGGTCAGAACTTTATTGTGTTCGTTATTCTTAAAGCAGCAATGTTCTCTGCAGGCGTATTTGTTATTCTTGCAGGCGTTCAAGTTGTTTTAGATGAGATTGTTCCAGCATTTAAGGGAATATCCGAAAAATTGGTTAAAAACGCTAAGCCAGCATTGGATGCTCCTATGACATTTGGCTTTGCTCCAAACGCCGTTCTTATTGGATTCCTTGCAAGCTTTGCTGGAGGAATTGTTGGAATGGTTATTATGGCTTTGGCTGGAACAACTGTTGTTATTCCAGGAATTGTTGCGCACTTTATGGCTGGCGGTGTTACTGGCGTGTTTAGCAATGGTCAGGCTGGTAGAAGAGGATGCATTATAGGCGGTTTTGTTAATGGCCTTGTTATTACATTCTTGCCTTTGCTTCTTTTGCCTGTTTTGGGCAATATTGGCTCTGCAAATTCAACCTATTCCGACGCCGATTACGGTGTAGCAGGCGTAATACTTGGCTATTCCAACGTTGCGGGCGGAAGAATTTTGATTATTGTTGCAATCGCTATTTTCTACGTTCTTTTCTATGCGTCGTCAATAATATTGACTCGTTTAGAAGAGAAAAAGTTAAATCGCTAGCAACAAACAATTCAGCTTATAGCTCGTCGAATTATAGATTGACCTAATAGACTGATACAATTAAGTTAATATATATTCAAAAAGCACTTTTGTAAGAATTGTCTTTGAATCGTATTGTTTTTGAATTGTAGGATTCTTGAATTGTAGGATTTTAGGCAATTCTTACAATTGTTTTTCTAGTCATTCTGTTTGGAGAGTGAATTGTGACTGAAGGTGTACCTAAATATGTAGCAGTGCGCGATAATCTTAGAAAGCGCATTGACTTAATGAAGCCGCAGGAGCAGCTCCCTCCAGAATTAGAATTATGCAAACAATACAACGTTAGTCGAATAACACTTAGGCATGCAGTAGATAGTTTGATACTAGAAGGCTTGCTTGTTAGAATCCAAGGAAAAGGAACTTTTAGAGCAAAGAATATTGTTCATAGCTCTAATCGAGAAGTTATATCAGATAAAATTCAAGGATTCTATCAAAATTATTCCGAAAACAATACAAACGTGCGAATCAAGGTTATTCAAAACAGCATTGTTAAAGACGAGTCGGCTGCGCATAAGCTTGGTTTAGACGAATCAGAAGATTTGATTTGCATAAAGCGACTAAAATACGTTGATAACGTTTTATCAAGTTATATTGTTGTTTATCTTTCGGCATCTAGATTCCCTAAGGTTTTGAGTATCGATTTTTCTAAGCAATCAATAGTGAATTTCTTGGAAAGTGATTATGCTGTAAAGCTTTACGAAAATGATTTATCAATTCGCGTTGAACAGCTATGCGACGATATGTCTGAATTTTTGCATGTTGAGCCAAAAACGCCAGCGCTTACTGTTGAGTCGATTGTTAAAGATTCTTTTGGTTCTATAATCGCCTTTGGCGTTGGTATACATACGCCTAATTATGGAGATATTCAGTTTAAGATGCACGTTAATTCGTAAGCTTTGCGCTGTTTTGTACGATACAAAAATCCCCGTTGCCAAATGAAATCAATGGTAGCGGGGATTTTTCAAACTCTAATCAATTCGCAATTATGCGATTATTAAAGAGCGTTGATTGCTACAGCAAGACCAGACTTGCGGTTTGCAGCCTGATTCTTGTGAATCACGCCACGGCCTGCAGCCTTATCGAGCTTCTGAGAAGCTACTGCAAAAGCAGCCTGTGCAGCAGCCTTGTCACCAGCGGAAATGGCTTCGCGAGTAGCGCGGATAGCAGTCTTCAAAGCAGACTTTACTGCCACGTTACGCTTGTGTGCCTTTTCATTGGTGAGCACGCGCTTTTTCTGCGACTTAATGTTTGCCACTATTACTCCAAACGACGTTTACTATACTAAGGACATACAGTGTGTAAGCATAGCATGGTTTATGGATAAGTGTTTCTAGGCCAGTCAAGTGTTTCTAGGGTAGTCAAGTTGCTAACATTAGTTAGTTGCAATACTTTTCGCATATTTGATTGCTCGTATAGTTTGCTCGTATAGACTTAAAAGGAGATATTTGCTTTGATTACACCGCATAACCAGCCAGGATTTACGGATCAATCGCTGATACGCAACTTCTGCATTATTGCGCATATAGATCACGGCAAATCTACTGTAGCAGATCGCATTTTGCAGCTTTCGGGAATTGTGCCAGAACGCGAGATGCGAGACCGATTTTTGGACCGCATGGATATTGAGCAAGAGCGCGGAATCACTATTAAATCGCAAGCTGTTCGAGTTCCGTGGACTTTTGACGGCAAAGAGTACTCGCTTGGAATGATTGATACTCCAGGTCACGTTGATTTTACTTACGAAGTTTCGCGTGCGCTTGCAGCTTGCGAGGGTGCAATTTTGCTTGTGGATGCAACGCAAGGTATTGAAGCGCAGACGCTTTCTAATCTTTATATGGCAATCGAACATGATTTAACGATTATTCCTGTATTAAACAAAATCGATTTGCCTAGTGCGGAGCCAGACAAGCATGCAGAAGAGATTGCTGGCTTAATTGGATGCAAGCCTAGCGATGTTTTGCGTGTTTCTGGAAAAACTGGCGAAGGTGTAAAAGATCTTCTCGACCAAATCGTGCTGGAAGTGCCAGCTCCTAGTGGAAATCCTAATGGTGCTGCTCGCGCGCTTATTTTTGATTCCGTCTACGATTCGTATCGCGGAATTGTTACATATATTCGTATGGTTGATGGCGAGCTTAAATCGCGTGAAAAGCTTCACATGATGGGCATTGGCATGACGCACGATCCTATTGAAATCGGCGTTATTAGCCCAGATATGACTCCAACAAAGGCGCTTGGTGCTGGGGAAGTCGGCTACGTAATTACAGGCGCAAAAGACGTTAGCCAGTCTAAAGTTGGCGACACAATTACTAGTGCTGCGCATCCTGCGGCTAAGCCGTTGGAGGGCTACAGAGACCCTAAGCCTATGGTTTACGCTGGCTTGTTCCCAATCGATAACGCGCAATTCCCAGAGCTTAGAGACGCGCTAGATAAGCTAAAACTTAACGATGCTGCTCTTATTTACGAGCCAGAAACGTCTGTTGCATTGGGCTTTGGTTTCCGTTGCGGATTCTTAGGTCTTTTGCACATGGAGATTGTTTCCGAGCGTTTAAGCCGCGAGTTTGGCTTGGATCTTATTTCAACTGCTCCAAACGTAACTTACGACGTTACAAGCGAAGACGGTACCGAGCATCATGTGACTAATCCTAGTGAGTTCCCAGAAGGCAAAATCAAGCGCATTATTGAGCCAATGGTTGCTGCCGACATTATTGCTCCAAAATATTTTATTGGTGCGATTATGGACTTGTGCCAAGATCATCGCGGCGAAATGGGCACAATGGAATACATTAGTGCCGACCGCGTGGAAATGCACTACAGGATTCCTCTTGCAGAAATCGTTTTTGACTTCTTCGATCAGCTTAAAAGCCGCACAAAGGGTTATGCTTCTCTTGACTACCACGAAGATGGCGAGCAAGCTGCAGATCTTGTTAAGGTAGATATTCTTATTCAAGGAGATAAGGTCGACGCTTTTAGTGCGATTGTTCACCGAGATAAGGCTTATTCTTACGGCGTTATGATGACTAAGAAGCTTCGCGGACTTATTCCTCGCCAGCAGTTTGAGATCCCAATTCAAGCTGCGATTGGCTCTAGAATTATTGCTCGCGAAACGATTAGTGCGCTTAGAAAAGACGTGCTTGCTAAATGCTACGGCGGCGATATTACGCGTAAACGCAAGCTTCTTGAAAAGCAGAAGGCTGGTAAGAAGCGCATGAAGATGCTCGGACACGTTGAAGTTCCTCAAGAAGCATTTGTTGCAGCTTTAGCTACAGATGATAATGCGAACGATAGAGACACTAAAGATAAGATTCGCGCTGCGCAAAAATCCGAAGGCTGAGGCTTATATTGAATTTTGAATCGAACAAGTCTAGTGAAGATTCGCGTTCAATCATGCCTTTTGAAGTGTACGTGCATGTGCCGTTTTGTTTGCGACGCTGCGGTTACTGCGATTTTAACACGTATACAGCTCACGATTTGGGGGAGGGCGCAAGTCGAAGCGGATACGCGGATGTTGCAATTCGCGAGATGTGTCTTGTAAAAAAGTGGCAGGAATTCCACGGGATTTTCGAGCCTAAAGCGCAATCTGTTTTCTTTGGTGGAGGCACTCCGACTGTTCTTAAAGCGCAAGATTTAGTGCGAATTTTGCGTGAAATCAGCGAATTGTGGGGCATTATGCCTGGTGCGGAAGTCACTACGGAAGCAAACCCAGATACCGCAGACGAGTCTTATATTGAAACGCTTGCAAAAGGCGGATTTACGCGAATATCTTTTGGAATGCAATCTGCTGTGCCACACGTGCTAAAAACGCTTGACCGCACACATACTCCAGAAAACGTAGAGCGCGGAGTTAAAGCGGCGTATGCTTGCGGATTGCAATCTAGTGTTGATTTGATTTATGGCGCTCCAGGGGAGAGCATAGACGATTGGCGAAAGTCAGTAGAAATGGCTTTGAGCCTGGGAGTTAATCACGTTTCCGCATATGCGCTAACAGTAGAGCCGCGCACAAAAATGGGTCGTCAAATTGCTGCTGGCACAATTCAAGCGCCAGATGACGATGATGAAGCAGCAAAATACGAGTTGGCAGATAGTCTTTTTAGTTCTGCTGGCTTAAAGTGGTACGAGATTTCTAATTGGGCGCGCACTGGTTTTGAGTCTCGCCACAATCTTGGATATTGGAAGAACATTGATTGGGCAGGAATTGGCCCTGGAGCGCATTCGCATTACAATTCGGCGAGTGGTCTTAATAAGCAAAGCATGGATGATTGTGCTGTTTTGGCGGATTCAAGCAAGTTTTACAATCTTAGATCTTGGGATATTTTGCATCCAAAACGCTGGGCGCAGGCGATTAATGCAGGAAACGTGCCTTGGCAAAACTACGAGTGCATAAATAGCGAGGACGCGTTAATAGAAGAAGTAATGCTTGGTTTGCGCATTAGGGAAGGGCTTAGCGTTGATGAATTGTGCACAAAAATGCGTAAAGCCAATTGCGGATTTGACGATTCGTATTTGCAAAAAGTGCTAATCGAAGTGTGTAAAGAAGATTTGGCAGTGTTGAACGAGAATCGTATTATTGCCACTCAAAAAGGGCGTTTATTAAACGATTTATTAATCGAAAAAATTGTTGATGCGTGCCAAAATGGCGTAGTTATGCGTTAAAATGATTCGTATTGTGTGAAAATTCAACGCAGAAAGGAATCAATCATGGCAAACCGCAAGGAGCGTAGAGCAAAAGCCAGGCAGAATCGTAGGGGAATCCCGTCTCAATACGATCAAACAAATGGCCGCGGTCGTGGCGGAATGATTGATGAATACAATCTGCAAGAACATTCAAGAAGACTTCAAGAAAACGGCGTTGATGGATGGAAGCCATCTTCTAGCGTTACGCAAAGCCAGAGCAAGATGGAACGCAATATTAAGCGCGCGCAGGCTGGAGATGATAAGTGGAATGCTGTTCGCAAGGTTATTGGCGTGTGCTCTTGGGCTGTGCTTTTGCTTTCTGCGTTTGCGTTCTTGGTTGTTATGTGGTTGCCAAGTCAGCCGTTGGTGCTTGTTGTAACGATTGCTGTGTTGTTTGCTTTGGGCGTGTTTGGGCTGTTCTTTAGTTTTAGTAACGCTAAGCAAAATCTGCGTCTCGACGAGCATGGCACTGCGATTTAAGTGTATTTAGGTCGATTTAGGCGCGTTTATAAATAAATAAAACTGTTTTTAATAAATTAATAAATTAAGGCGGGCACTTTGGTAACGCAATGTGCTCGCCTTAATTGTTGTTGTATGCGCATTTAGCCATGCAAATCCTACAAAATAATCATGCAAATCCTAGTCAAATCATGCAAAATAAATTTTTTTGATTGCAAAGTTTTAATTTATAAAACTTACTAATAGATTAATAAATTTTCTTCTATTAACATTTAGTTGTATAAATTATTTCAAATGATTATAACAATATGTCATATATTTTTTATTGAAAATCAGTAATTGTCATAAAATTTTCTAAGATTTTTGAAGATAATAAACAGATTATTCACAGTGTTTTATAAGGGTAAATAATATAGGCTACGTGATTGTACTTGCTGTGCAGCCGCATGATTTTATACGATTTTGTATGATTCACGCGACTTGTACATATTGTACTGATATTAATGATTGAATAACATACGATTTAACTACAAATGTTCGATGAGGATGGTAGTCAATGACATTTATTTCTCGCGCAATACGCTACGTTTTGAGAAAAAGAGTAAAAACAGCAATAGTGTTTGTAATATTAGCATTGATTTCAACGCTTCTGCTGGCATCTTCTGCAGTTGCGATTGCTGCAGAAAAAGAGGGCAAAAAGGTAGAAGAACAGGCAGAATCTAGTTTTGTTTTAGCAAATAATCCGCAAGTAAATCCTGGAACTCCAAGGGGAGCAGGAACTGTTAAGCCAAGTGATGTTAAAAAAATCGCGTCACTTAAAAACGTTGATTCGTATGTTTTACGTCAAAATGTTACTGCCGATTTAGTTGACGCAAAAGCAGCTAGAATCAAAGGTGTTCAAGACTACGATGCGCGTAGAGAAAAGCAATTCGGCAACGCTGTAAACCTAGAAGGAACAAACTCTTCTAAGGGCTTAAATGCGTTCAAAACAAAGTCAATTCACATGGTTAAAGGTAGAGCTTTGCAAGAATCAGATGAGCATGCTTCCTTAATCCACGAAGATTTAGCAAAACTAAATGGCCTAAAATTAGGGGATTCGTTAACACTTAAAGCAAACCCGTTTGACGCCGATAATCTTAACCACTCTACGGAGCAAGTAAAAACGCGCATAGTTGGAATTTACGGCGGAGCTAATAATCGCCCAGTTGCAACGCGTGCAGAATTAACTGCAAACACTGTGTATACAGATTTGAAAACAACAAGAGAGCTTTACAAATATAAGCCTGGAAAAGAGATATATCAGGACGCAAGTTTTAAGGTTAAAAAAGGAGCGGACGCAGATTCTGTGATTGAAGAAGCGTCTAAGCTTCCGATTGATTTGCAAAGCTATCAGATTACTCGAGATGACCAGTTTGTACAAGGCATGATTGGTGCGGCAAAAGGCGTAAAATCCATGATGAATATAACGGTTATTGCAGTAAGCGCGTTTGCTGTTGTAGCTCTTGGATTGGTTCTTATTCTTTGGATTAATGAGCGTAGAAAAGAAATCGGCGTTCTAACTTCTATTGGTATTAGCAAAGTTTCCCTTGTGTTGCAGCAGCTTTTTGAGCTTGTGTTGCTTGCGATTCCAGCTATTGCAATAGGCTATGGTTTTGCTAGTGCAATATCTCCTTGGTTTAGCGATTGCGCATTAGGTTCGGTAAAAAATTCCGCCGCTCAGCAGCTTAGCTCAATGGGTCAAGCTGGAGGAAACCTGGAATCGAGCATGGCCACTAGAACCTTAGATAAGATTGCTGTTCAAGTTAACCTTGATTGCTTAATTCAATCGTCATTGATGGTTCTAGCGATTATTATTGTTGCGGTTGCGCTGTCTTATCTTCCTATTTTGCGAAAGTCTCCTAGAGATTTGCTTGGCATGCAAAAGTAGTTGTTTGCAAAAGTAGTTGGCATGCAAAAGTAGGTGTAAAATGATTCAAATTATAAAAAGAGCTTGGCTAGCTATAGTTAGAAAACCAAGGCGTAGTGCTATTTTAGCTTTGATTATTACGGTTGTTCTTAGCGCGCTTATTTGCCAAGCGAGTGTTATTGCTTGCGTAAAAAATCTAGAGGATCAAATAACTTCCAACATTGGTTTAGGATTTAGTGTTTACGCAAAAACGCAAGGGCAGACTTTGCCAGAGTCTGATTCTGCTGGCGATTCTGCTGGCGATTCAGCCAGTGACTCCGTCAGCGATTCTGCTAAGCAATCGCAGGAAGATATTCCTCAAGATTTGCAAAAAAACGAGGGAATTCCCGAAAGTCTTATTGCAAAGTTTAAAAAGATTAGTGGAATAAAAACCATTGCAGAAGAAAAAGATGTTTTAGCAAATCCTGTTAACGCTAAAATTGTAGCGCCAATAAATGGTCCGCGTTTAGACAATGATGGAATGTTTTCGCTTGTTTCAATAACGGGAACAACTAAATCACAGTTAGCGCAGGGATTCCAAGAAGGATTATATAAGCTTGAGGAAGGCAATCATATTGATTCTTCGGTTGCTGGCGACTTTAAGCGCGCGAAATCTGCAATAATTCACAAGAGTTTTGCTAAACAAAATAATCTTAAACTCGGGTCTGTTTTAACTCTAAAACAAGGCAGCAAAAGCGTTAATCTTAAGGTTGTTGGAATTTTTTCTGGCAAGATGCAAACAAGGGGTGCGCTTCCTTCCGACTCTTCCGAAAATCGCGTAATAACTGATTTAGAATCCGCTCTTTACTTGTTTGGAAGTAAAAATCGCAGCTCTATAAAGTGCGTTATGCAAAATTCAAATAATCTAGAAAAAGCTTTAAAAGAAGCCAATAAAATCGCTAAAAACTATGGCAACGGCATGATTTCTGTAGAAAATAATGCGCAAAGATTTGCCTCTGTTCTTCAATCCGTAAAAACAGTTAAGCAATTAGTAACAATGATTTTAATGTGTCTTGCATTAGTCGGAATCATAGTGCTTGGCTTAGTTCTTGTTTTTTGGGTTCGAGGAAGGATTCACGAAGTTGGCGTTCTAATGGCAATTGGTGTAGAAAAACGTGTTATAGCTTTGCAAATGATTATAGAAGTTTTTATAATATCCGCATTTTGCTCAGTGCTGTCTACTGCGATTAGTGCTGCAATATCGTCTAGCGTTGGATCAGTGCTATTGGCAAATGTTGCAAATGGTGCAATTACATACTCGCCAAATCAGTCTTTGCTAACTGGCCAAACAGCGTTTTCTATTCTTTTAGGATTCGCTATAGCGTTTGCGTCTCTATGCATTGCATTTGTGCCAATAATGCTTAAAAAGCCGCGTTCTATACTCAGTTCAATTAGTTAGAGGAGATTAAAGTGGCGTATTTTTATGCACATAACGCTTGCGATTAGTGAGCAGAACAAGTGCATAGGCCGAAGTAAGCATAAAAATAATAGGTAGATTTATAACACAGATTTATAAAAAATATAGATTCATACAATATAGAGATTAATAGAATATTGGAGTTTATTATGACAACTTTATTAAAACTAAACAACGTTGATTACTCTTATGGAGCGACTCATATTGCGGTTCTTAAAAATGTTAATGCAGATTTTGAAGCTGGGAAAATCTATAGCATAACGGGGCCATCTGGAGCTGGAAAATCAACCATGTTATCTCTTCTTGCTGGTTTAGACTCGCCAACAAGTGGAACAGTATTGTTTAACGGGCAGGATGTTTCCAAGAATGGCGGTTATGCTAATCATCGTAAGAATAATGTTTCCTTAGTTTTTCAGAGTTTTAATCTAATCGACTATTTGACTCCTGTAGAAAACTTGCGTCTTGTTAATCCAAAGGCGGATTCTGCGATTCTTAAAGAGCTGGGGCTTAGTGAAGACGAGTCCACTAGAAATATAACAAAGCTTTCTGGAGGGCAGCAGCAGCGCGTAGCTATTGCGCGAGCGCTTGTATCTTCTGCGCCTGTTATTCTTGCCGATGAGCCAACAGGTAGCTTGGATCCAAACACAACTCAAGAAGTTATAGCAATCTTAAAAGATGCAGCTCATAAACGCGGAAAATGCGTGATTGTTGTAACGCATTCTAGCGATGTTGCGGCTGCTGCAGACGTAAAATATGTTCTTAAAAATAAGCAGCTAATAAAAAAGCAATAAAACATTAATAAAACACTAGTAAATCACTAATAAAACACTAATTATTAGCCATTTTTCCGTGCTTATGCGTAAAGTAAAACTTGCGTATAAACTTTGCGCATAAGCTGCGTATTTACGCATATACGGGAGGTTGTTGTGGCAGATATTTTAGATTCAAAACCTGTTGTGGCGGTTGTTATGGGCTCTTCTAGCGATTGGGAAACAATGCGCCACGCATGCGAAATCTTAGAAAGATTTAGAGTGCCGTATATGAAGCAAGTTATTTCTGCACATCGCACTCCAGAACTTATGGCAGATTTTGCGCATAGTGCTAGAAAAAACGGTTTTCGCGTGATTATTGCTGGCGCTGGTGGAGCTGCACACTTGCCAGGTATGATTGCTGCTCAAACAACGCTTCCAGTTGTTGGTGTTCCTGTAAAATCCCATGCTCTTTCGGGCTGGGATTCTTTGCTTTCTATAGTGCAAATGCCTGGCGGAATTCCAGTTGCAACAACCGCTGTTGGCAATTCTGGCGCTACAAACGCGGGCTTGCTTGCTGTAAGCATGCTTAGCACAACAGATAGTCGCCTAGAAGAAGAACTTGAAGAATACCGCAAAGAATTAAAAAAGAAGGTTGAGGAATCTAATGCCGAGCTTATGTGAAGCCACTAATGGTGCTGTAAAGTGCTTAATGCCAGGGGCAACTATTGGAATTATAGGCGGAGGTCAGCTTGGTCGCATGATGGCGATTGCTGCTAGAAGAATGGGCTTTAAAATCGGCGTTTTAGACCCAGCGCATAATTGCCCAGTGTTTCAAGTTGCGGATTTTCAAGTCGAAGCTGAATATGATGATTTGGAAGCCTTAAAAAAGCTTGCTAAAAGTTGCGATGTGCTTACGTACGAATTTGAAAACGTAAACGCAGATGCTTTAGATAGTGTGCGCGATTTAGTTGCTGTTCCTCAGGGAACCGACTTATTGCGAGTTACGCAAGACCGTGTTTTTGAAAAAAGCTTTATTAACAATCATGGTATTGAAACTGCTAAATGGCGTGAAGTAAACAATTTAGACGATTTAGATAAAGCAATCGAAGAAATCGGGCTGCCTGCAATTCTTAAAACGCGCAGAGGTGGTTACGATGGCCACGGTCAAGACGTTTTGCGCACTCAAGAAGACGTTAATAATGTTCGTAATCGCGTAGAAAATGGCCAAGAGATGCCGCCTTCTATTCTCGAAGGTTTTGTTGACTTTGCTTTTGAAGCATCAATTCTTGTTTCGGGAAATGGAAGCGAATTTGTGACTTATCCGCTTGTAAAAAACGTGCATCACAATAGCATTTTGCACATGACCTTGGCTCCTGCAAATGTTGATGCTAAGGTTCAAGAAGCTGCGCATAGTTTAGCGCTTAGATTGGCTCAAGGCTTTAAGCTTGCTGGAACGCTTGGAATAGAGCTGTTTATTACTAAAGACAATCGCGTAGTAGTAAATGAGCTTGCGCCGCGCCCACATAACTCGGGTCATTATACGATTGAAGCTTGCGATATGGATCAGTTTGAGGCTCATGTTAGAGGCATTGTTGGATGGCCTCTAAAAGAGCCTAAGCTGCTTTCTGCAGCCGTAATGGTTAATGTTTTAGGCCAGCATGTTGCGCCTACTCGCGCTCTTATTGCGGAGCATCCAGAATGGCATGTTCACGATTACGGCAAGGCACAGGTTCGTAAGAATCGCAAAATGGGTCATATTACTGTTCTTTGCAATAATCCTGTTGAGGAAGCCAATATGTTAGACTCTACAGGTTGTTGGGATGACGAGCTTGATTAAAAGTTTTTTGCGGCGAAAGGTTAAATAATGGTTGGTGAGCCAATACGTAGAAACACTAAGCAAAAGGAAACAGTTCTTGAGCATTTAAGAGCTTCGCGTAATTTTGTTTCTGCTCAAAATTTGCATCGCGCGCTTGTGGAAGATGGCGAAATCATTGGGCTTGCAACCGTTTATCGCCAGCTTAATACGCTTGCACAAAGCGGAGATGTTGATACTGTGCGTTTTAATGGTCAGCAGCTTTTTAGGATTTGTGACGAGAACACGCATCATCATCATCTTGTGTGCGAAAAGTGCGGCAAAACTGTAGATATAGAGCCTCCAGACGATGAAGGTTGGATTCATAAGATTGCTGAATCTCATGGATACACGGTTATAGATCACACTTTGGAAGTGTTTGGGCTTTGCAAAGATTGCAATAGTGAGAAACTAGAGCACTAAGTTAGAGCGCATAAAACATAGCGCATAAAACAAAAGAACGAGGAACAAATCCAACATTGGGATGTCCCTCGTTCTTGTAAGTCTACGCTTAAAGGTTCAACCTACTCAGTAACAGCCTTCTTAAGCAAAGAACCAGCAGAGATTCTAACACCGTAAGATGCAGGAATCTTAATGGTTTCGCCAGTACGTGGGTTGCGGCCAGTACGCTCTGCGCGCTTTACGCGCTCAGCGGAGAACAGACCAGTAAGCTTCAATCCTTCGCCAGACTGCAAAGCCTCAACGAACACATCCTGGAATGCGTTGACAGCGGCCTCGGCCTGTGCCTTGGTAAGGTTGGACTTCTGAGCGATCTTCGAAACGAGATCAGACTTGTTGTATGCCATACAAGCATCCTTTGTGTTAGGGGCCTTCTCTTCCAAAGACCACTTTCATTCATAGATATTAGTACATTTTCCCTACAAATGCGCGGTTTTTCAGCGTTTTATTAAGATTTTTTTACGATTTTTTACTTTTTTTAGTGAATAAAGTGTATAAAAACCGCAAAAATGCCTTATATAGGCGTATTTATGCGGTTTTTAACTAAATATATTCTTTTTTGATTTGTTAAATTTACACTAATTTGTTATTAGATTAATCCCTTATTGCTAAGACTTTTCATTGCAAAAGCGCCGATTGGTATTCGTAACCAATAGAACATAAGACGGTAAAGAAGAGTTGCAGATAATGCGATTGTTGGAGGAACACCAACCGAAGTGAATGCAAAAGTCAAAGATGCTTCAACAGCTCCCAATCCGCCAGGTGTTGGAACAGCAGATCCTGCAGTGTTTGCTACTAAGAACAGCAGAACTGTTTCCCAAGGGTTTGCGTAGTATCCAAATGCCAAAAGAGCAACCCAATATCCTAGTCCTGTTGCAAAAACAAGAATCAAACCGCCCAAAGTGCCGTTAAAAAGCTGTTTTGGTTTAGTTACAAGTTCTTTTATCTGTTTGCCATAATCGGAAAGAATAGGAAGATATTTTTTGCGTATAAATTTGCGAATAGGAGTAATTGCCATAAACGCGCATAGGATTATAGTAACAATTCCTATTACTGTAATAAGCATATGCGTAGGAATCATTCCAGATAGAAGGTTTTTACCAGTAAAAATTCCAACGCTAAATATAACAAGAGCGGTTACTAGCGATTGCAAAAGCCATACTGCGCTTGTAATCGCTGTTGCTTGAGATGTTGAACTACCATTTTTCTTTATAAGTTGCATGTTTACAAACGCAGGCCCTACTCCAGCTGGCATAGACACGGCAGTAAAGCCCGAAGCTGCTTGAGATGTAAATAAAACACCAGCATTTGGCTTTGAATCATCCATAAAAGACCCGAGCGTAATAGAAGACCCAACCCAAGCAAGCATGCTGCACGCAAAGCAAGCAAAGACCATCACGCTATCTGCTTTTTTAAGCGCAAAAATAAATTCTTGCGGATGCCATTGAGTAGCAATAGCCGAAATTGCAGCAATAATAAGTATTAAGCTAACAAAGAATCGAATATTAAAGCGTGCTAAGCGTACAGTGTCGTAGTCTTCTTCGTTGTTAAGCGTGCAAACTTTTTTGCTAATCTCATTTTTAAGATCTTCAAAAAGCTTTTTGTTGCAAGAAGAAAGTGACCTTGTAGATGCTGGAACGGCCGCTTTTTGAATAAATGGCAGAATTTGCGCAACCTTATATGCGCCCCAAACGTTTATTGCTGACTCAACAGCAGTTTTTGCATCAATGCAAGACGCGATTATTGTTAAAAGTTGAACTTTATCTAAAGCAATATTAGTTGAATCACTAGCAACATCGCCATTTTGCCAACCTGCAATTAGGGGAGTGCCATCTTCTAGTCGCGCAAGCGATTCTGGTCCTATTCTTCTGTGTGTAATACCTCTAGAGTTTGCAATATCGAGATATTGCATAAGTCTTTGAGCGTCTTTAGATGTAAGTGTGTTTAGATTGCAAGGAACAAGAACATTACTAGTATGAAATACCATTATTGATGATTTTTCTAGGTCTGTTACTCCATACACGTTTGCTGTAGCAAGATGCAAGTTTCTAAGAGCAAGTAGCATAGAAAGATGGTGATGTATTGAGTGTCTTGCAGAACGGTCTCGTCTAACTGGAATGTCAATTAGCTTAACCCATTGCCATAGCTGATTTAGATACCCAGGCAAGTGCACTTGATTGTCTAATACAGATATAACGTATCTTGTTCCGTGAATATCAATCGCATCGTATAGCCTTGAATTTTCAATCAAATCGTCGTCAAGACTAGACTTAAGAACTCCACTATGGTCGGTTGTTAATGTTCTTCTATTAAGCTGAACAAGATGAGTAATGCCAATGCTTTCTAGTGCTTCAACAATATCTTTGCCCCATGCTCCTTTGCTTTGTGTTCCCTTAATAAACCGAATTAGTGTTCCAAAAGAACGTCCAATGCACCAAGATGTTAATGCGCCTGCTAGCGAATGCCAAGAAGTTACGATTAATATTGGAGACGCAATTAGCAGCGCTTGCCAAGAGAGTTTTACGATTTTGTTATCTCTTCTAGGTCCGCTAACAGTTAGAAAAGCAACCAAAACCGCGTACATGTCTGGCAATAATTCTGTGCCATGACTATTAGATATTGAATTAAGAGATGCGAATATCGAAGGATTGTTTAGCGTTGTAAGAATGTAGGAAATATACCATACAAGCGGATACGTTAAAAGCAAAGTTATTGTTGATATTGCTGTATTAATCCATTTTTTCGAATCGATCATTGATACGATTACGCCAGCAACAATTGCGATTGTAAGCGCTTGCTGAAAAAGAGAAGACGGCAGTCCTTTTACAATCCACTCAATAATCTTTCCAGCATTTTTTGCATCGTGCTCTACGCCTGCTGTTGTTCCCGAAAAACACGTTGCAAATAACACTACTGCTGTAGCTACGCCAGCAGATACGATTGAGTAAATCAAGTCTGCCCAATTGCGAACTAGCTTAGGCTCAACGTCGTTAATAACTAAATCATCTTTTACTTGCGATTGCATAGTACACCGTTTATTCATTAATAATTATTAATGTTCAATAACGTATTAAGCATTAATAATTATTGAATAAAATCCACCAACTGTGATGCAATTCCAGTATAAGATTCTGGAGTAAGATTTTTTAGCCTACTTGCAGTTTGAGCATCGAAGTTTCTAGAAGATATAAAATCTTCAACATCTTGTCTAGAAATACTATGACCGCGCATAAGCTCTTTAACTTGCTCGTACGGCTTTTCCATTCCTTCTACACCAGCAATTTCTTGAGCGCGCATAGCAGTTTGGATTGGCTCTCCAAGAACTTCCCAATTGCTATTAAGCTCTTCGCTCATCATTTGCGTGTTTGGATGAATTGACTTTAAGCCGCCAAGAAGATTGTTCAAAGCAAGAAGAGCGTAGCCGAATGCGGATCCAACGTTTCTTTGAGTAGTGGAATCTGTTAAATCGCGCTGCCAGCGGCTTTCGGTAAGCGTTGCACAAAGAGTGTCGAAAAGTGCGCAAGAAATCTCTAGATTTGCTTCCGCGTTTTCGAATCGAATAGGGTTCACTTTGTGAGGCATTGTGGAAGACCCAGTAGCGCCTTTAACAGGAACTTGCACAAAAACGCCGCGAGAAATGTACATCCACACGTCTACAGCAAGATTGTGAAGAATGTGATTAATGTGACTTACAGTGCTATAAAGTTCCGCTTGCCAATCGTGGCTTTCGATTTGCGTTGTAAGAGGATTAAAGCAAAGACCCATTCTGTTTTCTACAAATTCTTTAGAAACGTTAAGCCAATCAACATTAGGGAAAGCAGCAAGATGAGCGCCAAAAGTTCCAGTAGCGCCATTTATTTTTCCAAGATACTCTTGGCAGTTAAGGTGTTTTAGCTGGCGATTTAGCCTGTAAACAAACACAGCAAGTTCTTTGCCTAAAGTTGTAGGAGTGGCAGGCTGGCCGTGAGTTAGCGATAGCATTGGCATATCTCTATACTCTTGAGCTTTTTGAGTCAAGTAATAAACAATAGCTTGCAAATTTGGCCTATACACGTTTTCAACAGCGTTTTTTACGCAACGCGCTATAGAAAGATTGTTTATATCTTCGCTTGTGCAAGCAAAATGAACCAATGTTTTAAGATTGCTAAGCTGGGTTTTATGCCCTAATACTTGTTCTGCTTTGTCTAACTCATCGTCAATATAGTATTCAACAGCTTTAACGTCGTGATGCGTAACAGCTTCGTGAGATGCATGGCGTTTTATGCCTTCTGCTCCAAAGTTTTCTGGTATTGCGCGCAAATAATCGCATTCCTCATCTGTTAAAGGCTTTACGCCATCTACAATCGTCTTAAAATCGTTTACCTTATAACCGTTTGCTAGAAGAATCATCCATTCAACTTCTACACGTATGCGCTCGCGGTTTAATGCTGGTTCGCTTAAATATTCTACAAGGCTTGCAGTTTGGTTGTGGTATCTTCCATCTAGAGGAGTCAAAGCAATAGCAGGGCAAATATCAGTAAGCTTCATACTCTAAAGGTTACAGCATGGCATGAAACTACTAAGTTTTGAGCGTTGCTATTTTACTTTGCATTAGTGTTGCATAACACCTTGCCACAATGTTGTTTCTTCTAATTTTCCGCTTAATATCTTATTAAAATGTGATTCTTGAGTTCTAATTTCTTTAGACGCAAGTTGGTGAGCATCCGCATATGCTGCTTGATGATAGTTCAAATCGTGTGTGAGTGTTCCTTCTTCTGGCACATTTTTTACTAATATCCCGTCTTTTTCAAAGATATTTTTTGTGTTGCGATTTGTGTTGCCAATCTTATTACGATTTTGTTTAGAGACATTTTCCTCATCTTCTTCTTTTCTTTTAATTCGATTAGCGCTTTTACTTGCCACTGCTTTACTTGCAACTGCGTGAATCGTAACCCAATTATTTCTGCTCGGATTACTTGCTCCGTCTAATGTTGGAACAAGTTCATCTTCCATTTCTATGCTCGTAACCCAAGTTTTGCTTGGAATCGCGTGGTTTGCTATTGGAGACCCAGCAGTTACAACGTGTTTTATGTTGTATTGTTTTGAATAGTCGCTAGCTATTCCTGCAGCTACAATTCCGCCTTGAGAATGTCCAACAAGAACAACGCTATCGTTTGGTTTAATGCCGCTTTTCTTCATTGCTTCTACAACCATTCTTGTGCTGTCTGCGTTCATTCTTACGCTTCTAGAACTGCTCATAACCTCTGCATTTTGAGGCCATCCAAAAGGAGATTTTGGCTTACCGTCTGTTCCAGGTATTGTAACAAGCCAAGACGTGCTACCGTCTTTTTGCCTAAAACGTTGAATTGCGATTGTTGCAGCATCTGGATTCGTTTTTGGCGGGTGCACAGAAAGATTGCCACTAGAAAGGTTGTTAAGATTTTCAAGCGCTTGACCAATATTATTTCCTTTATAGAGAAATATTTTAGATTGAGCGTTTTTAGGCAAAACTAATTTTGTTACTTTAAGATTGTTCCCTTGGTTCGCATCGTTGATTTTTGAGCTAAACATGCTTAATGCGCTTGCAAAAGTAGAAACTGGTGCTTTTGAATGTTTTACATCGTTCTCTTCTTGAATGCTAGAAAAAAGACGGATAGGGATTCCAGTTACGGGGTTTATTAGAAAATGTTTAGAAAAGCCTCTAATAAATCCTTGCTGAATAGGAGATGTTGCGTGGCTCCACTTAGAAAAGTTTTTCATGCCACTTTTCTGAGTCATGTCTAAAATCGCGCTGAATCCTACGCTTGCAAAGAATGGTACTGCAGTAATAGGGAAGATGGTAGTTCCAATCGAAACAAGGTTATCTAAGGTTTCTCTATTTTTGTATTCTGCTTGAGAATATAAGTTATTTGCTCTGACTATTAGAGTTGCTAATTCACTAAGATTGTTAGACATTGATTCGCATTGGCTTGACTTTATTCTGCATTCGTTAGAATCAGGCAAGTTTTGCAAAGTAGATTGGTAAAAATCTTTGTTAAAACAGTTGTTTTGGTTTTGTACAAGAGCTGCTTTTTGGCTTTCGATTTGCATTGCGGTTTGCATCCAACAAGCACTTAGCGAATGAAAATCGTTTGATAGTTCGCTAAGTCGTGCAGCTTTTGTTCTATACGCGTTAGAATCAGCAACGCTAAGAGGTTCGCCGCCAGTTATTGTGGATTTTACTCTCCAAGGCATTATTTACCCCCAAAGTTTAGCATCGATCTAAAAGTAGAATTAGCGTTAATAAAATCACAGTCAACAAAACTAGTGTTAACGCAGCTTATTTGGCATGCTTGTCTAGCAGTTTTAGCCATCTCTTCGTTAAACGCGTTTGCGGCTCTTCCGTGCCAGTCTTTAAGAGTGTTGGAGTGTGCTTCGCTAAGCACGCTGTTAGAGCATTGTTCTGTTCTTTCTAACAGCCATTGGTAGTTGTTAAATATGTGCATACAAACATTACACACAATGTTTTTCAAATAGTCACGAAAATTCTTGCAATGTGGTTAAAGGCTATAAGCCTTGAAATATAAGGCTTTTGTGTTTTTGATTTATTTTTTATTTTGATTTTATTTTTATCGCAATCTACCAAGGCTTATTACTGGAATCTTCTTTTTTAGAAGACTTAGTTTTTTCATTCTTGTTTGATTCGTCTTTAGTGGAATCATCGCTATTTTGATCTGATTGATTTTGCGAATTTTGGCTAGAATCGCTTTGATTATTTTGCTTTAGCAAGTCTTGAATCTTACTTTTTTGAGAATTGCTTAAGCTTGATTTATTAGATTTTTCTTGCGCTTTGTTAAGCATATTTTTGCGATTATTTTGGCTTGTTTGCGCATTAGAATCCGTATCTTTTTTATCTTGGTTAAGCTGGTTTTGCAAGCTTTTAGTAAGCTCTTTAGATATTATTGCGTTATGATTAATGCTCTTTAATAAGTGTGGCATTAAAATTGTGTAAGGCGATTTTGCTTCGTTAAATTGGTCATCAACTTGCTTTTGAGAAACAACCAACGTTTCTTTATCTGCATCAACCTTCTTCGATGCTTTTATGTTGTTTATAAGACTTTTTGTAGCAGCATTATACGTTGATTCTGCTTTAAGATTAGTTGCAATTAAATAGATTGAGACCATGCATAGAAATATAACAATAGAAGATATTGCAATAATAGAAAATCTTAGGAATGACTTAGGTGTGATTTTGCTAATCATATAAGCTTCCTCGATTTTGTAATCCAGCATGCCAATTCCCAAAGAATTAATACACTTGCAAGAATAGCAAACGGCCAAACGATTGGCTCTGGCCTAAGTCTTGGCTTAACAGTGTTGTTTTGCCTCCATTGCTTAGAAAGAATCTGCTTTGCTTCTATGCCAATAGAATGATCTTTACTGGAATCAACATATTTTCCACTAAGCTCGTCTGCAATATTCTTAAGATTTTTTGAATCCATTTTAGAAATTCCAGGCTTTTTTGTAGAAGGGTCAATAACCCATTTTTCAGACTGTTTTATAGAAGAATCAGTTACGTTAATATCGTCTAAATCATCCAACTTAGTGCTTTTATTTGGTATTTTTCCGCCATTTTTAGAGCCAACACCAATTACGTAAGCATGATTTATGTAGCCGCGCAAAGATGAGAATGTTCTGCGCTTTCTGCTAGTGGTTTCTTCGCCATCGCTAATCAAATACAAAACAGTAACATCTTGCGGATGAGCGTCGTGAATCGCTTTAGTGGCAAGAAGAGTTTTATCTAAAGGCGCGTCTAAGCTCGTTCCATTTGAAACTCCAATAGGCTCTGTGTTAATAGTGTTAACCCAATTTTCAATGGCATTTGCGTCTGGAGTTAGAGGAACGTCAACACTAGAAGATGCTCCAAATCTGATTGCGCTAAAGCTTGCGTTTGCGTAATTATTCGTTACTTGCTTTATTATTTGCTTTGCGCTGTTAAACCTAGTAGTGAGATTGTTGTTTAAGTCTTTAGAATCATTAACGTTCATAGAACCAGTAACATCTAAAACAAATATTACGTTTGTAGCGTTAAGAGAGCGTTGAAAAGTGCTTTTCATAATGCATGGGCATAATGCGCAAATCGCAAGCAAAACGCATATTAAAACTCTGCGAACACGCATATAAACAGTTTCATCTGTGCTATAAGAGTTGCGTTTTAGAGGGAAAATCTCGAATAGTGCTAAAACAGCAAGAATTGCAATTAAGATTAACGAAATCCAACTAAAATATATTCTCATCGTTTTATCCTTCTTGCAAAAATAAGCCAAAGAGACACAAAAATAACCGCCAAAATTGTTGCAATACTAGGGTCATCGCTTAAAGCTGATTGAGATGAATCATTTGGAATACTTGTATGCTGTTGCTCGATTTTACGAACCAAAGCCATTACAGAATCAGCGTTATGTTGCGTTAAGAAAATGCCTCCGTTTTGAGTAATTAGATCACGCATTTGCCTAGTGGTTGCCTCGTTTTCGCTTTGAGCAGACCCAGAATACAATCCGTCAACTTGAATATTCGCTTGTTTTGTTAAATCCAAAGCTGCTTTAAGCGAATAAGACGGCTTTCCAGAAACAACATTGTCTGTTGCTAAAACAATAGAAGCACTACGATTAAGGCGATTATGAGGCTTTTTAGAATTGTTAGAAGAGCCGTAAACAACTCCAGGAATCATTGCAGCACAACTAACAAGACCATCTCCGATTAAAGACGTTGCTTCTTTTCGATTTTGAGTTCCATCAAGCCATGTAGAAATTTGCTGATACTGCTTTTGTTGCATATTGTCGATTTTGTCTTGAGTTTGAACTCCATCCAAGAGTTTAGAAGCGTATTGCAATTGCTTTTTAACAAGCGAATAATCGTCTGTTAGTGGAAAAACAGTTCTAGACGTTGAGTTAAAAATACTCAAGCCAATGCGCTCGCCTTGAAAATGCTCAACAAATTTTAAGTAAGCGTTAATAACTTCTAAATCGTAGGGAAGAGTGGAGCCAGAAACGTCTAAACAAAGCACAATATCTCTAGAACTCGATTGCTCGTTTGCGTCTAAAACTCTAGAAGGCCTAGAGCTTAGAATTAGCGTGCATAAAAGAGCAAGAGAAAGCATTAACGCGCATATTCTTCGCAAAATATTCCATAATCGCCATCTTCTTGAGCATATGCTTCCTTTAAGGTCTTCGTCTAAAGAAAAAGACGTTAAAAAGCTTGTTTCTAATATTTTGGAAGATTTAATTTTGTAGTTTTTAGAATTACGTTTTTTAATCTCACTTATTGCAAACGCTAATATTGCAACGATTACGCTTATTAAAACGCCAAAAACAAAGATTAGCGGCCATTTTAATCGCATTGAAAATAGTGTTGAAGCAAATATTTTGCTCATTTCTAAATTAGGTATTGCCAAATTATGCATTGCAAAATTATGTATTGCAAAAGTGCATGTGCTTAAAGTGGAGAATGTCATCTTTTATTCTCCTTTGGCTTATTTTCCTTTGTTTTCCAACTTTCAAGAAGAACAAGAACCCACCTTGCGCCTTGATCAACATCCGTATTTTTAGCTTGATTATTATACTTAGTATCTGCAAATTCAGGAGGGTATAGTGCTGCAATCGTTTGACGCAATAAGTCTGCTCCATGCGTGTTCTTCCAAGAGTTTCTAAACGAACTTATGTCTGAAAGAGTATGTGATTTAATGTTTTCGCCGCTTATTATCGAAACATATTGTCTTGCAATTTGAGCTAATTTTGCAAAAGCTTGATCTTTTTTAATCTTTTTTTGATTATAGTCGCTAACAACTTGCTCGATTTTTTTACGCCATTCTTGCTTATTTGCATTTAGAGTATGCGCAGCATTCTTTATATCTTTTCTAGTATTAACTTTAGGATTGATTTTGCATATAGCAAAGTAGAGCGTTGCGCTTGCTAAAAGTGCCACTATTATGCTTAAGCCAATAAAAGCAAGTAGCATTGTTTCGTCGTTTAGAACCTTTTGAACATTAAGAATACTCACTGCAAACCAACCCAAACTAATCCAAAAGTAAATCTTGATTTTTCTTAACATTAAAAACGCTATTTTGCAAAGTTGCGTTGCAAATAAATTTAGCTAAAGAATGAAATATTTGGTTGCTGGAAGACCCTCGTATAAGGCAAGCTTTAGAAGTATTTAAGCACTCGTGCAAAGCGTCGTTTACAAATGTTCTATGTGCTTTTACTTCTTTAGCGCATGAATCATCTATTAAAAACGCTGGTATTTTGCGCATAGTTGTTCCATCAACTATTGGAATATTTTTAGACGCGCTAAATGGGTTTACAGGATTTATTGTTACAACTATTAAAGAATGTAAACTTGCGATTTTTTGTAAATCATTAAAATGTTTTTGCAAAATAGCGTATTCGTCCGTAATTATTACGATTAAACTATGTTTTTGCGTAATCGAATTAGCAAAATCAATAATTGCATTTGTGTTTCTAGTCTTTTTGCGTGCATTGCATAGTGAAATATCTAAGCTACGTTCAAAATCAGGAAGATTCCTGCAAGATGGGATTCTTAAAATATTATCTCCATCAAATAAAGCGCAATTAAGCGAATCGTTGCGTTTTAAGCTTAAAGACGCAAAAAAGCATGCTGTGTTAGAAGCAGTCTCATATAAGTACTCATTGCTTTTAGATGCGCAAGAAGCATTCATATTTACGCTAGAATCCACAAGAATCCAAGTTTTAGAAGAAGATTCGCGCTGCCTGGAAGAAACCATCGGCTCGCCAACTCTTGCGCTGGCTTTCCAATTAATCATTCTGGCTTCGTCTCCAGGCTGCCACGCGTGAACGTCTACTAAGTCGCCATTGCCAAATTTTTGACTAGAAGGATGTTCTCCTTCGAAAATGCTTAAAGATTTTTTTGCAAGTGGTAAATTTAGGCGATTGTCCAACACTTCGATTTTTCTTCTAACTTTTTTAGACGAATCGGAGCATAGCAAACTTCTTTTAGCATTATTAGCAAAAAAAGTTGGATGAGAATAAGCGTTAAGCAGTTTTGCAAAAATCATGGTGCAGGAACCGTCTTCACTATTGCATCAATAACTTGATCGCTAGTAATCGAATCCGCTAAAGCTTCAAAAGTCAAAAGAATTCTGTGTCTAAGAACTTCGTGAGCAAACTTTTTAACATCTTCTGGAATAACGTAATCTCTTCCAGAAAGCAAAGCTTGAGCTTGACCAATGCGGATCAAAGCAATAGAAGCTCTAGGGCTTGCTCCCATTCTAACTAGCGAAGAAATAGTTTTAAGAGGATGACTTCCTTGGCCTCTAGAAGTTGCAACAATATCTACAGCATAGTTCATAACAGCTTCCGAAACATGCACTCGCTTAGCAGCTGCGCGCAAAAAAGTAACATCTTGCAAACTTATTTTTTGACTATTAAGCGTTTGAGGATTAAAAACGTCACTTCCTCTGTTTGTTAGAAGCTCTAGCATACTTACTTCTTCGCTAGGCGAAGGATAAGTCATAACTGCTTTAAGCATAAAACGATCCATTTGAGCTTCTGGAAGATTAAAAGTGCCTTCTTCTTCAATAGGATTTTGCGTAGCAATAACCATAAAAGGCTGAGGCAGATTAATGCGTTCCCCGCCTATTGTTGTTGCGCCTTCGGCCATTGCTTCTAGCATAGCGGATTGTGTTTTTGCGTTAGAACGATTGATTTCGTCTAAAAGAATCACGTTTGCGTGAATAGGGCCGATTTGTGTGGTAAATCTTTGAGAAGCAAAGTCAAAAACTTGTGTTCCAACTAAGTCTGCTGGCATTAAATCAGGAGTGCATTGAATTCGCTTAAAACTTCCAGACATAGCTGTTGCAAGAGTCTGCGCAGCAGTTGTTTTTGCAAGTCCTGGAACTGATTCAATAAGAATGTGGCCCCCAGCAATAAGCGTCAAAATAAGTGATTCTCTAAGTGAATCTTGGCCTACAAGCGTTTGCGTGAATCTGGAGCGAAGAATGGCAGCTATTTGCTGTGCTTTTTTAATGCTTTCGTTAGACACGCCTGCAGATATTGGCTGATTTACTTCGTCTATTGTGCTAGAAGCAACACCATTAGAAGCAGGTATGCGCGGTTGAGGTGGAAGAGAGAAAACACCAGTATTTTCGCTATTATTTTGACTATTTGGTTGTGGAGGGAATAATGCCATGCGTTTTATTTTAACCGATATGCGCTACCTTAGATGTTTTTAGTTTCTATTTTTGGCAAGTCTTTACTCGTTTTTCTATAAACTCCAGCTTGCTATGTGCTTTAGATTTCTATAAACTCCAGTCAATTGGTGTTGCGCCTAGAGATATTAATGCTTGATTTGCTCTAGAAAATGGCTTTGATCCAAAAAATCCTCTTGAAGCAGAAAGTGGGCTTGGATGAGGGGATTGAATAATTATTGCATTTGTAAGAAGAGGTGCTAGGCTTTGAGCGTTTCTGCCCCAAAGAATAGCCACAAGTGGAAGTGGTTTGCCATTAGCATCTTTACGATTATTTAATGCTGTTATTGCAGCATCTGTGATTTGTTCCCAGCCTTTTCCTTGATGACTATTAGCTTTTCCAGCTTCTACGCTAAGGCATCTGTTCAAAAGCATTACGCCTTGCTTAGTCCAAGGTGTTAAATCGCCATTTTTAGGCATTAGAACGTTTAAGTCGCTAACTAATTCTTTGTAAATATTAGTCAGACTTTTAGGCAACGGTTTAACACGAGCATCTACACAAAAACTAAGACCAACGGGGTGGCCTGGAGTAGGGTATGGGTCTTGGCCAACAATAAGAACTTTTATTTGATTAAATGGAATAGTAAAAGCTCTAAGAATATTATGACTTTCTGGCAAAAATCGCCTTCCGCATGCCATCTCTTCGCGCAAGAAGTCTCCCATTTTGTGGATTTGCGGTTCAACTGGCTCAAGAGCATTTGCCCAATCTGGGTCTATTAGTTCGTGCAAAGATTTTCTATTCTTAATATTCATGATTATCAACTCTAAAACAAGGGCGATAAATCCAAAATCAAATATAAAAATAAATAAATTTTTTACGCTTTGTGCGCGGCATTCGCTAATATGGATTCATATTGTTTAGATAGTTTTTAGAAGGGATGCAATTATGGCGCATAAGCAGAACGTGTCGTTTACGCCAGATGCTTTTGATAATCCACCAGAAGGCCCTGTTGGTGTTCATCGCGGAAATCGCGCTTGGTATGCTGTATTGCTCCCATATGTAGTAGTCATAGCTGTAGCTGTTATTTTAGGCGTTTTTGCGTGGGCTATTATGTCTGGAGAAATCAACAATATTCGTTTGCCTTGGAGTGCAAATCAGTCAACAACTGCTAAGTCTTCTAACGTTAAGAGCGGTAAGATTGATGAGCACAAGAGCAAGTCTGATAATGCTAATGACGATTCAGACGAAGATAGAGATCCAGTAAAAGAAGATAAGTCAAACAAAACAGATAAAAATGATAATAGCTCTAAGGATTCTAAAGACAATAATGCAAGCGACTCAAATTCTTCTGAACAACCTATTAACAAGACTGTTCCAGTAAGAGTTGTTAACGCAACAAAGATTCAGGGTCATGCGGCTCAAGAAGCAGCAAAGCTTAAGCAAGCAGGCTATGCAAGCGTAGAAGCTGCAAATCCTTCTGGAAACGTTCCTGCTGATTCCGTTGTTTGGTATAAGGGAGACGAGAATCGATCTGCTGCTGAAGATATTGCTAAGACGCTTGGAATTAGCAATGTTGAGCCTGCAAATCAAATAGCAACCACTATTGTTGTTGTTTTGTGCAAGTAAATGTGCAATTAGATTGCATGTGTGCGATTGCATATGTGCGAGTGCATTAAATAAGTGACGCAACAAGTGATGTAATAAATTTGATTAATAAATAAATACTTAAATAGTCAATTGAAAAACTACAATAAGTGGCTTTTTGATTGGCTATTTTTGATTTTATACTATAGATTTTTTCTATAGATTTTTGATTATAGTTGGCACTCGGGCATGTAGAGTGCTAATCTTCATTTAGCACTCAGTTTAACGGTTTAGTCAACAGCTGACGGTTGATTAGCTAAAAGAAGCATGAGTGAGTGTCCATAGTTAATTTATGTGGAGGAATAATGGCAAAGATTATTGCCTATGAAGAGGATGCCCGCCAGGGTATGCTTGCTGGTCTTGATAAGCTTGCAAATACAGTAAAGGTCACTCTTGGACCAAAGGGTCGTAACGTAGTTCTAGATAAGTCTTACGGCGCTCCAACAATCACTAATGATGGCGTTTCAATCGCTAAAGAGATTGACCTTGAAGACCCATACGAGCGTATTGGTGCTGAATTAGTTAAGGAAGTTGCTAAGAAGACTGATGACGTTGCAGGCGACGGCACTACAACCGCTACTGTTTTGGCTCAGTCTTTGGTGCACGAAGGCTTAAAGAACGTTGTTGCTGGTAGCAATCCAATTGCTCTTCGCCGCGGCATTGAAAAAGCTTCCGAAGCAATTGTTAAGGAATTGCTTGCGTCTGCTAAAGATGTTGAAACAAAGGATCAAATCGCTGCTACTGCTACGATTTCTGCTGCCGACCCAGAAGTTGGCGAAAAGATTGCAGAAGCTCTAGATAAGGTTGGTCAAGACGGCGTTGTTACTGTTGAAGACAACAACAAGTTTGGTCTTGATTTGGACTTTACAGAAGGCATGCGCTTTGATAAGGGTTACATTTCTCCTTACTTTGTAACTAACGCAGAAGATCAGACTGCTGTTTTGGAAGATCCATACATTTTGCTCACTTCTGGCAAGGTTTCTAGCCAGCAAGACATTGTTCATGTTGCAGAACTTGTTATGAAGTCTGGTAAGCCATTGCTTATTATTGCGGAAGATGTTGATGGCGAAGCTTTGCCAACTCTTGTTCTTAACAAGATTCGTGGCACTTTCAACACTGTAGCTGTTAAGGCTCCAGGCTTTGGCGATCGTCGCAAGGCAATGTTGCAAGATATGGCAATTTTGACTGGCGCTCAGGTTGTTTCTGACGACCTTGGCTTAAAGCTTGATTCTATCGATGCATCTGTGTTTGGTCATGCATCTAAGGTGATTGTTTCTAAGGATGAAACAACTATTGTTTCTGGTGCTGGCTCTAAGGAAGACGTTGAGGCTCGTGTTGCTCAGATTCGCGGCGAAATCGAAAATACCGATTCCGATTACGATCGCGAAAAGCTTCAGGAGCGTCTTGCAAAGCTTGCTGGTGGAGTTGCCGTTATTAAGGTTGGCGCTGCTACAGAAGTAGAAGCCAAGGAGCGCAAGCATCGCATTGAAGATGCAGTGCGTAACGCTAAGGCTGCAATCGAAGAGGGCTTGCTCCCAGGTGGTGGCGTTGCTCTTGTTCAAGCTGCTGCAAAGGTTGAGAAGTCTGCCGAAGTCGCAAATCTTAAGGGCGAAGAAGCTACTGGCGCTGCAATCGTGTTCCGCGCTGTAGAAGCTCCAATCAAGCAGATTGCTCAAAATAGCGGTGTTTCTGGAGATGTTGTTCTTAACAAGGTTCGCGAGCTTCCAGAAGGCCAAGGCTTTAACGCTGCAACCAACGCTTACGAAGATTTGATGGCTGCTGGCGTTACCGACCCAGTTAAGGTAACTCGTTCTGCTCTACAGAATGCTGCTTCTATTGCTGGTTTGTTCTTAACAACCGAAGCTGTTGTTGCAAATAAGCCAGAAAAGCCAGCTGCAGCTCCTGCAGGCGGCGCAGAGATGGGCTACTAAATTAAATTAACTCTTTGATTGAGTCTGTTTAGTTATCAATACATGAGCGGTAAAGTTTTGACTTTGCCGCTCATGTTTGTTTTTGTTTTTGTTTTTGTGATTTGTGACTTTTGTTTAGTTCATTGCAAACAAGGAAGTTGCTTGTGCTTCTGTATCCATGTAAATGTTAGAAACATTTTGCATTGCTAATTGAATTGCCTCTAGAGATTGCTCCATTTGTTGGTGTGCTGCACGCCATTGCCCAGCGGTTGTTGCAAACTGAGTTGCAGCAGGGCCAGTCCACACGCTTTGTAATTGCTGTAGATTTGCGTACATTCCATTTGTTGCATCTCGAATCGCATTAATCGAAGATCCGACTGCTGCGGCAGATTGCTGAATTTGCTCTGAGTCTACTCTAAATTGTGACATTTTTTACTCCTTAATGTTTGTAAATGTATGCGTTTTTCTATGTTTTTTTTTTATTTCCGTGTTCTCTAATGCTTGTATAGAATGTGCTTGTACAGAAAGATGCGTCTAAAACTCAATTTTGCTATTGTTTCTTGTAATCTAAAAACACGGTATTATGAATATATGCCATTAAGCGATTATGACAAAGATTTTTTTACTAATGTGGTTAAAGGCTTATGCGCACTTATAATGCTTGCGTTTTTAAGCCAAATTGCTTTATTTGCAAGCATTGCTTTTGCGGAAGATGAATCAAAAAATGGTGATCTAGCAAATAAAAGTTCTAATAATTATGGCATTGTTGCTACTGATTCAATTACAGATACGGAAAATCTTCTAGGGGATTCCGTTGCAAAAGTTTCCGATATGATTGCTAGCACAAAAAAGCAAACAGGCGTATCTGTGCGCCTTCTTTACTTAGCTAATTTTAGCGGCAGCAAAGACCCATCAAAGTGGGCTAGCGATTTATTGACAAGCACGAATCCAGCTCCAAACACTGTTCTTTTAGCAATTGCTACTCATGATGGAAGGCTTGTTGTTGCAGTTTCGCCTAATTCCGATGAATGGCTTAAAAGAAAAACAACGGTTGACTTATTGTCGGATGCAGCTTACAGGCCATTAGTTAACGCGCAAGGTGCTGACTGGGCTAAGTCTGCGATTTTGCTTATGAAGCAGATTTCTAGAGCTAAAAAAACAGCGGTTACGCCTTCAACAAGTATTATTGCAACTATTGTTATGATTGTTGTGATTGCAGCATTGTTTGTAATTGTTGCGATTGTACTTTATAGAAGAAATTATGTGCTAAAGCAAGTTAAACTAGGATTTAGAAAAGCTAAGCGTAGGCACGCATCGCATAAATAAAATTATTTTTTCCAGGAAACACTCAGGAAACATTCAGCTTTATAAGTGATGCTAAACAGTATGGGTAAGAATGTAGAAGCATCTATTGTTGTGGTCGATGACGAACCTTCAATTCGTGAACTTTTGGTTGCATCGTTGCACTTTGCTGGATTTGACGTAGAAACCGCTGCCTCTGGATCGGAAGCAATCGAGGTTATAGAGCGCGTTCATCCAGATCTTATTGTTATGGACGTTATGCTACCAGATATTGATGGGTTTACTGTTACAAGGCGAATCCGCCAAAATGGTGTGGTAGTGCCAGTGCTGTTTCTTACAGCTAGAGATGATACTCAAGATAAGATTATGGGTTTAACAGTTGGTGGAGATGACTACGTTACAAAACCTTTTAGCCTAGAAGAAGTAGTTGCTAGAATTCGTGCGATTTTGCGCAGAACTCAAGAGCCAGAAGAAGACACCCCTGTTGTGCGCGTTGCAGATTTAGAGATTAATGAGGACTCGCACGATGTTTCTAGAGCTGGAGTTCCAATCGAGCTAAGTCCTACGGAATACAAGCTTTTGCATTACTTAATGGATAACGAAGGCAGAGTGTTGTCTAAAAGCCAGATTCTTAATCACGTTTGGCAATACGATTGGGGTGGAGACGCAGCAATCGTTGAATCCTATATTTCTTATCTTAGAAAGAAAATCGACGGTATTGAGATTAAGAATGACGATGGCTCTATAGAGAAAGTTGTTCCACTTATTGAAACTAAGCGTGGAATTGGTTACATGATTCGCGTACCAAAGGCGGGTCAAGCCTGATTATGAATAGTGGCAAGTCTGCGGAAGTCGCTATTTATAATCCAGAAGTTGCTAATGCAAATGCGGATTATAAAAGCAAAAACAATAATCCTAATAAAAAGCATAAAGCAGCAAAATGGATACGTAAACATCTAGATGCAATACCGTTAAGCACTCGATTAGTGGCATGTACGCTTGTAGTTTTAACTATTGCAGCATTTTGCATATCATTGTCGATTAGGCAATTAGTTGGAAGCTATTTGCTAGATAAAACCGATGCTCAGTTGGCAGATCAAGCCCAGCTTATTTACGACAATATTGATTTGCTTAGAAAAAAGGATTCAAAAGATCCAACTGTTGGTCCAAATGACTATTTCTTGCAAATTCGAGACACTAATAACAAAATTATTACAACGCCTTTGGTTCCTCCGCTTAAAGGAGACGTTGTTTCTATGCCAACGCTGCCAGAAGATGGAGAAATCAACAGCGTTGTTATAAAAAGAAAGCCGTTTACATCTCCTGCTGTTGTTCATGGCGACCTTAAAAGCGTTGATGAAGCAACTGCAAAGGTTGCTCAGTCGCCGTGGCGCGTACTAGTTCTTACATGGGGTAATCGCAGTGGTTACAACTCCGAAATGCGCGTTAGAGGTTACGTTTATATAGCGCTTTCTCTAAGCGACCAAATGGATACTCTAAATACTCTTACGCGCTATTGTTTAATGGTTAGTATAACTGTTATTTTGCTTGGTGCAGTTTTGTCTGCTTTGATTATTCAATCAACTCTTGTTCCGCTAAAAAGAATAGAAAAAACAGCTTCTAAAATTGCTTCTGGAGATTTAAGCAGACGAGTTCCATCTGCTCCAGAAAACACGGAAGTTGGGTCTTTGGCAGCAAGCTTAAATTCAATGCTTTCTAGAATTGAGCAAGGCTTTAACGATCAAGAAGCAATGACAGAAAAAATGAAACGTTTTGTTTCGGATGCAAGTCACGAGCTTAGAACGCCACTAGCTGCGATTCACGGTTATGCAGAATTGTATTACATGTGGAGAGACGTTGCTGGTCAGCAAGATAAGGCTGATGATTCAATTGCTCACATTAAGGCTTCTAGCGAAAGAATGACGGAGCTTGTTGAAGATTTGCTTTCGCTAGCGCGATTTGATGAGGGGCGAGGAATCAATGTTTCTCAAACTGTTAATGTAACTCCAATTCTTAAAGATGCTGCTAATGATTTGCGCGCGCTTGATCAAGTTAGAGTTGTGCAGCAAGGAACATTGTATTTAGCAGACGACTTAAAGCTAATGGATTGCTCTAAGCCTACAAATTGTAATCTTGATAGAAAGTTTATTTTTACTCCGGGCTCGCTTCCTAACGTTACTATAAAAGGCGATGGAGCAAGGTTGCGTCAAGTTCTTACTAATATTGTTGGCAACATTCATCGTTATACTCCAAGTGATTCTCCTGTAGAAATCGGAATGGGAATTTTTAAAGCTTCGATTACTCCAGAAGCTTTGCAAAAAATGAGCTCTGTTTCTAAGTCTCTTAAGGACTTTTTGGAAGCTGCAGAAGTTAGCCAATCAACAGGTGCTGGCAGTTCTTATGTTGTTATAAGGGTTGTTGATCACGGCCCTGGAGTTCCAGAAGAATCGCTGCCTCATATTTTTGAGCGTTTCTATATTGCTGATCCTTCTAGAGCTAGAGAAAAAGGCGGTACAGGCTTAGGCATGTCTATTGCACAATCTATTGTTAAAGCTCATCGCGGTTTGATTTGCGCAACAACGTCTTGTGCGTATAGAACTAGCCAAGATGATTTTGCTACAGATATTTCTGCAGACATAACAATGAATGGAGATGAATCTTTGGATTCTAAGCCTCACGGTTTAACTCTTACAGTTGTGTTGCCAAAAGTTATTATTGACGATAATAGTGATAATAACGATAATAACGATAATAACGATAATGCGAGCAAAGAAAGTAATGTAGATAAATCGAATAAAATGCTTACAAGTGGCTCTATTAGTGATGTTGAAAACAAGAAGATTGCTTAGATTATTTAGGTTGTTCTAGATTCATGCGCTACAATTAAAAAAGTGTGAATCTGTAGAGTTATATGGATGTAGTAGAATTGATGATTCGCATAAAGTTTAGTGAATTTGAGTGAGGTGTGTTATGCCCAACGGGCGTGTTCGTTGGTATGATTCCCAAAAGGGATATGGCTTTATAGTAGATGAAGATGGCAAGGATGTATTTTTGCCTTCTTCTGCGTTGCCATCGTCAATAAAGGAATTGCGTAAAGGTATGCGTGTGGAATTTTCTGTTATAGAAGGGCGCAAAGGCCCGCAAGCAATGGGACTTACACTCGTAGCTTCTGCTCCTTCGCTTGTAAAAGCTACAAGGCCAAAAGCAGAAGATATGGCTGCAATCGTAGAAGACCTTATTAAGCTTTTGGACTCTGCTGGCAACGGCTTGCGCAGACGCCATTATCCATCTAGTGCAGAATCTAAAAAGCTTGCTCATTTGTTGCGTGCTGTAGCAGATAATTTTGACGTACAAGATTAATAGTTAACAGGATTTTTTATGGAAGATGAAGTAATAAATCCGCAGGAGCTTGCTTATGAAGTTGCTGTGGAAACTTCGGAGCGCAAAAACGCTGTAGGCGATTTTGTAGGCAAAACGAATCTTGGTAGTAATGTTACTGATTTCCGTTTTGCTTGCACTATGCTTGGCTATGAAGGCTGGCAATGGTCGGTAACGCTGTATCATGATGAAGATGCTGGTCGTTGGACTGTTAACGAGTCTAGTCTTGCTCCAACTGAAGATTCGTTACTTCCTCCTCCTTGGGTTCCTTGGAAAGATAGACTTAGGCCTACGGATCTTTCGGTTATGGATTCAATCGGCACTGCAGAAGATGACTCCAGGCTTGAAGATGGAGTTAAGCTTGATGGTATTCAAGAAAATAATGCATCTGAAGATGGTTCGCAATGCGCTAAAGATAGTGAAAACACTAATAACGATGCAAATAGCGAAAATAGCGAAAATAGCGCGGATAGTTCAGATAGTTCGGATAGCAAAAGCGCATATAATACAGATAACGCAAGTGCAGAAGATGATGAAAATCTTGAAAATGGGGAGTCAAAAGAAGATTTTGAAGATGCTGTTGAAACTTTCCGCTTAACTCGAAAAAGAGTTATGACTGCTCAGGCTATAGCTCAAACTGCAAAAAGATGGTATGCGGGTCAACATGGGCCAAAGTCGCTTTCTACTAAGATTGCAGATGGAAAAGCTTGCTCGTCATGTGGATTTATGATTCCTCTTGCGGGAAGTCTTGGAAACATGTTTGGAGTTTGCGCAAATATGTGGAGCCCAGACGATGGGCGAGTAGTTGCGCTTGATCATGGATGCGGAGAACATTCCGAAATAGCGCCTCCTGAGCCATCGCAGCTTTGGGTTCAATCAGAGCCTGCTTATGACGATTATCACATTGAGATTGTTCCTCAAACGCCTAGAGAAGAACGTGCAGATGTTGAGCTTATAGAAGAAGCGATTGAAGATAGCAAAGAAAATCGCAAGTCAAGGCGTAAGCGCGTTTTGGATGAAAATAATCAAGATAGTAAAGAGCATGATGACGATGGTTTGCGCAATGAGGGTGAAGATATTGCAAATAATAATAGTGGTTTGCAATATGAAGATGTTGCAGAATCAAAAAGCAGTGCACAAATCGTAGATAATGCAGAATCTGAAGATAATTTTGACTCAAATAATAATCCGCAACCAAACGATTAGTCCCACGGATTCTATAGAGAGCATTGCTCTAGAGTCATGGCAACTCGTTACCATGGAACAAGGATAAAAACGGAAGGCAATTATGTTTGAACGGTTTACTGACCGCGCTCGGCGTGTTATTGTGCTAGCGCAAGAAGAAGCGCGCGCTCTTCAGCATAACTACATTGGTACGGAGCATATTCTTTTAGGCCTTATTAGAGAAGGCGAAGGAATAGCAGCGAAAGCTTTGAGCGCAAAAGGCGTAGATTTAGACGGTACTCGCAAACAAGTAAAAGAGATGATTGGCACGGGCACTGTTTCGCCTAATGGCCACATACCTTTTACTCCGCATGCTAAGCAGGTGCTTGAGCTTAGTTTGCGTGAAGCTTTGCAACTTGGTCATAGTTATATTGGTACTGAGCATATTCTTTTAGGCCTTATTAGAGAAGGCGAAGGCGTTGGAACGCAAGTGCTTATTAAAATGGAGGTTGATTTAGGAGATCTTCGTAGCACGGCAATGGATTTGATTCGTGGCAATTCTGGCATTCCAGCAGACAGTCAAGGTGCCGATCTTGCAAATGCTGGTGGAGTTCAAGATAAACGCAATCAGTCTGGTTCTGCTCTTTTAGATCAGTTTGGAAGAAATCTTACTAACGAAGCTCAACAAGGCAAGCTTGACCCTGTTATTGGACGCTCTAAAGAAATTGAGCGTGTTATGGTTGTGCTTTCTCGTAGAACAAAGAATAATCCTGTTCTTATTGGCGAGCCAGGCGTTGGTAAAACAGCTGTTGTAGAAGGTCTTGCACAAAAGATTGTTGCTGGAGATGTTCCAGAAACTTTAAAGGGTAAGCAAGTTTATTCTCTTGATCTTGGCTCAATGGTTGCAGGCTCTCGTTACCGTGGCGATTTTGAAGAGCGCTTAAAGAAGGTGCTTAAAGAGATTAAGACTCGCGGAGATATTGTTCTATTTATTGACGAGATTCACACTATTGTTGGCGCGGGTGCTGCTGATGGCGCTTTGGGCGCTTCAGATATGCTTAAGCCTATGCTTGCGCGCGGCGAGATGCAAACGATTGGCGCTACAACTACAGATGAATATAGAAAGTATATTGAAAAGGATGCGGCTTTGGAACGCAGATTCCAGCCAATTCAGGTTCAAGAGCCTTCTATTGCAGAGACAATTGAAATTCTAAAGGGCTTGCGCGCGCGTTACGAGAATCATCATCATGTAACCATTACGGATGGTGCTTTGCAATCTGCAGCAGAAATGTCTGCTCGATACATTCAAGATCGCAATTTGCCAGATAAGGCGATTGACTTGATTGACGAAGCTGGTGCTCGATTGCGAATTAAGCGCTTAACAGAGCCTTCAGAGCTTAAAGAACTTGATTCTAAGATTTCTAAGCTTTCCGATAAAAAAGACGAAGCTATTAAGAATCAAGATTTTGAAAAAGCTGCCGACTTGCGAGATGAGCAAGAGAAGCTTGAAGAAGATCGTAAGATTAAAGAGCAAGCTTGGCGCGAAGGCGAATCCAATGTGAATATGGTTGTAGACGAAGATGTGATTGCATCTGTTGTTTCTAATACAACTGGTATTCCTGTTGTTAAGCTCACGCAAGCAGAGTCTAAAAAGCTGCTTGGCATGGAAGCAGAACTGCATAAGCGCATTATTGGTCAAGATGAGGCTGTTTGTGCGCTTTCTCGCTCGATTCGTCGTGCTCGAGTGGGCTTGAAGGATCCAAAGCGTCCTGCTGGCTCGTTTATTTTTGCTGGCCCTACTGGTGTTGGTAAAACTGAGCTTGCTAAGACTTTGGCTCAGTTCTTGTTTGACGACGACGATGCGCTTATTCGCGTAGATATGTCGGAGTTTGCAGAAAAGTATGCAGCTTCGCGTCTTTTTGGTGCTCCTCCAGGCTATGTTGGCTACGAGGAAGGTGGCGAGCTTACGGAGAAGGTTCGTAGAAAGCCATTCTCTGTGGTTTTGTTCGACGAGATTGAGAAGGCGCATCCAGATATTTTCAACACGTTGTTGCAAGTTTTGGATGATGGCCACTTAACAGATGGTCAAGGCCGAAAAGTTGATTTTAAGAACACTATTATTATCTTGACTACGAATCTTGGTACTCGAGATATTGCTAAGGCAGCAAACACAGGATTTAGCCTTGGTAATAACGCGGATGCTTCTTATCAGCGTATGAAGGATCAAGTTAATTCCGAGCTTAAGCGTCAATTCCGCCCAGAGTTCCTTAACCGTTTAGACGATACTATTGTGTTCCGTCAGCTTACTGAGCCAGAGGTTCGTCAAATTGTTGACTTAGATGTTAAGCGTTTGAACGACCGCTTGTTTGAGCGTCATATGGCTTTGGAGCTTACAGATGAAGCTAAGAATCTTCTTGCGCAGAAGGGCTTTGACCCGCTTCTTGGAGCAAGGCCATTGCGTAGAGTTATTCAGCGAGACATCGAGGATGCTATTAGCGAGAAGATTCTGCTTGGCGATTTAACAGACGGCGAGTGCGTTGAGGTGGATGCCGAAGGCGAAGGGTTGCTTGGAGAATTTATTTTCCGCGGTAAGAAGTTTGATTCCGCATGCAGCGACTCTAAGTCGGCTGAATCCACTGATTCCAGCGATTCTTCTGAATCAACTGAGTCAGCTAAATTAGCTGACTCTGATTCCGCTTCTAAAGTCGAATCGGAGTCTTAGTTGTACAATTAAGATTTCTATTAAAATCTCTTAATAAACTTAATCTCCGTTAATATGCAAGCTACAGCACGCAAATTAACGGAGATTTTTTTGATTTGCGTCTTTCTTAAGTGTTTTTAGCATTTCTAAAATTTGCTTAGGATTAGTTTCTGGCAAATAGGAGCTTGTAACAGCTAGCGATATTTGCGCGAGCTTTGCAGAATCCAAATAGCATATGTACACAGGACTATTGGTTGGTTGGAACTTTTTCTTAAAGAAGTACAACGACTTAAATCCGTATGCTGGTTCCAAAATGTCGGACATCATCTCTAGAGCATGAACAATAATCTCGTTAGATTCATGGTGATTTACGTCATTTTGTGCATGTTCTACGCCATCATTATCATTATTTCCTATATCGTCCTTGTTATTAACAGTGTTCGCTTCATTTTGCAAAGAAGTTGAAGTACTAGAATCGTTTGAGTCGCAAATATCTGTTATTCCAGCAAGAGGAGCAGCAGAAAGACTCATAAATTCCACAGCAGATTCTGGATTCTCAAGTCCTTCATCTCTTAAGCGTTCCGCCATTCTTGCAATAAGCAACTCCATAATTCCATTAGGACTATCCGTACGGTGCCTCATAAAATCAAGAGTCCACCCTATTACGCGATTGTTGCTATAAGTAGGCATCCAGCTCGTAACGCCAAGAACCTTGCCGTTATTGTCAATTGCATACAAAATTTTTACTCGAGGATCGTGCAATTCTTCTAATCCGCCAAGAGTAAACTTCATCTCTGGAAGAGATTTAAGCTCTGCCCACTCTTCCGAAATCTCAATAATCTGTTGTTGAATTTCCCACGGAGCATCGTTGTATGTGCTAAGAACATCTGTTATTCCATCGCGTTTTGCTTTGTTTATAGCGGTACGAATATCTTGCCACTTTTTGCCACGAGTTTGCCACTCTTTAGGGTAAACAAGCATATCGCTTCCAACTTTAATAGACATAAAACCAAGAGATTCTAGGTTTTTGCGGTCTTCCTCATGCACAGCATAGAAAGCTGGAGACCAAGAGTTTTGCTCGCAAAGTTGAATAAACGCTTTCAAATCATTCTTATATTCTGTTTTATCTCCAAAAGGCCCTGTTAATGTTAAAGCAATTCCATACTTAAGCCTATATGCTATTGCGGAGCGTTCTGTGTTAGAGAACCAATAGTGATTGTCTGGCCAAGTAGTCATAAAGCTCATTGTGTCTCCGCCAAAATGAACTAATTGACTTGCTTTTTTATGATCTTCTTCGTTAATTGTAACTTTGTTTTTAAACCACATAAGGCAAACAACAAAAAGAACAATCCAAAGAAGCACTCCAACGCATTGAGTAATAGCAGAAGCAAGTGGAGTTAATGGCATAAGCATTGCGTTAGATCTTGTTCCAAATCCCATAGGCATCCAACGTCCTGGGAGGTCACGGAGTAAATGATGCAAATCTGCTGTAGGCTTAAACTCATTTGGAGCAATTAATCCAAAGCAAACATATCCTATTCCAGTAGAAAATAGTGCAAGAACAATTGCAACTAATCCAATTCTGCGTTCAAACTTATCGCTATGATTTGGAAAATGCTTTATGTTTATAAACAATAGTATTGCGATTAATAGTGGAGGCAGAGCAGTGAGCATAAACGCTATAGAAGTTGCATTATTCTTGTGGAAAATCATAGCTTGCTTAGCTGCGATTAATGGCAAAATCGCAAAATACATAGTTGCATAAACTGCAGTAAGTCCATTAATTGTTATAGCCGCATATGCTGCAAGCCTTCTTCCGCGTAAAAGCCCCCAAGCTATAATCATTAAAGTAACAATAGGCAAAAGAATACGAATCCAAAGACCGCCAATTGTTGCGTGTTGCAATCCAGAATGAAGCAAACAGCTGCTAGAACTATAGTTCGATATGCATCTTGCAAGCCAAGGTTTTGTGCCCATTTGTGGAGACATAAACAAGCCCAGAGTTGTTAGTATTCCAGCATGTGATTTTGAAGATAGAGCAAGAACAGGGCCTAGTGCCATAATAAGTTGTGCTATTGAAAAAAGACGCCTAATTTCGTAGTCTGTTCCATGCCACCAACTTGCGCTTTTAGTAGTATTAGTTTTGATGTTCTTGTTCATTAAATTGCCAATAATATGGCCACAAATCGCTGCAAAAATCGTGCAATAATCCCCAGGATTTCCACTATAAAGAAGCATTGCAGACGTTATTGAATAGCCTAAAACAAGCATTCGTCTACGCCACAAGATTGATTCGCATGTTGCTGCAGACATAAACGCGCCAACAAAAAGAGTAAAAGGCGAAAGTCTAATTGGTATTCTAGTAATCCAATGCATATTGCGAATAATCGCAGAAAGATTGCCAACTAGTGTTAGTCCTAGCAAAGTTCCAATAAGCGTGCTAGATACAGAAACAAAAAGCAAACGCATTTTTCCAATTCTTGTTTCTGCTAATCCGATTAAAACCAAAGAAAGAATAGCGTTAACAGCTAAAGACGGAAAACTGTTTACAAGGAAAAGCGAGTGGAACAGTTTAAGCAAAAGTTGAGGAACGTTTCTATGACCAAAAAGGAATGGGGAGCCAATTTTTGGCTTATGGTACGAGAAAAACTGTGCAAGAGTAGCGTTTGTACCGTAAGTGTAAATGTGCATTACGGTACGGAAAATCCAATGTAAAAGGTTTATAAGCAAAAATACAAGAGTGATTTTTACTGCAAGAACTCGCTGAGACAGCCAGATTCTAACATCATTACTTAGTATAGATAAATGATGTTTTGCTGTTGACTTGTGATTTTTTGATAAAAAGTTTGGCATGTTTATCGCCTCACCTTCTGATTAACAACCACTTGAATATTACTATAAGAGCTTAAATCTGGATTATGCTTTGCTATTCCAGCGTCTTTACAAAGATGATCAATAGCAACCTTTAATCCGCTTTGAACCGTATGCCAATCGTGGCCTGAGCCTTTAGAAATCATTGTTATAACGCTTATTCCAGCTTTGTGTGCTGCCACAGCAATAGTGGATTGGTTTATTTGTGATTTTGGATCCCATGCTCCTGCTATTGAATAATAATTTTGATTTAATGGAGCGTTTTTTCTCATTATGTTTGCTGGAATATGTTTTTCGTATTCCTTGCGATTCCCGTTAAAATAGCGGTTTATTGTTTCGTTTTTATTCTTGTAAGTTGGCTCTAATTCTCCGCCAGCAGAATACATGTTTCCAAATAACTTTGGATATGCTGGAACTATTTGAGTTGCGCAAGTTCCACCTTGAGAAAATCCTCCCATAAGCCAAAGTGCTGGATTTGTGCTTGCAGGAAGATTTTTGCGAATCCAGCTAACAACATCTTTAGTTAGGTACGTTTGAGCATTCCCATAAACCTTTGTGTTTGCGCAAAGTGAATTGTGCGTTGAAGTGCCATTTTGGTCTGGGGAAACAACAATCGGAGCTAAACCATTGTGTTTTTTAGCGTAAGCATCTAAAGTGTTCACTATTTCGCTTGCAGCAAATAGTCTATTAGGGCTTCCTGGCTGTCCAGAAAGAAGAACCATTACAGGAAGTTTTGGAGCAAATTTTGTTAGCGCAGCTGGAGGAAGATACACATTTGCGATTCTAGCGCGGAAGTTTGATTGCGTTGCAGGAATTCTAACAGAGCGGCTAATGCCTTTGGATGGCATTTTAGGCAGTTTTTTCTGATCTGCTAGTAAGTTCCAATCTTTAATCTCCATAATGGCATTGTGTTTATTATGCTCTTCTAGCTTTGGGTAATTTCCTAATCCAAAAACAGATCCAATAGTCGTGTATTCTCCGTAAATCATATTTACGCGAATCATTGTTGCTAAAACAAATAAGATAATCGAAAAAATAGCGAAAGCTCTTCTGCATCCTTTAGAAATTATTGCAGCACTTAGAGCAAAGCCTACGGCAGCAAATCCCCCTGCAATCGAACAAATCACAAGCCATCCAAGACTTACGCCAAACACAAGAAAAACGTCGGATATTAGCCAAGTTATGAATCCAAAAATAATGGCAAATAAAAATGCTGAGCCTAATTGAGTTAAGAGTTTTGAAAAATACTTAGACTTTTTAGGTTTTGTAATTAAAAGAACAGCTAAGCATAATCCAGATATTGCAAATATGCTTATAGGTAGAATGCCGTGCATTAAGTTAATTGTGGCAATAAATTGCTTCATTCTTACTGTTCCTTAAAACCTCGCTAGATTGAAGATAACAAACACAACCATTGCAAATATAGTATATAATCCTTAAAATTTTCTATATTTTGTCATCTATTATAATGATAAATGCTATAGAACATATTACAATACATCAAAAGTATGAATATGCATAGTTTTATACGGTTGTTTTGTATGACGATAGCGATACTTAAGATATATGTGTAAATGGATGCGTACACATACATGCGTTAAGAACGTAATAAACGTAATATGCATTAAACATTAGGCGTAAATCAGAAGGGTGCAAAATTGCCATTAAGCAATTCTCTTACAATTTTTAAGCAATTTGAGCGTTTTAAGATTAGGTTTGCTCGTTGGACGTACTCCGTTATGTTTGTTGCTTTTTGCGCAATAATGGTTATGATTGTGCAGTTTTCTGTACAGCGTTCTGGCCGAGTAGAAATGACTTCATCACTTTCGGCAAGTGCTTGGAACATAATCTCAAAAATGTGGCTTAAGCTTAATTTTGTTTTTGTGCTTAATCTTCTTATTCTTGCGTTAATTTACGGTATTTTGCTAATAATCATAAATCGTTTTTGGATTACGTCTGCTATTTTGATTAGCGCATCTATAATTGTTTCTGTTATTGAATATATGAAAGTGAATGTTCGATACGAAACTATTCTTCCAGCTGACTTAAACTTTTTAAAAAGTAATACTGGAAATATCGCATCTTTTCTTCCAGACAACGCAAATGCTGTTATTTTTAGCTCTATTGTTGCTGTTCTAATAACTTGGGTTATTGCGCTTTTATTGCATGTTCTAGATGTTAATCATGGAAAAATTGTTATTATTTCAAATTTAAGAACTTCGATTTTGGTTCGTGTTGTAACTTTAATAGCATTATTAGCGACTTTTGGATGGTATATTTGCACAGTTGGAACTGTTGATTCTAGCGCAAACAATTTTGCTAAGTTTATGGGAGACACGCCATCAATGTGGGACTCCGTTTACGACGCTCAAAGAAACGGCGCATTAGTGGCATTTTTAAGGCAAGTAAACCCAAAGGTTATGGATAAGCCTGCGGATTACAATGAGCGAACTATGAGCGCTTTGCTAGAAAAATACAATAATGAAGCAAAGAAAATAAACGCTTCTAGAAAGTCAAAAATCTCCGATAATACTGTTGTTTATGTGCTTTCGGAATCATTCTCTAATCCAATAAGAGTTCCTGGATTGCAACTAAATAAGAATCCAATGCCATTTATAAGCTCTTTGAAAGAGAAAACGGATAGTGGATTAATGCTTTCTTCTGGCTACGGCGGAGGAACTGCAAACCTTGAATACATGTCTCTTACGGGATTGAGCATGGTGAACTTTAACTCATCTCTTACAAGCCCGTATCAGCAACTTGTTCCAAATTCTTCTTGGACTCCTACGATTAACAGGTATTGGGGGAGTGAATCTAATTCCATAGCATTCCACCCGTATGAGCCGAGTATGTACTTGCGCTCAACAAACTATAAGAAGTTTGGTTTTAGTAAGTTCTACTCGCTAGAAGCTCCTAATGTTATTGCGCACAAAAATATGCTTGATAAATCGCCTTATGTTTGCGACGAGTCTGCGTATAAAAGTGCGTTTGAAAAAATCGCCTCTAGTAAAAATAATCAATTTGTGCAAATAGTCACAATGCAAAATCATATGCCATTTAGGAATTGGTATAAGAACAATGATTTTAAGGCTAGTTCAAAGCCTGGCTCGCCAAAGCTTGGAAGCTCGGAAATATCTTCGATTGAAACATATGCTAAGGGAGTGAGTTACACAGATAAAGCAACTCAATCATTCTTAAATGACTTGGATTCTATAGATAAGCCAGTGACTGTTGTATTCTATGGAGATCATCTTCCTGGAATATATAGTACTGCCAGCGATGATGAGAATAATTCTCTTGATTTACATCTAACTGATTACTTTATTTGGTCAAATAAAAAAGCTAGAGAAAATAATAAAGCTCCAAACAAAATTAGGGACTATTATTCTTCTCCAAACTTCTTTATATCGCAAGTGGCGTCTCACACAAATTCTAAAGTTTCGCCATATCTTGCATTCCTTACAAGATTGCACGAAAAGATTAGTGCAATGGAGCCTCCTGTAGTAAATAAGATTCAGGGGTGGGATAGAATTCCGCAAGGCCAGCCAATTTACTTGAATCCAAGCGGAAAGCCAATGATTGCTAGTAGTATGAACAAAGAAACTAAACAATTATTGAATGATTACCGTTTGATTCAATACGATATTACAGCTGGAAAGCATTATCTTAAAAACACAAACTTTCTTGGTTTTTAATTTTTCAATGCTTTAAGTGCTTTAGTTGCAATGTCGTGCCTATAAAACATGTTAGAAAGATTAAGATTGTCTAATATGCTATAGGCCTTTGATTGAGCATCTTTAACATCTTTGCCATTTACTTGCAAAAGTGCCACTCTTCCAGAAGACGTTACAAGATTATTGTTTTCGTCTAATTTAACACCAGAATAGTAAACATTTTGATCTGCACTATTAAGAGTGATTTGTGGCAGAGGTGTTCCTGTAACAAGCTTTCCAGGGTAGCCTTTGCTTGCTAACACAACGCCAAGAGTTACGCCATTTTTAGCCCAAGTAAATGTTGGTTCTTTGCCATGCAAAATGTTAAAAATAGCTTCGCCAAAGTCGCTAGTAAGTCTTGGAAGAACAACCTCTGTTTCTGGGTCTCCAAAGCGAGCGTTAAATTCTATTACTTTTGCGCCTTGCTCTGTGTTAATCAATCCAGCGTACAAAACTCCTGTAAAAGGCATGCCTTCGCTTGCAAGAGCTTGCAAAGTTGGGCGTACGATTTTATCAATCGCTTGTTTTACAACTCCATCGCTAATTTGTGGAACAGGGCTATAAGCTCCCATGCCGCCAGTGTTTGGGCCAGTATCGCCATCATGAGCGCGCTTGTGATCTTGAGAAATTGGCATAACCCAAAAATCTGTTCCGTTAGCAAAGCTCATTAATGAGAATTCTTCGCCTTCTAAAAACTCTTCTATAACTACTTTTGCTCCAGCTTTGCCAAAACGATGGTCTACAAAAATATCGTCTAAAGCTGCGAGCGCCTCATCAACGCTAGTGGCAACTGTTACGCCTTTTCCAGCAGCCAAGCCGTCTGCTTTAATAACAATAGGAGCGCCTTGATTTTTAACGTACTCAATCGCTGGTTCTATCTCACTAAATGTTTGGTAGGCGGCTGTTGGAATATTATGCCTTTGCATAAGTTGCTTTGCAAAATCCTTAGATCCTTCAATTTGAGCAGCCGCTTTGTTTGGGCCAAATGCTGGGATTCCATTAGCTTCAAAATCGTCAACAATGCCATTCATAAGAGGCACTTCGGGGCCAATAAAAGCAAAGTCGTAGTTGTTGTTCTTAACAAATTCGATTAAAGCGTTGTGATCCGATTCGCTAATGTTTTCAATTTTGATTCCGCTTTTAATCATGCCTGGGTTTCCAGGAGCAACTGTGACTTCGCTAACGCTTTTACTCGCTAAAAATGCAACTGCGATTGCGTGTTCTCGTGCGCCTGAGCCTACAACTAAAACTTTCATCTTTAATCCTTTATTACTTTAAGATTTTGTGAATTATAACAACTCAACTGCAACGTTTTCGCGTTTAATCATTTTGCCAATAACATACGCTTGTTCATTATTGTTTTTAAGGATTTGCATAGCTTCATCGGCTTTATTTGCATTAATTGCTAATATCATTCCGATTCCCATGTTAAAAACGTTGAACATTTCTGAGTGGTCTACTTTACCCGACTTTTCAATAAGGTTGAAAATTGCAGGAACTTGCCACTTTTTTGTGTCGATTTGTGCTGCAAGATTATTTGCAAACATTCTTGGAATGTTTTCTATAAATCCGCCGCCTGTAATATGAGCTACGCCTTTAATAAGATGATTAGCAAAAAGCGGTTTTAATGCTTTAACGTAGATTTTTGTAGGCTCTAAAAGAACTTCGCCAATAGATTTGCCACACAATTCTTCTGGTTTACTATTTACGTTGTAATTAGCTACATCAAAAAGTGCTTTTCTAACAAGTGAGAATCCGTTTGAGTGCACTCCCGAAGATGCAAGACCTATAAGAACGTCTCCAGGCGTGATTTTAGAGCCGTCAACAATGTTTTCTCTTTCTGCAACTCCTACAGCAAATCCCGCAAGATCGTACTCGTCTTCGTTGTACATTCCAGGCATTTCTGCAGTCTCTCCGCCAATTAAGCCAGATTCTGCCTGAATGCATCCGTCTGCAACGCCAGAAACCACTTGCTCGAGTATTTCTGGATTGTTTTTTCCGCAAGCAATGTAATCAAGGAAGAACAGAGGCTGTGCGCCTTGAGCTGCAATATCATTTACGCACATAGCAACACAATCAATGCCAATCGTATTATGCTTTTGCATCATTTGCGCAATCATAAGCTTTGTGCCAACTCCATCTGTTCCAGAAATTAGCACTGGGTCTTTGTATCCAAGGCTTGCTAAATCAAATAGGCCGCCAAAACCGCCAATTCCGCCCATAACGCCTGGTCTTTTTGTGCGATTTACGTGGGATTTTATTCTTCGCACAACCTCGTAGCCAGCTTCTACGCTAACGCCAGCTTGTTCATATGCGTTTGGCATTTAAGAATCCTTTCGTGTTTGTTTTAAGTGTTTAGTCGAAGTTTAGTCGTAGTTTAATCGCAGTTTTTAGTCGCAAAATTGTATTTACTATTCTTTTTAATATTCTCTAAAACTTCCTTGTCTTCTTTAGAAAGCGAAGCTAAGAATTCATCTCGATAGTCATCTAAAGCAGTAGGGTAGTCGCCATTAAAATACGCTACGCATAATCCTCCGTACGGAGCAGGCTTATTTAACCCAATAGACTCAACAAGACCGTCTAAAGATAAGAATGCTAAAGAGTCAGCGCCAATATATTCGCGAATTTGCTCAACAGAATGTTTAGCTGCAATAAGCTCTTTAGTAGTTTGAATATCGATTCCGTAGAAGCACGGGTATTTAAGAGGAGGCGAAGAGATTCGCATATGAACCTCTTTAGCGCCCGCTTCTCTAAGAAGACGAACAATCCTCTTAGACGTGGTTCCGCGAACGATTGAATCGTCAATAACAATTACGCGCTTTCCCTTAACAACACCTCTAACGGCCGAAAGCTTCATGCGAACGCCTTGTTCTCTAAGCTCTTGCGTTGGCTGAATAAAAGTGCGCGCAACGTATTGATTTTTAATCAAACCCATCTCGTTAGGGATTCCGCTTGTTTCGGCATATCCTGCAGCTGCAGAAAGCGAAGAATTAGGCACACCAATCACCATATCTGCGTCTACAGGAGACTCTTTAGCTAAGCGTGCTCCCATGCGCTTTCGCGCAGAATGAACATTAATTCCGTAAATATTAGAATCCGGGCGAGCAAAATAGATAAACTCCATTGAGCAAACAGCGTGCTGAATATTTTTTGCATAACGCTCAATCTTGTATCCATCGTTATTAATAACGATTATTTCGCCAGGCTCAATGTCTCTAATAAACTCCGCGCTAACAATATCTAAAGCGCAAGTTTCCGATGCAAGAACGTAAGCACCATTACTCATTCTTCCTAGACTAAGCGGCCTAAAACCATTAGGATCCGTTGCTCCAATAAGCGCGTCTTCTGTAAGAAGCAAGTATGCAAAACCGCCATGAACAGTTAACAGCGCATCTTTAAGCTTATCCATAAATGAAGTTTTGTTTGACCTTTTAATAAGATGCATCAAAACTTCTGTATCGGAGTTAGAGTGGAAAATCGCTCCGCAATCTTCTAGCTTATTTCTAAGAGTTGTGCAATTAGTAAGATTGCCATTATGCCCTAAAGCAACATCTCCATCGTGGAAAGAAAACAGAAAAGGTTGAATGTTCTCAACACTTCCAGATCCAGCAGTAGCGTAGCGAACGTGGCCAATCGCGCTGTTTCCAGTAAGATGCTTCATAATGTCTTCGTTTGCAAAAACTTTAGTTAAAAGACCTAAGTTTCTGTATCCTTTAAGATGACCATTATCGTTGGCAACTATTCCAGCACCTTCTTGTCCTCTATGTTGCAATGCGTGCAAGCCAAAGTAGGTAAGTCTTGCGGCATCGGAATGACCCCACACTCCAAAAACGCCACATTCTTCGTGAACTCCTTCAAGCTCAGCAGACATTCGCACCCCCTATATTTTCAAAATCGCAATAAATATTTTGATTAGAATAATTAAACACACAATCCCAAATCATGACGTAAAGTATTCAACTCCAGAGCTAAAAATGTTTTGTGTTCTAAAATCAGGAATATTTACGTACAAACCGTTACCGCTGCGCTCGCAATGACCCATTTTTCCGAATACTCTTCCATCTGGGCTAGTGATTCCTTCTACAGCCATAAGCGAACCGTTTGGATTTACTTTAAGGTTCATGCTTGGAACGCCATTGCTATCAACATATTGCGTTGCAATTTGGCCGTTTTGTATAAGAGTATCCATAACTTTTGGTAATGCTACGAATCGTCCCTCGCCATGAGATATTGCAACACTATGAACATCGCCAACTTTGCAATTTGAAAGCCAAGGAGAAAGATTAGATGCAACGCGAGTTCTAACAATCTTGCTTTGATGCCTTCCAAGAGTGTTAAACGTTAAAGTTGGGCATTCTGCATCAATTGGAACAATATCTCCAAATGGAACAAGACCTAGCTTAATAAGAGCCTGGAAGCCGTTGCAAATACCAAGCATTAAGCCATCGCGATTGTTTAGTAAATCGCGAACAGAGTCGCTAACGGCAGGGTTTCTAAAGAATGCCGTTATAAACTTGGCAGAACCGTCTGGCTCATCGCCTCCAGAGAATCCGCCAGGAATCATAACAATTTGGCTTTTATTAATCTCTTTAACAAGCTCTTTTGCGGATTCTACAACATCATCAGCGCTTAAATTATTGATTATAAGCGTTTTGCATTCTGCTCCAGCTTTTTCAAACGCTGCTTGAGTGTCGTATTCGCAATTGTTTCCAGGGAAAACTGGAATGATTACGCGTGGCTTACTCAATGGCGTTCTTCTATTAGATTTCATATGATTTCTAACAGGCTTGCGATTAGTGGAATTTATTTCGCGAACTGCGCTTCCTTTACCTCGATATGGGAAAATGCCCTCTAGTGGACTTTCCCAATCTTCCTGTAAGTCATCTAAACTAATGATTTCGTTGCAAGCATAAAGCTTAAATTCATTGCACGTTTGTCCAATAACTTCAACGTTTACAAGATCCTCGCTAAACTTGCTTGAAAAATCGTCAACGTTAAAATCTTCATCCACTTCTACAAAGAAAGTTCCATATCTAGACTTAAACAAGTCGTCTGTTTTAACAGAGTCGTTAAGCTTTAATCCAATATGGTTGCCCAAAGTCATCTTAAACAAGCTTTCCGCACTAGCTCCAAAACCTGGAGTGCTAATCGCTAGCGCGCGCTTGCTTGAAGTAAGATTTTCAACAATCCTAATCGCTTCTAAGAAGCTTTGAGCGTTAGGCGTAATGCCGTCTTCTTTATACGTAGGTAGTATTCTTAGGATTTTGCTATTGGTTTTTTTGAATTCTGGAGAAACAACATTTCGCGCGTCTCCTGTAGTAACAGCAAACGATATAAGAGTTGGAGGAACGTCAAGATTTTCAAAGCTTCCGCTCATAGAGTCTTTACCGCCGATCGCGCCAACGCCAAAATCAATTTGCGCGCTTAAAGCGCCAAGAACTGCTGCAGTAGGCTTTCCCCATCTTTCAGGCACATTTTGCGGTTTGCCAAAATATTCTTGAAGGCTTAAATAAGCGTTTTCGATTGTAAAACCGCTTGCTACAAGCTTTGCTAAAGATTCTACAACCGATATGTACGCTCCCGTAAATTGGTTCTTTTCCATAATGTATGGGTTAAATCCCCAAGACATTGCAGAAGCGGTGTTTGTTTCACCAAATACTGGGAATTTTGCGACCATTGCTTGTGCTGGAGTGAGCTGACGGCGGCCACCAAATGGCATAAGAACTGTTGCGGCTCCAATAGTGGAGTCAAACATTTCGCTAAGGCCTTTGTTTGAGCAAACGTTTATGTTAGAAACAAGATTTTTAATGCGTTCAGCTAAAGACTTGCCAGAGTAAACTCCACTTTCGTCTTGCCATTTTGTAGCATATTTTTTGCCATTTTCAACGTGAATATCTTGCGTTTTTGGAGCTCCATTAGAAGCTAGGAATTCGCGGCTTAGATCAACAATTGTTTTTCCTCGCCAAGTCATTTTCATTCGAGCTTCTTTTGTAACAGTAGCTACAATTTGCGCTTCCAGATTTTCTTGACGCGCGTAGCTCAAAAATTCGTCGGCATCGCTTGCAGCAACATCAACTGCCATTCGCTCTTGTGATTCAGAAATCGCAAGTTCCGTGCCATCAAGGCCTTCGTATTTTTTAGACACCTTGTCTAAGTTAATAATCAAGCCATCTGCGATTTCTCCAGTTGCAACGCTTACGCCACCAGCGCCAAAATCGTTGCAACGCTTAATAAGACGGCATGCGTCTTTGCGTCTAAAAAGTCTTTGCAACTTGCGTTCAATAGGTGCATTTCCTTTTTGAACTTCTGCTCCGCACTCTTCAATGCTGTCTGCGTCTTGCGCTTTAGAAGCACCAGTTGCTCCGCCAATTCCGTCTCTTCCAGTTCTGCCGCCTAGAAGAATAATCACATCTCCTGGCTCAGGTGTTTCTCTTCTAACGTGGTCTGCTGGGGTAGCTGCTACAACCGCGCCAACTTCCATTCGTTTTGCAACATATCCTGGGTGGTAAATCTCGTGTACTTCGCCTGTTGCTAATCCAATTTGATTTCCGTAAGACGAGTAGCCTGCAGCTGCCGACGTTACAATTTTTCGTTGAGATAGTTTTCCTTCTAAAGTTTCGCTAATAGGAGTTCTAGGGTCGGCTGCTCCAGTTACGCGCATTGCTTGATATACGTAGGAGCGTCCCGAAAGAGGATCTCGAATGCAACCGCCAATGCAAGTTGCAGCGCCGCCAAAAGGTTCGATTTCTGTAGGATGATTATGCGTTTCGTTTTTGAACAAAAACAGCCAGTCTTCATCGTGCCCATTAACGTCAACTTTTACTTTTACTGTGCACGCATTGATTTCTTCGGATTCGTCTAAGTTTTTAAGCTTTCCTATATGCTTCAAATATTTTGCGCCAATAGTGGCCATGTCCATAAGACAAATCGGCTTATTTGTGCGGTTAAGCTCTTCTCGTAATTTAAGATAACGATTAAATGCATCTTTTACTTGCTCGTCATCTATTTGCACGTTTTCAAAATGCGTTCCAAAAGTAGTATGGCGGCAATGGTCGGACCAATACGTGTCTATTACTTTTATTTCTGTAATAGTTGGATTGCGATTTTCTCTTCTAAAATAGTCTTGGCAGAATTTAGCATCAGCCAAGTCCATTGCTAGCGCGCGATCTTCAATGAATTTTTGCAAGCCTTTGGAATCTAAATCGTTAAAACCATCTAATACTTCTACGTTTGCTGGAACAATCGCCTCGCTTTTAAGCGTATCGACACTATCTAGCGATGCTTCGCGAGCTTCTACTGGATTAATAACGTAGTGTTTAATTGAGTCAAGTTCTTCTTTAGACAAATTGCCGTTAAAAGCAAGAATTTGAGCAGTTCTAACTTTGGGGCATTCTCCCTGGCTAATCATTTGTACGCATTCGCTTGCGGATTGCGCGCGCTGATCAAACTGGCCAGGAAGGAACTCTATAGCAAAAACATGTTCATTTGTGCTAATAGGCAAGTAGTCGTAAGTGTTGTCTACTGTAGGCTCGCTAAAAACCGTTTTAACAGCAGTGTTAAAAAGATCTTTAGATATTCCTTCTACATCATACCTGTTGATTATGCGCGTGGATTTTAGAGAATCAATACCAAGAATCTCTTTAAGCTCGTGATTAAGATGTTGGGCTTTTATATCGAAACCAGATCGTTTTTCAACATAAACGCGAAATACCACGGTGAACCTGCCTTGCAATTGTAGTTTTGGCTATTTGTGTTTGGCTATCTTTTATTTGTTTTATTTTATTTGTTTAAGAACGCGCGTGGCTCGCACCTAAAAGATGCGAGCCACATTAAAATCATTGTTCAGCACAATCGTTTGGATTAACTTCGTCGAAGTTTACTCCTTCGCTTTGCGCAAGAGATTTAAGCCTCGAGAATATTTCTTCGTAGGCTGGAATTATGTCTCCTAAATCGCGTCTGAACAAGTCTTTATCTAAATGACTTACTTCGGAGCTTGTATTGCGCTTATCCCAAAGTCGGCACGTATCTGGCGTTATCTCGTCTGCAAGAAGAATATTTCCTTGCGCATCAACGCCTTCTTCAATCTTAAAGTCAACGAGTTGAACGTCGATTTTGTTGAAAATATCCAAAAGTGCATTGTTTACAGCGTGAGCTTGCTTTGTAATTTCTGCCATTTCGCTTTCACTAGCAAGACCCAAAGCCACAACGCCTTCTGGGTTAATAAAAGGATCACCAAGATCGTCTGATTTTACGCAAAACTCCAAAAGAGGCTTTTTTAGGGCAGTTCCTTCTTTAACTGCATATCGTTTTGCAAAAGAACCAGCAGCCGTGTTTCGCATTATTATTTCTAGAGGAAACATCTTCATGCGCTTTACAAGTTGCTCGGTATTCGAGATTCTGCCAAGAAAATGGCTTTTAACTCCACGAGCTTTGAGAAGATTAAACAGTAGAGAAGTGATTTGATTATTTAAGCTGCCTTTTCCAGCAATTTGAGCCTTTTTAAGGCCATTGCCAGCTGTAGCTTGATTCATGTATTGAACCCACAGAACATTATCGTTACTTGTGGCATACAATTTCTTTGCTTTGCCTTCATACAACTTGTCAAGTTTTTCCATTGACGTGCCTCTCTCGTTGTATCCATGGCTGAGTGTTGCAAACCATCATTATTTGAAGGTTTATTCAACCGCCAGCATGATTAGACTAACAATTGTTACCTACATTTTGTTTGGATTATTTTTTGATTTTTTGTTTAATAAAACCAGTGAAAACCTTGACTTTTCAACGTTTTACGATGGCAGTTCTATTGTGCGTATTTTGCTTGCAATGCGTGTCGCACAAGATTTTGCATCATTTATGCTGTTCGATACTGTCAAAATAACACCCATTCGTCTTGAGCCGTGAACTTCTGGTTTTCCAAAAATTCGTATATCGCATCTTGTGCAATCTTCTTCATCTAATGCTTGCGCAAGATTTGTAAATCCTACAGCTCCGTTTCCTTGCGCAACAAGTGCGTGGCTTAATGCAACTTCGTTATCTTTTAAGCAAAGAGCAGTATGCTTTTGTGTGATTGGAACACCTAAAATGGCTAAAACATGCAAAGCAAACTCGCTGTAGTATTGCGAAATCATTGTTACCATGCCAGTGTCGTGCGGTCTAGGGGATAGTTCGTTAAAAAGCAAGTCGCCGTTTTTAAGAACAAAGAGTTCAACTCCGTAAATGCCCCAACCAGTTTCCCCATTCTCTTTTGCTATTTTGCTTAAACCTTCTACGGCTTTTTTTGCAATATTTTGAGCGGATTCTCTAACATTTTCCGATATGTTTGCTGGTTGCCATGATTGCCTGTAGTCGCCGTTTTCTTGGCATTGTGCAATAGGTTCGCATGTTATTATTCCAGCGCTTGAGCACACTGTTAAAACCGTTAATTCGTAGTCTAAAGGCGCTAATGCTTCCACTATTACGCGAGATATATCTTCATTATTTTCATTATCTTCACTCTGCAAGTTTTGCGTTTTATGCTTAGATCTTCTTCCATTTTGTGCTTCTATCCAAGCATCTTCAAGATTTTTAGGATCTTTTACAATAGATTGACCATGACCAGAAGAACTCATAATTGGTTTCACTACGCACGGATACCCTACGATTTTTGCTCCTTCTTCTAACTCTTTGTAGCTTGAAGCAAAACAATATGGTGTAGTAGGCAAACCAATTTTTTCGTGGGCGATTTTTCGCAAAGCTTCGCGATCCATTGCAATCGAAGTGATACTAGAGCTTGGAACGACTTGAATTTTTTTGTTTTTAACAACGTCTTTTAATACTTCGGTTGATATTGCTTCAACTTCTGGGATTATTATGTTTGGGTTTATGTTGTTTATTAGTTCTTGCAATTTTTTAGAATCGCTCATGTCTAAAACGCGATTTTCTTGCGCAACTTGCATTGCTGGAGCATTCGCATAACTATCTGCAGCAAATACTTTAATACCAAGTCTTATAAGCTCTATAGTGATTTCTTTTCCAAGCTCTCCAGACCCTAGAAGAAGAGCTTTTGTTGTGTATGACGTTGAATTTAGAATGCCAAAAGTGTGATTATTTTCAACGCTTTTCCAATGTTCTGCTTGCTCATTGAGCATGCTAGTTGCATTTGATTTTTGCAAAAAACTCATAGTCTTATTGTGTCATTAAGTAACGTCGTATTTTGTGCGACGCGCCGAAAATCGCAAGGGTAGCGCAAACGAGAAAAATCGTGTATAGTATTCCTCTGTTGTGCGATTCCCGAAGGGTTTCGCGCTGTAATGGTGGCTATAGCTCAGTCGGTAGAGCATCTGATTGTGGTTCAGAAGGTCGCGCGTTCAAGCCGCGTTAGCCACCCCACTTAATCGGCTGTTTTTCGGCCGATTTTTTTTTACTCTGTATGGCTTTCTGTTTTGTCTTGTTTTTGTGTTCAAACACGTTTATTTTGTTAGCATGCTTTGGAGTAGAATAAGTAAAGCTATTAATTTGATAATATTGATTGAATAATTTTAAATAATTCGGTTGGTGTTTGTACTTAATGTGAATGATTGCTGGCGATTAGCTTGCTAGTTGTTAGCGGTTTTTGTACGCGCATTTTATGGAGGAGCGATTTATATGCCAAACAATGGTGGTAAGCAGTCTAAAGCGCAGACTAATGAGCCATTTTGGGAGTCTGCTCTGCTTTTTGTTCCGCGTGTTATTGGCAAAGCAGTTCGCTCGCTTTTTGGAGTTGGGCAATACGATGAGGCATACCGTAGAGATGGATTGTGCTTTGTAATACTTATTCTTGCTGTTCTTTTTTGCGCATCTGAATGGTTTAGAGTTAGCGGATTCTTAGGTGTTGCGTTGCACTCTTTATCTTCCGCGGTTTTTGGAATTATGAGCGTTGTTTTGCCAGTGTGGCTTAGTGCGGTTGCTATTAGGCTTATGCGAAATAGTGGTGCTAAATCTGGAAATCCTCGTGTTATAGGTGGTTTTGTTCTTCTTCTATGGTCAATTTGCTCAATTTTAGACATTTTGATTGCAAGCAAAAATCAAGAATTTAATATAGATGATTTGCAAAAATCTGGCGGATTATTAGGATTCTTCTTAGGTTCTCCTTTGGCCTGGGGATTATCTAGGATTTTTGCTCTTACAATTTTTGTTATTATTGCAATTTTTGCTATTTTAATGATTCTTAAATTACATGTTGAAGATGTGACTCAATTTGTTTCATCTATTTTCTCTAAAAAGTCAAAGAATAATCAAGACTTAGAGAATACAGATGATGAAAATTCGAGTAATAGCAGCGATAATCTTGAGTTTGCAGAAGGCGTTCCAACTCACGACTCTTCCGATGGCGAAAAGTCGCGTAAAGATTTGCACAATTCAATAATCTCTAAGATTTTTAATTCTATGTTTGGCTCTAAAAAGAAGCGTAATAATAGCGAACTTTTAGATGCGTATGCTGGAGATGATGCTTTTCTTAGCGCTTCTTCTAAGCCAAGTCAAGATGGTTACTCTATTGAAGACTACGGCTCTAAATCGGACCCGCAAGAAGATCAGAATCAAAGTAATCATCCGCGTGTTGTTGGTTCTAATGGTGTTTCTAATGGCACTTATGGCGCTAATTCTTTGCCGTCTTCTGGTCAAATGTATATTGACGAATTTCCAAAAGCGCCAATTAGTGGCGAATCGCAATATAGCAATGATCCATGGAGTAAAATGCCTGGTCAGCAGTTGGATCAATATAGGTCATCGCAAGAAAATGATGAAAATAGTGTGAACAACGCCAATAATGCGAATGATTCTAGCGATTCTTCAAGTGAGTACAGCGAAGAGCCGTACAGATTGCCAGATTTGAACATTCTTGTTCACGGAAAACCGCATGCAACTAGAACTCCTGCAAATGATCGCGTAATTCGCGCGCTAACTTCTACGTTTGAACAGTTTGAAGTAGATGCAAAAGTTATTGGCTTTTTAAGAGGGCCTTCTGTTACTCAATACGAAGTTGAGCTGGGGCCTGGAGTGAAAGTTGAAAAAGTCACAAATCTTCAAAAAAATATTGCGTACGCTGTAGCAAGCACAGATGTGCGTATTTTGTCTCCAATTCCAGGCAAGTCTGCGATTGGTATAGAGATTCCAAACGTAGATCGAGAGATTGTAAACCTTGGAGATGTTTTAAGGTCAGATAAAGCTCGCCAGGATTCAAATCCTATGCTTACTGGTGTTGGTAAAGACGTTGAGGGTCATTTTGTAACTGCTGCTCTAGATAAAATGCCGCATTTGCTTGTTGCTGGTGCTACTGGTTCTGGAAAGTCAAGCTTTATAAACTCTATGCTAACTTCGATTATTATGCGTGCTACTCCAGAGCAGGTTCGCATGATTTTGGTAGATCCAAAGCGAGTAGAGCTTTCTGCATATGCTGGGATTCCGCATTTGCTAACTCCGATTATTACAGACCCTAAGAAGGCAGCTCAAGCTCTTGAATGGGTTGTTAAAGAGATGGACTCGCGCTATGACGACTTGCAATTCTTTGGTTTCCGTCATGTTAAAGACTTTAACAAGGCCGTGCGCGAAGGCAAGGTTCATGCTCCAAAAGGCTCTGAGCGAAAAGTTGCTCCATACCCGTATTTGCTTGTTGTTGTAGACGAGATGGCTGATTTGATGATGGTTGCAAAAAACGACGTTGAAAGTTCTATTCAGCGCATTACTCAGCTTGCTCGTGCTGCAGGTGTGCATTTGGTTCTTGCAACTCAGCGCCCGTCTGTTGATGTTGTAACTGGCTTAATTAAGGCGAATATTCCATCTCGTTTGGCTTTTGCTACGTCTTCTGCTACGGATTCGCGCGTTATTTTAGACACTGTTGGCGCGGAAACTTTGATTGGTCAAGGAGATGCGTTGTTCCTTCCAATGGGTGCTGCTAAGCCTCAGCGAGTTCAGGGCTCTTGGGTTAGTGAATCAGAAATTCGCAAAGCTGTAGAATATGTTAGAACTCAGCGAAAGCCTAGATATAGGGAAGACATTGAGCAAATGGCTGCAAAAGCAGACGAACAGGCTCAAATTCAAGCTAAAACAACAGATATTGGCGACGATATGGATGAGCTTCTTCAAGCTGCCGAGCTTGTTGTTGGTGCGCAATTTGGATCTACGTCTATGCTTCAACGAAAACTTCGTGTTGGATTCTCTAAGGCAGGCAGACTTATGGATTTGCTTGAATCGCGTGGCGTTGTTGGGCCTTCGGAAGGATCTAAAGCGCGTGAGGTTCTTGTTCAACCGCAAGATTTGCCTAAAGTATTAGCTTTTATTAAAGGCGAGTCTGATTCTTTGAATTAAGCATAATTAAGCATAATTAAGCATAATTAAGCATAATTAAGCACTTTGAATTAAGTATTGTTAAAGCATTGCTAAAGGATAGTTGTTAATTAAGTTTTGCGTTTGCTATACCATATTTGTGTAGCGGTTATGGAGGTATTAACGATGTTGCAAAATGGTAAGTCTAAGTTGCTAGAAGGTTGGAATTGTGCTCCAAACATTGTGACTTACATAAGAATAGCTCTTTCTGTTGTATTCATCGTTTTGTATCTTATCTCTGGGCCTTGGGGCTATGCTTCTACTTCGGTTCGCTGGGCTGCGTTTGCAATGTTTATAATCGCAGCTTCAACAGATAAATTAGACGGTTGGATGGCTAGAAAATATAATCAAGTTACAGAGCTTGGAAAACTCTTAGATCCTATTGCCGATAAGCTTTTAATACTTTCTGCTCTTATTATTGCTTCTGCTTTTGGTGAACTTTATTGGTGGATTACTCTACTGTTTGTTCTTAGAGAAATAGGCATTACTGTTCTGCGTTTTTACGTTATAGATAAAGGTGGAAAAGTTATTGCAGCATCTTGGGCAGGAAAGTATAAGACACTTTCTCAATCTGTTGGAATTTCAATGTTGCTTGCGCCTATTGTTCCAATGTTTTGCGCTTATAATGTTTCTGTTTGGGTTGTGTGCTACTACTCACTTTGCTACGGTTTTATAGGCATTGCTCTTGGCTTTGCGCTTTATTCTGGATTCCTTTACGTGCGCGGTGCATTTAAGCGATAGTAAAATGTGTGACGATTTGGCAAGTACTTCTACGGATTCTTCTACGGATGTTTTCGCAAGTAAGATTCTCGATTTTTGTGTGAATAATTCTTTGCATATTTCTTGTGCAGAATCTTTAACAGGAGGACTTCTTGCGGATTCATTTGTAAACATTCCTGGCGCTTCAAAGGTTTTTCTTGGATCGGCTGTTACTTACGATATTCGCGAAAAATCTAAGATTCTTGGCGTGGATTGCGATTTGCTTAAAACTTGCGGTGCTGTAGAGCCTAGTGTTGCAAAGCAAATGGCGTTTGGTTGCGCAAGATTGTATAGTGGCGCAAAGTGGCAATACGATTGCATGGATTCTAGTAAAGATGTTGATAGCGCAGATTTTCCTGTTATTGGATTGTCTACTACTGGCGTTGCGGGCCCTGGACCCGATGGCTTAAAGCCACAAGGATTGGCTTACGTTGGAATTTTTATTCCAAATGTTGCTTCAAAGCGCTGTTCTTCGCTCGATTTTGATTTAGTTTCGCTAAAAATTAACAATATTAAAGATCGTGTTTTTGATTGTGAATGTGGCAAAATAAGCAATCTTTCATTAAGTAGATGTTCTACTTATTCAGTTGACCACGGTTTTACGCTTTGCGCTCAACTAAATATTTCTGGAGATAGAAAAGACGTTCGTATTGGTGTTGTTAGCGCGCTAATTAGGATTTTCTATGCCCTTATTTTTGAAGATTGGATTTTTTATGCGCGAACGTGAATTTTGGGAGCTTCTTGAAGAAGTTTTTGGCAGAGAATTTGGTAGGAGTATTGCTAAAGACCAAGAGTTGCAAAAACTTGATGGTATGAGCGCGCGCGAGGCGATTGATGCTGGCGTGGAACCTAGAATTGTTTGGAATGTTTTATGCGATCATATGAATATTCCAGATAATAAAAGGTGGGGCAAAGATCATAATGCTCCGCCGCTTCCTGCAAAATAGGGGTTATTTTATTTTTTAATTTGATTGCGTGTATGCGTTTTTGTTGGAATTTCAAGCCAACACGCATATCGAACAAATGTTCGTTTGTGGTGTATAATATTTAATTGTTGGTCTTCTTGCAGCGTGTAAGTGCCTATTGGTTATTGGAAGATAGCCTTTAACCACATTGCTCTAAAACGCTTGCACGGGCATCATGTATTGAGTATGGTCATCAATACATCGGCATGCGAAAGGAGTAATAATATGGCACAACAAGCAAAAAAGGGTGCTGTGGATCGTCTTATTGATGCCGACAAGGCAGATCCACGTAGAAAAGCAGCGCTAGAGATGGCTCTTGCAAATGTTGAAAAACAATATGGCAAGGGTTCTGCAATGCGATTAGGAGATAAGCCACTGCAAGATGTTGAGGTTATTCCTACTGGTTCTTTAGCTCTAGACATGGCTTTGGGAATTGGTGGTGTTCCTCGTGGGCGTATTGTAGAGGTTTATGGTCCAGAATCTTCTGGTAAAACAACGTTAGCTTTGCACATTGTTGCTAATGCTCAAAAGAATGGCGGAGTTGCAGCGTTTATTGATGCTGAGCATGCGTTAGATCCAGTTTATGCGCGTAAATTAGGTGTAGATACAGATTCTCTTATTGTTTCTCAGCCAGATAATGGCGAGCAAGCTTTAGAGATTGCAGATATGCTTATTCGATCTGGTGCTTTAGATGTTATAGTTGTTGATTCTGTAGCAGCGCTTGTTCCAAAAGCCGAAATTGACGGAGATATGGGAGATAGTCATGTTGGTTTGCAAGCTCGCTTAATGAGTCAGGCTTTAAGAAAGATGACAGGAGCTTTGTCTCAAGCTGGAACAACCGCAATCTTTATTAATCAGCTTAGAGAAAAAATCGGTGTGTTCTTTGGTAATCCAGAAACAACTACAGGTGGTAAAGCTCTTAAATTCTATTCGTCTGTTCGAATGGATATTAGGCGTGTTTCTACTATTAAAAACGGAGAAGAAGCTGTTGGAAATCGAACTAAAGTAAAGATTGTTAAGAATAAAATGGCTCCTCCTTTCAAAACAGCTGAATTTGATGTTCTTTATGGAGAGGGAATATCTACTGAAGGCTCTGTAATTGATATGGCTGTACAGTGTGACGTTATTAAAAAGTCTGGTTCTTGGTTTACGTATGAGGGTGAACAGCTTGGTCAAGGTAGAGAAAACGTGCGTCAATTCCTTAAGGATAATCCTGCTATTACGGAAGAAATTAGCGATAAAGTAAAAGTTGCTTTTGGACTAATGAAGCCAGAAGATCAATTTGTTGAAGTAGAAGATGAAGACGATAGCGAAAAAGCAAAGTCGAATTCTAATGCAGAAAATAATTCAGATGCTTCTAGTAAAGATCCCAAGAATAAATAGTGATAGATGAGAAGACTGATAGATGATTAGTGTTGAGAGTTTTCTTCGCAATCATAAGCCCGTAGATGCTTCTGTTTTTAACAAAAATGATGTTAAGAACAAGAATGTGTGTGCAGAAGATGATTGTAGTTTAGAAGCTGTTAATTCACATTATTCAGAGAATAGTGTTGAAATAGGTGATTGCGAAGAAAACTCATGCCATTCGTCTTATAGATTGCAAAAGTATAACTCTTTTAATAATAAAGCTGTTAAAAAAGTAGACTCTAAAAAAGCATGCGACTTTGATAGTTGCAAAGAGTGTGCTTTAAGAATGTTAGATTATGCTTCAAGATCTTCAAACGACTTAAAAAATAGGCTTATAGATAAGGGTTATAGAGAGAATATTGTTGAATCTGTAATAATTCGTTTAGAAGATTTGCATTTGATTGACGATGAGCAATATGCTCAATCTGTTATACGCTCATGCATAAGTAGAACATTAGGAGAGCGCGCAACTCGCATGGAGTTGCAAAAAAAGGGAGTTGCTTCTGCAATAATAACCTCATCTTTGCAAGATGCTAGAGAAAACGGTGTTTTTGAACAAAGCGCATGGAGTTTAGGCAAAAAGGTAGCACAGCGAACAAAAAATCTAGAACCAGATGTTAGAAGGCGAAGATTCTTCTCTGCAGGAGCTAGAAAAGGTCACGATTTAAGCACGTTAAACGAAGTATATTATGCTCTGTTTAAGTCTTAAACTATTAGGACTTAGCAGATTTTGTTAGCACACTTAAGAACGTAATCTGGCATATCTTCAACGTTAATAACATCGTTGAATCTAGCTGTTTTATTCTTAAGTTCGCTAAGCATTTTAGGAGCGTTTGTAGAAGTTTTTCTTTCTAGCAAATCCATGCAAGCAAAATCATCTAATCCTTCAACATTTAAGCCTAAAGATTCGCAAACAACTCTAGGGAACTTATACGGGCTTGCAGTGCTTAAAAGAACGCGAGGAACACTGGAATCATGAGGAATATGGCTCATAACGAAGTATCCGCAAGCAGTATGTGGATCAATAACATAATTATGCTTATTCCAGCATTCTTTTATGGAATCGCGAATTTGATCCTCATTTGCCCATCCGCATCCAAAAAGTTCTCGAATTTTAGAAAGCACGTCTTCTGGTACTTCAAAAGCGCCCCATTGTTGCAAATCGCTCATAAGCATTTGCAAAAGTCGCGTATCTTTATTGCACATGTAATAAAGCATGCGTTCCAAATTAGAAGAAACAAGAATATCCATAGAAGGCGCAACTGTTTGATGGAAAGGTCGAATCTTGTTATATGTTCCGCTAACCAAAAAGTCAAACAAAACATTATTGCTATTGCTTGCAACAATCAAGTGCTTTATAGGAAGACCAAGCATTTTTGCATAATATCCAGCAAGAATATTGCCAAAATTGCCACTTGGAACGCAAAATTCCACTTCGTCTCCAAGCTTTATAGATCCGCGTTCAACAAGCTTAGAATAAGCGTAGAAGTAGTAAACAACTTGAGGAATAAGTCTGCCTATATTAATCGAATTAGCAGAAGAAAGCAAAGCATTATTGTTATTCTTAATCGATTCATTGATTGAATCGTTAGTAAAAATTTGCTTAACGCTGCTTTGAGTGTCGTCAAAATTACCTCTAACAGCGCAAACTTTTACGTTGTTTCCGCTTTGAGTTGTCATTTGCAATTCTTGAACTTTACTTACTTTACCTTCTGGGTAAAATGTAACCATAGAAGTGCCTTCAACGTTTGCAAAACCAGCTAATGCAGCTTTGCCAGTATCTCCCGAAGTAGCAGTAAGAATCATAACGTTTTGGCTAGAGTCAGAAGCATTTTTTGAGTGTCTAATAAATTGTGGCAAAATTTGCAAAGCAACATCTTTAAAAGCGCAAGTAGGACCGTGGAAAAGCTCTAAAACAAAATCATTGTTAGTGCCAAGCTGCTTTAATGGAGTAATCTCGCAATCTTCCCATTGATCTCCATAAGCATTTTCAACGCACTCATTAAGCTCGTTAGAAGTAAAATCTGGAAGGAGGATTTGAAGAACATCTTTAGCAATTTGCTTATAAGATTTTCCAACAAGATTAGAAATATTGTAGCGAGTTTCACCAAGGCAATCCGTAACAAACAGGCCACCGTCTTCGGCTATGCCCCTACGAATAGCTTGTTTCGACGTATAGGTTTTAGAGTTAGACCTAGTGCTATGAAACATAACTGTATTCGTAGTGTTTTCTGCCATGATTCCTCCATTTGTGTCAATTGTTATACATAATACCCGAAGCGTTGGAGCCTAAGCACTGCTATTGCTAATATGTTCAATATGATTAATCTCAATACAAAGTTTGACGAAACGCATAATAGTGAGCAAGTCAATAGTTCTAAAGAGCATGGGGACTCTACAGATTCTATTGTTTTTTCTAGAGCAGATGATGCGCGAATTGCACAAAGAGAATTTGCTAAAGCTAATGCCACTTTTAAGAACAAGCTTTTAATCGCTATTGCTGATTCTCTTGAAAATAATGCAGACTTTATTGAAAAAGCAAATAAGCAAGATTTAGAAAAAGCTCAAAAAAATGGTATGGACGCTGGAAAACTAGACAGACTTGTGTTTAACAAAGAAAGAATAGTTAAATCAGCTCAAAGTGTTAGAAAAATAGCGCAATTACAAGATCCTGTTGGCCAAATTGTTAGAGGGTACACGCTGGAAAATGGTATTAGACTTTCTCAAGTAAGAGTGCCAATCGGCGTAATGGGAATGATTTACGAAGCTAGACCAAATGTAACTGTTGACGTTGCATCTTTGTGCGTAAAATCTTCAAATGCTGTAATTTTAAGAGGCGGAAGCGCAGCCGAATGCACAAATCGTGCAACTGTTAGCGTGTTAAAGCAAGTCTTAAAAGATTTTGGTGTAAGTGAAAATCTTATAGAATCTGTTGATGATTTAGGTAGAAGCGGTGCAACATCAATGATGCACGCACATGGTCATATTGATGTTCTTGTTCCTAGAGGAAGCGCAAATCTAATCGCGGCAGTTGTTAAAGAATCAACAGTTCCAGTCATAGAAACTGGCGCTGGAAACGTTCACATTTATGTAGATAAAACAGCAAACTTTAGTCAAGCAATTCCGATTATTATAAACGCAAAAACTCAACGAGTCGGAGTTTGTAATGCTGCAGAAAAATTACTTGTAGATCGAAGCATTGCTAAAGATTTTCTTCCAAAAGTTGCAAGTGAATTAGCGAATCGTAATGTTTTAATTCATGCTGATGAAGAATCATACAATATCTTATCATCCGCAAATATAAGTGGTATTAAATTAGAGCATGCAAATAATGAAGATTGGTCTACAGAATACTTGTCTTTGCAAATCGGAGTAAAAGTTGTAGATGGTGTTAAAGATGCCATTAATCATATTTCAAAATATTCAACGGGTCACACGGAAACGATTATTGCGCAAGACTACTTAACGATTAACGAGTTTGTTTCGTCAATAGACAGTGCGGTTGTTATGGTAAATGCTTCAACAAGGTTTACAGACGGCGGCGAATTTGGTTTTGGAGCCGAGCTTGGAATTTCCACTCAAAAGCTGCATGCAAGAGGGCCAATGGGCTTAGTAGAGATGACAACTACAAAGTGGATTGGCTACGGTCAAGGACAAATAAGGGCTTAAGAGTAAGGTTAAGAATATGCCTGATACATCACAATCACAATCGTCTAAAATTGCTAAAAATCAATCAAACGAGGATTTAAGACTATCTATAAGCCTATCTAATGGTGTAAGTGCTTCTAATGTGCTTGATGCTTTAGATGTTGCAGCAGAAAGATTGTCTATTGTTCGTTACGTGTTTTTAGTTCAAATAGAAGATGGGATTGCGTCTGCAAGTCAAAGGTCTTCTCTTGAATATGCTGACGCTGTTTTAATGGGTTGGCCAGATAGATATAATCGAGATGTTGTTACGCCAGAAAACAGCGAAATAATAGATGAAGTTAATAAGAATTTGCAAAAAATGGAAAGCAATATAGCTGAATTTAGTAAGCTTGAGCGCGCTAGCCTTGTAGACAATATGAGTGAAGTTCTTGTAGAGATTACGGAGTGCGTTGCAAACATTCGAGGCGTTTTCCAACCCGATTTTGCTCTTCCAACGTTTGAAGAAATTAAGCGCGTTGTTCAAGATGAGTGGAATGAAGAAATGGGAAACATTAATCCAGACAAAGCAAATGTTGCTTCCAGCGTAATTGATGAAGCGAAAGCAGATGATGCTGCAGATGCGTCTAATGCAAATAACGCGCACAATGTACGCAATGCATCTAGGATGAATTAAATGAGTGATTCATCTACAGAACGCAGAATGTCGGATTTGTTCCAAGGTTCTTTTAATCAAAACCAAGCTAGCGTGCCAGTTTCGTCAAACTCTTCTAAACTTAAGCACTCTGCAAGAGGAAACGTTCATCAACACCCGCGCATAGGGATTATGGGTGGAACTTTTGATCCGATTCACAATGGCCACTTGGTAGCAGCTTCCGAAGTTGCGTGGGTTTATGATTTAGACGAAGTTATTTTTGTTCCTACTGGAAAGCCTGTTTTTAAGCTAGACAAAAAAGTCACAAATGCAGAAGACAGATATTTGATGACTGTAATCGCAACGGCTTCAAATCCAAAATTTACAGTTTCTAGAGTAGATATTGATAGGCCTGGTGTTACTTACACAATCGATACGCTTCGCGATATTCGCGCGCAACATCCAGACGCGGAGCTTTTCTTTATTACTGGAGCAGACGCTATTGCAGAGATTATGCAATGGAAAAATGCTAGAGAATTATGGAGTTTAGCTAGATTTGTTGCTGTAACGCGTCCAGGCTATGCAAGTCCAGAAAAGTTTACACAAATTGAAGCTCGTTCCGCGTCTTACGATTCGTGTGACGATATGGTTAATTGCCATAGTCATCGTTTTCCTGTTGACATATTGGAGATTCCAGCATTGGCGATTTCTTCAACAGATGTTCGCAAGCGTGCAGAACATGGTGAGCCAGTTTGGTATTTGGTTCCAGACGGTGTTGTTCAATACATTGTTAAACACGGTTTATACATACGCGATTTGTAATGATTTGTAATGTTTTTTGTAAGGATTTGCAACTGTTTGCAAGCATTTGTTATGTATGAAACGGTTTAATGGTTATAGTCTGCGCAAATAGATAGTATTAGTCTCAGTCCGATTTTTGTGGACTGTTAGCGAACTAGCGTTTGGAGATATGGTGAGCATCGTCCTTGAAGGAAAGCCAGATAAAAACCTTGTTCTCGTAACTGGTCGCGCGCATCCTAAGCTTGCTAAAGATGTTGCGAATCAGCTTGGTATAGATGTATTGGAAACAACGGCGTACGATTTTGCTAATGGCGAGATGTATGTTCGTTACACTCAGTCTGTGCGAGGAACAGACGTGTTTGTGTTGCAAAGTCATAGTGACCCTGTTAACAAGTCCATTATGGAACAGTTAATTATGATTGATGCATTAAAGCGCGCGTCTGCTCGTTCTATTACCGCTGTGTGCCCGTTGCTTGGATATTCTAGACAAGATAAAAAGCATCGCGGTCGTGAGCCTATTTCTTGCCGCTTGATGTTTGATTTACTTAAAACAGCAGGCGCAGATCGCATTATGAGCGTTGATTTGCATGCTGCGCAATCGCAAGGATTCTTTGATGGTCCTGTAGATCATTTGATTGCTATGCCAGTTTTGGTGGACTATGTAAGGGATCGCTTTAGCGAAGATTTAGGCAATGTTACCGTTGTTTCGCCAGATGCAGGGCGAATTCGTGTTGCAGAACAGTGGGCGCAAAGATTGGGCGGAGGTCCATTGGCTTTTGTTCATAAGACTAGAGATATTACGCGTCCAAATCAAGCTGTAGCAAACCGTGTAGTTGGTGATGTTGCTGGTCGCGATTGCGTTATGGTAGACGATTTAATCGATACTGCTGGAACAATCGCAGGTGCTTGCAATGTTCTTAAAGACGCTGGAGCGAAGTCTGTAACTGTTGTTGCAACGCACGGCGTTCTTTCTGGACCTGCAGTTGAGCGATTAAAGAATTGTGGCGCTAGAGAAGTTGTGTTAACAGATACTGTTCCAATTCCACAAGAAAAGCGTTGGGATGGGTTAACAGTTCTTTCAATTGCTCCACTTTTGGCAAGTGCTATTAAGGCTGTGTTTGAAGATGGGTCTGTTGCAAAGCTGTTTGACACATACCCAGAGCACCACGGAAAAGGGTTTTTGTTTGCATAAATTTGCATAAATCCTATTTCGCCACGCCAAGCTTGACGATTTTGATTGTTGTGGCATAATAGTGACTTGGCGGTTTTTTCCGCCGTTCCCTCATGGTGTAATGGCAGCACACGGGTCTTTGGAACCCTTTGTCTTGGTTCGAATCCAGGTGAGGGAGCTAGAATTAGCGCCGCTTAGTTTTAAGCGGCGTTTTTGTTAACACGGTGATGAGTTTAGAAGTGATTTGTGTTTGAATACTCGTGTTTGAGCGCTGTGTTTGAATACTCGTGTTTGAATACTGTGCTTGAATCAAAGAAAGGCTTAATATGTTGGAATCTTTAAGAAGTGGATTCAAACGTGTTATTTTGCCAATCGCAAAGCTTCTTGTTAAATTTGGATGTAGCGCTAACAGTGTTACGATTTTTGGCACCATTGCACTTGTTGCAACTTCTGTTTTTATTTCTATAAGCGGCCAGCTTTTTATTGGCACTATTTTGCTTACGATTTTTGTTCTTGCAGACGCTTTGGATGGCTCTGTTGCTGCTTTAACAAACAAGAATGGTGGCACTAAATTTGGCGCATTTTTAGATTCAACTCTAGATAGAATTGCAGATTGGTCGCTTTTTGCGTGTGTTTGCATTTGTTTATATCGAGCAAATAATCTAAACATTTGCTTATATGTGCCATTTTACGTGAATAATTTTTTGAGATATTGCGGATTAGTGTGCTCGCTAGTATCTATGATGTTTGCTTTTGTAACATCATATGCGAGAGCAAGAGGCGAGTCCGTTGGAGTAGACGCTAAAAAAGGATTGATTACTCGCGCCGATAGAGTTGCCATAATTCTAGTTTCAATGGGATTAAGCGGATTAACGGGTTGGTTATTGTGGCTTTGCTTGGCAATGATTATTCTTTGCATTGGTGGGGCTATAACTGTTTTTCAGCGCATTTTTGAAGTTAAAAATTTGCTGAAATAAATTCAATTTGGTGATTTGTCGCTAAAGCGCATTAAAATCATCACGTTTACGTAACCGTACACTTTTTAGGAGTATCATGTCAGGTCATTCCAAGTGGGCGACCACAAAGCACAAGAAGGCCGCTATCGACGCAAAGCGCGGCAAGCTTTTCGCCAAGCTTATTAAGAATATTGAAATCGCAGCTCGTCTTGGTGGTGGAGACCCAGATGGTAACCCAACTTTGTACGATGCAATCGTTAAAGCCAAGAAAGCTTCTATGCCAGCAGACAACATTAAGCGTGCTGTTAAGCGTGGCTCTGGAGAAGAAGCAGGCGGTGCAAACTACGAAGAGATTGTTTACGAAGGCTATGCTCCTGCAGGCGTTGGCTTGATTATTGAGTGCCTTACAGATAATCGTAATCGCGCTGCAGCAGATGTTCGTTCCACTCTTACAAAGGGCAATGGCTCTTTGGCTACAAGTGGTTCTGTGAGCTTTAACTTTGAGCGCAAGGGCTTGATTGAAGTTCCTAGCGAAGGCGTTGACTATAGCAAGCTTTTTGATATTGCTGCAGAAGCAGGTGCTGAAGACGTTGCAGACGATGGAGACGTGTATTCCGTATACACGGATTCTAGCGATTTGGTAACTGTTCGTAAGGCCTTGCAAGATGCTGGTTTTGACTACGATTCTGCAGAAATCGTTATGCATCCAAATAACGAGGTTGAGTTGAGCTTTGAAGATGCTCAAAAGGTGTCTCGCTTGATTGACAATCTTGATGATTTGGACGATGTTCAAAATATTTATAGCAACTGGACTGCTTCGGATGAAGTTATGGCTCAGCTTGAGGAAGCAGAATAGTTTCCAATGATGATTTTGGGCGTTGACCCCGGGCTTACTCGCTGCGGGGTTGGCGTGATTGAAGCCGGCGTTTCTCGTCGGCTTTCTTTTATTCACGTCGATGTTTTAAGAAGCAATCCAAAAACTTCTCAAGATTTAAGATTGCTAGAAATTTACAATGGTCTTGTGGAGAAAATCGAGAGGTTTTCGCCAGATGTTGTTTCGATTGAGCGCGTGTTTGCTCAAGAAAATCGAAATACGGTGCTTGGAACTGCTCAAGTTGCAGGAATCGCTATGCTTGTTGCAGCTCAAAGGGGTATTCCTGTTGCTTTACACACTCCAACGGAGGTTAAACTTGCTGTTGCAGGCAGTGGTAGTGCTGGCAAAGAGCAAGTAGAGCGCATGGTTGCGCGTCTTTTGAATCTTAATGTTTTACCAACTCCTGCAGATGCTGCCGATGCTTTAGCTCAAGCTATTTGCCATGCTCTTAGACCTGCAGGCGCGTTGCAAGGCGGAGAGCGAGAGCAGCATTTAACGGATGCTCAAAGAAAGTGGGCCGAGTCTTTGCGTGCGGCGCGCGGATCAAGTTCTGTCGGGCGAGGTATGTAGGATGTTTATAGAACAGATGTTCTATAGGCTGTAGGGATTCATTCAGAAAGGTGAGCGCTGATGATTGGTATGCTTAATGGCGTAGTGGAATCTATCGATTCGCGTTGTGCGCTTGTCTGTGTTTGTGGCGTTGGCTACGAGGTATATATGCCTTCGTCAGATTTATCATCTTTGCGCGAAGGTCAAGAAGTTAGAGTTTATACGTCTTTGCAAGTTAGTCAAGATGCTATTACGCTCTATGGTTTTACGAGTATGGCTGCAAAGCGTATTTTTCTTCAAATTCAACAAAAAGTTAGTGGAGTAGGTCCTAAAGTTGCTCTTTCTTTGCTTTCAACATTAAGCGTAGATCGTTTGATTAAAGCTATTGCGGATTCAGATGTTTCTGCGCTTTCTTCTGCTCCAGGGTTAGGCAAAAAGGGTGCACAAAAAATTATTCTCGAGCTTAAAGGTTCTATTGACGTGTCTTTATTAGAACAAGATAGCGCGGATAAAAATGTAAACAATAATATAAGCGATTTTATCGATTCTTCTATGCAAAAAGTTGTTGTTGGATTGATGTCTTTAGGCTGGAAGCAGTTTGATGCTCAAAAAGCAGTGGAAAGCGTTTGTAAACAAGAGCATATTTCTTTGCCAATTAGAGATGAAGATATGCCAACAGTTTTGCGCATGGCTTTGTCTTCGCTAGATAGAGGCAGGTGAGGATTATGAGTTTTGGCGAGAAAATCAACAGCGAGAAGCTAAACAACGAGAAGATCAACAACGTTCAATCTGTTAATACTGGCGTATCAGAAGATTCATTAAGAATAGTATCTTCTAGTGCTATAGAAAACGAGCAAATTAGTGATGAGGAGTTACGTCCTCATGCTCTGGATGGTTTTATTGGTCAGCCTTTATTAAAAGCGCAATTGCAACTTTTTTTGGATGCTGCAAGATTGCGTAATGTTCCTCCAGATCATATGCTTCTTGCGGGTCCTCCTGGTCTTGGAAAAACAACGTTGGCAATGATTGTTGCTAACGAATTAGGTGTTTCTATTCGAGTTACTTCTGGCCCTGCTATTCAACATGCTGGAGATTTAGCATCAATTTTAAGCTCTCTAGATACAGGTGAAGTGTTGTTTATTGATGAGATTCATCGACTTCCTCGCGCTGCAGAAGAGTTGCTTTATATCGCTATGGAAGATTTTCGAGTAGACGTTATGGTTGGAAAAGGACCTGGAGCGTCTTCTATACCGCTTACTTTGCCTCATTTTACGGTTGTTGGCGCAACTACTAGAGAAGGCATGCTTCCTTCTCCGCTTAGAGCACGTTTTGGTTTTACTGCTCACTTGGATTTTTATCCTCACGAAGAGCTAGAGAAGCTTATTGAGCGTTCTTCCGCACTTTTAGGCGTAAATCTTGCAGGCCAAGCTGCAAAAGAGCTTGCTTTGCGTTCTAGAGGAACTCCTAGGATTGCAAATCGACTTTTGAGGCGTGTTAGAGATTGGGCAGTAGTCCATAATCTTAAAGAAGTAAATCGCGAGTCTGTAATCGAGGCTTTATCTTTGTATCAAATAGATACTCAAGGCCTTGATCGCTTAGATATTGCTGTTCTAAAAGCTATTGTGGTTCAATTTAATGGTGGTCCTGTAGGGCTTAATAACTTGGCTGCAATGGTTGGAGAAGAGTCGGAGACTGTGGAAACAGTTTGTGAACCATATTTGGTTCGAGAAGGCTTTCTTGTTAGAACACCTAAAGGCAGAGTTGCAACTGAAAAAGCTTGGCAACATTTAGGTCTTAAAGCACCCGATAATGTCAGATAGATACCCTAAAATAGTTGATTTGGACGGTGTTTTACCGTCTTAGGGTTGGATAACTTAAGGAGTTTATTGTGCCCCAATTCTTTAGCCAGTATGGCATGCTTATTGTTCTTGTAATTGCCATGGTTGGTATCATGTGGTTCCAATCTCGTAACATGAAAAAGCGCCAAACTGAATTGCGTTCTTTCCATGATTCCTTAAAGCCTGGTGTTGAGGTTATAACCATTGGCGGAATTATTGGTAAAGTTGTTAGCGTTGATGCAGATCACGAAGAAATTGTTTTAGATTCAGAAGGTAGTCTGCTTCGCGTATCTTTCCGTGCTGTTAACAGGGTTTACGTTCGCGTAGATTTTAATAGCTACGATAAAGAAGATAGTGCAGAAGGCGCTAATAATAATGCGGATAGCGCAGAAGATAACGAATCGCAAGAATCCAATGAATCTAACGAGGTTCAAGAATCTAGCGAATCTAATGAAAATAAAGAAAACTAGAATAGAACGCTAGGATTATGACAACAACTGATATTACGGTAAAGCCTCTAAAGAATGTTAGTAGTGAAGATGCTAATTATTTAGCATCTCTTGTTCGCACAATTCCAGGATTCCCTAATCCAAAGATTGTTTTTCGCGATTTTCTACCAGTATTTGCAGATGCTCGTGGTATGAACATTCTTATTGAGTCACTTGTTGATTCTTTGCCAGTTTCTAAAGATTCTTTTGATTTAGTTGCAGGTCTTGAAGCTCGTGGATTCTTATTTGGCCCAGTATTAGCTGCACGCTTAAATAAGGGTTTTGTTGCCGTAAGAAAAGCAGGGAAGTTGCCGCCAGAAGTTATTAGCGAATCGTATTCTCTTGAATATGGAGAAGCTAAAATCGAGATTGAAAAAGACTCGATTAAACCTGGCCAGCGTGTTCTTATTGTTGATGATTTGATTGCAACAGGAGGAACCGCAAAAGCTGCTGCAAGGCTTGTTGAAAGATCCGAAGGTGTTGTTGCTGGATTCTGCTTTGTAATGGAGCTAACGGGCATTAACGGAATGAGCGACCTGCAATCCTATAAGTGCTCTAGCTTAATGAAAATGCCAGCTTAAACACAGCAAATAATAGTTTTAGGAAAAGCGTTAAATACATAGATAATCCAAAATAATCCAAGTCTAAACTTTAAGAACGTAGGGGAGAAACAATTTTGAAAAAACTAAAATCTTCTCTTATTAGCGTTTTGAAGGGTTTAGCTATTCCAGCAATAGCTATTTTTGTTTTTGCTCTTATTGTTGGATTGTTTATGTCTTTAACGCTTTTAGTAATTTCGATTGAAGAAGGAACTGGTAATCTTTCTGATTCATCAATGTCTTTAACATGGGCCGTACTTCTTTTTGCACAAGGTGTTGGTCTTGGTTTTGACGATTTTGTTCTTACGATTATTCCTCTTGGATTAACAATTCTTTTAGTTTCATCTCTTGCAATTGCAATGAGAAAGCTAAAAGGCGGTCAATTAGCCAATTCAATAGGATTATTTGTTTGGGTTTTTGCAAATTATGTAATATCCCAAAATACTAATATTGAGTTGTTGGATTCTTCGCCAATAATATTGCTAAAAAGTGTTTGTGTGTATATTTTGCCTATGATGATTGCCGTTTTTCCATATTCTTCTACGTTTGCACAAATAAAACAAAAGTTGGCAAAGCATTTTTCTGAGCGAACAATTAAATGCGCAAAAATCTGTTTTTATTGCTCTATAAGTGTTTTGGCAATTTACGCAATTGTTGCACTTTTAACAATCATCTTTTGGTGTGTAGTTGGTTCAAGCAACGTTGAGATTGCATTTTCTAAGCTAGGGATGCAAATCGGTTCTAGGATTTTAACATCTATTGCCTGTTTAGTGTGGTTGCCGAATATTGCACTATGGGCATTATCTTGGATTTCTGGAGCAGGATTCAACATTGGAGATATTGCAAGCTTTAGTATTTTTTCTGTTAGCAAAAAATCGTTACCACCTATTCCACTTTTTGCAATATTCCCAGATGCTATAAAAGATTCATTCTATAGAACAGCTTCGGTTAGTATATTGTTTGTTTTGTGCGCTATTTTGGCATTGTTTATAATTTTGTACTCAAAGTTGTGCAACCTTAGAATCATATTTGATAACAATAAAGTAGACTGGAAGAAAACAGCTTTTGCATTTGTTCAATCTGCAATAGTTCTAGTAGCGTCTTGCATGGCAATAATACTTGTTATGAGTGTATTGCTTCTATTTGCAAATGGTAGTTTGGGAAGATTTAGATTAGCACATGTTGGAGTTAATGTAAGTAGAAGTCTTCGTTCCTTAGGGCATTTAACAATATATGGTTTTGGCTTTTCTTGGCTTATTATTCTTTTTGTTTGCGCAATAATAATTGGTATTCGACTTTTAAGCAATAAAATTTTATCCGAAAATCAACCTTTGCTTGAGAGCAAAACTGAAACTAGTAATCTTGAGTCAACTAGAACAGTCAGCTCAAAAGTTAATAAAAAATAAATCCTCATCCAACACAAGGAGGAAGACCGGTGCAACAGATACATGAGCAAGAACAAAATGCAGATGTGCTGATAACCACAGGTAAAAGGTCAATAAAGCGAGTACTGGTTTCAGTATTTTGCAAAGAAGGACTAGAAACGCTTGCAGATGCTTTTAGAAAGTGTGGAACTCAAGTTGTTTCAACTGGTTCAACTGCTTCAAAGCTTCAAGAATTGGGTGTAAGCGTTACGCAAGTGTCGGATGTAACAGGATTCCCAGAAAGTTTAGATGGTAGAGTTAAAACACTCGATCCACATATTCACGCTGGAATCTTAGCAGATATGAGCAATTCGGATCACGTAAAGCAGCTTAAAGATTTGAATATTGAGCCATTTGATGCTGTAGTTGTAAACTTGTATCCTTTTGTGAACACAGTTATGAGCGGCGCTAAAAACGACGCCATTATTGAAAAAATCGATATTGGTGGACCTTCAATGATTCGAGCAGCTGCTAAAAATCATAAGTCTGTAGCTGTTATTACAGATCCTGCAGATTACAAATTGCTTGCTAATCGAATTGCTTCTGGCGAAGGCTTTAGTTTGCAAGAGCGCGAATACTTAGCGCATAAAGCATTCGAGCATACAGCCGCTTACGATGCTGCAATATGCCAATGGACTAATAGTGCTTGGCCAATGCCACAGAGCATGATAGAAAACACAGAAAACAGCGATGATTCGCTTGATAAAACAAGCAAAGATTCGTTACTTCCATGTGACTATACGCGAACATGGACTCTTGAACGTAAGCTTAGGTACGGAGAGAATCCACATCAATATGCGGGGCTTTATCTTGATCCGTTGCATAATGGCGGTTTAGCTCAAGCTGAGCTTCTTGGCGGAAAGCCAATGAGTTACAACAATTATGTTGATGCGGATGCAGCATGGCGTGCAGTTTGGGATTTTGCTCCGCAAATTGCTGTTGCTGTTTGCAAACACAATAATCCTTGCGGCTTAGCAATAGGTGCAACAGCTGCAGAGGCTCATGCGAAGGCTCACGCTTGCGATCCTGTAAGCGCATACGGTGGAGTGATTGCTTGCAATTCAACTGTTACTCTAGAAATGGCACAAAGTGTGCGTCCAATTTTTACAGAAGTAATTATTGCTCCAGACTACGAGCCTGAGGCTTTGGAATTATTGCGCACTAAGAAGAAGAATTTGCGAATACTAAAGGTTGCAAATCCTCCTGTTTTAGGTTTGCAAGTGCATCCTATTGACGGCGGAGCGTTGGTGCAAAGTGCAGATAAGATTGATGATTTTGGAGATAATCCACAAAATTGGACTCTTGTTTCTGGAAACCCAGCGAACGAAGAAACCTTAAAAGACTTAGAGTTTGCATGGCGTTCTCTTAGGTGTGTAAAGTCTAATGCCATTTTGCTTGCGCATGATTTAGCAACTGTTGGAATCGGAATGGGTCAAGTTAATCGCGTGGATTCTTGCCATCTTGCAGTTGAAAGAGCAAATACTTTGGCTGATGGCGTTGAGCGTGCTAAAGGATCTGTTGCAGCATCTGACGCATTCTTCCCGTTTGCTGATGGTCCTCAAATCTTGATAGAAGCAGGTGTAAGCGCAATAGTTCAACCTGGAGGGTCTATTAGAGATGAGGAAGTGTTTGAAGCTGCGCGCGCGGCTGGCGTAACAATGTACACTACTGGAACGAGGCACTTCTTCCACTAAAAATCAATCGCTATTTGCAAATTAGTATTTCTGTAAATAGCTGATTAGTCAGTTAGATTAGCTCGATTAATCATATTAACGTAAAAAGCCTTGGATTGTATTTAATATACTTTCCAAGGCTTTTTATGTATTATACAAGTATGACAATTAGCCAGAAGAATCAAGATAGCGAATTAAAATTTGATCATAAAGATGAATTAATGCACGATGCGAATAGCAATGCGAATAGCAACTCAAGAAATCATATCTACGTTTCGGAAGTAAAAGAAGGTAAGCCATACGCGCAATGGATTGTAGCAATAATCGTATGCGTGTGCGCTGTATTAGCTTTTATAGGAAGAATAATGGCTGCTACAGTTATTATTTCTGCAACAGCCATCATTCTTGGAATAATACGCTTAATTTTCTCTCAACGAAGCCCTTGGAAAGTTAGATCCGTTGCCTTTGACTCTTTTCTAAGCATTGCACTAGGACTTGGTTTGCTAATAACGTATTTTTCTATTTTTGTTTTTATGTAACCTATTTTGTTTTAACTATTTGTCTTCGTTATAAAATGGGTTAACTTCTTTATTCTCGCTATTTTCTGATTCTTCGTTAGATGAGGAAGTGTTTTTGGAAGAATCATCCAAGCTTAAATCGCCAGAATTATTAGATTCTTTAGCACTGGTTGAGTCTTTTGAAGAAGAACGAACAAGCTTGCTAATAAGCATAATGAATCCAACAAGAGCTGCTGCAAAAACAGGAGCAATCCAAAATACCCAAAGTTGGCTTAATGGCGAAGCAGCTAATTTCTTAGACTGTGCAAGAATGGCAATACCTGTAGAGCGAGCAGGATTAAGACCTGATCCAGTAATTTGGTAGGTAATAAAAGCTCCAACAGAGTATGCAATACCCATGTGTGCTGCATACGTGCATTTAGCACTACCATCTTCGCGCGTATACGTCATTGCTGTTGCAACAATAATAAGAACTGCAATAATCTCAACTATTAATGCGGAGATAACGCCAAAAGAAGCATTAACGCTTTTTAGTTGATTTGCAGAGATAGAAGCGCTTTCAAAACCGTTTACAACAGGAGCAAACCATGTTTTTTCTGGAACCATTTTAGTTTGAGGAAGAATAAAAACAGTTATTGAAGCAGCAACGAGTGCGCCAAGAACTTGCGCAATAATGTATAAAATTCCAGAGATATAAGAGGTTCTTCCAGTAAGCATAGAAGCGATTGTTACTGCTGGATTAACGTGACCTCCAGAAACCTTAGCTGCTATACTGATTGCTGCTGCGTAAGCTAAGCCTGTTCCTGCAGCAATCAAAAGAACATTCACGCCGTACATTGCTGTTACAACAGAAGAGAATGTGTAAATAGTAAATATTGCAAAAACGCTTGCAATAAATTCAGCAAAAATCCTAAAAATAAGAGGTGCAGGAGCAGATGTTTTTTGCTCATCATTTGAACATTTATTTTGCAAAGTGTTGTTCATAACAATTCCTTACGTTAATGTGTACGTGTTGTGTTGTTTTTATGTTGTTTTGTTATTCGCAACACAACCAAACGTTTGCTATAGTATCACGGCTATGCCATACGCTAGTATAGAAAAACGTGGCAATTTGCTGTGAGTATTAAAAAATGATTAAAAATTATTAAAAAATACGCAAAAATGGCCATAAATAAAACATCAATAAGATTAAATTAATACAATAGGTCACGTTGGGAGAACGATGCCAAACGCATATTCCCGCGCCAATCAGGCGCATTCAAATGACAAAAATGCCGTTCGACTGCAAAAGCTACTTGCTGAAGCGGGATTTGGTTCAAGACGCAAATGTGAGGAGATTATTCTCGATGGGCGTGTTGAAGTGGATGATGAGCTTGTAACAACACTCGGAACTCGAGTAGATCCAAGTAAGCAAAAAATTCGCGTAGACGGATCCAGAGTAAAGTTCAATCACAAGCTTGTAACGCTTGCGCTTAATAAGCCAAAGCGAGTTTTGAGCGCAATGGATGATCCAAAAGGTCGCTTTACTTTAAGAGATATTGTTGGAGACAAATACGAGCGAATTTTCCACATGGGTCGCTTGGACTACGATTCGGAAGGTCTTATTTTAATGACCAACGATGGCGAGCTAAGCCAGCATGTTATGCATCCAAAGTACGAAGTTGAAAAAACGTATATTGCAACTGTTGAAGGCAAAATCAACGGAATGGTTTGCCGCAGGCTAGTTTCGCAAGGCGTAAATCTGGAAGACGGCTGGATTAAGCTAGACAGATGCGCAATAATCGATCAGAATCACGATGCAACAATCGTAAAAGTTGTTTTGCACTCTGGCAAAAATCGCATTGTGCGTAGGATTTTTGGAGCTGTTGGCTTCCCAGTAAAGCGCCTTGTTCGTACGCAAATCGGCCCTATTAAGTTGGGCGACTTAAAAGCTGGGTCTTATCGCGTGCTTTCGCAAGTAGAAGTGCGCTCGCTTTCTAAGGAGGTTGGCCTGTGATTTGTGTAGCAATTGATGGACCAGCAGGAGTTGGCAAGTCTTCTACTTCTCGCGCTTTAGCACAATACTACGGTTTTGCGTATTTAGATACGGGTGCAATGTATAGAGCTGCCGCATGGTGGTGTTTAAAGCAAGGAATTGATTTAAGCAAGCAGCTTGAGTTGGATGAAGAAGGAAATCCAACAAATTCGGCAGATGCAGAACGCTTTAATCAAATTGTTGAAGCTGTTGGAGCATTGTTTACGGAAGATTATGCTGAATTTAGCGTTGATCCAAAAAATCCTGTAGTCGTAATTGATAGTGAAGATATTAGCGAAGAATTGCGTTCCATCGAAGTTTCTTCGCACGTGTCTACTGTTTCTTCGATTCCTGCAGTTCGACGCATGCTTATTGCTGCTCAACGCGCATATATTGCTTCAGAGTCTGCTGAGGATTCTTTCTCTGGCGGAGAAGGCATAGTTGCAGAAGGCCGCGATATTACTACTGTTGTGGCTCCTAATGCGCAAGTTCGAGTGCTTCTTACTGCTCGCGAAGAAGTGCGCCAAGCTCGCAGAAACAAGCAAGATATTGCGCAAGAAAATTCGCAAAATAATGAATCTAAGAATAATGAATCTTTAGAAGAAGACGATATTCGCGCTCGCGACGCTAAAGATTCTAAAGTTACTCATTTTCTTAAAGCAGCAGACGGTGTTACAACTCTAGATAATTCTGATTTGACTTTTGAGCAGACTCTTGACGCGCTTGTAGAGATGGTTGACGATGCAATTGAGCAAGATGAGTACGACCGTTATGCTGCAAATCTTGAAGGCTACGATCTTGACGATGAAGACCGTGCGCTTCTTAGCGGAAATTTAGCAGGCGAAGATGAGTCGAAAGATACAAAAGCTGTTGGAGTAATTGCCGTTATTGGCCGACCAAACGTTGGAAAATCAACGCTTGTAAACCGTATCTTGGGTCACAGAGTTGCTGTTGTAGAAGATACTCCAGGCGTTACTAGAGATCGCGTAAGCTACGATGCTGAGTGGGCTGGAACCAACTTCAAGCTTGTTGACACTGGCGGCTGGGAAGCAGATGTTGAAGGCATTGATTCTTCGATTGCTCAACAGGCGCAAGTAGCAGTGCGTTTAAGTGATGCTGTGATTTTTCTAGTAGATGGTCAAGTTGGTTTAACAGCTACCGACGAGCGTATTGTTTCAATGCTTCGCTCTGCTGGTAAGCCTATTACTTTGGCAGTTAACAAGGTTGACGACGCTAGAAGCGAGTATTTAACTGCAGAGTTTTGGAAGCTTGGAATGGGCGAGCCTTACGGAATTTCTGCAATGCACGGCAGAGGCGTTGGAGATTTGCTTGACGCGGCTCTTGCATCTTTAAAGAAAGCGAATAAGACTTCTGGATTCTTAACTCCGCAAGGTCTTCGCAGAGTTGCTTTAGTTGGACGTCCAAATGTTGGTAAGTCTTCACTTTTGAACCATTTGGCTCACGAAGAGCGTTCTGTTGTAAACGACTTGGCTGGAACTACTCGAGACCCTGTTGATGAGGTTGTGCGCGTAGACGGTGAGGACTGGCTGTTTATTGACACGGCTGGTATTAAGCGCAGGCAGCACAAGCTTACTGGCGCAGAGTACTATTCTTCACTACGTACGCAAGCTGCGATTGAGCGTTCGGAACTTGCTTTGATTCTTTTTGACTCTTCGCAGCCAATTGCGGAGCAGGATCTAAAAGTTATGAGCCAGGCTGTAGACGCGGGTCGCGCAATCGTACTTGTGTTTAACAAGTGGGATTTGATGGACGAATTCTCTAGGCAGCGCATGGAACGCTTGTGGAAAACTGAGTTTGAGCGCGTTACTTGGGCTGAGCGAGTTAATCTTTCTGCAAAGACAGGATGGCATACGAATCGTCTTGCGCGCGCTATGCGAACAGCTTTAGAAAGCTGGGATAAGCGCATTCCTACAGGCAAGCTTAACGCTTTCTTAGGCCGTATTCAGTCTGCTCATCCGCATCCTTTGCGAGGTGGAAAGCAAGCGCGAATCTTATTCGCAACGCAAGCTTCTACGCGCCCTCCGCGTTTTGTAATATTTGCAACTGGCTTCTTAGAGCACGGCTACCGTCGCTTTATTGAGCGTTCTCTTAGAGAAGAGTTTGGATTTGAGGGAACTCCTATTCAAATCTCTGTAAAAGTACGAGATAAGAAGAAGCGCAAGTAAAGTCGCAGGTTAATCACAAATAAATTGCAAATAAATCTGCGATTAAAGCGTAAGTAAAGTAGGAGCGGAATATGGCTGGATTAGGCGAGTTAGCTCTTGATTTGCATCATGCTAGCGAAGACGAAATTTTTCAAGCATTTGTTGATTGGGTTAAGACCAACAAGCATGTAGATTTGTGGCCGCATCAAGAAGAGTCGGTTATGGATTTGCTTGCAGGAGACCATGTAGTCTTAAACACTCCAACAGGATCTGGAAAATCGCTAGTAGCGCTCGGCATGCATTTTGCGGCGCTCGCCACTGGCAGACGCTCCTACTACACTGCGCCAATCAAAGCACTTGTATCTGAAAAATTCTTCGATTTAGTTGCGATTTTTGGGCGAGACAACGTAGGCATGATTACTGGCGACTCGCATATTAACGCGGACGCTCCAATAATCTGCTGCACTGCAGAAATCTTAGCAAATCAAGCTCTGCGCGAAGGCGCAAACGCAAAAGTTGATTGCGTTGCAATGGACGAATTCCACTACTATGGAGACCCAGAGCGCGGTTGGGCTTGGCAAGTGCCGCTACTTACTCTTGCAAACACGCAATTTTTGCTTATGAGCGCAACTCTTGGAGACGTAACGGATATTGCGGAACGCTTAGAAAAATCAACAAATCGTAGTGTTGATATTATTGCTAACGCTCCAAGACCAATCCCACTCGAATACGAGTACACAGATAAGCCGCTTGCAACAACTGTAGAACTATTATTTAACAAGGGTTTAACGCCAATATACGTAGTTCATTTTTCGCAAGACGCAGCTCTAGAAACAGCTCAAGCGCTTGCAAGCACGGGGGTTTCTAGCAAAGATCAGCGAGACAAAATTGCGCAAGCAATTAAAGGCACTAAATTTACTACAGGATTCGGCAAAATCTTGCAAAGGCTGCTGCGCACAGGAGTTGGCGTACATCATGCTGGTATGCTTCCGCGCTACCGCAGGCTTGTTGAGCAGCTCGCACAACAGGGGTTGCTGCCAGTTATTTGCGGAACAGACACTCTTGGCGTTGGTATTAACGTGCCGATTCACTCTGTTGTGCTTACTGCTCTTACAAAATTTGATGGGAACCGTAGTCGAAAGCTTCGCGCTCGCGAGTTTCACCAAATTGCAGGTCGCGCAGGCAGAATGGGATTTGATACCGAAGGCTTAGTAGTTGCAGAGGCTCCAGAGTTCGAGATTGAGAATGCGCGCGCTGTTGCTAAAGCTGGAAACGATCCTAAAAAGCTTAAAAAAGTTAAGCGTAAGAAGGCTCCAGAAGGATTTGTTGTTTGGAGTGAGCAAACGTTTACTAAGCTTATTGAAAGCGCTCCCGAAACTTTGAATCCGCACATGGTTGTAACTCACTCAATGATTTTGAACGAAGTTACGCAAGGTGGGGATGCTAGAGCACGCGTTGAAAAACTTATTGAAGATAGTGCGCAAAAGCCGCAAGATAAAGAAAAATTGCTTGAGCGTTGCAATGATATTTTCCAAACTTTGCTTGACACTCAAGTTATTGAATGCAGAGAGCTTTCGGATGGTTCTTGCGATTATGATCTTGATGTTGCTATGCCAGAAGGTTTTGCGCTAGATCAGCCACTCTCGCCGTTCTTGCTTGCTGCTTTGGAACTTCTTGACCCAGAATCTCAAAGCTACGCGCTTGACGTAATTTCTATGGTTGAATCAACTTTAGATGATCCTAAGCCTGTTCTTCGCGCGCAAGAGCGTAAAGCTCGCGATGCTGCAATGGCTGGCATGAAAGATGATGGCATTGATTACGAGGAGCGCATGGAACGCTTAGCGGAAGTTAGCTACCCTAAGCCTCTTGAAGATTTGCTTGAGCCTGCTTTTGCGCAATATCGCAAAGATGTTCCGTGGGCAAACGACTATTGGATTAAGCCTAAATCTGTGCTTCGAGACATGGTTGAAACAGCCTCTGATTTTACTGGCTATATTTCGCGCTATGGCATTGCTAGAAGTGAAGGAACGCTTCTTCGTTACCTTTCGGACGCTTATCGTTCGCTTGCTCGAACTGTGCCAGAAGACATGCTTAACGAAGAATTGCGCGATATTATTTCGTGGCTTCGACTTGTTGTGCGCTCTATTGATTCGAGTTTGGTTGACGAGTGGGAGAGTGCTGGAGGGTCGGACGCTGAAGCTAGTGCAGTAACTACGGCTGCGCCTGGAACTTCTGAGTCTGTTGTTGCGGATCGAAGAGGACTTATTGTGTTGATTAGAAATGCAATGTTCCGCCGCGTGCAACTTATGGATTTGGAAGATGCGGATGCTTTGGGAGAGCTTGACAAAGCTTGGGGTTACGGCGTTCATGAGTGGAATGATGTGCTTGACGACTATTACGACGAACATGAGTATGTTGGTATCGATGCCAAAGCTCGTGGCGGAGACTTGTTTATTTTGGATGATTCTCTAGAAAAAAATGAGCATTCGTGGAAAGTTCGGCAGATTATTGACGATTCGGACGGAGACCATAATTGGGCTATTACTGGAATTGTTGATTTGGATTCCACACAAGATACAGGCGAAGTTGTGTTCTTTGACTACAGCGTGTCGCACGTTTAGTGTTGTTTTACTTAAGTTTTATTTGCGTTTTGCTTATATTTTACTTATGTTTTATGCAAAATCTAAAATATAGTCGAACGTTTGTTCTATGGATTGAGTATACTTAGATTATGGTTCAGGATTTATTTACAGCAAGTAGTGCGCCTAGCGATGTAACACGTCCATTGGCTGTGCGTATGCGACCTAGCGTTATCGAAGACGTTCTTGGGCAGACTCATGCGCTAAAAGATGGTTCGCCTTTGCGCAGGCTTGCAAATCCTCAATCTAAAGGTTCTCTTACATCTCCAAGTTCTGTTGTGTTGTTTGGGCCTCCAGGTGTTGGTAAAACTACGCTTGCTTATATTGTGGCTCAACAGTCTGGTCGCGTGTTTGAAGAGCTTTCTGCTGTAACTTCTGGAGTTAAAGATGTTCGAGCGGTGTTAGATCGCGCGCATGAGCGTTTAGTTAGTAAAGGTCAAGAAACAGTCCTGTTTATTGACGAAGTTCATCGTTTTTCTAAATCACAGCAAGATGCTTTGCTTCCAAGCGTAGAAAATCGCGATGTAACTTTTATTGGTGCTACTACCGAAAATCCAAGCTTTTCAATTATTAAGCCACTACTTAGTAGATCAGTAGTTGTTAAACTTGAGTCGCTTAGTGTAGAAGATTTGCGCACGCTTATTGAACGCGCAATTTCTAGCGAAAATGGTCTTAATAATCAGCTTAAGATTGATGACGATGCAATAGATTCAATTATTCGTTTAAGTGGGGGAGACGCTCGCAAAACTCTTACGATTTTAGAGGCGGCTGCAGGAGCAGTAACAGGAGATGTTGCTTTGCAGCATGGCAAAAAGAAGCCTGTTATTACTGCCGATATTGTTTCTAACGTAATGGATACTACTACAGTTCGTTACGACAAAGATGGAGACGACCACTACGATGTGATTTCTGCTTTTATTAAGTCAATGCGTGGAAGTGATGTTGACGCTTCTTTGCATTATTTAGCGCGAATGCTTAGAGCTGGGGAAGACCCGCGTTTTATTGCAAGGCGGATTATGATTGCTGCTGCGGAAGAAGTTGGCATGGCAGCTCCACAAATTTTGCAAGTAACTGTTGCAGCAGCTCAAGCGGTTGCTTTAATTGGCATGCCAGAAGCGCGGATTATTCTTTCGCAAGCTGTGATTGCTGTAGCAACTGCTCCAAAATCAAACGCAAGTTACAATGCGATTAATAAGGCTTTGCAAGATGTTGATGCTGGAAATATTGGTCAAGTGCCTCTTCATTTGCGAAACGCTCCGACTGCTTTAATGAAAAGCTGGGGAAATCACGATGGGTACAAGTACGCTCACGACTACCCAGGAGCTGTGGCTTCTCAACAATATATGCCAGATGAGCTAGTTGGCCGCGAATATTATCACCCAAATAATCGCGGCTACGAGCACGAGATTTCACAACGTTTATCTCAAATTCGCGCCATTCTTCATAAATCCGATGACAATAAATAAAGTCGATAATTAAAAGGCTCCTTAGAATTTTAAGAAGCCTTTTAATGCAGTATTACTATTTTTTTAAGAGAGTTTTATTCGCGAACAAGCATAATGTGGTCAATATCTTCGCGACTTGAAACGCGGAACAATACAAAGCGGTTGCCAATTACTTGCACAACTTCTGCACCAAGATGCTCTGCAAGCTCCTGCGCAGCTTCTTTAGCACTTAAGCCAGAACCATCTTGTACAGCACACTTCATAAGCTCATGAGATTGCATTGTCTCGTCTGCTTGCTTAACAGCAGCGTCGCTAATATCGTTTTTTCCAACATAAAGCAATGGGCTTAAAGTGTTAGCGAGCGCGCGCAATTGCTTAATTTGCTTTTTAGTTAATGCCATTATTTTCCTTCCAAATCGCGTTCAACATGCATAAAACGTTAAAACGCCAATTTTCAAAACATTAAAACGTCAAAACGCTATATTGTTAAACGCAATTATCAACAACCAACTATCGACTATTGATTATCTACTTGTAACGCTTAAATTTTCAATGCTTATCGGATTATACATTAACCGTAAGAATCCGCGTTCAACACGTTCAATGAGTTCAATATACAAATATTCCAATTATCAGTTATATAAATATTCCAGCAAAAATTATTCCGCACACAATAGCTAATGTAACGCTTAAAAGCGCAAAGTCTTTTATGCGAATTTTCTCTGTATGTAAGTGCGTGCGCTTTGCTCCAGGAACGTAGCATCTGGAATCTAGCGCAAGTCCCAGTGTGTTTGCGTGCCGAATCACACTTGCAAATCCTGGAACTATAAGAGATGTTATTGCTTGCAATCGCTTTTTTATAGACCCGTCTTTTATGTTTCCGCCTCTTGCAATTTGAGCTAAAGCAACAGATTCTGCTTCTTTTGCAAGAGTTGGCAAAAATCGTAAAGCAAGGCTCATAATAAGAGCAATTTCTTGACTTGGCAATCCTACGCTTTTAAGAGGCGAAATAATAGACGCGCATGCTTCAGTCAATCGCGTTTGGCTTATGGTTAGTACAATTATTGACCCGATTAGTATAACAAGCGAAAATCTTGAAGCGAAAAGTATTGCAAACTTTATTCCATCGTCTGTTATTAATATCGGTCCGATTCTAAAAAGTCCTCTTCCAGAATGCACAACTAGAAGATTAAACAATCCAGAAAATACGAATATTGCAATAAACATGTGCAATGACAAGAATAATTTTATAGGCGATATTCTAGCGAGAAATATTAGAGCAAGCGTTGATAGTGCAAGGATTCCAAGTTGGTAGAAGTTTGTAATGCTAAACGCGCTAAACATAAGAATTAAGCATGATATTAGTATGATTCGCGTATTAAATAAGCTTAGCAATGACTTGTTTTTGTTCTTGTTTTCGCTACCATTCTCGCTAGTATTTTCAAGCTTTTCGTCTTGTGCTTGTTCTTGCGCTTGCTTCTTTTCGCGCGAATCAAGTGTAACTATGCGCGCTCCAAGTGATTTTGCTTCACTAAAATCATGCGTAATAACAATAATTGTTACGCCTTTATTGTGTAAATCGCTTAAAATTTTTAATACGATTTTTGCATACTCAAAATCTAATCCTGCTGTAGGCTCGTCTAAAACCAAGATTTTTGGATTGCAAGCCAAAATTCCCGCGATTGCTGCTAGTCGTTGCTGGCCTCCAGAAAGTTCGAATGGGGATTTTTGCGCTAAATGTTCAATATGCAATGATTTTAGTGCGCTCAATACTCTGGAACGCAATTCGCATCCCTCTAATCCAAAGTTTTTTGGACCGTATGCTACGTCTTCAAAAACAGTTTGCGCAAAAAGTTGCTGTTCTGGCAATTGCATAACGTAACCAATGTTTTTGCGAATTTCACGCATTTGTGATTTGCTTGTTTTCTCGCTAATTTTTATTCCGTTTACACAAATAGATCCAGAATCGTATTTAATAAGTGCGCATATTGCTTTTGCGAGCGTGGATTTTCCACACCCGTTTTTTCCCATTATTGCAACGATTTCGCCTGCTTTTACGCTTAGAGAATAGTCTCTTATTATTGGATTTTGACTATTTGCATAGCTCACACTTAAATTAGATATTTCAATTGCTGCATTCTTGTTTGTTTTATTCGAATCACGTTTATTTTTGCTTTCTGCATTCGAATTTTCTGCATTTGATTTTTCTACATTTTCCGTCATGCTTTTTGATCCAATAACAGCTGGCGATTTTTCCGCGTAGAATTCTTCTAATTCCAATAAACTTACATCACGCAATTTTCCATTTTCTAGCATTAATATTCGATCCGCATTTTTGCATTCGCTAATCTTATGTGTTACTTGAACGATTGTTGTGCCGCGCGTTTGTAATTTGTCAAAAAGCTTATTTACGTCTGTTTTTGCGCAAGAATCAAGCATGCTTGTAGGCTCGTCTAATACAAGAAGTTTTGATTTTGTAGCAATCGACGACGCAATAGCAACGCGCTGCTGCTGACCTCCACTCATATTGCTTGGGTCGCTAAAACGGTGATTTTCCATGTTTACAGCGCGTAAAGCATTGCTTATATTTTTCTTCATAAATTCTTTAGAGGCGCACAAGTTTTCAAGCCCAAAAGCAACATCGTCTTCTACAACTGTTGTAACGATTTGGTCTTCTGGGCTTTGAAACAATGCTCCAATAGATTCTCGTGCTTTTTGGTACGCTTTTGAATCAACATTGTTTGCTTCAAAAACTTTTATTCCGCATAGCGTAACAATTCCAGAATCTGGGGAAGAAAGTCCTGCAATAATTTTAGCTAGCGTGGACTTTCCACTACCATTTTTGCCGATTATTGCGATTCTTTGACCATATGCAATTTCAAGATCTATTCCGTCTAGAATCCAAGTTTTTCCGCCATCATAGCTAAAGCGAACTTTTTGCAAAGAAACAGCATTATCTTTTTTAGCACAATAATCCATATTGCTTTTTTCGTCTTTGCAACTTGTTTTATATTGAATAACTTTATTGCTTTGCATAATTAGCTTGCTTTTTACTTAATTGACTAATGCTATTTTGGCTAATGCTATTTGTTTACTATTTGTTGTAGTTAAGAAGTTTTGAAACAGGCTTATAAACAAGCATAGTTACTACGCAATGAATCGCAAGCTTAATCACATTAAACGGTAGCAGAGCTGGAACTATAAGAGCAGCAACTTGCTCAACGCTAATATGAGCATAAAGCGGCGTAATAATAAGATTTCCGACTATTGCAAGAGCAATCGCAACTACAGAGCCAACCACAAGCGAAATAATAGCGCCTTCTTTGGTTCTAATTTTTTTGTAGACGATTGCAGCGCTAACAGAAGCGCCCATTGAAACCAATATTGCCATTATTGCGCCAAACGGGTTAGTGAAGAAGTGTGGAGCAAATCCTAGTACGCTTACGATTGCAGCGGCGAATGGTCCGTATGCAAATCCTGCAATTAAACACACAATTCCCGAAGGATCGTATTTAAGGTAGTTTACGTCTGGAATAAGTGGAAATTCTATAAAGCTTACAGCAATAGAGAGCGCAACGAATAGCGCGTATTTAGCAATTTTTTCGCTTGACCAATAGTTTGTGCCAGAGTAAGTTGCGTGATTATTTGCTGTGTGATTGCTTGTTTTATGATTATTTTCGCGTGAAATGCTCATTAGAGCCTCCGTTTCTTTCATCCGGACTTTAACCGTTGGCTTCGGATTTTAACCGAATCAGCAGCAGTGGTGCCGCTCGCGGGCTTCGAGACAATTCACTAATTCAAGAATTACCTCGTTACCGCCAGTAAGGATTTTCACCTTCCCTGAAACTACTCTTTATTTTTATCTTATGCTAAGAACATTTATTGCTAAGCGCTAAGAACATTTAGCAGTTTGATTAACTTTTGACTTGTAACGCTTTTTGATGGCAATGCTAAGTGTAAGATTAAGAGCATGAGTGAAATTACGAATACTTCTGTTAATACTATAGACAAGCTTGCGATTATTGTTGTTACTTATAAGCGCCAGGAGCTTCTTGCAAATTTGTTCAAATCATTTGAGTGTTTAAATCAATGTCCGTGGCGAATTGTTGTTGTAGACAACGAAAGTAGCGAAAAAACACACAAAATGGTGGATGATCTAGGCGATATTCTTTCGCGCAGATGGGGCGCTTCTAGCGCGGACGATTCTGGCGATTCAAACCGCGTTGTTTACGCGCCACAAAGTAGCAATCTTGGGGGAGCTGGCGGTTTTAGTGCTGGCGTTAAAAAAGCGTATGAGCTTGGCGCACAATGGTTTTGGGTTATGGACGATGATGTTGAAACTGTTCCAGAATCTATTGAGCGTCTTTGCAAGTGGACTAAAAGCCACGATGTTATTCAAGGAAGCCGTTTAGACTACGACGGTGGCGATTTTTATTGGCAATATAACTTTATTGTTTCTCTTGGAATTCCTAATCCAATCGCTCCAGCAGCATTTGGGCCATCTGGCTACCGCGTTATGAACACAATGTGCTTTGAAGGGGGATTGTTTAAGCGCAATATTGTAGAGAAAATTGGACTTCCAGATTCGCGTTACTTTATTTATTGGGATGACACTACTTATGGCTATCTTGCTAGCAAAGTTACGAATCCGATTGTTGTAAATGACATTATTCTTCGCAGAACTCGTAATATTCCTAATTGGGATATTGCTGGCGTTCGTCAACTAAATTCCACTTCCGACATGAATCGTTATCATATTATGCGAAATCGTGGCTTTATGGCGCGCTACTTTATGATCCACGGCGATTTTAGACCATTTATGTTTGCTCTTGGAACCGCTTTGACTGCTGCAAAAGAGCTTATTAGGCTTGTTGCTGTAGATCGTGAGCATATTTTAAGTGGCGTTAAAAAGCTTTTTACTGGTTGTATTGCAAGCAGAAAAATTTTGCATGATCCTAATTGGAAGCCAATGCCTCCGTTAAAATAGCAGATTTTTTAAGACTTAAGTCTGAATACTGAGATTTAAGATTAATGCTTAAGTCTTAAAAATTAAAGCACAAACATAAACTAGAAGCCACCTAGCATTTGCTAAGTGGCTTCTAGATTTTTATTTTATCTCTTTTTTCAGTGGGAGAGGTCAATTACCATTCGACCGCGAATCTTACCGCTGAGCATCTCATCGAAGATGTCGTTAATGTCTTCCATCTTGCGCATATGGCATTTTGGAACAACCTTGCCTTCAGCACCAAACTGGAACGCTTCTTCCAAATCTTTACGAGTTCCAACAAGGGATCCAACCAAGCGGATTCCGTCGAGAACAAGGCGAGGGATGCTGAGTTCCATATCTTCTGGTGGAAGACCAACAGCTGCAACGGTGCCGCCTGCTCGTACAGAGTCAACTGCGCTGTTAAAAGCAGCCTTGCTTACAGCGGTTACAACAGCGCCATGAGCGCCGCCTACCTTCTTCATAGCAAATTCAGGAACATTTTCCTTAAGTGGGTTTACGCACAAATCTGCGCCATATTCCTTAGCAAATTCAAGCTGAGCATCGTTAACATCTACTGCGATTACGTGTGCGCCAAATACGTTCTTTGCATATTGCAACGCAAGATTACCAAGACCGCCAAGGCCAAAGAGAATAAGCCATTCGCCTGGGTGTACGCCCGACTCCTTAATAGCCTTGTAGGTTGTAACGCCAGCGCAAGTGATGGAGCTTGCAGGAGCTGGATCCAAGCCTTCTGGGACTTTTACAGCGTAGTCAGCTGCAACAATGCACTCTTGCGACATGCCACCGTCTGCAGTGTATCCTGCGTTCAAAACGCTACGGCAAAGTGTTTCTCGGCCAGTGGTGCAATATTCGCAATGACCGCAACCCTTAAAGAACCACGCTACAGATGCACGGTCGCCTGGCTTTAATGTTGTAACACCAGGGCCAACTTCCTTAACAATACCAATACCTTCGTGGCCAAGAACAACACCAGTTTTATCGCCAAAATCTTGGTTCTTAACGTGAAGATCGGTGTGACATACGCCGCAGCACTCCATATCGAGTAAGGCTTCACCAAATTCCAATGGACGAAGTTCCTTCTCTACAACCTGAGCCTTCTTATCTTTGGTTGCAACAATAGCCTTCATAGAAACCTCCTTGTTCTATGCTTCATCGTTGAAAAACATTGCTTTTTCAGTTTTCTTTTACCTGTTTGGTAAAAGCTATTTTTATTCTACATTATTTTTACGATTTTTCATGATAAAAATCACATTTTAAGAAAAAGTTTTATAAAAATTTATGGCTTAATGATAATAATTATCGTATTCAATATTTTTCTTATCGTTTTCTTATCTTTTTCTTCTGCTCAACACTCCGTAAAATCGCTTGAATACAGCAGAAAATCACTATACATTTTTTATTTTTGATTATAACTTGCATTAAACAATAAATCAGGCTACTATGGCATCTTGTTTGCGGATATAGCTTAGTTGGTAAAGCGCAACCTTGCCAAGGTTGAGACCGCGGGTTCGAGTCCCGCTGTCCGCTCCATTTGATTTCTCAGCAGACTTTCCTCATATCTGCTGAGATTTTTTTATTTTCTATTACATGTCTCAGCACGTATGCCAGCTTTGGGTTATAGGCAAAAAAGTGGGGTTATAGGCCAAAAAGTGTGTAAAGCTAAGCTGATGAATATTCTGGAAATAAAATTAGTCAGCTTAGCTTTGGACTATAAAGCAATTCTTTTTTATTCAATGTGTATAACTTTTGTTAGATAATCCTTGATTTTTCGGCGAAAATTCAAGCGTTATGAATGTTTTATCCACATATTAAATTAACTCTTTTATTTTTTGCAATAAGCTGTATGCTTTACTTAAACATTAGAAAATAATGTGAAAACAAAATTAACAAATAAGGAATTAAAAAATAAATGACTTGACAAAATTTTAGGAAAGAAGGAGAGAATGAGAAATTTTTCTAACACTCTGTTATACGCAAACGACGATGATAATGAGACATTTTGGGAGGTTATTAATAGTAACTTCCCAGATCAAGTAGATCCGTCGCGGTTCCAGACTAAAGATAGAAGACCTTTTCCAGTTTATGAAGGTTTAATACCAGTTGGGTCTTCTCGCTCAATGGCAAGTTATCACGTATCATCGTGTTTCAATAATACGCATGGTAAAAAGATGTACCTATATCTTGCAATGCAAATATGCAAAGTAGCGTGCATAGTAGGTGATATTTCTCACGGCAGGCCAATATCGCCAGAGATGAAAAGAGCATTAACAAAAGAGTGTATATACAAACTCGAGAATATGTGGTACTTGATTAATGAATGCTACAAAGATAAGCATAATGAGGCAGAAGTTTCTAAGCTAAGAAGTAATCCAACAATACCGAAGATGATAAACGGAATACTGGTTTCTCCATCACAATTAGAGGCAGTTGTTTTGCTTCATATTGGAGATACAGAATATTGGACATCTTTAACACTTAGATTCATAATGGGAAAATGGGTTTGCACGTTAGCAGATATAGGTTAGGTTTTACCTAATCGTAGTTTGCATAATATGAATTTTAAGTAGTTATTGATTCAATTAAGTATGTACATGCATAAACTGTTGGATTATGTAGCTTATTTGCGTAACGCCCCTAGAATATAATTTGCATTTGCTGTTTTACTCAAGGGGTTTTCTAAATCGTTATTTGTTAAATTGTTATTTTGTAAAAAACGCTAATTTTCTGTGCATATTTTTGTATCTTCATAGTTTTGTGTTGGCATGCTTATACCGTACAATTAAGAATATGCTGCGAGAATTTTCTGTAGAAGACATTCACCCAACTAACGATGGTGACACAATTTATTCATTGCTTGCCAATAGGGCAATGCGAGACCCGCAAGGTGTGATTGCACAATGGCAAGATGACAATACTCGTCAATGGCACGATGTTAGCGCATCACAGATGCTATCCAAAGTTCGTTCTACTGCAAGAGGCTTAATCGCTCTTGGCGTTAAGCAAGGAGACAAAATCGTTATTTACTCTCCAACTTGTTATGAATGGGGTGTTGTGGACTTTGCGTGCGCTTGTATTGGTGCTGTTAGCATACCTATTTACGAAACTGACTCCGCTCTTCAAGCTGCAGATATTATTTCGGAAGTAAAGCCTGTTATCGCTTTTGCAGGAGACGAAGAGCATGCGCAATGCTTGGAAAGAGTTCGTCAAGACAATAAGCGAATTTCATTAAAAACGGTTTTTAACTTTAAGGCCAATGGTATTGATGCTGTTATTGATTTTGGAAAATCAATAAGCGACGATGAGCTAAATAATGCTATTAATCAAATAAAAGCAGATGATTTAGCAACTATTGTTTACACTTCTGGCTCTACTGGCAAGCCAAAGGGAGCAATGCTTACTAATAGAAACTTTACGCACATTGTTTACGCAGCATACGATGTTCTAAACGACATGTTGTATAAGCCAAGTAGAATACTTCTATTCCTTCCTCTTGCACATTGCTTTGCAAGGTATATTCAATATGTTGCAGTTGGAGCGAATGGCGTTATTGGATATGTTCCAAACGCTAAACATTTGTTGGCAGATTTGCGTAGTTTTAAGCCTACGTATTTGCTTGGCGTTCCTCGAGTGTTTGAAAAAGTTTATAACGCAGCATCTCAAAAAGCTGGAGCTGGAATCCGCGGTAGAATCTTTGCTAAGGCTGTTCAGCATTTTGTTGAGTGGTCTAAAGACGAAGTCGAAGGAAAATTGCATTCTATTTATGCAAAATTGCAGCACGATTTTTATATGAAGACTGTTGGTTCTTCTATAAGATCTGCACTTGGTCCTAATTTAGCGTGGCTAGCTTGTGGTGGTGCTCCAATAAATGCAGAGCTTGCTCACTTCTTTAATGGATTAGATGGAATAACTTTTATTCAAGGTTATGGAATGACGGAAACAGCTGCTCCATGTGTTGTTAACTTTGAGCATGCTAATCAAGTTGGTTCTGTTGGAAAGCCTGGTCCTGGAATCACAATTCGCATTGCAAATGATGGCGAAGTTCTTGTAAAAGGTCCTAATGTTTTTGTTGGATATTACGGAAAGCCAGAGCTTACTGCAGGAGTTATTGACCAAGATGGATGGCTTCATTCTGGCGATTTAGGCGAGATTGATGATGAGGGCTTCTTAACAATTACTGGCAGAAAAAAAGACATTATTATCACTGCTGGTGGAAAGAACATAAGTCCTGCTCCTCTTGAAACTATTATTGCAAAGTGTCCTATTGTTTCGCATGCAGTGGTTGTTGGAGATGGAAAGCCATTTGTTTCTGCTCTTATTGAGCTTGAGCCAGATATGGTTCGTTCTTGGCTTAATAATCAAGGAATGGATGAGACTATTCCAATGAAAGATATTGCACAAAATGATGCAATCCGATCTGTTGTTCAGCAATTTATTGATCAAGCTAATAGCACAGTTTCTAGAGCGGAGTCTATTCGTAAATTTGTTATTTTAGACGAAGAATTCTCTCAAGATGCTGGTACGTTAACGCCAAGCATGAAGGTTGTGCGTCCAAAGGTTTTGAAGAAATATAGCGATATTATTGAAACGCAGCTTTATGCTCCAAAACCTAATAGTAGGCCACTTCCTGCAACGGTTAAGATTTTAGATAAAACAACCGAAACTGTTAAGCAGGCTCAAGAAACTGTTAAGCAAGCTCAAGAGGTTGTTACTCCTAAAGTTAAGCAAGCTATTGATCAAGCTGCAACGCATTTGAAGCGTTTTGGAGAAGATTTGCCTGTGCAATCCGATTCTAAGGAATCTTATTCAAATAATGAAGATGGAGTAAACCAAACCGTTAGTGAATAAGATTATAAAATAAGATACTAATAGGCTAATTAACAATTGCAAATATAGATTTACAGCTGGTATTACGATAAAGCTTGTATAATTATAGATTGCGATTTTAATTAGCCTTTTGTTTTAAGGAGTGCCGTGACTATTAGACAAATCCGCGTTGTTCCAGACCCTGTTCTTAGAACACCTTGTGATGAAATTCGCGAGATTACACCATCTGTTAGAAGTCTTGTAGAAGATTTATTAGAAACTGTAAACGACCCAGGTCGTGCAGGTCTTAGCGCAAACCAAATTGGTGTTAATCTTAGAGCATTTTCTTATAACATTGATGGAACAATAGGCTATATTCTAAATCCTGTTATAGAAGAGCTTAATGGTGAACAATACGGAGATGAGGGCTGCTTATCGGTTCCAGGATTGTGGTACAAGACCCGCAGAGCTGATTATGCTAGAGCAAGAGGAATAGATCTAGACGGTAAAACTGTTGTTTTAGAAGGTAAAGGCTTAATGGCCCGCATGATTCAACATGAATGTGACCATCTTGATGGTCATGTGTATATTGACCGTTTAGAAAAAGATGTTAGAAAGCAAGCTTTACGCCAATTGCGCAATAGCTCTTCTAAGTAGCTAATTTAATAAATTATCGCGATTTTTTATAGAGATTGATTACAAAGTTAGTATAAAGCTTCTGTTATAATTTGGATTTGCGTGTTCGCTTTGAGCATGAGTGTTGTCGCGTTATACGATTGCTCGTTTTTTATTGTCTATCAGAATGCGCATATACGCGCCATGTACGCGTCCGTTCGTGTCGGTCGGCTTGGATTTAGTTATATGCTAGCCAAGTTGCATGCGAACAGACATGGCCAGGCAAGAACCGACAAGAAAGGTATATAGATATGGCACAGATTACCATGAGCGAAATGCTGAAGGCTGGTTTGCACTTCGGTCACCAAACTCGTCGCTGGAATCCAAAGATGAAGCAGTTCATTCTTACTCAGCGCAATGGTATTCATATCATCAATTTGTTCAAGTCGCTCGACATGATCGACAAGGCTTATGACTTTATTAAGCAGACTGTTGCTCACAATGGCACTGTTTTGTTTGTGGGTACTAAGAAGCAGGCTCAAGAAGCTGTGCAAAATCAGGCTACTCGCGTAAACATGCCTTACGTAAGTGAGCGCTGGCTCGGCGGTATGTTGACTAACTTCCAAACTGTTTCTACTCGCGTAAAGCGTTTGAAGGAACTCGAGGAAATGGACTTTACCGACGTTCGTGGATCTGGTTTAACCAAGAAGGAACTTTTGCTTCTTGAGCGCGAAAAGGATAAGCTTTCCAAGCAGCTCGGCGGTATTCGCAATATGAACCGTACTCCTTCTGCAATGTTTGTTGTAGACATTAACAAGGAAGCTTTGGCTGTTGAAGAAGCACACAAGCTCGGTATTCCAGTTGTGGCAATCGTTGACACCAACACCGATCCAGAATCCGTTGAGTATCCAATTCCAGCAAACGACGATGCAATTCGTGGCGTAGAGCTTCTTACAAGCTTGATGGCCGATGCTGTTGCAGAAGGTTTGCTTGATCACGCTGGCAAGGGTGCAAAGGCTGAAGATGCCAATGCTCAGCCAATGGCAGCATGGGAAAAGGAACTGCTCACTAAGGAATCTGAACAGTCCGACAATGAAGCCAAGGCTGAATAAGCCTGTTGGCAGTTAATGAGGAGAACAAAATGGCAGCAATTACTGCAGCGTTGATTAAGCAGGTGCGCGAAGAAACTGGCGCAGGCATGATGGACGTTAAGAAGGCTCTTACTGAAGCCGAAGGCGATGTAGCTCGCGCTAAGGAAATCATCCGCGCTAAGGGCATTCAGGCCGCTGGCAAGCGTGAAGGTCGCAAGGCTCAAGAAGGAACCGTTGCTTCTAAGGTTGTTAAGACTGCAGAAGGCGAAACTGGTTATGCAGTTGAGTTGAATTCCGAAACTGACTTTGTTGCTAAGACACCAAAGTTTGTTGAATTCTCCGAAACTGTGTTGAACAATGCTATTGAAGCCAATGCTTCTAATGCAGAAGAGCTTCTTGCCGCTAAGGCTGGAGATGCTACTGTTAAGGAAGAAGTTGAAGAAGCAGCAGCATTGTTTGGCGAGCATGTTAAGGTTGGCCAGATTGCCAAGGTTAACGGTCCTCACGTTGAGGTTTACGCTCACAAGAAGTCCGTTGAATTGCCTCCAAGCATTGTTTCTATGATTGCTACCGACGAAGCAGGCGCTAAGGTTGCTCACGAAGCTGCTTTGCAAATTTCCGCTATGGGTGCTCAGTGGCTCCGCCGCGAAGATGTTCCAGCAGATGTGTTGGAGTCCGAGCGTCGCGTTGCTACCGAAAAGTCCTTGGCAGAAGGCAAGCCAGAAAAAATCGTTCCAAAGATTGTTGAAGGCCGTTTGAACGCCTTCTTCAAGGAAACTGTTCTTCTTGAGCAAGCTTATGTTAAGGATCCTTCCAAGACTATTGGCGACTTGTTCAAGGAAGTTGGCGGCTCTGCTTTAGCTTTCGCTCGTGTTGAGGTTGGCAAAGGCTCTGCTGAATAGTTTTTGCTAAGTTTCAAATAATTTTCTTTTACTGAAAACTATTTGAAATGTAAAAATGGACTTGCGTGTTTAACGCGTGAGTCCATTTTTGTTTGCAACATATTGTTTGAGCAGATAAACTATTAATCAGAATGCATACAGGGAGGCTGCGTTAAATGGACAACACTTTTGAATTGTCCGCTGCAAAGATGCGCGAACACGGTATGAGCGAAGTTGCTATTAGCCAATTTGAACGTCTTTATAAAGTGTGGAATGAAGATAAAACTGGCGGATTTATTCGCGAAAACGCAGTAGAGCCTATTAAGACTGTGCCAAATTTTCATGAGATTTATGAAACAATTGATCATAATAAAGCTGTTAACGCATTCTCAAAAACGGCATTTATTAAGCTAAATGGTGGTCTTGGAACATCAATGGGCTTGTCTTGCGCAAAGTCTTTATTGCCAGTTAGAAGGCATAAAGCTCGTCAAATGAGATTTATTGACATTATAATTGGTCAAGTTCTTACAGCGCGTCAACGTTTAGGCGTTGATTTGCCTTTGATTTTTATGAACTCTTTCCGCACGTCTAAAGATACTTTGCAAGTATTAAAGCGTACAAAAAAGTTTTCTCAAGAAAATATTCCTGTTGAAATTATTCAGCATCAAGAGCCAAAGCTTTTAGAGGAAACGGGTGAGCCTGTTTCTTGTTCTAAAGATAGTAGTTTAGAATGGTGTCCTCCGGGTCACGGTGACATTTTTTCAACTATTTGGGAATCTGGATTGTTGGATATTCTAAAGAAAAATGGCATTAAGTACTTGTTCATTTCTAACTCCGACAATTTAGGTGCGAGACCGTCTAGGACTCTTGCTCAGCATTTTGAAAATACTGGTGCATCAATCATGATTGAGGTTGCTAAGCGTACTCAAGCAGACCGTAAAGGTGGTCATATTGTTAGAAGTCTTGAAACTGGCAGAATGATGCTTCGTGAAATGACTCAAGTTGCTGCAGAAGATAGAAGAAGTGCGCAAAGTATTAATAAACATCCTTATTTTAATACTAACAATATTTGGATTCGTGTTGATGCTTTGCAAAAGATTCTTAAAAAATATAAAGGTGTTCTCCCTCTTCCAGTTATTTGCAATCACAAGACTGTTGACCCAACTGATGATTCAAGCGAAAAAGTGATTCAGCTTGAAACTGCTATGGGCTCTGCTGTTTCTCTTTTTGATGATGCAATTTGCGTTGAGGTTGATAGAATGCGATTTTTGCCTGTAAAGACAACTAACGATTTGTTTATAATGCGTTCTGACCGCTTCCATCTTACAGATTCTTACGAGATGGAAGATGGCAATTACATATTTCCAAATGTGGATTTAGATCCACGATTCTACAAGACTATTGATGATTTTAACGAAAGATTCCCGTATTCTGTTCCAGCTTTGGCGGCTGCAAAATCCGTTACAATACGAGGCGATTGGACTTTTGGAAGTCAAGTTTCTATGTTTGCGGATGCTGTTTTAGAAGATGCGGGGGAGCCAAGCTACGTTCCAAATGGCGAATTTGTGGGGCCTCAGGGCATTGAACCAGATGAGTGGGTGTAATCACAAAATAAATTCATTCGGGCGTGTCGTGTGGAAAATGGCCTTATTCCAACGTTTTTATAGTGTTGATTAATGGCTTTTTAAGAAAATTGATGACTTTTTTTGAAAATGTCCACACGTATGGCAAAACACCATTAAAATAGTTAAGGTGTGTGTTGAGAATTTAGCATTTTTCGCATGTTTTTAACACAAGATGAAACTACAAAAGAAACGATACGTGAGGACAAATGGCAGAAGGAAGTAACGGAAGACGTCGTTTTTCCGATAAGTGGGGTAAACACGAGCTTGATGTGCTAGCTGTGTTGTCTTCCGCATTTCCACAATGGCTGACTTCGCGTCAGATTGCGCAACGAGTTAAGGCTTATGCCGATTCTTATGGAGAGCTTGCCGACCAAGCTGCAAAGGCTGCGTTTGCAAAGCAATTCCAAAGAGATCGTGCAAAGCTTGCAGCTATGGGTATTGCGATTGAATCTCGTCAGCCTGAATATTCTTCAAAGTCAGAAGGCCAAGATTTTGCATCATACAGGTTGCAACTTGGTGACGAACCACGCGTGCGTATTCGTTTTGAACAAGAAGAGCTTCCTGTTCTTGCGGCTGCTAATTATTTAGCTCGTTCTATGTCGATTTCTTCTTCTGAATCGCGCAAAGTAGATCAGCAACATTCTTCTGCATCTCGTACTGCTCCTAGAGTTCCTCAAACACCTATTCCTGGTTTGGGCTTAGATTCGATTGCCCCTGGTCTTGGAACTCAAACAATTCCAGACGCATTGGTTAAGGTTATTGATTCTAGAAGATTTGCAGCAACTGTTGACGTTGATGGTGAACATTTGAACGTTGCATACACTGATTCCGACGATTTAGCAATGTTTGTTCTTGAGCACCCAGGTTCTTGCGTTGTAAGTCCTCAAGAAGCTGTGGACGCTTTCCATAGAAGACTTAATGCTGCTACGCAATTCGTTGAATGCGACGAGAATTACGCTGATCAAAGCGTTGATTCTGCACGTTCTAATGCGGAAGATAATCAAGCCCTTTCGGAAAACGAGCCAGACAAGTCTCGTCAAAAAAAGACGTCTTTCCAAACTGGAAGCGAAGTAGATCGCAGACTTCGACTAATGCTCTTCCTTTCTGCTCATCTTGGAGAAGAATTCCCACTAAATGAGCTTGCTGTAAGATTTATTGGCAAACCTAAGAATGATGATGAGCTTCGTAGATTTGTTGCGATTTTGCATAAAGACATTAATACGCTTACTACTGTTTCCGACGATGGCGAGATGGCAGGTAGCCAATTCTTCGATATTGATTGGTCTCTTTTAGAAGCCGAAGGTATTGTTTCCGCAACTAATTCGCTTGGTCTTGAGCGTTTAGCTGGAGTTTCTCAACAATATATGAGTATGCTTACGGCCTCTATCAACTACCTTGCGCATTCTCCTCTTTTGCCTGCTGAACAAAGAGATCAAGCCAAAGCGCTTTACATGCGTTTGCGTAGGCATGTTAGCCCAGGGGAGACTCCTTGGCTTAGCCTTACTGGTTACGAGGTAGAGCCTAGAAATTGTTCTGTTGTTCGCAGCGCTATTAGTGCTAATGCATTAATCGACATGGAGTACACAGATGGCGCTGGTAGAACACGCAGAAAGATTGTTGCTCCTTCTAAGATTTTTGTTGATGAAGGCGTTTACTACGTTGCTGTTTGGACAGATGTTGAGGCTCAAACTCCACAAGATAAGCGTACTTTTGTTGCAAAAGACACTTCGATTAATAAAGCAAACGGTTTGCCGAGAATTTGGCAGGTTTTGCGCGTTGCAAGAATTGAGCGTGCAGAAGTTATTAAGCCTATTTGCCCTGTAGAAATTCCAGATGTTCCAGTTAGCGAACTTAGAAAATGGAGTTTTGACAATGGTACTCAAACATGCTTTATTACAGATGAGCCAGATTTGAACTTCTTAAAGAGTCTTTCTGGAGCTACAATCGAGCCTTGTGGAACTGGCGTTAAGGTTCATTTAACGGTTTCTTCCGACTCTTGGTTTGTTGCATTTTGCATTGCTCACGCTCGTCATATTAAAGCTGTTTCTCCAGAAACTTTGCGCACTATGATTATTGCTCGAGCACAGCGAGAATTAAGCGTTAATAATAGCGATTGCCAAAACTTGGAGAATTAAAATGCCATGGTGGATTTGGCTTTTATTAACTCTTTTTATGCTATGCATGATTGGCGCAGGGCTTGCGTACGCGCTTAAATGCGCGTATAAGATTTTAACGAATTGCACGAGTTTTTATACTAAGGCTTATTCTTGTTTTGAAAAGTTGCAAAACAGTGAAGATTCGTTGAAAAAGGATTCATATCCATTTTTTACGCGTCCGATTTTCGATGCTGCGCAACGTGTAGAAGAGGCTAGAATTAGAGTTTTAAAGCGCAGAGAAAAAGTAGGAGATTCTCATAGAATTGTTTGGCAACATTGGAATAACTTGTCTTTGCGCAAAGAAGATATTGACAATCCAATTTTTAATGAATCTAAAGAAACTAAAGGAAACTAAAGAATAGTTTATGACTACGCTCCCATTATCTCCGTCTCAAAGATTTAGTGCGTTTCGCAAGACTTTGCAACATTCTAAATCAATGGCTGCTAAATTTGAAAGTTCCTTAAGCTTTGATTTGGATGATTTTCAACTTGAGGCAATTGATGCTCTAGAAAATGGAGATAACGTTCTTGTTGCTGCTCCTACAGGTGCTGGTAAAACTGTTGTAGCAGATTTTGCTGTTTTTTTGGGCGTTAATCGCGGTGTTAAAACCTTCTATACAACTCCAATCAAGGCTCTTAGCAACCAAAAATATCATGATTTTTGCGAAGTTTACGGCTCTAATAAAGTTGGTCTGTTAACAGGAGATACGTCTGTTAACAGTGAAGCAGATATTGTTGTTATGACAACAGAAGTCTTACGAAATATGCTTTATGAGCGTTCAATAACACTTAATTCGCTTGGATTTGTTGTTTTAGACGAAGTGCACTATTTAGCAGATAAATTCCGAGGAGCAGTTTGGGAAGAAGTTATTATTCATCTTCCGCAAAGCGTTAAAATTATTGGACTTTCGGCAACTGTTTCTAATGTTGAAGATTTTAGCGCATGGATTTCTTCTGTTCGCGGAAACACTCATTTAATCGTAGATGAGCATAGGCCTGTTCCTCTTGAACGTCATGTTATTATCCAAAAAGATGGCCAAACAGAGCCAGAGCTTCTTAATCTTTACGATTCAGACAAAAATGGCAATCCAACGAATCGTGTAAATCTTGCTTTAACTAGAAAGTTAAGCCAGTGGGAAAATGCTGCTTTGCGCAAAAAATCTTCTTATTTAAGTAAAGATAAGAGATTCTCTAAAGGGCGATTTTCTAAAAGAAAATCGCGCGATCGCTCTAGTGATTTACAAAAAAATTCCAAGTCGTCTTTAACTGTTCGTCATACTCCTAAAAGATGGGCTGTTATTGACGAGCTTGATTATCTTAATATGCTTCCTGGGATTTACTTTATTTTCTCACGTTCTGGTTGCGATCAAGCTGTTCAGCAATGCTTAAACGCTGGTCTAGCTCTTACAAGCGATGAAGAGATGTACGAGATTCGTAGAATTGTTGATTCAATGATCTCGCAAAATAAGCTTTCTAAAAGTGACTTAAAAGCGCTTAGATTTGAACGCTTTAGATACGCTTTGGAACAAGGATTTGCGGCTCATCACGCAGGTATGATCGCGATTTTTAGGCATATTGTTGAAACTCTTTTTGAGCGTGGTCTTATTAAGATTATTTTTGCTACAGAAACGCTTGCTTTAGGCTTAAATATGCCAGCTAGGAGCGTTGTTGTAGAAAAGCTAGTTAAGTATGATGGCACAGGTCATGTTCCTCTTACTCCTGGAGAGTTTACTCAACTTACTGGCCGAGCTGGCAGGCGTGGAATTGACGATATTGGTCATGCTGTTTTAATAGACAATCCTGATTTTGACCCAGCTAAAGCGGCTTCTCTTTCTAGTAAGCGTGTTTATCCTCTTCACTCCAGCTTTGTTCCAACTTTTAACATGGCTGTTAATCTTCTTAATAATAGCGATGCAAAAACAGCTCGAGTAACACTTAGCAGCTCGTTTGCACAATGGGAAGCAAATGCTTCTGCAACGCGCCTTTTGAGTCGTATTGAGGAGCTTCAAGAGGCGATTAGTGGCTATGAGCAGGCTTTTTATTGTTCTAATGGCGATTTTGCTGAGTTTATGACTCTTAGAATGCGTCTTAAAGACGCTCAACATGATCAGCGTAGAAAACTTAAGCATACTCTGTTTTCCAGCGATTTAGAGCGTTCAGATGCCTTCAAAGAGTTAGATAACAAAATTGCTAGCTTGCGCATTCAAGAAAGAAACCATCCTTGTGCAAATTGCCCAGATATTCAAAACCATTTACATTGGGGATATTATTGGGCTAGAGAAACAAAAGAGCTAAATCAAGTTAAAGAACGTTATAATTCTAGAACTGGTTCTGTTGCAAGATGTTTTGACCGTATTTGCAACGTTCTTTGTAGTTTGGATTACTTAAAAGAAACAGGTAATACGTTTGCTTTGACTAATAAAGGTCAGCTTCTTAGACGACTTTATAACGAGCTTGATGTTGTTTTTGCGCAAGCTATTTGCGAAGGTATTTTTAACGATTTAACTCCTATTGAGCTGTTGAGTTGTGTATCTTCTTTGGTTTATGAGTCTAGAGGTCCAGTTGGATCGGAGCCAAGAAGATATCCTGGCGGATTAGACGGCGCTGTATTCAATACTGTTTCTAGATTAAAGGAATTGTTTATGCGCATAAGCAATATGTGCTTAAATAATCATCTTGATGCGTTGAAATCGCTTGATTTTGGTGCAGTAGACCTTATATATGATTGGGCGCAAGGCGCTGATTTGCTTGATATTTTGCAAAATACAGATATTACGGGTGGGGATTTTGTTCGTTTTGCTAAAAGACTTATAGACTTGCTTAATCAGCTTGCTGTTCTTAGCGATTATTTAAGAATTTTGCCTAATGTAGACGATTCGTTAGCACACAAAGCATATGAAGCAGTTCAAATAATTAATCGTGGGGTAGTAGCCTATTGTGATGTTTAGTATGCGTGCAAGGGAATGCATGAACCTTAATGAGACTTGTGTAGTCCGTGCAATTCGCTAGCTTTATAATGGAAACTAAAAGGAGAATATAATATGGCAGAACGCAGTTTACGTGGTATGAGCATTGGTGCAAAGTCGCTAGAATCCGACGATAATGTTGATTTTGCAGCTCGTAATGATGTTACATATGTTTGTCCTAAAGGGCATAGGACTATTCTCCCGCTTGCTCAAGGTGCAGAAGTTCCAGAAGAATGGGAATGTCGTTGCGGTGCTTTAGCGCATAAAGAAGGCGACGCAGATAGGCCAGATGATGATTTTAATAAGCCAACTCGAACTCATTGGGATATGCTTTTAGAGCGTAGAAGCGAAGAAGAGCTAAAAGCTTTGCTCGATAAGCGCTTGAAGATGCATCACGAAGGTTGGATTCCTGATTACGAGTAGTCTTTGCTGCGTAGTTTTACTTTAATTTTGTGATTAATCACTAATATTAATTATTTAATTTAGGATTTTAGGGAAAACTCCATGAAAGTTGTTTTGCTTGATTTAGATGGCACTTTGACTCAATCTCATATGGGAATTATTGCGTGTGCTAAAAGAGCTATGAGCGATTTAGGCATGCAAATTCCAGACGATGAAGAGATGATGCGCTTTGTAGGACCGTCTATTCTTGAATCTTTTCAACGAAATGGCATGCCAGAAGATTTGCAATTAGAAGGCGTAAAGTTGTATCGAAAGTATTATTCCGAAGTTGCAACTTTTACAGATCCGAAAAATCCTAGTGGTAGTAAAATCACTGGAAGTCTTTTGAATAAGGTTTACGAAGGTATTCCAGAACAATTAAAGAAACTACGTGAATCTGGATATTATCTTGCTACAGCATCTTGCAAGCCAGAATATCAAGTTAAGCCTATTTGTGATTATTTTGGTTTAACAGATTTGATTGATGGAATTTACGGCGCGAGTGCCGATATGTCTAGAATTAAAAAAGACCAAGTTATTCGCTATGTTTTGAAAAATATTGGTTTTGACTATTCGCTAGACAAGGCATTAATGGTTGGCGACCGATGGACGGACGCAGATGGTGCTTTAGCATGCTACATTGATTGTCTTGGTTGCGCTTGGGGCTACGCAGAGCCTGGTGAGCTTAAAAAGCACGGTGCTTATAGGATTATTGACAATGTTTGTGATTTGAGCATTGCTATTGATGAATATTTTGATAATACTTTGCGCAAATGATATTTCTATATAAAAATAATTCTATATAAGTATCCGATAATGTACGTTATGTCAGATTTGTTATAAATCACGAATAAAACACACTACATAAGAATTAGAGTCAGCACACCACTTTCATTTTTTATTATTCATTATTTTTTTATTCTTAATATTTCGATATTTTCAATATGATATAAATTTTATGATTTAAGATTCTTTAGTTTTAAGATTCTTTAGATAAATCAGCTCGTACTTGCTTAACAATGCATCCAACTGCGATTGCAAAAACAGCTGAGCCGCCCTCAAGCATGCTAAACATATTTTCTTGATTATTGTTACATTCCATAACAGATTGACCATCGCAAATTATTGTCATGCGCTCAAGATGATTAACACTATAACAATTCAAAAAAACTATAGCTTTTGTAACGTTTGTAAGATTTACGCCAGCGTCTAAAAGTCGCTTAGCAACCGCCATAATAGAAATATCCTTAAAAGAATATAAACGCCTGGATCCAGACCCGTGAGAAGGATTAATAGAAGGCTCAATAATGTTTTTTCTAGCCCAATAATCAAGTTGCCTATAGGTTATTCCAGCAATCTTCATTGCAACGCTTCCGCGATATCCTACGGACTCTTCTCCGTAGCTAGAAAAAGCAAACAACTCCCCCTGCACTGGCTGATTATTAGATTCGTAGAAATCCGCCAGTGCATTTTTGCTAGAAGAGTTTTTTAACACCATTATTGTTTATTATGTTTATTGTGTTTATCGCTATCGTTTACTAACAGCACTTTGCGTAAAGAACATTAAGCGATATTTGCCAATCATAATCTCATCGCCATTATTAAGAACTGCTTCATCAACTCGATTACGATTAACATAGGTTCCGTTTAAGCTGCCAGCATCTGCAATGCTAAAAACGTTTCCATTCCTTCTAAACACTGCATGCGCTCTAGAAACAGTAGAATCGTCAAGCATAATATCTGCTCTAGAGTCACGCCCAACCGATACAACATCTTCGTCTAGCAAATAACGAGACCCAGAAACTGCCCCACGTGTAGAAATAAGCAAAGCGGTGCCTGGCAGTAGTTTTGCTATTGTGTCTAAATCATCCTGTTTGAGTGGGCGGTCTGCGTTCGAGTTTATTGGAATAGTTATTGCTGGCATGCCAATAATGGTTGTTTCGCCAGCTGTAGGAATAGGTTCAGTCATAATTGCTATTTTACCTTCTTATTCGACTGGTTTTGCATATTGATACTGTTTTGGTTCGCGTGTTGAACGAATCTCAACCTCTTCAGGCGTTGAAACGTATACGGAAGCGCCAAATTTAACTTTTAATCTAGATCCAACTCCCCCTGCAATATTTACGGCGTTTTGCAAATTTTGCGCATCGCCAATAGCCTTAACTATGTAAGGAGGATTTATCTCGATTCCATCGCACAGCAATCCATGCTTAGTGTCGGAAATATAAGTAGAAGTAACAATGCGAATATCGTTAATAGACATAACTTCCACGCCAGCGTTGCGAAGCTCTTCTATAAGCTGAAACATAGTTGCAGCATCTACGCGCTCTTTTTCTCCAGCTGTAATATGAATAATTACACCTTTTCCAATTGCTGGAAGGCGACCAGAAATCAAGCCGCTTGTTTGCGAATTTTGCTTAGCAATTCTAGCAGCTTCTTCTTGCTTATTCACAGATGCTTTTAGAGAATTAAGCTGACTTGTTAATTCAAACTTTCGTTGTTCAAGATTTTGTATTTGAGAATTAGTTTCTGTAATCAATCGCGTAAGCTCATCTTCGCTCATAGTTTGGTACACAAGAGCACTTCGATTTACTTGAATCATATATGCAAAGCTAAGAAGAGCGCAAAGAAGCATAACAAGTAAGCCTGTTAAAATGCGCGTTCTAGTAACATGACCTTGCAAAGATGGCTTATTTTTGCGCTTAACGATTGGGAAGGAACCCGTTTGCGTGCGGTCACTTTCTCGATCTTTAGCATGCTGGCGATGAAGCCGTTTAACAATATTGTCTACATTTTTATCAATATTATTATCGCTTAATTCATTGTTTTTTACGCTGTTTTTTGAAGTATTCGCAAGTGGATGTTTCATATTATCCCCTGAATCTATCCCCTAAATATAAAACGACGAATTGCAGAAACGTTAGAGAAGATTCGTATTCCTAAAACAACAATAACAGCCGTTTGCAATTGTGCACCAACTCCAAGCTGGTTGCCAAGCAAGACTAAAAGCGTTGCAGCAATAACATTTGAGAAGAACGAAATAACAAACACTTTGTCGGAAAAGCTGCGCTCAAAATAAGCTCTAGCAGCGCCAAGAAGAGCATCTAGTGCAGCAAGCACCATGATTGGCAAATACGGTTGAATAACCACTGGAATATCTGGATGCACAACAATGCCAATAAGTGCTCCTAAAATCAATCCAAGAATAGCTGTCATAACCTATTTCCTATCTTTCCTATCTTCTACTAGTCAACTCTTTTGCAAAATTGACTTCTCCCGTTCCAGCTGCCGACAACTTTAAGTTATTAGTAGCTGAAACTTGTGGATTAATACCAGCATTTGTAAGAGAAGTAAACCATTCAGAATGCTTTTGAGAATTTAACTTTTCAATAAGGCTAGAGCTGTCTCCTATTGCCTCAATCGTATACGGGCTTTGAGTTTGATTAACTCCAACAAGAATCGTGGATCCTGCAGTACGAATCGATGTTTGAGAACCAATCCTGTATCCGTTAATTGATATTGCTTCTGCTCCAGCATCCCAAAGAATAGAAACAAAGATTTGAATATCTCGATCGCTAACAACCTTGATTCTAGCACCTTTAGACATTTCTCTAGGAAGAGAGCCATTAGAAACATCGTTACTTGCAGAAATAGGATTTGCAATAGTTAAAACAACACCAGGGCCATATACAGCGTGAGTGCCATTAGTCATGTTGTCGGATTTATCAACTTGATTTTCGTACGGAGTGTTAATTCTTTTAGACTCTTTGTCTACACTAGCGCGAAGCTTTGCAACTTCTTTAACAAGATTATCGAATCTGCTTGCGTGAGTCGTAAGCTCGTTCGCTAAAGATACGCGTATAGCTTTACGCGAATCAGCGTGTAGTTTACGTACGAATTGACTACCAACAGTACCAACAGCAATGCAAATTAAAAAAACAATTATTCTTGTAATCCAAAGACTAATCTTGCTAACATTTTGCTTATTTAGTCTAGAATCCATAAAAAGCGGATCAACTGGCCTGTTGCTTAAATCATCTATTAGTCTAAGAGAATAATCTTCAAGCCTACGATGCCTATCTCGATGCGATGAAAAAGTATACGATGAATTTGTAACGTGATGAGCGCCTAAATTAAACACGGATTTAGAAAATACTGCTCTGCGCTTAGAAAACAAAACAACAGTTGGAGCAGGAAAAGACTCTGGAGCTTTGCCACTAGAGGCATAATCTCCGCTTTGATTTAGATTAGAAGTCTTTTCCACCATGATTCATCCGTTGTTATTGATTAGTTTTCAAAAATCGTAAGAATTATTTAGCCTTTTTTATTAGTAGCTTATAAGCTTGTATACAGTACAATATTCCCGCAAACCAATAAAGCGTTATTCCCCAAATCGCACATGCAATTGCAGCAGCATATAGAATAAGCACTGGCTCTGTTGCAATCGCGAAAACAATCATAAATAGAACAATAGTTACCATTAGCAATGCTGTTCCAGTTTTGCCCATAAAATTAACAGGCAAAGGGCCATAGTCGTATTGTGCAAGAATCACAATTAAAATTGCCATTATTGCGTCTCGCAAAACAACTAAAGCTAATGCCCACCAAGGTATAATCTTTGCAAATGCTAAAGCTAGTGTGCTGCAAACTATAAGAAGCCTATCTGCAATAGGGTCTAGAATCTGACCTAATTTGCTAACCTGATTAAAAGTTCTTGCAATATAACCGTCAATACAATCAGAAAGTGCAGCAATTGCAAGAACAATTAAAGCAGGCCACATTTTGTGTTGCGCAATTAAAACAGCAAGATAAGGTATTGAGCATATTCTTAAAAAGCTAATAACATTAGGCACAGTAAGAACTCGATTAAGCGCTTCAGGACTATATTCCTGACTATAAACGAATTTGACCATACCTAATTTCCTTAAAACTTTCTAAAAATAAAATTTCAATACTAATATTATTGCGAATAATAAAATATTGGGGCACTTTTATGCCCCAATATTTCTACGCACGCCAAGCTTCTTGAGCAATATTACGAATAGAATCAATTGCTTGAGCTGGGCTACTTGCTCCGTAAACTGCAGAGCCAGCAACAAGAACATCTGCTCCAGCTTGTGCAACAGTTGCAGCAGTAGATGGGCTAACTCCGCCGTCAACCTGAATATGCGTGCTTAGTCCGCGGCGCGTAATCTCATCGCGTAAACGGCGAACCTTGTTCATTTGATTGCTTAAGAACTTTTGACCACCAAAACCAGGCTCTACAGTCATAATAAGAACCATGTCGAACTCGTCTAAAATATCGAAAATAGGCTCAACTGGCTCAGCTGGGCGAACTGCAAAGCAAGCTTTGCAACCCATATCTCTAAGCTGGCGCGCAAGACGCACAGGAGCGTGAGTTGCACCCATGTGGAAGCTAACAGAATCAGCCCCGAGCTTAGCGTATTCTGGTGCCCAACGGTCTGGGTCTTCAATCATCAAATGAACATCTACAGGAAGATTAGTAACTTCGCAAATGCGCTTTACAATCGGCTCCCCCAAAGTCAAATTCGGTACAAAATGATGATCCATAACATCAACGTGAACAAGATCAGCATTGGAAATTGCTATAAGATCTCTTTCAAGATTGCAAAAATCTGCAGAAAGAATGCTAGGTGCTATTTGTATATTCATGTGTTCCATTCTAAGAAAAGCAAGCGACTAGAAAAACAAAATCTAACTAAAACTAACTAAAGCTAACTATTTAACTTAGATTCCTCTTTGGCTTCTCTTTTAGAAACCATTTTTGTTTTGGATTGAAGTTCGCGCTCACGTTCGTATGCAGTAATGTCGATTAAACGGTTCACAAGATTTGCTCGCGATTTTTTACTATTTTGCAAAATAACAAAAACAATAATCGAAGCAATAAAAATAACAATCGATACCCAAACGTTAATTCTTACTCCAAGGAAAGTGTGTGAAAAATCAATGCGTAAAGCTTCAATCCACATTCTTCCAGCCGTATACCACATTACGTAAAGAACAAACTCAGAACCAGACTTAAGCTTGCTTTTAAGCGCTTTACTAAAGCATATAAGCAAAGCAGCACCTGCAAAATTCCAAAGCATCTCGTACAAAAACGTTGGGTGAAAAAGTGTGCCTTCTGGGCATGTAAGACCGTCGTAGCATCTTTCAGCGTGACCAATTGCATTTGATGCCGAATAATTAAGTTTTAATCCCCATGGAAGTGTTGTAGGAGCGCCATAAAGTTCTTGATTAAACCAATTGCCTAAACGCCCTATTCCTTGAGCTACAAGCAATGCAGGAGCTGCACAATCAGCAAGTAGGCTTATAGGATATTTTCTGTACGCGCAAAATGCACTAGCAGCCAAAGATCCAAGTATTACTCCACCCCAGATTCCAAGTCCACCATTCCAAATCCTAAAAATTTCTAGAAAATCGCCATTTGCTCCAAAAAACTTCTCTGGAGTTGTAATAACGTGATATAGACGCGCGCCAACAATTCCCATAGGAAGGCTTACAAGAGCTATATCTAGAATTTGGTTAAAATCTCCGCCTTCTCGCTTCCATCTTCGATTTGCAATCCAAATTGCAACTAGCGCTCCAGCAAGAATCGAAAGAGCATAAAATCTTAATGTAATAGGTCCGAATGTAATTTGAGAAATACTTGGACTAGGAATAGCACAAATCGTCATATTCTTTACTTTCCTTTATTTTCTTTTACTTTCAACAAAACATAAGGACTTTTGTTAAAACGTTTAATTGGTAAATTCTAATTGGTAAAAACTAATATTAGAATCCAACAGCTTTGATTAATGCCATTAAAACTGGCGCACACAGCAAGATTGAGTCCACTCTATCTAAAACTCCGCCATGACCTTTAAGCAAATGACCCATGTCTTTAATGCCAATATCTCGTTTAAGCATAGATGCGCACAAATCACCAAAAGTTCCAACAATTCCAGACAAAATGCCCATAACAGCAGGCATCCACCAGAATTTAATCCAAGATGTTCCATAGAATCCAGCAACAATCGCGTAAGCTCCGATTAGTGCAAGAAGCATAGATCCTATAAGTCCTTCAACAGACTTTTTTGGAGATATTCGTGGAGAAAGCTTATGTTTACCTAACCATGCTCCAGCAAAAAGACCACCCGTATCGCTTAAAGCAGGTAAAAATATGAGTAGCATTGCGTGCGCTACAGCTTGTTTAGAATCAGCTATAGATAAAATAATGCAAGAAGCAAGAAGAGGAATGTACAACACTACAAACAACGAAACAGCTGTATTAGTAAAAGTATTAGCTTTTAAGCTTTTAGAAGTTGCACGCTGTAGTTTCTTTTCTACAGCACGCATAGTTCTTTTAGATACAGTGCTATTTAGAGTTGCAAAAATAACAGTTAAAATAAGCGAGGCAGTTATTCCACTTGCCATTGCAACTGCATGCCACTTTGCGTAGAAGGTTGAAAAAATCGTAATAACCGAGCAAATAGACAATACAGCAAAAGGAATCCTAAACCCCGCTGTAGCAAAGTCAACGTGCAATTCCCACAATGCAAGAAGCATAAAAACAGTTAAAAGAACAACAAAAGCATCTATACTTACAAGAAGACATGCCACAATTACAGCAATCAGCAGCACTGCAGTTGCAATAGCTTGTGGCATGTTCCTGCCAGTTCGCTTGTTTATATCTGTTAAAGCTTCATAAGCATCGTTTGTAGCATTTGAATCCAAAGAATCAAACCTCCATGATTTCCTTCTGCTTGCCTTCTAGCAAAGCGTCTAAGGAATCGGTAACTTGCTTAGTTACTTTATCTAGTTCTTTTTGCAAGCGATCGCCTTCATCTTCGCCAATCTCGCCATCTTTAACAGACTTATCAATGCTTTCTTTAGTCTTGCGACGAATATTTCTAACAGCAACCTTGCCTTCTTCTGCCTTGGTCTTAGCAAGCTTTACGTATTCCTTACGTCTGTCTTCAGTAAGCTCTGGCATTGTAACGCGAATAACATTGCCATCTCTGTTAGGGCTAACACCCAAATCTGAATCGCGAATAGCTTTTTCAACAGCATTTGCTTGCGATGCGTCAAAAGGAGTAACAGAAAGAGTTCTTGGCTCTGGAACGCCAATAGAAGCTACAGCCTTAATAGGAGTTGGAGCACCATAATAGTCAACCATAATGCCATTAAGAAGAGCAGGATTAGCTCGACCAGTCCTAATGCCCATAAAGTTTTCTTTTGTAGCTTCAACAGACTTGTTCATTTGTTCAAGAGCCTGATCAATAATAGCTGGCATGTGTTCTCCTTTATTGGTATTAGTTGTGCCAATTAAAATTTTATTTATAAATTTTATGCTTGTTAAATTTTACGTTATTAAGTTATTGCCTAATTTGCATGTTTGATTTATTGATGAGTTATTTATTGGTGATTATTCACTAATATTTCATCTATTAAGCAAATGTAGGCTCATCGTTAGAAACCAAAGTTCCAATTTGATCTCCGACTAATGCACGAGTAACGTTTCCTTCTCCTTCTAGACCAAATACACGAATCTTTTGGCTGTTGTCTCTAGCCATAGAAAGCGCAGAAGCGTCCATAACTGCAAGACCATCAACAAGCGCGCGATGGTAATTAAGAGTGAGGAATTTCTTAGCATTAGGATCTTTGCGAGGATCTGCACTATAAACTCCGTCAACTCCATTCTTGCCCATTAAAACTTCATCGCAATGAATCTCTAAAGAACGCTGAATAGAAACGGTATCGGTTGAAAAATAAGGCATTCCAGCGCCTGCACCAAAAATTACAACTCGGCCTTTTTCTAAGTGTCGAATTGCTTTAAGTGGAATATAAGGCTCAGCAACTTGACCCATTGTTATAGCAGTTTGAACGCGAGTTGCCTGCCCTGCTTGCTCAAGAAAATCTTGCAAAGCTAAGCAATTCATAACAGTTCCAAGCATACCCATGTAATCGCCGCGACTACGATCGATGCCAGCTTGTTGAAGCTCTGCACCGCGGAAGAAGTTTCCGCCGCCAACAACTATTGCAACTTGCACGCCTTCATGCACTGCTTTTACAATCTCGCCAGCAATTCTACGAATAACATGAGTATCTATACCAACGGCGCCACCGCCAAATGCTTCTCCCGAGAGCTTTAACAAAACTCTACGAGACTTGCTTTCCCCCGCTTGTGCGATAGTCATAAAACTTTCCTCCAGTCATAACGGCGAACGCAAGCATATCTTTGTTATAATATCTTTCAATAACGACACAGCAAAACACGATTTTTAACATGATTGTGGCGATTTTGTGCCGATTTTTATTTTAAGCATGTTTTGTAACGTTTTAAGCATGTTTTAGTCGTGTTTTAGTAAATACTAAATAGAGTTTTGTTCAAACGCATAAAACAAACGAATAAAAATAGCGCAACAGGCGGAATCAAACCCATTGCGCTATCAATACATGAATTAATCTAAAAATTAAGATTAATCATGTTTTTTATTATTTTTATCTTGGTTAGTATTTTGACTATCATCTAGATTCTCATCACCTATTTCTAAATGATGCTCATCGTAGCCTTGCAAGTAACGCGTACGACGCCAATGGTGAATAGAAGCATTTGTACCGCGGTGATGCACGTGGTACTTTCTAGGAGTTCCACCATGTGGCAGCTCTTTAACTTCCTTAGCAACAGCAATCTGATTCACGTTAGAAGGATCCATAATTGCGATTGGCGCAACAGGTTCTGGCTCAGTCGGAGCTGCCGTTCTGCTACTAAGCTTTGATGGGAGCCATTCAGCAAACCAAGAAAGAGCCCAACAAATCAAGAAGTACACAATTGCAGCAACAGTCAAAGTTTGCAAAATATTAAAGTACATTGATCCAAGTCGTCTAGATTCTTGGAGCAAATCAGTGTACATAATTATGGAACCTAATGCAGTATCTTTTAACACAACAACAAGCTGAGTTACAGCTGCTGGAAGCATAGCGAATATAGCTTGCGGCATTTCGATTTGTGTTAAAGATTGATATTGAGAAAGTCCAAGAGCTAAAGATGCTTCGCGCTGACCGTTAGGAAGATTTCCAACGCCAGATCGAACTAACTCTGCAACAACAGAACCGTTGTACAAAATCAAAGACAACACAACAGCCCAATAAGACGCTCCACTTATTCCAGCAAACGCAAATCCTCGCCAAAGGAAGATCATAAGCAAAAGCACTGGTACTGCTCGGCAAAACTCAACAACAACTGCAGAAATGCTACGAAGAATCAAGCTAGGCAATAGTCTTAAAAGACCAAACAAAAGTCCAAAAACTATTGATCCTGCAACAGCAAGAAGCGAAGCTTTAAGAGTCATCCACAATCCTGGAAGATAAAAATCGCTCCAAGCTTCCGATTCTACAGCTGGATTCCACAATGCCCACGAAAGCTGATTCTCGCCCTCTGGAGGATTGCTAAGTCTTAAAAGCAAAGCAATAACAATAAGCGCAAACACAACGCACGCAACAATATTTGCAATGCGAATCTTCTTTAGAGCCTTAGGTCCAGGCGCATCAAATAACAGAGATTTTTCTTGTTCTTTTGCCATTTTTATCACCTTCTAACCGCAAGCTTATTAGACAAATAAGTTGTAAGAATACCAATTGGAATAATCAACACAATGTATCCGCATGCAAAAATCAAAAAGATTGGAACAATCAAATCTGCATGCCTTTCAATCATCTCGCTCATAAGAGTAGATGTTTCAGTTGCAACAGATGCAGCAGCAGCAACAGTGGAATTTTTAAGCAACGCAATAAAAGTGTTTCCAAGAGGTGCTACAGATCCGCAAAATGTTTGAGGCAAAATCACATTAAAAGCTGATTGGAAGAAGTTAAGCCCAAGCGCTCTACATGCTTCTGCCTGACCCAAAGGTACTGTATTTAAGCCAGATCTTAAAGATTCGCAAACAAATGCTGCAGTGTAGAAACTCAAGCCAGCAATTGCAAGCCAGAAGAAGTTTACGCTAAAAACAGCAGAAAAACCGAGCTTTAGCTGAGCATACACGCCAAGAACCATAAACACCATGATTATAGTTAGAGGCATATTCTTAAAGAACTCAACATATGCGCTTGCAATAAGTCGAAGCGAATGAATTGGACAAATCCTCATCATAACTAGAATCACGCCAAGAATCGTGGAAAATAGCACGCTCCATAATGTGATTTCAATATTTACCAAGAATGCTCCTGGAATATTGTACGAGGTAAATAATTGCACAAAGTCTTGCATTTTACTCCTCCCCCTCATTTGGTACTGGCGGATTATACTTTGCGTTTGGCTTAAAACCAGTTCCGTGCATATTATCGTCTAATGCCCTTTTCCATGAGCCATTTTTAATCATGTCTTTAAGAGCATTATTAATGCGCTTAGCTAGCTTAGTGTTTCCTTTTTTAATGCCAATTCCGTAGTGTTCTTCAGTAAATGGCTTACTAACAAGCTTTAGTTTGCCGCGCGATGCTGTAGCAAGACCAGCGAGAATAATATCGTCTGTTGTAACAGCGTCTACGATTCCAGAGAATAATGCTGTTGCACACTCCGCATAACCAGGCTGTTGCATAAGTTGAACTTTTGAAGAGTACTTCTCTTTAATAACTATTGCAGACGTAGAACCAGTTACCGAGCATAAGCGCTTTCCATCTAAATCGTCTGGGCCACTTACTTTATGCTCGTCTTTACGAACCAATAAATCTTGACCAGCAATAAAATATGGTCCTGCAAAAGAAACAGTGTTTTTTCTGGCATCTGTTATGGAATATGTTGCAACAATCATATCCACATCGCCATTTTGAAGCATTGCTTCGCGCTGTTTTGAAGGCGATTCCTTCCAAACAATCCTATCTTCGGAGTAACCCAACTTTTTGGCAACATACTTTGCAACGTCTACATCAAAGCCAACGTAGGTTCCAGACTTTTTGAAACCAAGACCAGGCTGATCAAACTTAATACCAATGCGTATTACGTTACTGCGATTATCGCTACTGCAAGCGCTAAGCGGGAAAACGCAGCACAATACGCAAATCATAGATAAAATTGCGCGATATGTATGCCTTAATCCCAGTTTGCAGCGCTTACACTTAAGAGCAATATTGTGTAAATATTTCATAACTACCTCTTAAAGACTTAAAAATCGATATTAATGATTTCAATTAAGAATCAAATTAATGAGTCAAAATCTTTGAAAGGAAGTCTTTTGCTCTGTCTGTCTTTGGATTCTCAAAGAACTCTTCTGGCGTATTTTGCTCAAGAATTCTGCCATCTGCCATAAACACGATTTTGTCTGCGGCTTTACGCGCAAAGCCCATCTCGTGAGTAACGCAAATCATGGTCATTCCTTCTTTTGCAAGCTCAACCATAACATCAAGAACTTCGTTAACCATTTCTGGATCAAGTGCAGATGTAGGCTCATCAAAAAGCATAACCTTTGGGTGCATTGCAAGCGCGCGAGCAATTGCCACTCGCTGCTGCTGACCGCCAGAAAGCTGAGAAGGCATCTTGTTTGCTTGATTATCTACGCCAACTCTAGCAAGAAGATCCATTGCTAAACTTTCTGCTTCTTGCTGTTCCATATGGCGAACCTTAATAGGAGCAAGCGTAACGTTTTCTAGAATCGTCTTGTTTGCAAAAAGATTAAAGGACTGGAACACCATTCCTACTTCTGCACGCAATGCGGCAAGTTCTTTTCCTTCTTGAGGAAGAGGCTTACCATCAATGCGAATATCTCCAGAATCGATTGTTTCAAGACGATTAATCGTCCTGCACATTGTTGACTTACCAGAACCAGAAGGTCCAATAATAACAAGCACTTCGCCTTTATCGACCGTTAAGTTAATATCTTTCAAAACGTGAAGCTTGCCATAATGTTTTTCAACATGACTAAGTTCCACTAAAGGCTGTGCTACTTTTTTTGTATTGTTTAATTTAGTATCCATAGAAAGGATTTTAATGTTCTTGTGTTACATGCGTTTATCGTAATAGTTACTTTTAACCAACTATAGAGTTACGAAAAACATTAAAAATGATACAAAAATGTTAATTTTACATAAAAAATGCCGTTAAGCCTTGATTTTGGTTTAGTTAACCAAATGACTTAACGGCATATGAATACTAATTCTTGTTTAACGCTTGCGACTACTCGTCTTCTTCTGGATCGTAGTCAACGCCAGTTTCTGCACGCTGTTCAGCAGAGATTGGAGCAGGAGCGCCAGTTAGAGGATCACGACCGCCACCAGCCTTAGGGAAGGCGATTACGTCGCGAATCGAGCTTGCGCCTGCAAGAATTGCAGCAGTACGATCCCATCCCAAAGCAATACCAGCGTGAGGTGGAGCACCATACTTAAACGCTTCAAGCAAGAAGCCAAACTTTTCGTCTGCTTCAGCTTTATCGATTCCAAGAACGTTAAGAACGCGATCTTGAATATCGTCGCGGTGAATACGAACGGAGCCGCCGCCCATCTCGTTACCGTTGCAAACAATGTCGTAAGAATCGCTCATTGCATGTTCTGGGTCTTTATCGAACTTGTCAATCCAATCAGCAGATGGCATTGTAAATGGATGATGCATAGAAGTCCACTTGGAGTGGCCAACTGCAACATCGTCATCGTCTGGATCATCCGTGCGCTTAAACAGTGGGAAGTCAACAACCCAAGTAAAAGCAAACTCATCTGGGTGAAGCAATCCTGCGCGGCTAGCAAGCTCTACGCGGACAGCACCGAGCAAAAGCTGAGAAGATTCACGGCTGCCTGCTGCAAAGAACACAGCATCGCCATCTTGCGCACCAACAGCTTCTTTAAGTCCTGCACGCTCTTCTTCACTAAGATTCTTAGCAACAGGGCCTTTAAGCTCGCCATCTTCACCAAAGACTACGTAAGCCAAGCCCTTAGCTCCGCGCTGCTTAGCCCAATCCTGCCATGCATCAAACTGACGACGAGGTGTATCTGCACCGCCCTTAAAGAGCACAGCGCCAACATAAGGAGCTTGGAACACGCGGAATGGAGTGTTCTTAAAGAAGTCAGTCAACTCAATAAGTGGGTTTCCAAAACGCAAATCTGGCTTATCGGAACCGTACTTATCCATTGCTTCCTGCCAAGTGATTCGAGGCAAAGGAAGAGTAATCTCGTGACCAGCTTCTTTCCAAATAGCTGCAATAACGTGCTCTGCCATAGCCATAACATCTTCTTGGCTTGCAAAGCTCATTTCCATATCGAGCTGAGTGAACTCAGGCTGACGATCTGCGCGGAAGTCTTCATCGCGGTAGCAGCGAGCAAGCTGATAGTAGCGCTCAACACCAGAAACCATAAGCAACTGCTTTAAGAGCTGAGGAGACTGTGGAAGAGCGTACCAAGAGCCTGGAACCAAGCGCGCTGGAACAACAAAATCGCGAGCGCCTTCTGGAGTGGACTTAATAAACGTTGGTGTTTCTACCTCTGTAAAGTCCATATCTTCCAAAGCGTGGCGAGCAGCCTTAGCCATATTAGAGCGAAGTTTCAAATTGCGCTGCATTGATGGGCGACGCAAATCAAGATAACGGTACTTCAAACGTACGTCTTCGCTAGGAAGCTTGTTTTCGGACTCGTTTTCCAAAGCTGTAGAAACTTGGAATGGTAACGCATCGGACTTAGCGAGAATTGTTACTTTATTTGCAACGATTTCGATTTTTCCTGTTGCTAAATGGTCATTTTCATTGCCATCTGGACGCAAGCGAACTTCGCCAGTAACTTGCACAACAAACTCGCTACGCAATGGTCGCGCAGTTTCTTCATCGTAAATAACAACTTGTACTAAGCCAGTGTTGTCTCGAACGTCTACAAAGGCAACGCCACCGTGGTCGCGGCGACGATCAACCCAACCAGCAATGGTTACGTTTTGTCCAACTAATGTCTCAGTCACTTCAACGGCATGGTGTGTGCGATACGCCGTCTGGCTCATAAGTCCACTTCCTTGTTTGAATAATTTTGTTAATTTTTGTTTTGACTTTAATAGTTTACCGCATGAATCGCGCTTTCAAATATTAAAATCGTAAAAAGCAAATCGCAAATCTTAAATCTTAAAAAGCAAATTGCAATTATTGAGCGCAAGAAACAGTTTGATGTGCATATGCGTCATCTGGCTGCCAAGACGTAACGTCTGCGCAAACTTGCTCTCCTGTAATAATGTTTTTTACTTCATCATGACTAGATTCAGAATCCGTACTATCTGCTGGGAACCAAACGTATGGAATACCCAACTTATCTGCATATTTGATTTGTTTACCAAGCTTTGCTGCACTTGGAGAAACTTCTGTTGCAATTCCTCTAGAGCGAAGCTTTTGAGCAATATTGTTACAAGCTGGCCTATCTTCCTCGTTCCAAACTGCAACCATTACTGCAGCAGGAGAAACGCGTGAAACTGTAGCTCCAGCTGTGTGAAGCATGTAAGAGAGCAAGCGCGAAAGACCTATAGAAAGACCTACGCCTGGATACTTTTTGTTTCCTTGAGAAACAAGATTGTCGTATCTTCCGCCAGAGCAGATTGACCCTAGGGATTCAGCGCCTTCTAGGAACGTCTCGTAAACTGAGCCAGTGTAATAATCCAAGCCGCGTGCAATCTTCAAATCTGCAACAACAGATCCTGGACGAATTTTTGATGCATCGTCTACAATCATTGCCAGCGTTTCTACGCCTTCAATAGCTAAAGCGTAAGATTCATTGCTAGAATCTCTAGAAATATTGTGTTTATCGCATAAATCGTTGAATTTAGTCTTTAACTCTTCACCACTATTAGCGCTAAGCTCTGCCAGCTCTAAGCATGCTTCAGCTTGAGAATCCGAAGCTGCGCATTCTTTTACAAGAAGATTTGCAACTTCTTTTGCGCCAATCTTATCTAGCTTATCGATTTCTCGAAGAACACCTTCAATATCACTTAAGCCAATTCCTCTATAAAAACCTTCGGAAAGCTTGCGATTATTCGCGTGAACAGTGGCTTTTGGCAATCCAAACTTGCGCAAACGCTCCAAAGCTTCGACCATAACAAGCGGAAGCTCCACTTCGTAGTGAGATGGCAAGTCGCCATTCCCTACAACGTCAATATCTGCTTGAACAAACTCGCGGAAACGTCCTTCTTGTGGACGCTCTCCACGCCAAACTTTTTGCATTTGCCAACGCTTAAATGGGAATGCTAAATCGCCAGTGTGTTCAACAACATACCTACTAAGAGGAACTGTTAAATCAAAGTGCAATCCAATGCGATTTTCAACTGGTGTGTCGCTTTCGTGACCCACTTCTTGCAATCTAGATAAAAGATATATTTCTTTACTAGTTTCGCCTTTTTTCAACAAGCTTGAACCCTGCTCAACAGCACGAGTTTCAATGCCTATAAAACCATTTAATTCAAAGACTTCCCGCAATGTGTCCATAACACGCTGCTCAACAGCGCGCTCACTTGGAAGCCACTCGGGAAAACCAGATATTGATGAGCCTTGTACCATGTCCACTATAATAGGTTATGTTACGGAAAAATCATGGCTTACCGTCATACTTATTCGTAACACTATTACCGTGCATATGCTCTAAGGAGTCGTCCCGTGACCGAACAGACTAAACCTATAGAAACTACTAAACAAGCTACCCCAAAGCCGCATGCTCCTTCGCCTGCAAGCTTAGCAAATAAAGCTCGCGTTGTTGCTGCCGTTCCTGCTATTTCTTATAGCGAAGAAGACGTTAAAACCGCAAAAACCTTTGGGCGCGTTGATGAAAATGGAAATGTGTATGTTCGAGAAGCTGGTGGAGAACGCGAAGTAGGGCAATACTCTACTGGCACTCCAGAAGACGCTTTGACTTTCTACGTACACCGTTATCTTGACTTAAAAATCAAGCTTAATCTTTTTGAAAAAAGACTTGAATCTTCTAACGTAAGGCCAAAGGAAATTGACGAGACCTTAGCTACTTTAGATGCGGAGCTTAAGGAGCCATCTGTTGTTGGAGATCTTGCCGCTTTAAGCGCGCGACACGCCGAGCTAAAAACTAAAGCTGCATCTAAAAAAGATGAACTCGCTAAAGCTCGCAAAGAGGAGCTAGAGAAGGCTCTTAAAGATCGCACAGCCATTGTTGAACAGGCAGAAGCGCTTATTGCACAAATGGGCGAGTCTACAAATTGGCGCTCGCTTTCCGATAAGCTTCGTTCGCTGTTCGATAAGTGGCAGCAGCATCAGCGCACTACGATTCACTTAAACAAGGCGGATGCGGATGCTCTTTGGCAGCGTTTTTCCAAGGCTCGCTCTGCGTTCTCTCAAGCTCGCTCTGCTTGGGTTAAAGAGCGAGACAATGAGCGCAATAGTGCTAAAGAGATTAAAGAAGCAATCATAAAAGAAGCGGAAAGCCTAAAGGATTCTACTCAATGGCGTGAAACTTCAATGAAGTTTAATGCTTTGATGGATCGCTGGAAGAAGGCTGGCAATGCCGGTCGTCAACACGACGACGAATTGTGGACTAAGTTCCGCGAAGCTGCAGATGCTTTCTACCATGCTCGTCAAGAAGATAGAGAAAAGATGAGCGCTGGCGAAAAAGAAAATCTTAGCAAGAAGGAAGCTTTGCTCGTTAAAGCAGAAGCTCTTGTTCCTGTTAAAGACGAAGAAGCTGCTAAAGCTGCTCGCAAAGCTTTGTCTGAGATTCAAGAAGAATGGGACAAGATTGGTTTTGTTCCACGCGAAGATATGCGCAGAATTGAATCTCGCTTGAACGATGTAGACAAGAAGATTAAGGCTGTTGAAGATGCTGCTTGGAAGGATGCAGACCCAGAAGCAGATGCTCGCAAGTCTAGTTTTGCTGCGCAATTGAAGGCTCAACTCGAGGATCTTGAGTCTAAGATTGCAAGCGAAAAAGATGCAAAGCGTAAAGCTAAGCTACAGGCAGAAAAAGCAACTAAAGAACAGTGGCTTAACGCTATTAAGTAGTTTGTTTTAATGTCTTAATAAAATAAAGCATATTGCAAATAAGGCTGCTTGACGAAGAGTCAAGTGGCCTCATTTTTTATCGATTAATCGATTAATGATTTTGCAAGACTAACAAATGTATTCGCTAATTGAGTGTTTGCTAGTTTGCCATCTTTTGTAAGAACAGCAGGTCTGCCCGATTCTCCAATTTCTCTAATACTTGTGTCTAACGGGATTTGAGCAAGAAGAGGAACACTCTTACCAAGAGCTTTGCAAAGCTGATCGCTCACGCGCTTTCCGCCTCCCGAACCAAAGATTTCTAAGCGTGCTCCATTATTATCGAACCAACTCATATTTTCTACAACACCGCGCACATTAACTGGAATTTGCAAAGCCATAAGCCCCGCTCTAACAGCAACATCCGAAGCGCTAGGTTGAGGTGTTGTAACAACAACAAGCTCCACATTCGGCAATGATTGTGCAACAGCTAAAGCCATATCTCCTGTTCCAGGAGCCAAATCTAAAAGAAGCACGTCTGGATCTGCCCACCAAACATCGCATAGAAATTGCTCAAGAGAACGTTGCAAACGGGGTCCTCGCCACAAAATCGCGCGATCTGTTCCAGCAAACATTCCAATAGAAATCAGCTTAACTCCCCAAGCTTCAACTGGCATAAGCATGCCATTCAGATTAGTGGGTTGAGTTGTAACTCCAAACATGCGTGGCAATGAAAAACCATAAACATCTGCATCTATTGCTGCTGTTTTATAGCCAAGAGATGCAAAAGTGGCAGCCAAATTAGCTGTTATAGAAGACTTTCCAACTCCGCCTTTTCCAGATGCAATAGCAAAAATCCTTGTTTTAACGCCATTTTTATTGAACGGGTTTTCTTTACGCTCCTCTTTTAAATCCGAAACAAGCTTTGCAAGCTTATCTTTGCTCATAGCGCTTACGTTTACTGTTGGAATAAGCGTTGCATTTGGGTACTTTGCTACAACTGATTGAACTCTTTGCGTAATAACTTGAGCTAATGGGCAGTCTGGAACAGTAAGCTCAATGTCTATAGAAACGCTATAAGTTGGATTATGATTATTTGATTCGCATGATTTTTCGCTTACGCGAATGCCCGTAACCATGTTTAATTCGGTAACAGAACGCCCTAATTCTGGATCAATCACACTACCCAATAAGTCGTAAATACGCGTTTCTAATTCAACAAGATTATTACTCATGTTTTTACAATTCACTTTGCGAATCAAGTGTAATATCGTTTTTTAGTGCAGATTCAACACTACCCGTTTTAAGTAAAATCTTAAATTGATTCTCGTTCAACATTGGTATGCCAAGTTCTTCTGCTTTAGCTTCTTTAGATCCAGCATTTGCTCCAACAATCACACAATACGTTTTTTTACTAACAGAAGATGCAGCTTTTCCGCCTCTAGATACAATAGCCTCCTTAGCAGAATCTCGTGTGAAATCTTCTAAAGACCCTGTAACAACAACAGTTTTGCCACTAAGCGTTTGCTCAAGATTATTGGATTGTGCGGAATCGTTTCCAACAACTCCAGCTTCTTTCCATTTTCTTAAAACTTCGCTACGCCAATCGTTAGAATCTTTTGATTTTTCAAACCAATCGTAAACAGCTTGAGCAATTTCTGGACCAACGCCATCAATTTGAGTTAAGTCCTCAATAGTAGCATTTGCAATATTCTCGATTGAGCTAAATCTTGCAGCTATAAGGCGAGCTGTTGGAGGCCCAAGCCTGCGAATAGAAAGTGCCACTAGCACACGCCAAAGAGGCGCAGACTTACCTTTTTGAGCTATTTCTTCTAGCATTGCTCTTGTTGTTTCGCTAGGACGAGTGTATTCTGGTGCTTCAACTGTTTTAAGAACATTATTTATGCGAATTTTCTTTTCAACTAGCTTTGTTACATACGCATCTACAGGAACTTCAAACAGCGGGTAGTTTGGACTAAAAGATTCCTTAGATTCATCGCCGATAGAGTTGCTAGAGCTACTATAGCTATCAGAATTACTAGAATTACTAGAATCATCATTCGACTTTCTTCTAGTAGCTTCTAGAGGCCTAGTCCAAAAAGCTGAGACTTGCCTCCATAATCCACTTCCGCCAATCTTTTTAGATCGTTTTTTAAGTTTTCCGTCTTTTCCTACTTCTTCCCATTCTTCAACAAGCGGAATTTCCTTCCAAACTTTAACATTTCGCAAATCGTTAGCACTAAGGTTAAAAATATCGGCTTCGCTAGTAAGAACAGGAGTTTGAGGAGCAGGAAGATCGCAATTCGACTCTGGTAGAATCGGCGGATTAGAAGATCCGCGTTCAACAACTATTTTGCTTATGCTTTTATCTTCAATATAAACTTTTGACGTTATTGGCCTAGAATCTTCTGGATTAGTTAGAGCAAGAGCGGATGCTTCGCCAAGATTTTCAATATCAAAAGCTTGTCTTGAAGCCAAGTTGATTATGCGCTCAGTAAGCTGAGCTGGGCAATTTTCTACATTAGGGCAGCGAATGTCTTTGTCGCCTTCTTTTGTAGGAGCAAGTTTTGTTCCGCAAGATGGACAATACTCTGGCATAACGAATTTTTTCAATTCATTTTCTCTGCCATTTCTATATTTGAGCACAGGTCCAACTAATTCTGGAATAACATCTCCAGCTTTGCGAACAACAACTGTATCTCCAATAAGTACGCCTTTATGCTCAACTTCGTATGGATTGTGCAAAGTTGTACGAGATATTGTGGAGCCTGCAACAGTTACTGGCTCTAAAACAGCTACTGGGGTTACTCTTCCTGTTCTTCCAACTTGAACAACAATATCTTTTAAGCGCGTGTTAACTTCCTCTGGCGGATACTTGTACGCAATTGCCCAACGCGGCGCTCTAGAAGTTGCTCCGAGCTTTCTTTGCAATGAGCGATCGTCTACTTTAACTACAATTCCATCTAATGCATGAATAATAGTGTTTCTATGCTCACCATAGTAGTCAATCATGTCTTCTATTTGTTCAAAAGATGTAACTTTGCGCGTATATGGAGAAACAGGAACACCCCATTTTTTGTACAATTCGTAAGCGTCCGATTGGTTGAATGATGTTTGGGTATGCGCATTAGATTCGCCACCGCTTTGCGCTAAGTCCTTCCACTTTAGATTTCCTAATCCGTGTGCTATAAAACTCAAGCGTCTTGTGGCTGTAATTCTAGGATCTTTTTGTCTTAAGGAGCCTGCAGCTGCGTTTCTTGGATTTGCAAAAGGAGCTTTGCTTAAATCTTCTTGCTCAATATTCAGTTTTCTAAAATCCGTCCACTTCATAAATACTTCGCCGCGGATTTCCACAAATTCTGGAATATCGTCTGGATTTTCTCCATGCAATTGCGTAGGAATTTCTTCGATTGTTCTTACGTTTAGCGATATGTCTTCTCCAGTAACACCGTCTCCTCGGGTTAGTCCTTGTTCCAAAGTTCCATTTCGGTAGATAAGATTTAGCGCAAGTCCATCGATTTTTACTTCGCATGTCATTGGCAACGGCTTATTTTCTGGCCATTGCAAGTCTCGAATAATGCTGTTATACCAGGATTTTAATTCATCAATCGAAAAAACATCATCCAAGCTCATCATTCTTGAAGGGTGACGAACTGGCGCAAAATCGTTAGAAAAAGTTCCGCCAACTCTATGTGTTGGCGATTGAGGCGTGTCTAAAATCGGGAAAGTAGCCTCAAGTGCGCTCAAAACTCGCATTCTTGCGTCGTAAGCTGCGTCGGAGCTTGTTGGAGAATCGTCAACATAGTATGCGATTTGATCTGCTTGCGCCCATGCAGCCAATTTTGCCCATAATCTTGCGCCTTGTTCTGTTGTTAAAAGCGAAGGATCAAGCTTAGCTAATTGCATTGCGTCCGAATCTGACGGCTCTAGCTTAGCAATCCAATTGTCAAAATCTGCGATTGAACTAAAAGTGTTAGACTCACTTAAATCACTTGTTACATCGTGAGATTGCTTTACGCTTTGGATTGACGCAAATTTGCCATCATCGCTTGGCTCATTATTATTTTGTATATTTTCAGCATTATTAACACTATCTAAGTCATCAAAAAGTGACAATTGCGCACCGATTGAATGTTGCATTGAATCACCATTAGATGCAGCCATGAGTCTTCCCTTCAAAGCGTTTTAGTCTATTTTATAGCTTATTTAACAAGAATTTATTAAGCGTTAAGAGATCGCAAAAATTGCATTTGAACAATACTTTCAGAAGAATCGTTTCTAAAAAGCATTCTAGATCTAGCAACAGAAAGAGTTCGCGCAATAACAAACATACCCTCATTAACAGTGACTTTTGCAGCTTCGTCAATAATCTCATATGCATTAACATCTGGCCAATTCACAACATTATTTATTTCTAGCATTTCTTTTGCTTGATGCAAGCTTTTAGGAACAGAAATGCATTGAGATTCAACTCTACTTAAGAGTTCTGCAAGCTCTACTTCTAGAGATTCATTTTTTTCACTAAACAAGTCATCTGCAACCATATATGCAGCAACAGCGAGCGGGAAGTTATCTTGCATCCACTCTGCGTATGCTAGCCTGTAGTAAATAAACGCAGCATCTTCTCTATCGAAACATACTTGTAAAGCGTTTAAGCATACTGCTTCTACAGAAGGCCAATCTTCTTGACGAGATAATTGCGAAGCTAACTTTAAGTGAGATATAACATACGTTGGAGCATAAGAAACCATTGTATTTAGATGTTTTAGCGCCTCTTTACTCCTTCCAAGCTGGCCGAGTAAATCCGCAATCTCCATATGCGCGTAGAAAAGTCCGTCTGGTATAAGCCTCATTTGCTCGTTTTGCGTTGCAAACATGCGATTATAAACAACGCGCTCAGCATACGAGTTGAAGTATCTTGGAACAACATCCCCAGAAGCAAACATATCGTCAAAATGCTTTATATTGTTTTCATACTCTTCGATTGCGCTTTCTAAATCTCCACTCATAAATTGTTCGTGAGCATGCACTCGCATATTGTAAATATCTTTTGAAGCGTTAAACGATATTTCTGGTATTTCTTTTTCGTCTATTAATGCACTTATTACATGGTTTGCTTGATCGTTTAGCTCTGGATCGTTAATGCTTTCAACAATATCCATTGCCATACGAGCTTTTTCTGCGTTCGTCATAATTGCTTTAGACGCTATGTGATTAAAATCAGCAACCGCTTGTTGTAAAACGTCTTCGCGCTGTATTGAAAGGCCTTTTGCGTCTTGAGTTGCTAACAATTCTTGCGACTTTGCGTCAAAAATTATGTCGGAAAACTCTGGTTCTTCTTGAGCACCATGCGGCGCAAAGCAGCTGTCTCGTAAGTCAAACGTTGGCTCAATTTGGTTTAATGAGCCGTTTTCATCGACTTGCAAAGTTGCATTAAACTTTTTATACGTTTCAAGAGGATTATTTAATCCGTTTGCGCGTATGTGCTTTAAGAACGACTTTCTAGTAAAAGTAACAGTTAGCAACGGTATAATCGAAGGAGATTTGCTAAACGCTGCCATTGGGTCTTCGTTTTTTGCGCTATTATTGCTATCGCTATTACTACTATTGCTATTATCGCTACGATTACCGTTAGCGCTATTATCACTGTTGCTTGCGCTTGTATCTTCAAGATTTTCTACAATGCTTTCAACAAGACTATCTGAAGTACTGTCCGCACTACTATCCGCGCTAGACCCTAAATTAGCAAAACCACTACTAACGTCTCCATGAATATCCCCATCTTTTGGATCGCCTTTTGCTCTTGCAGCATTTTTATTCATGTGATTAAGAGCATTAATCGTTTGGCTTAAAATTTTATTCATAGCAACGTCTTGAGCTGCAACCATCTCTTCTAAGCCGATTGAATCTAATCGTATTGAAACGTTTTGCACTTCTTCGCTAGCACCAAAAGCAAGAGTAGCCAGCATTAATCCAAGACGAAGATTGTAGTTAGTTGTCATTTTGGATCTGTTTTGTTCGCTTATTGGAACAAAATCTTTTTTAACACAATCGTATGTTAGATTAGGCATCATTGAATTGCCTGTTGCCATAAACGATAATGCAACATTCCCACTATCTAAATTAGATCTAAAATCAGCATCGAATCTAAAAGGCAAATAAAGGCTTCTGATTAGTTCCGAGAGTCTTTGCCTGTACGACCATTCACAATTAGAAGATCCGTCAGCTTTATAAATATACAAATCATTAGATTTTCTTGCACGGTTAAGTAAATGCAATAATGGCCTAATATTGTTGTCTTGCAACGGGTCGCCAAAAGAATTCATGTCGATCTCGCCACTTGCACAAAAAGCTGGATCGTTTATAAAAGCCATGTCCATTGCGCAAACTTTATTATAAGTTGCGTTATTTTCTGTTAAATCACCGCCATTAGAGCAGTTTTCTTCTAAGCAATTGCTAATAGACTGAAATCTGTTTATTGCGCCTTCTATACGCAAAGCTTTTAACGCGGATTTTGCCTCCAAAGAATCATCCCAAACTAAAAAGTTTGCATCTGAACATTTAGATTTTTGCAAATGCAATCTTTCAGCGGCGTGTTCAGCCTCTAATGCTCCAGCGTCCTCTAACGCTCCCGCATCTGCCATTAAGTACGTAAAATATTTCTCCATTGCAGATACGCGTAGACCAGCTCTCTCTGCCGTGTTTGCATCGCAAACGCTTCGCCTAATAGCACTCAAAGGTGCTTCTTTTGTAAGATGCCTAAATATGTTTCCAGACCCAAATCCGCTAAAAGCTAACAACATATCTGGTACAAAAAATGACGCAAAATAAGATATAGCGATTGCGTCAAAATAACTAAGATTGCAACGCAAATTATTAGGCAAATCTACACGCGTTTCTTCTAGCGTATAAGTTTCTTTTTTAGTATTTGCTTTACGAATCCAAGACGACACCCATTGAATTCCGCCATCTTTAGAAGTTTGAACAACAACATCTCCCTTAATAACAACTAAATCATTATTTGACTTATTCTTAAAACCACTTTTTTTGATATGGCTTGCGCTATGGCTCGCTTTATGACTTGCTCGAGTAGTTTTTTTATCAATGCAACCGTAGAATCTATCTGAGTTAGAAATAGTCATAGAGTTTTGCTCAACAAAAGACAATTCGGGTATATTTTCCGTTGTATCTTCAATTGTTACAGTGTGCCCTTCGTAAACTCTGCCTTCTAAATCAGCAACAGCAACTTGGTAAAAACGTTTGCGATCTTTGCTAAACAATCCAATTGAAATACCTTGTTTTTTGCCGTAAATCTTAATCCAACCCAGTTTTGTTGAGCTAGGCATAAAAGGAAAATCGTTAAAAATATGTTTTTTTGAAAATAGCTTAACAGGAATTGAGTTTTTGCTCTCCCAAAGCGTATCAATTGTACGTAGCGCAATCTGCATGCTTCTATCTGCGTTATAATTGCAATTTTTTGCATTATGGCAGATTGAATCAGCGTTATTGCTAGATTGCACTTGGTTTTGCATAATCCCCATTCTTTCTTATTGCACAACTTTAACGTAAGACAATAAAATTCTACACAATTGATTTATACGCATCTTATTGATTCTTACTGAACATTCTAAGTATAGCGAACATTCTAAATATAAATGATTGTTGAATCGCAAGCATGTAATCAAATTTTATAGAAAATCTTACTAAGATTCTGCTAAATCATGTTAAATATGCAAATATATGATCGCAACTATTTTTTATGCAAATTCGCGCAAGTTCCACAAATAATCGTGCATAATCCTTCCATAATCTTGTCTACTGGAGAAGCAGCTCGCCAATTTAAGTACAGCGATCTGTACGGCTTTGGACTATTAAACTCGCGAATTGTTAAACCAGCTGGCTGAACAATAGGCGGAAGAGTCGCAAGACGCGGAAGCAATGTTACATCTTTGCTTCCAACAACCATGTATCGTAAGGTTTCCAAAGATGTTGCACAAAATTCGGACTGTTTTGCTCCAACCTTTTGACAAACATCAATCATACTTCGTCTCATACAATGTCCATCTTCCAAAAGAAGTATTTTTTGACTAGATAATTGAGACAAATCGATTGGAGATTTTTGGTTTCCTAATTGCGAATTTGTTGACGCTGCTAAAACAAAATCTTCATCAAAAATATGATTAACCTTTATTGACGATTCGTCTAACTTTTCACTCAATATTGCTGCATCGATTTGACCATTATTTAGCAATTCGATTAAAGTTGCGGACTTTTCTTCAACAAAACGAATAGTAAAATTCGGCTTAATCTTACGCAGAACAGGTATTATTCTAGGCAAAAGATATGGGCATAATGTTGGGAAAATGCCTAAAACTATTGTAGAAGACCAAGGATCTTCTAAGCGCCTTGCTGCTTGATAAATGTTAGAAACATCCGAATGAATACGCTTTGCATAATACACTACTTCTCTTCCTGCAGGAGTTAAAATCTGCTTTCCTGGAGTTCTCTCTATAAGACAAACTCCAAGCGTGTCTTCTAGCTTTTTAATCTGCGTAGATAAAGTTGGCTGAGAAACGTGCATGCGCTCGGCAGCTTTTGTAAAGCTTTCTTCTTTTGCAAATGCAATTAAGTATTCAAGCGATTTAATGTTCAAGTATTTATCTTTCTGTGCGTGTTATAGGTGCGTTCTATGCGTATTCTATGAATGTTCCATGCATGATTTTAATTATGTGGATCTCTAATTAAATAGTCGAAAGCACTAAGAGCTGCATTTGCGCCAGAACCATATGCTGTAACAATTTGCTTATAAGGCTCATCCGAGCAATCGCCAGCAGCAAAAATGCCAGGAATACTCGTGCATCCTTTTCTATCTGTTACTATTTCTGCCCGATTGTTTAAGCTTAGTTTATTTGCCACCCACTTTGTATTTGGCATTAAACCAATTTGAACAAACACTCCGTCTGTGTGCAAAATTTTCTCACGATTTTCCGCATTATTCTCATTGCGATCCATATAATGCACTGCGCTAACTTTTTTGTTATCTCCTTCTATTTTGCTAAGAGATGCACTTGTTATTACATTCGTATTAGAAAGAGAATGCAAAGTGTTTAGCAATATTTGATCCGCTTTAAGAGAATCCATAAACTCTATAACAGTAACGTGATTTGCAATTCCTGCTAAGTCTATTGCAGCTTCGACTCCAGAATTTCCTCCACCAACAACTACAACATTCTTGTTCTTAAACAAAGGGCCATCGCAATGCGGGCAGAACGACACTCCCCTGTTTCTGTATTCATCTTCTCCAGGAACGCCAAGTGTTCTCCACGTAGCGCCTGTTGCAATAATCACCGCTTTAGCTTTTAGACTTCCGCCAGATTTAGTGTTAATCGTGTGTAATCCGTAAGGTTCTTCTGCAACGTCTAAAGACGTAGCCCAATCGGGAGTAAATACGTCAATATTGTATTGAGCAATGTTGTTTGTTAAATCGTTAGCAAGTTTTGCGCCTGTTGTGTGCGTTTGAGAAATGTGGTTTTCAATGCTTTCTGTTTCAACAACCTGACCGCCTCTGTGGTCCATAATCATTGCTGTTTTAAGACCTTTTCTAGCTGTGTAAATCGCAGCAGCGCTCGCAGCAGGACCTCCGCCTACAATAAGAACGTCGTATGGGTTTTTAGCGTTCATTTTTTGCGCTAGTGAAGAATCGCTAGCCTCCGTAGAATCGCTAGAATCGCTCGAATCGCTAGAATCCCCATTTTCTTCTTGTCTTAAAAGCATCGCAACTAATTCGTCTATAGATGACCTTCCAGAAGAAATCATCTTTCCGTTTTCAAAAACAGCAGGAACACTCATTACGCCAAGAGCATCTACCTCGTCTTTGAAAGCGCTTCCTTCTACAGCAATATGCTTTACTTTTGGATTGATAATCGAAATTGTATTAAGTGACTGAACAACCTCTGGGCAATTAATGCAAGTAACAGACATGTATGTAGTAATATCATGACTTCCAAGTTGCAAAATTGCTTTGCGCTGGTCTTCGCTTATTTTGGGAGCATAACCACTTACTTGTAAAATAGCCAAAACTAAAGAGCTAAACTCGTGACCAAGTGGCAAACCTGCAAAACTTACAGAAACGTTATTTTGCGGATTAGTAATTGAAAAACTTGGGATTCGCTTCGTGCTACTTTTATCATCTTTTATAACAGTGATTTTGTTGCTTTGATTTGCTACTTCTTGCAAAAGCTCAATAACTTTTTGAGAATTTTCACTGCTATCAACGTACGCAACAAGATTAATCGGATTAACCATTTTTTCTAACAATCCAGCAAGTTGAGTAGTTAAATTTGAATCTAATAAAGTCATTATTTTCACTTTCTGTAGCAATCAAAGCAACGTGTAAATTGTGTTAAAATCAGTCGATAAAATCAGCAGTTAAAATAAGCAAATAAAATCAACTGTTAAAATCAGATTTTCCCAACTAAGTCAATAGATGGAGCAAGTGTTTCTTCTCCCTGCTCCCACTTCGCTGGGCACACTTCTCCTGGGTGAGATGCAATAAATTGTGCAGCTTTAACTTTGCGAAGCATCTCGTCGGCATTTCTACCGATTCCGTCTGCTGTCATCTCGTAGAATTGAATATTGCCTTGAGGATCCACCAAAAAAGTTGCGCGATGAGCTAAACCAGATTCCTCATTTAGCGCATTAAAGTTTCTAGAAAGCGCGCCGTTTGGGTCTCCAAGCATTGTGTATTGAACTTTTGCAATAGCTTTAGAATCATCGTGCCAAGCTTTGTGAACAAAGTGCGTGTCTGTTGAAACAGAATAAACTTCTACACCCAACTTTTGAAGCTCTTCATAGTGGTTTGCAAGATCTTCAAGCTCTGTTGGGCACACGAATGAAAAGTCTGCTGGATAGAAGAAGAAAATAGCCCATTTTCCAAGAACGTCACTGTCGCTTACTTCTACAAAATTGCCATTCTTGTATCCATTTACCTTAAATGGAAGAATATGCGTACCAATAAGGCTCATAACAACTCCAATCTTTACTTGTTTGCTAAAATCTTTTATTGCTTTTTGCAATATTTTTAGTTAAACGTGTTAAATAGCTTGCTTAAGAATCTAGATTTAACCGTATTTTTATAATAGATTATTTGTATTAATAATCCTATACGTATAGATAATCTCTATAGACTTACATGTGTTATGTCAATAATGATTTTGAAAACTAACTTAACTTTGTAAAATTCTGGGACAAAAGTCGATGCGCAAAAACAAAACTATCAAAAACGGGATTATGAGCCAAAAGATAACTGACTAATCGTATTTCACTAATATTCATCAACTTAGCTTTAAACATTTTTGGCCTATACACAAGAATTGCGCACTCAAAATTGAATTGAGCGCGCAATCTTGTTCATCCCGATAAAATGATTATAAGATTTTTATTATTTATCTTATGTCTTGATGGAATGGGTTGAAAACAACACTACAGCGTTGGAAGCTCTTAACATCAACATAGCCTGTAGATGCCATTGTTCGTCTTAAAGCGCCAATAAGGTTAGTATTTCCATCTGCCATATGGCTTGGTCCAAACAAAATATTCTCAAGCGGAGCAACAGTTCCAACATTCGTGCGCATACCGCGCGGCAAAGAAGGATGACGAGCCTCTGCCCCCCAATGCATTCCGCGTCCTGGAGCCTCAGTTGCACGCGCTAAAGGAGTGCCAAGCATTACTGCATCTGCTCCCATGGCAAGCGCCTTAATAAAGTTGCCAGACGTTCCCATGCCGCCATCTGCAATAATCTGAACGTATCGACCGCCAGACTCGTCCATATAATCTCTGCGAGCTTCTGCAACATCTGCAATAGCAGTTGCCATAGGCGCTTGCACTCCGAGCGTATGCATTGTTGCAGAAACTGCTCCACCGCCAAAACCAACAAGGATTCCAGCAGCTCCAGTTCTCATAAGATGTAATGCGGAAGTGTAGTCTGCACAACCTCCAACAATAACTGGAACATCTAAATCGTAAATAAACTTCTTTAAATCAAGAGGCTCATGGTCTTTAGAAACATGTTCTGCACTAACAGCAGTTCCGCGAATAACAAATAAATCAACGCCTGCTTCTAGAACAGTAGAATAAAATTCTTGAGTGCGTTGCGGAGAAAGAGCACCTGCAACCGTAACACCAGCATCGCGAATTGTGTGCAAGCGCTTAACAATAAGTTCTGGCTTGATTGGCTCCGAATAAATCTCTTGTATGCGCTTAGTTGCAACTTCGTCTTTAAGTTCTGAGATTTCTTTAAGAAGTGGTTCTGGATTCTCGTAACGAGTCCACAATCCTTCCAAATCAAGCACGCCCAATGCTCCCATTTGACCCATTGCAATAGCCGTATCTGGGCTTGTAACAGAATCCATTGGCGCAGCAATCACTGGTACGTCAAAACTATAAGCGTCGACTTGCCATGATGTAGATACAGCCTTTGGGTCGCGAGAACGACGAGAAGGAAGTATAGCAATATCGTCTAGTGAGTAAGCAACTCGGGCTTTTTTGCCCAAACCTATTTCGATTTCTTGAGACATACTTATAAGGCTAGTTGCTTATCATGACTAATCAACATGCCATAGAATTGTTTAGATTTATTGAGAGTGCAAAAACTCATAAATAGTTTTAGCCTTTAACAAACCGATTCCAGGAACTTTTTGTAAATCTTCTACGCTTGCTTCTTTTAGATTTTTAACACTGCCAAATTTTGAAAGCAAACGTTTTTTATAAGATTCGCCAATTCCAGGAATTGAGTCAATAGATGAATACAACATTGCCTTTGCACGTTTTTTTCTATGATAAGCAATAGCAAAGCGATGAGATTCATCTCTAGCTCTTTGAAGCAAATACAATCCTTCGGAGCTTCTTTTTAGAATAATTGGGTATTGGCTATTAGGCAGCCAAACTTCTTCTAATTTTTTAGATAATCCACATACTGTTATGCCTTTAACATTGCAATCAATCATTGCTTTTTGAGCTGCTTTTGCTTGCTCAATACCACCATCAACGATTACAAGATTTGGCGTATATGCAAATTTTTTTGAGGATGATTGTGCGCGATTTTCTACACAATCATCATCTTCATTGTTGCAACTATCGCTTTCATGCTTAAAACGTCTAGAAATAGTTTCATATAATGCGCTTAAATCATCTAATTGACCAATACCATTGGGGCCTTTTATAGAAAATCTTCTATATTCACTAGGTTTAGCAATTCCATCTTCAAAAACAACCATTGATGCAACTTGATATCTTCCATCAGCTGAGTTTGAAATATCGTAGCATTCGATTCGCAAAGGAGCTTCACTCATTGAAAGAGCTGCAGCAACTTGATTCATAGCATTAGTTCTAGATTCTAAAGTAGAAATCCTACTTGTTTTCATCTGTTTAAGAGACTGCTCAGCATTCAAGTTTGCTTTATCCATAAGCGAGCGCTTATCTCCACGTTCTGCAACTTTAATAGTTACTTTCGCGCCTCTTAAACCACTAAGCCATCTTTCAAGATTTTCTTTATGAGATTTTTCTAATTCAATAGGAATAATAATCTCTCTAGGAACTGGGCAAATTGGGTCGAGCAAATCTCCTCTTCCAGTTGTTTCTTGACGCTTTTTGCGTTCCTTTGTTTCTTTAGCTCTGTACGACGAATTTATATTTTGGCCGCTAGAGTAATCGATTTGTAACGCATTCCTGGATTGCTCTATTTTTAATGAGTTTGCATATTGCAAATCATTATTTGATTCATATTCACAATAAACTCGTATAAGCAAGTTTGCGATTATATCTTTATCACTAATATCTTCGCTTCTTTCGACTTGCCAATTTTTTTCTCCGCGAAGTAGACCTTCTCTAACAAAGAATGCGTGAACACATGCTTCAAGCGAATCTGCACTAAAACCAAAAACATCAGCTTCTACATTATCGTTAAAAACAACGGAATTTTGTTGAATAACAGTTCTAAAAATGTTGATTTTGTCTCTTATTTTTGCAGCATTTTCAAAATCTAAGTTATTGCTTAACTCCTTCATTTTTCTTGTTAAATCGTTAATGTAGGAATCTCCAATAGCACCACTTAGAATGCCAACTAATTGTTCAACATTGTTCCTATGCGTTTTTTTGTCTACTTTTTGAACGCAAGGTGCAGAGCATTTTCCAATAGATGCAAGAAGACAAGGTCTTCCTGTTTTTTGTGCTTTATAAAAAACAGACTGTCGGCATGTTCTAACTGGAAAAGTTTTTAGCAAAGAATCCAAACTGTGTTTTAATTGCCAAACTTTTGCATACGGTCCAAAATATTGCGTTGACTTTGAGTTTCGATTTCTAGTAATCCAAACTCTTGGAAAATCATCATTTACAGATACTGCAATATATGGGTATGTCTTATCGTCTTTAAAAACAATGTTGAACCTTGGATTAAACTCTTTAATCCAAGTATATTCAAGCGTTAGAGCCTCAAGTTCTGTATTTACAACAGTCCATTCTAAGCTTCTAGCTGTTAATACCATTGATTGCGTTCTAGGATGAAGCTGATTTAAGGGCTGAAAATAATTCGATAGCCTGTTTCTTAAACTTTTTGCTTTTCCAACGTATATTACTTTTCCTCTCTCATCTCTCCACTTGTATACTCCAGGCTGATTTGGAATATCGGAAGTTTTTGGCCTAAATAAATCACGACTATCGCCTAAAAGAGGAGCACCAAAATCGTTTTTTGACGAATTCTCAAAGTAGCTTGCATGACTTTTATCATATTTAGATTGGTGAGTTTTCTTCCATTCTCCCCTACTGATTTCTATATTTTTTCTAGCTTCTCTAGTCTCCATATTTTCTTCATCGTTTCTAATATTTGATTCTTTAGAATTTAGAACATTCATGATCTCACCTCCTTTCATAAGATATTCATAAAATTATTCATAAATTTTTACTTAAATACTTCTGATTTTGCTCTATTCAAGCATTGACTTTAAGAATTTACCCGTCCAGCTATATTGCACTTTTGCAACATCTTCTGGAGTGCCAGTTGCTACGATTTCGCCGCCTTTATCTCCTCCTTCTGGGCCTAAATCTATAATCCAATCTGCGCATTTTACAACATCAAGATTGTGCTCAATAACTATTACACTATTGCCTTTATCTACTAAAGATTGAAGAACACTTAAAAGCTTACGAACATCTTCAAAATGCAAGCCCGTAGTAGGTTCATCTAAAATATAAACGGTTTTTCCAGTAGAACGCTTTTGTAGTTCTGTAGCAAGCTTTACTCTTTGCGACTCTCCGCCAGAAAGTGTTGGCGCGCTTTGACCAAGCCGAATATAGCCTAATCCAACTTTAACCAATGTGTCTAAATATCTAGAAATAGACGGATATGCTTTAAAGAACACAGCAGCTTGCGATATTGGCATATCTAGCACGTCTGAAATAGTTTTACCATTGTACTTTACTTCTAGAGTGTCTCGATTATATCTTTTTCCGTGGCATTCTTCGCATTGCACGTATACGTCTGGCAAAAAATTCATCTCGATTTTAAGCGTTCCGTCTCCGCTACAAGCCTCGCATCTTCCGCCTTTTACGTTAAACGAGAATCTTCCAGGGCCGTACCCTCTAACTTTTGCTTCTGGAGTTTGAGCAAAAAGCGAACGGATCTTATCCCAAACTCCAGTATATGTAGCAGGATTTGATCTTGGTGTTCTACCAATAGGATTTTGATCTACGTGAACAACCTTATCGCAATTGTCTACTCCATCAACGCGCTTATGCAATCCTGGAACAATGCGAGCGCCGTTTAGCTTATCTGCTAAAACTGGGTAAAGTATTGAGTTTATTAAGCTTGACTTTCCAGATCCAGAAACTCCTGTTATGCAAGTAAATACGCCTAAAGGTATTTCTACATCTATGTTTTTAAGATTGTGCTCTTTTGCACCAACAATAGTTAACATACGACTTTTGTTGATTTTACGGCGCTTTTTAGGAACATCTATTGTGCGTCTTTTTGCAATATAGTCTCCTGTGATTGATCGCTTTGCCTCTGTTATGTGTTTTGCAGGGCCGCAATATACAACTTCTCCGCCGTTTTCTCCAGCTTCTGGACCAATGTCTACAAGCCAGTCTGACTTTCGTATTGTATCTTCGTCGTGTTCTACAACTATAAGCGTATTTCCAAGATCTCTAAGATTGTGCAACGTAGATATAAGCTTTTCGTTGTCTCTTTGATGAAGACCAATAGACGGTTCGTCAAGAACGTACATAACTCCAACTAGTCCAGACCCTATTTGCGTTGCAAGCCTTATTCTTTGAGCTTCTCCGCCAGAAAGAGTTTTTGCTGCTCTAGAAAGAGTTAAGTAGTTTAAGCCAACGTCATTTAAGAATCCTAATCTTGCTTTGATTTCTTTTACAATCTCTTTAGCAATTATCTTTTTTGCGCCTTCTAGATTTAACGAATTAATCCACTCAAGACTTTTTTCAATAGGCATATCGCATACATCTGCGATTGAGCACGAGCCAACTTTAATAGACAAGACTTCTGGATTAAGTCTTTTTCCTTTGCATGTTAAACATGGCACTTCTCGCATGTATGACTCGTAGTATTGACGCATTTGATCTGAGTCTGTTTCGTCATGCTTGCGCATAAGAGTACGCACTACGCCCTCAAATCCTGTTGAATACTCTCTCTGCCTACCCCATCGATTTTTATACGATACTTTTACTTCAAAATCATGGCCATAGAGTATTGAATCTTGCACATCTTTTGGAAGATTTTCCCACGGCGTATCCATACTAAAACCAAGCTCTACGCTTAAGCCTTTTAACACATGCCTGTAGTATTCTCCTGCTGCTTTATTCAATGCCCAAGGTTCTATAGCACCTTCGTTAAGTGACTTTTCTGTATTTGGAACAACAAGAGCAGGGTCAATCTCTAGATTGTAACCTATTCCAGAGCAATCATGGCATGCTCCATACGGAGCATTGAATGAGAACGTTCTTGGCTCTATCTCTAATAGGTTAAATTGATGGCTATTAGGGCATGCCATATTTTCGGAAAAACTTTGACGCCTGTTTTTAGAAGAAGCATCTTCGTCTACAAAATCAGCAACAACAATACCTTTAGAAAGCTTTAGCGCTGTTTCTATAGAATCTGTAAGGCGTGTACGTATGCCATCTTTTATAACTAGCCTATCTACAATAACTTCGATTGTGTGTTTCTTTTGCTTTTCTAAAGTAATATCTTCCGAAAGCTCGCGCATTTGCCCGTCTACAAGCGCTCTAGAATAGCCGTCTGACCTAAGAAGAGTAATAGTATCTTTAAACTCACCTTTTCTGCCGTTAACAATAGGAGCCAGTAATTGCAACCTTGTTTTTTGCGGCAAAGAAAGCAATGCATTAGCTATTTGTTGAGGAGTTTGCGCGCTAACGATTTCACCACATTTAGGGCAATGTGGAATACCAACACGGGCAAAAAGAAGCCTTAAATAGTCATAAATCTCTGTAATTGTGCCAACAGTAGAACGCGGATTGCGATTAGTTGTTTTTTGGTCAATAGACACTGCAGGGCTTAAGCCTTCAATAAAGTCTACGTCTGGCTTATCCATTCTTCCAAGGAATTGCCTTGCATACGCGCTTAAGGATTCCACATAACGCCTTTGACCTTCTGCAAAAAGAGTGTCGAAAGCAAGAGAAGATTTACCCGAACCAGATAGGCCAGTAAAAACAATCATCCTATTTCTAGGCAATTGCAAATTAACGTTCTTTAGATTATGCTCTCTTGCACCTTGAACAGTTATTTTTAAGTCGGAAGGAACATCACCTAAGTCGTATATTAAATTACCATTATTTTTTACAATTGGCGCAGAATCAATAAAGGATTGAAGTACATTGTTTTTTTGACGACTATTTCCATCTTTAACATTCATGTTTGTAGCATTCATGTTTGCATCTTTTATTGAAAGTGACTGCTTACTTTGTAAAGAATCCAAGTGTTTTTGCATTCTACCTCCTTAAGATGCTTTAGCGCATATGAATCAAAATTGCAAAACTAAATCTTGATTACGTGACTGTTTTGTAATATCATTCATTATAGAACACATGTTCGAAATATGTTGCTTACTGCGTGTTGCTAATCCTATGCAAGCCTAACGGTATAATCGGGAGTTTGGTTAACATATTTCAATTAATATTTTAATTACGATTTTACAAGAATAAAACTTAAGGGGTGGGTAAAAAATGGCCATTGACGCACAAGGACTTACTATACAAATTGGTGCGCGCACGCTATTAAACCCAACAGATTTTCATGTTACAAAAGGCGACAAAATAGGCTTAGTTGGAAGGAATGGCGCTGGAAAAACAACACTTACGCGCGTAATTACTGCAGAAACACTTCCAGCTGGCGGAAGCGTAAAAGTAAGCGGCTCTTTAGGGTACCTTCCACAAGACACACATGCAGCAGATCCAGAGCAAAGCGCGTTAGATAGAATTATGAGCGCTCGCGATATTTCGTCAATCGTATCTCGTATACGAAAAGCAGAAAAAGACATGACGAATCCAGATCCAGATATTATGACAAAGGCCATGAATCGCTACGATAAAGCGATTAATGATTTTGAAAAAGCTGGTGGATACGCTGTTCAATCGGAAGCAATATCAATGGCAAACAGCCTTGGACTCCCCCAAGAAGTTATGAAACAAGCTCTTGGAACACTTTCTGGCGGCCAACGCAGGCGAATCGAACTCGCGCGAATACTTTTTTCTAACGCAGATACGCTGATTTTAGACGAGCCTACAAACCACTTAGACGCAGATTCCATAGTATGGTTGCGCAATTACTTAAAACGCTTTGAAGGCGGATTCCTTGTTATATCGCACTCAACAGAGTTGCTAGACGAAGTTGTTAATAAAGTTTGGCATTTAGATGCACAACTTGCGCAAATAGACATGTATTCAATGGGCTGGAAAGCATACTTGCATCAGCGCGTTGTAGACGAAGAGAGAAGACGAAGAGAGCGCGAAGTTGCAGAAAAGAAGGCGGAGCGACTTATGAAGCAAGGAATTCGACTTCACGCAAAAGCAACTAAAGCGGTAGCAGCTCAAAACATGATGCGTAGAGCTGAACGCTTATTGAACGAAACAAGCGAAGCTCAAAGCCGCGAAAAAGTAGCAGACATTCGATTCCCAGAGCCTGCTCCTTGCGGACGCACTCCTATTATGGCTAAAGATATTTCAAAAGCTTACGGATCGAACATTGTATTTGCTGGCATAAATTTGGCTATAGATAAAGGCTCGAGAGTTGTTATTTTGGGATACAATGGCGCTGGAAAAACTACCACTTTGCGCATTCTTGCTGGCGAAGAAAGCGCAGATACTGGCGTTGTTGAATATGGACACGGATGCAAAATAGGCTATTTTGCGCAAGAGCACGATACTTTAGACTTAGATGCAACGGTGTTAGAAAATCTTCAACACGTTGCGCCAGAATTAAACGACACTCAAGCAAGATCAATGCTTGGAAGCTTCCTGTTTTCGGGAGACGACGCCATGAAACCCGCTAAAGTGCTTTCTGGCGGAGAAAAAACTCGCCTAGCATTGGCAACTCTTGTAACTTCTAAAGCAAACGTTCTTTTGCTTGATGAGCCTACTAATAACTTAGACCCAGCTTCTCGCGAAGAAATTCTTAAAGCAATTTCTAAGTATGAAGGCGCAATTGTGTTGGTTACTCACGACGAAGGAGCGGTTCTTGCGCTAAACCCAGAAAGAGTTCTTCTTATGCCAGACGGTGACGAAGACTTGTGGAACGACGACTATCTTGATTTGGTAGCGGAAGAATAGGATTTTAGATTTCTATGAAAAAAACAGCTAATTTTGCAAATTGCGCGCTACACAACATTTTTCGCGTTCTTCGCGCGCCTTTAGCAATATTGCTGTTAATAGCATTGTTTGAATGCACTGTTGGGAATATTCCATTTTGGAATAGTGTTACTGGCAGCACGGATAGCATGTTTGCTCACAATCTTACTGGCCCTGGAATTAAAAGACTTTCTTCTGGAGGACTTTTAATTACAGACCCTTCGGAATCTTATTTAGAAGTTAATTCCGACGGATCTTCGCCGTACATTCAGCTTAAGCCTTCACTAATTACGCCTAAAAAAATTGGCAAAAGTCCCGTTAAAACAGACGTGCATGTACGCATTGATGTTAATAAAATCGCTGGTAAGCCTTTGAGCACAAACCCTAGAGCTATTAGTTTTGCTATGCTTCCTGTTCCAGATCAAGCAGTTGGAGTTAAAAGCACGCTTCGATTATGGATACAGCACCCTAAAGGAGACGTTGTAGACGTTGAGGACGCAAAAGCAAATGTTAGAGCACCTTTTAGTTGGAATTGGGGTCGCGTTCTTTTTCTTATAGTCGTTTCAATTTTGATTGCATTGTGGAATCCTTGGTCTAAATTGTGGAAAATAAAACTTAATACAAAAAGTTTTAATCAAAGACTTTTACTAGTTTTATCTTGGACTCCATTTATTGTTATAGCTGTTGTTGCAATTGTTTGGAATGTTTTTAACGCTATTCCAATGCATTTTGACGTTGCTGGAAACTACACGTACGATTTTGATCAATATGCGCACACAGCAGACGCTCTTATTAAAGGAAAAACTTATCTTGATTTGCCTGTTCCTAAGCAAATGCAAAATCTTACTAATCCGTACGATCCAATTGCAAGAAACAAGCTTCTTTCTAATTTAGTGCACAATATTTATTGGGATCACGCATATTACAACGGTCATTGGTACTCGTATTTTGGCGTAATTCCAGCTGTTTTATTCTTTATGCCTTATAGACTTATATCGAGTTTGTGGATTAATGGCGGAAGTATGCTTCCAACAACAATCGCAACTCTTATATGCCTAGTGGGGTTCTTAATTTCTGGCTCTCTTCTAGTGATTAGACTTATTGAGCGAATAAATAAACGAGCGTCTCTTGCTTGCGTGTCTATTTGCTTAGCATTGTTCTTTATTACATCTAACACCGTTTACTTATGGTTTAGAACATCATTCTATAGTGTTCCAATGGCAGCTTCGCTATTCTTTACATCTTTAGGATTATGGTTTTATCTTGGCGCCAATAAAAATATTGCAAAAGATTGCAAACAAAGCCAAGAATCAAACAAGTCTATTTATCAAATATCTGCTAAGCATATTGCATTAGGATCTTTGTTTATATCTCTAAATCTAGGATGCAGACCAACATTTATAATCGCGTTTTTGCTTGCAATACCGCTTTTTTACAACAATATTTACTTCTATTTTAAGCATTTAATTTCTAGCAAGAAAATTATAAAAGAAGACTTAAAGCAAATAATAAAGCTAGTTTTAGGCGTGATTGTGCCGTTTGTAATAGTTGCAATACCAATCGGATTGTATAACGCTTTAAGATTTGGGTCGCCATTTAACTTTGGTAACGAATATCAAATTACTATTACAGACATGACTACAATGCGCCTTCCTGCGCAAAACATCATTCCTTCAATTTTAAGTTATTTAGCTTTGCCATTGCGCTTTACACCAACTTTCCCTTGGATTTCGATTAATCCTATTGCTTTCAATAGATGGCAATACGCGGAGCCAATGATTGGCGGAATGTTTACTCTTGCTCCATTGGCATTTATTGGCGTTATTTGTTCTTTGTTAATGATTAAAAGAATGAGCAAATTTGCGTCAAGACTTACTATATGCGCTTTGATTCTTGCAATGATTGTTGTTGTTTTCAACAGCTTAAAAGCAGGAATTGGATGGCGTTATATTGCTGACTTTGGATGGGCGTTCTCACTAAGCGCAATAATCGGAATTACTGTTTTTCTAGAAAAATACGCAAACGTAGAAGATTGCACAACTTTGCGCACAAAAGTTATGTGTTACACAATACGCATTGTAGTTTTAGCAATGCTATTTTTCTCTATTGCAATCGCTTTCTTAGGTTGGTTTGTTCCAGGAAGAGAAGACTCAGTTTTGCGATTCAATCCGGGGCTTTGGCATTACGTTAGATGCTGGTTTACTCTAATCTAGTTTATATTTTAAGAACTCGAACCTTCCTAGATTACTTCCTAGATTTTTCTACATCTCTTCTAGCATTTTATGAACAGTATTCAGCAATAAAGTAACGCCATTTTCAAATTGATCTTCTTTAGGAAGTAAAGACAATGCTAAGTAGCCATTAGTTGGCATGTCAAAATAATATCCAGGCTGAGAAACCAGCTTGTAGTCTTTAATTAAACGCAAAGCTAATAAGTCATCATCTATACAAGAAGGAACGCGCAATAAAATATTCCATCCTCCTTCTGCACGCAATGCACTAACGCAACAATTTGGGTAGTTTGCAAGCATTTTTCTAAGCGTTTTAAGATTAGATCGTACTCGACTTTGAACAGTCGCAGTTTGCTCTTTAGCGCATTGCAATAATTCTGGAATTCTTTCCGATACAGTTGCGCCAATTGGAAGAAAATCATCCGCAATAACGTCAAGTCGTTTCATTGCTTCTTGCACATCTTGACTTGGTCCCGAAACCTCAATCCACCCAACTTTTGCGTGCGGAGCTGCAAGCATCTTTGAGAATCCATCTAAAGCAAAAACGAGTGTTGATTGTTCTCCTGCAAGTCTTGAATTTTTGGCAAATGGTTCTAAAGAGTAATCGTAGAAAACTTCATCTGCAATAATCGCAACATTATTTTTATTGCACAAACTCAACAATTGCGCTCTTTCTTCTGGCTTAACATAAGAGCCTGTTGGATTATTTGGGTTTATTAAAACAAGAGCACGAATACGATTATTTGCGTTTTGCAAAAGTTCTTTAACTCTTGGAACATCAATAGTCCAAGAACCATCGTAAACAAGCGGATATGGTATAGATTTTACGCCTTGAAGTCTTGCAATAGATTCAATAAGAGGATACCCAGGAGTTGGAGATAAGACTGAATCGCCACAATCGCACAGAAGCATCATAAGCCATGCGTATGCTTGAGAAGTAGACGATAATACGTATAGATTATTTGGATTAAGAGCTTTTGGTGAATTACTTTTTTGATCTACAATATTTTGACTTGCAATATTTTGATCTACGCGATTATCTCTAGCATTTATAAAATCAGTAAGAATGCGCCTAACTTCGATTGGTCCTCTAGGATCCGCTGTATATTTTGCGCTTAAACATTTTGGAGCAAGACCATGCACTGTTGGGTTTGAATCGTTAAGTTTTGTAAGCTTAATACCTTTAGATATAGCAACGCGTTGAGCCAGAATAATTGGATTTGGCTCACTTACATCAACTCTAGAAGAAAATCGCACTCGACTACACTAGCGCATTGCATAACCAAATATAAAAAATGCGCTGAACGCAAAAGCATCCAGCGCAAATAAAGTAAATAAAACAAATAAAATATTAAAACTTTACTTGTTTCTTTGTTGCATTGCATAGTAAGCTGCACCAATAATGCCAGCTTCGTTATGCAAAGACGCAACAACAATAGGAGTCTTAATATCTATATGCGGCAAGAACTTCTCGCTCACACGGCTAACGCCACCGCCAACAACAAACAAGTCTGGATTAAAGTACTTTTCCATTAATCCGTAATACTTAGTTAAGCGCTTAGCCCACTTTTTATAACCCATATCCAACTTTTCGCGAACAGAAGAAGCAGCATACTTTTCTGCATCTCCCTTTCCTTTTTCTAGCTGAATATGACCAAGCTCTGTGTTTGGAATAAGAACGCCATTGTAAATCAAAGCGGTTCCAATTCCAGTGCCTAATGTTGTTGCAATAACTAAGCCATCTTTATCTTTTGCAGCACCAAAGTGTTGCTCAGCAAGACCAGCAGCATCGGCATCGTTAACAACCGTAACAGGACGACCGCAAGCTTCGCTAAACACTTCTGTAACATCCACACCAATCCAAGATTGATCGAGATTCGCCATAAACTCAAGTTTCTTGCCTGGCTTAATAGGCGCTGGGAAAGCAATACCAACAGGAACATCTTCAGGCACATCAAAATGCTCGAGCTGCTGACGAACAATATCTGCAACAGCTTGAGGTGTGGAAACCGCTGGAGTGAGAATCTTATATCGCGGTTCTGCAAACTCGCCTTTTTCCAAATTAACTGGTGCAGCTTTAATACCAGAGCCACCAATATCTACGCCAAATGCTTGTGCAGTGTCAATCATCGTTAACACTCCCCTCTGAATGTCGGACAATGGGATATCATGTTCATTCTACAATATTGCTAAAGCGACACGCTTATATATTGTCTATTTAATGATAACGATTGCATAAATGTTTTTCTCAAAATTAAAGCTTTAATATTAAAAATCATGCAAACAATTGCTAAGATTTTAACTCTAATTTATCGCAAATAGTTTTGAAGCTCCTTGTTTATTAAACCATTTGAAGCAATAACGTCGTTTTCGCGCCTCCAATGGATCGAGTCACCATTCCATTGTCGAACATGGCCTTGAGCCTCTTTAACAACAACAGCACCAGCGGAAACGCCTGGAATATCCCACTCGTGAAGATGCGGCTCAAAATAAGCGTCGTAAGTGCCATCAGCAACCTTGCATAAGTCAAGAGAAGCAGGGCCAATGCGCTTAATATCTGCTGGACATTCTTCCTCAAGCGAAGAAACAACATCCAATGCTCTTTTAGATTCGCCTGGAATATAAGACATTCCGTAGCAAACAACAGAACCGTGCAATGTTGATGTTGTAGAAGGAGTGATTTTCTCTCGCTTTTCTCCATTAGGAGTTTTACGAATACGAATAGCACCCTGGCCTTTAGCTGCTAAATAAGTAAGACCAAGAGCTGGAGCATGAACAACTCCAAGAACAGGCCTTGCGGAGCCTTGATCATTGAACTCAAAAAGCGAAACAGTTAGAGTCCACTCTGCCATATCTCGATTAAAGTTAATAGCACCGTCAATATTACCAACGCACCAAAAACGATCACCAATATTGCAATTTTCTGGACGATTACGCCAAAATCCCTGGAATGTGTTTATGTACGTAAGACGATTTTCAATAAAGCGTACGAGCTTATCTCCAAAACCAGAATCTGCTTGATTCGGATCCCCCAAAACCATCATGCTTGCCATATCTCGAGGATTTAATTGGTCTTGATACGCGTGCTTGCCAACATCTTCCAATATTCTAGCAACTTCAAGAGCAACATCGCGTAAATTCATACTTGCCATACTTTACTCACCTCTTTAATTCCCCACATTTTGATTATTTATCTATTCCAAAAATCTGCAACTATCCATAAATCTGCAACTATTTTACTCAACTAATCAAATTAAACCAAACTTCCACACGCAATATTCAAATAAAATCAATAAACTTTCACATTTAATAGTTTTATAGAAAAGATTCACATGCAAAAACGCGTAGCGAAACAAAATCCTAAATTTCTTAAACCAGCCTTAGAATTAATTAATAAACCTAACATCTCTCTTAAAAGATTATAACATGACTTATAACATGACTAAAGTATCAGACTTAAAAACACAAGACTTAATTAATACTCATTCAAATACGCCTTCAAACACTCCTTCACTAAAAAAACCAGGACTTCTTGTTTTAGATGTAGACGCCACTCTTATTGAAGAAGAAGTTATAGATTTATTAGGAGACATTGCTGGAGTTGGCTGCGATTTGGCAGACATAACATCTAAAGCAATGCAAGGAAAAATGGACTTTAATACGTCGCTAAAGCTAAGAGTTTCTATGCTTAAGGGACTTGACTATTCTTGCGTTAAACAAGTTGCTCAAAATATTCATGTAACAAATGGAGCTAAAAAGCTAATTAGCACATTGCACTCTTTTGGATGGAAAGTTGGAGCTGTTAGTGGCGGATTCAAGCAAGTTTTAGACGATTTTTTACCAAAACTAAACATAGACTTTTGGGTTGCAAACAATCTAGAAGTCGTAGATTCTAAACTAAGTGGAAAGGTTATTGATCCAATAGTAAATCGTCAATATAAAGCAAAAGCATTGACTAATTGGGCGAGCAAGAACAATATTGATATTGCTCAAAGCGTTGCTATTGGAGACGGCGCTAACGATATAGACATGATTAAAACAGCAGGATTAGGCGTAGCATTTTGCGCAAAACAGTTATTAAAAAGTCAAGCTAAAGCAAGCATAGATACGCGAGACCTAAGCCTAGTTTTAGATTTACTAAGCTAACATTTAATCCAAATAGAATTAATCCAAGTAAGATTAATCCAAGTAAGATTAGCCCAAGTAAGATTAGCCCAAGTAAGATTAGCCCAAGTAAGATTAATCCAAGTAGTATTAGCTCAAGTAAGATTCACTACTTAAGTGCGCTCCTCTTGCCCAATCTGCAGCATTCATAGCTTTTTTACCTTGCGCTTTAACTTCTAAAAGCTCAATAGCTCCACTTGCACATCCAACCCAAACATTGTGCTTTTTTGCAAGAATCTGCCCAGGTTTAAGCTCGTTTAGATTATGCAATGCAATATCTTCATCTTTTGCTAATGCGCAAGAAAGAACGTGCAAAGTAATTGTTTGCAAATCACTAGAATCAACATGAAGATTGCACCAAGCTCCAGGATTTGGCGTGCAAGCACGAATCTGCCTATCGATTGCAAACGCTGGAATATCAAAACGAATATGAGCATCTTCAACAGTGATTTTTTGAGCGATTTGGCAAGGCGTAGAGTCTTGCTCAACAGGAATAATTTGACCAGATTCCATACCAACAAGAGCAGAGCAAAGAAGATTTGCACCATCATTGCTTAATCGAGTGAGCAAATCACCAGCTGTTTCATGAGCTCCAATCTCGGTAGTCATTTGTGCAAGAATCGGACCTTCATCCATTCCGCGCGTAATCTTAAAAACTGTTGCACCTGTAATATCATCTCCAGCCCATATTGCGCGCTGAACAGGAGCAGCACCTCGCCATTGCGGAAGAAGCGAAAAATGCAAGTTATACCATCCTAGAGGAAGAGCATCCAAAACAGATTGCTTAAGAATCTTTCCGTACGCAACAACGGCCGCAAGCCTTGCGCCAGTAGCTTTTAGAGCACTCACACACTCTTGCTCATTGCTAGGATTAACCTCTAAAACAGGAATTCCAAGCTCAATCGCAGCTTTTTTAACAGCACTAGGAACAAGCTTTCTACCTCTGCCAGTCGGAGCATCTGGACGAGTAAGAACAGCTCGCACATCAAAATGTTCTTTATCTTCAGCTAGCGCGCGCAAAGGAGCAACAGCAACATCTGGAGTTCCAGCAAATAAAATAGGCAATACCATAAGTCAACTCCTTAAAATACTAAGAATCCTTAAAATCCTAAATCCTAGCAAAATGCATCTTTTAGCTTGCTAAAGAATCCCTTTTTATTGCCCACTGGCTCTGCAATAGCATGTTGCTTTACTTCGCTAACTTTTTCATCGTGCAAGTTTGCAAACTTTTCAATCAAACTACGCTCTTCTTCGCTAAGCTTTGTTGGAATATTAACAAGAACGTGAACAATAAGATTTCCTCTATCTTTGCTTCCAAAAGCAGTAACACCCAAATCGTAAAGAGGAATCGTGTCTTCGTTTTGCGTTCCAGCAGGAATTTCAACACTCTTTTTGCCATCAAAAGTATCAATATCTACTTTGTGACCAAGCACAGCCCAGCTCATTGGAACGTCAATCCAGCAATGTAAATCGTTTAAGTCTCTAGTAAATTGCTCGTCTTTACGAATGCGAACGTCAACATACAAATCGCCAGCAGGACCGCCACATTCGCCTATTGCTCCTTGAGACGCAAGTCGCAAGCGAGAATTGTCTTTAATTCCAGCAGGAATCGTGATTCCAACTTCTCTAGAAGTGCGAACGCGACCATGACCGTGGCAATTTGGGCAAACATTTTTAATAATCGTTCCGTGACCTTCGCAAGCGCGGCAAGGTTCCGAAGACATCATTTGACCAAACATTGTACGAGTAACTCGCTGCACAAAACCAGCACCCTTACAATCTGGGCAAGTTATAGGGTCTGATTTATCTGCAGAGCCCTTTCCAGCACAATCTTGGCAAAGACCGAAAGTTGAAACATGAACCTTAGCGTTTCCACCAAAAACAACAGTTTTAAGATCAACCTTAACTTCCGTTAATGAATCTTCACCACGATTAACGCGCGGAATAGGAGATCCAGCATTAGCACCAAAAGACCCAGAGAAGAACTGGTTTAGAATATCTCCCATATCCATATTCATATTTGCGTACGCGCCAGCGCCAGCACCAGCTCCTGATGCCGATAGATTATTTGGATCTACGCCCATATCTACCATTTTGCGTTTTTCTGGATTAGACAAAACGTCGTATGCAGCGTTAACTTCCTTGAACTTGTCTTCAAACTCAGGTCCTGCAATATCTGGATGATACTTCCGACTTAACTTTCTATAAGCTTTGCGAATCTCATCGTCGCTAGCGTTAGAATCAACACCTAAAATCTTGTAATAGTCAGTCACTTAACTCCCCTTTTATGTTCTAAAATTATTTTTGCATAAGGCACAGCCAGCTAATATTTATGAATTTTCAGATATAAACGTATTAAGATATTTTGCTACAGCTTTAACAGCCGTCATTGTTGCAGCATAATCCATATGAGTAGGGCCGATTGAGCCAATAAACGCAGAATCGGAATCTGAATTGTAGCCGTAAGCGCTTGTTACAACAGAAGCATTTAGAAGACCAGGCGTGTGAGTTTCCGAACCTATTGCAACGCTAACGCCACTTGCGCAATCGTTTGCTTCTTCGCTTAGCGAAGTCATAAGTCGCATAATAACAGCTTGCTCTTCTAGAGCGTCAAAAAGAGACGCAAAATCGCCAATATTTTGCCTATGCGCCAGTTGAGAAGCTCCAGCCATGTACAAATCGTAAGAATGCTCGCCATTATGCATATCTTCTAACGCGTTAGCAAGTTGACTAATAACTTGCAAAGCAGACGCTAAATCCTGGCGATTCGCTAGAGAATAAACACGCTTAGAAGCATCTAAAAGAGAGGCTCCAACGCAGCTCTCATTAACCATATTAACTAAATGCAATAAGTCGTCTGGATTTATGTTAGAGGCTTGAATAATGTGTTGCGCAACTCCTCCAGCGTCTGTAATAACAACAACTAGAAGAGTTGAAGAAGATACTTGAACAATCTCAATTCTTTTTACTTTTGACTTCGACAATGCAGGAGACGCAACGAGTGCGACTTGACCAGTTATGCTTGCAAGAAGTCGCGCTGAGCGTTGTAGAGTGTCTTGTAAACTAACAGATCCACTTAAAAACGTGCGAATCCCTCGTCTTTGCGCATTAGAAAGCGGGATTAGCGCCGCCATTCCGTCAACGAAATATCTGTATCCTTTTTCTGTAGGGATTCTTCCAGCAGAAGTATGTGGTTGAATCAAGTAGCCTTCTTCTTCTAGAAGAGACATATCGTTGCGAATCGTTGCAGAACTAACGCCTAATTTGTGATTTTTAGCTAAAGATGCAGATCCAACAGGTTCATGCGAACGAATATAATCTTCAACAACCGCACGCAATATCATCATGCGTCGTGATTGCATTGATTCTCCTTTATTAAAACATCAAACTCATTAAATAGCGCTAATAATTTTTATAAATAGCACTAATCGTTTATTAATTCACTGCTAACTATTATATATGCCAAAACAATATGTGATAACAATATGTGATTAAGTATTATTAAGTATTTTTAATAAATCACTTTTACAGAATAACAACTAACTATAAATATAAACTTTTGTTAACTTTTGACACACTTTGTTAAAAATTCGTCTGATATAAAAGATAGGATTAAAGGGCAATGTGAGGGTAATGGCCAGCGTAAGCTGTGCGCAAAAACCCGAATTATTGGAAGGAAAGTAGATCACATGACCGATTTCAACTGGTCTGCATTAGACGAGCGCGCCGTAAAGATGGCGAAGGTTCTCTCGGCTGATGCTGTTGAGCGAGCAGGACACGGACATCCTGGCTCCCCTGTTTCATTGGCACCAATTGCGTACACCTTGTACCAGCACTTCATTAAGCACGATCCTGCCGACCCAAAGTGGGCTGGCCGCGATCGTTTTATTCTTTCTGGCGGTCACGCTTCGCTTACGCAATACGTGCAATTGTTCTTCTCTGGTTACGGCTTAACTCTTGACGATCTTAAGTATTTCCGTGGCGGTGCAGACACGCGTACTCCTGGTCACCCAGAATATGGCTTAACTCCAGGCATTGAAATGACTACTGGCCCACTTGGTCAGGGTCTTGCTTCTGCTGTTGGTTTCGCTTATGGCCAGCGCTTTGAGCGCGGTCTTCTTGACCCAGAAGCTCCAGCTGGCACTTCCCCATTCGATCACAAGGTTTGGGTTATTTGCGGTGAAGGCGACGTTGAGGAAGGCGTTTCTTCTGAAGCTGCTTCCTTGGCTGGAAACCAAAAGCTTGGCAATTTGACTGTAATCTTCGATGCAAACCACATTCAGATTGAAGGCGACACTAAGCTCACCTTCTCTGAAGATATTCTTGCTCGTTACCGTGCATACGGTTGGTACACCGACGAAGTTAGCTTCATTCAGCCAGACGGTTCCTACAAGGAAGACGTTCAGGCTTTGGCTGCTGCTATTGAAAAGGCTCAGGAAGTTACCGATAAGCCTCACTTCATTAAGGTTAATACTTTGATTGCTTGGCCAACCCCAGGTAAGACCGACAACGAAGCTTCCCACGGCTCTAAGCTTGGTGAAGAAGCTGTTAAGGGCTTGAAGGAACTTTGCGGTTTCGATCCAGAAGTTTCGTTCCCAATCGACGAAGAAGCTTTGGCTCATGCTCGCAAGGTTGCTGAGCGCGGTTTGGCTGCTCACAAGGCTTGGGATGAAGCTCTTGCAAAGTGGGCTTCTGCCAACCCAGATAAGGCTGCTCTTTACGATCGTCTTAAGGCTGGCAAGCTTCCAGAAGGCTTCGACAAGGCTATTGACGACTTGGTTGCTGGCTTCGAAGTCGGTTCTAAGGTTGCTACCCGTAAGGCTTCTGGCGCAGTTCTTAACGCAATTGCTGCTGTTATGCCAGAACTTTGGGGCGGTTCCGCTGATTTGGGTGGATCCAACAACACCAACATTAAGGGTGCTGACTCCTTCGGCCCATCCGAGGATGCAACTCGCACTTGGCCAAACGTTTCCGAGTACGGTCGTCAGCTTCACTTTGGTGTGCGTGAGTTTGCAATGGGTGCTATTACCAACGGTATTTTGCTTGGTTCTAACACTCGCCCATTCAACGGCACCTTCTTCCAGTTCTCTGACTACGAGCGCCCAGCAGTTCGCTTGGCTGCTTTGATGGAGATTCCAAACCTCTACGTTTGGACTCACGATTCCGTAGCTTTGGGTGAAGATGGTCCAACTCACCAGCCAATCGAACACTTGGCTGCTTTCCGTGCTATTCCTCAGCTTGAGGTTGTGCGCCCTGCAGATGAGTATGAGACTGCTGAAGCTTACCGCTACTTCTTCGAGAAGAAGAACAACTACCCAACCGCTATGATTTTGACTCGCCAAGGCGTTCCAACTCTCGCAGAAACTGCCAAGAAGGCTCGCGAAGGCGTAAAGCACGGCGCTTACGTTTTGGTTGATTGCGAAGGCACTCCAGACGTAATCATCATGGCTACTGGCTCCGAAGTTCAGTGGGCTGTTGCTGGTGCCAAGACTTTGGCAGCTGAAGGCATTAAGGCTCGCGTTCTTTCCATGCCATCTCTCGAATGGTTCGAAGAGCAAGACGAAGAGTACAAGGAAGCAATCCTTCCAAAGTCCGTTAAGGCTCGCGTTTCCATCGAAGCTGGCTTGGCATTGCCTTGGTACAAGTATCTTGGCGATTGCGGCAAGGCTGTTTCTATCGAACAGTACGGCTTGCAGGGTGACGGCGGTCAGAACATGATCGACTTGGGCATTACTGCTGAGCACGTAGTAGAAGCTGCTAAGGCTTCTATCGAAGAAGCACGCGCTTAAGATAGCAAGTAATCAAAATAAAACTTGATGTGTCAAAATAAAATTGATTCATCACAAAAACTCGAAGTGCTAATTTAGCAACTTCACTGGAAACAGCAAAGGCGTGTTGATGTTAAGCTACAGATGGTTTAGCATCAACCGCTGTTTCCTGTAAAACGCCAACACTACCAACGTGTTCCAATTGGTGGAGCACAGTGTTAAGGAGATAACATGACTGAAGCAACGCAGCGCACTAGCGATTCCGGCGTTTCTATTTGGTTGGACGATTTGTCCCGTACCCGCATTGAGTCTGGCTCTTTGCAGGATTTGATTGCTAACAAGAATGTTGTTGGTGTTACTACCAACCCATCTATCTTCCAGAAGGCTTTGAGCCAGGTTGGCCCATACGACGCACAGCTTAAGGAGCTCGGCAAGGTTGACGTTGAGACCGCTATTCGCGAGTTGACCACCACCGACGTTCGTAACGCAACTGATATCTTCCGCGAGATTGCAGAAAAGACCGACTTTGTTGACGGCCGCGTCTCCATCGAAGTTGACCCACGCTTGGCTCACGATACTGCTAACACTGAGAAGCAGGCTGAAGAGCTTTGGGCAAAGGTTGATCGTCCAAACGTTATGATCAAGATTCCTGCAACTTTGGAAGGTCTTCCAGCTATCACCGCTACCCTCGCTAAGGGTATCTCCGTGAACGTAACCTTGATCTTCTCCCTCGAGCGCTACGAGCAGGTTATCGACGCCTTCATCGAAGGTATTGCTCAAGCTGCTGCTAACGGCCACGACTTGAAGCACATTGGTTCCGTAGCTTCCTTCTTCGTCTCCCGCGTTGATAGCGCTGTTGACAAGCTCCTCGAAGCTAACGGTTCTGCTGAAGCTAAGGCTCTTGAAGGCAAGGCTGCTGTTGCTAACGCTCGCTTGGCTTACGAACTCTTCGAGAAGAAGTTCGCTGCCGACCCACGTTGGGCTGAGCTTGAGGCCAAGGGCGCTAAGAAGCAGCGTCCACTTTGGGCTTCCACTGGCACCAAGAACGCAGCTTACTCCGATTGCAAGTACGTTGACGAGTTGGTTGCTGAGCATGTTGTTAACACCATGCCAGAGAAGACTTTGAACGCTCTTGCTGATCACGGCAACGGTGCTGCTTCCATTAAGGGCACTTACGAAGAGAGCCACGCTGTTATGAACAAGCTTGCTGAGCTTGGCATTAACATTAAGGACGTTACCGACAAGCTTGAGGCCGACGGTGTTGCCGCCTTCATCAAGTCTTGGGATTCCGTGATTGCAGACGTACAGTCTGGCATCGATCGCGTAAACGCCTGATTTGATTAATCAGTAATAAATAAACATTAAGCCGCACATGAACGTGGATTAATTTCCGCACATGTGCGGTTTTTGTTGTTTTGCGTTTTTATCAATCGCAATAAAAAGCTACCCAGTGTTATTTTCTAAGCTAATTAATTGAGAAAGACAGACAGTGTAGTTCTGTCTCTTTTCACGTAGAATTTTTTAATCGGCAGAAATATATATGATGGATAGGTATGTGTTCCTGCCTATTTTTATGCAATTTTTCAAAACAATAAAAAGAACATTATTAGATTAATAAGGAGGATCTATGAAAAATACGAAAAAATGCCCAAAGTGTGGGGGAAGTGAAATTATATTTGTGCCTGGATCTGCTGGGGCTTATGGGACTGGAAATAATGTTATGACTGGCCATACAATTATGTCGGCAGTACCTGTTGATAGGTATATTTGCACTGCCTGTGGTTTTAGCGAGGAGTGGATTGACCTTGATAATATGGATAAATTAAAAAAGAAATATGATGAGATTTAAATGAGAGTTACTTTTATATGTGACTGGGATAGATGATTAATAAACCAAATGTGCCAATTTGCTTTGTAAAGCTTTATTTCAGCTGCCTTTCTCACAATTTTCATGTCTGTGGCATCCCAATAATAAATTTTAGCATGCGTTCCATCTTGATATTCTTTTAGAACTTTATTGAATTCCTGACATGCTCCACAGCCTGAACTACCAAAATAGAGCACTTCTCCAGTTTTAAGATTTGAGATATTATTCTCCTGTAATACTGAAAATGAGGGTCTTAAGCCACTCAAATGAATATATGCAATAAAACCAACGAATAACATTATGACAATAGCTGGAAGTATACGAGATACTACACTTTTCATAACTCAGTACTCTTTTTTCATAAATTGGAATAACGACAATAGGAAAAACATAACAATATACATTAGAGCAATAATGCAAGTTACAGGCGTAAAAGCGGTGAACGAGTCTGGTGATAAATAATAAAATATCTGAAAAGAATACACGGATGTTTGAGACAATATTATGTTTATCAAATTCGGCAATATCCATAATAATATAAAGGAAAGAATCATCGTAACACCAACTTTTTCAAAATATATCAACAGATTCATATTTATAGCAATATACAAAAGGAAAATTATCGGATATACGAGCAGTTGATGCATAACTATTCTCAGAGACGAGTAATTTAGTGACAAAAATACCAAATTTACGACTAGATAAATGCTTACATATTCACCATATATAAAACACAATAATTTAATCCTATTAGGAATATACTCTAGATAATGATGAATAATTTTCTTCTCTTGCCATTCACCAATTGATAATATCTGATATAGGCTTAAAAATAGTATAGTTATCGTTGAAAAGAATTTATATTGTGATAAAAATGCACCTCTTTTAGCTTGAAATACTATAAACACGCAACATGCCAAATACAAAACAAAAGACAATAAGAAAAGCTTCTGATGACTAAACTTAATAATTTCTGATTTTATATAGTACTTCATTATCATCTTCCTCCAACATAAAATCTTTAATATCATGCGTAATATCACTGTATTCCACGATTTGTACCCCATGCTCAATCAGCAATTTAAGAACCTTGGCAATATCCTCTCTAGGCAATTTAATTCTAAAAGTTGATTCTTTGTTATCTTTGCTACGACAAAAAACCTCATATCTGTTAGAAAGCAATTCACTAATATCCACACCATTTATAACAATCACATTATAAATTCTTAGATTATCATTAAAATTAACAATTTTTTGAATTTTCCCTTTTTTTAAATACCATACAATATCAGCAATTTCACCTAACTCATCTAATATATGACTTGAAATTACAAGGCTTTTACCTTGTGAGCGCAATGACAAGATAGTGTCTTTTAACTGCTTTATAGTAAGAACATCTAATCCATTGAAAGGTTCATCAAGAAGAATAATTTCACTATTTGAGAGCAATATTCTAGCAATATTTAATTTTTGCTTCATACCTAGCGACAATTGTTTAAACTTTTTATTTTTTGCTTCGTCGAGACTCACCTGATGCAATAATTTATCACAATTAAAGTCTTTTCTCCCCATCAAAGCAGCAAACACTCTAAGATTATCCTGTACAGAAAATTCGTCATAAAAAGATGGATTCTCAATAGCAAATGAAAGTGAACCGTCCAATTCAATATTGCCTTGATAATCAACTATCAAATTTGCAATGCACTTCATTAACGTGGTTTTTCCTGAACCATTATTGCCTACTAACGCAATAATTTGCCCAGCACTGCTTTCCAAAGAAATGTCATCTAAAACGACTTTTCCCCCATATGATTTTTTCAAATGAGATATCTTCATAAGATTACCTCTTAACAAATGAAACTAAAAATTTCCGATCTCCTTTTACAGAAATCTTACTATCTTCACCAATAAAAATTTTAGGACTCTCTTCGTAGATAACAGCATTTTTAACATTTCCTGGCTGTTTCTGAGCACGCACAAAAAGAGCATCATCAAGCTTGTACAGCTTTCCAGCAAAGCGTATCTCTCCTTTGCCTCTCTTTGCATAAATAGCATACACTCCTGGCTTTAACGATAAGTTATCGTTATTTTTATAATCTCCTGAAACTAGTGTTGGCAAATCATCACGAATTATACCAAAACGAACATTATTTGTCTTATACCCTACATACAGCAGACTGATAAGACCGAGGACTACTATGGTAGCTGCAAATATCCATTTTTTGCTTTTCATTTCTTAATCACATCCAAATCTATTATTTCATCAGCAATTTTATCGAACATTGCATCATGAGTAACAATAAAAATCATATGCAACATTCTTACCAATAGAAGGATAGTTTAAAAATTGATTTTGCTGATAACAACTTATTCTACTCTGAATCATTTCTATTGGATAACCATACAAATCCCTATCAGAGTCATAATAATGCACACTTCCACCAGACACTGATACTACGCCCATAATAACATACATTAAAGTCGATTTGCCTATTCCATTCTTCCCTTTAACCAAAATCAAGCTATGACTACGAAATTGCTTTGATATTCCAGAAAGGACTGAGACTGAAGTGTCTTGACTGTACGAAACTGAAACATTTTCTAAAGATATTCCAGTAATAGTAAAATCTGCTGAATTGTTTCTATCAATAGCAGGTGGTTTACGATAATGGGAATCAAGCGAAGAATATCTATCCAAATCTAAAAATTTTTGTATAGCGGGCTTGCCAAGACTATAAACCATAATAATCATCTCCTCTCTTTCAAGTAAAAACCTCCTATAGAGCTAAATACGCAACATCATAGACGAATGTTACATCCTCAACTCTTACCATAGTTATAAATCATTTATGATGTCTTGTAAATACACTGTAACGAAAATGTTATAAAACATATATACCAGATATTTCCACCAACTTTCATCCTGGCATTCATGTAATTATCGCGAATTATGTATGATTTTGAAGATAAAATTCACATGAAAATATGCAGACTATCCTCTATTACGATTGCTCATTTTTCTCAATTATCGGGTTATAGACCAAAAAATAAGGTACGACCACACCTTATATGTGAAATCTTACCTTATTTTTGTTTTATGACTTCAATTTCCCACTTCACACCCTGGGTGCAAAGTGTGTGCACTTTTTAACGTTAACATCCTGTGCACTCGACCCCAGAGCGTTGATATCTTCCCTCATACAACAAAATCGCACTCAAAAACCGCGAGAAGTAAGCTTAAAGCCGCTTCGCATTAAACCTTTTAACGATAGCCCTCGCTAACCCCTGCTACACAAGGACTAAAATGCACCCACCTAATCAGCCTTTGACATCAATACGACACTCTAGACGTATCAAAACTACCCTGATGATAACCATGCATCAAGAAAAGAGCCTTAACGTTCGTTGCAGGAAAGAAGCTGACAAGGGTAATGTCGTATGATGATAAAAGTCTAAGGCACTACAAACTGGGATTTGGATCTTACTTAAAATTGTATTATTTTATTAGCGATATCTTCTACAAATCGCTTATCGTGTTCCACAAATATGAGTGTAGGCTTTGCTTCTTTTATAATTTCCTCAATCTGTATTCTTGATATTACATCTATATAATTCAGTGGTTCGTCCCAAACAAATATATGAGCTGGTTTTGAGAAACTTACAGCAATTAAAACTTTCTTTTTTTGTCCATCACTATAATTCTTCATATCCATTTCAAATAATTCTCTTGAAAAATCTAATTTTCTTAGAATTGTTTTACACAATGTTTCATCAACATCTTGCTTGTGAATATATTCATTTAGGCTACCTGTTAAATTAGATGTGTCTTGAGGAATATACGAGATTTTTAAATTACCTGCTAATTTTATCTCACCTGTATACTCGTGATTTATACCTAATAAAATTTTAATCAAGGTTGATTTTCCGCTACCATTACCCCCATATATAGCCACTATGTCGCCTTGCTTTATCTCGAAACTTACATTATTTAGGATCTGTCTCTCTCCATAGCATGATGATAAATTGCTAACCGATATTAGAGGATTTTTATGATGATGTAGCGGATGCAGTAATAGGCTTTCCTTTATTTCGATATCTTTTAGTAAACTCTGTTTTTCTTCTATTGCCTTGTTTTGTCTATTCTCCAAATTCTTAGATTTTTTCATCATCTTGGCTGATTGATGACCTATATGTCCTTTGTCTGGTTTTACACCTGATACTTTTACACCATTTTTAGTATTTTCAATTTTATCAGACCAAATTTGACTTTGTCTTGCAGACTCTTTTAATCGTTTAATATCTTTTCTTAATCTCTCATTTTGACTAATTTCAAATTGGTCTTTCATCACTTTGTTTTCATACCATGATGTAAAATTTCCCGATTGGACATCAATAGAATTCCTGTTAATAGAAATAACATGATTGATACAACCATCTAAAAAATCTCTATCATGAGATATAAGCAAAAATCCTTTTTTACTTTTCAGATATTCACTTACAATTTTTCTTCCGTCCATATCTAAATGGTTTGTTGGTTCATCAATAAGTAAAAAGCCATCTTCTCTTGTAAACAAAATAGCTAAAAGGATTTTTGTTTGTTCCCCTTTAGAAAGCGTTTCAAACTCTCTGTAAACAAGGTTCTCATCTACATTTAGCAAACTGAGTTCTCTAAATAACTTCCATTCTTCATCATCTGATATTAGTTCTTTATATAACTCAATTCCTAATTTTGAAGTATCGCTTATATTTGGTGGAAATTTAATAAATTCAACATCCTTGCTTATTTTACCTTGATAAGTTTCTTGATTTAAAAGTAACTTAAATAGAGTTGATTTACCGATTCCATTTCTTCCTATCAATCCCGTTTTCCAGTTTGTATCAAAGGAAAACGATACATTTTTAAATATGGGTTTTACATATCCATAATATGAGAAAGTGAGGTTTTCAATTTTAATTACTGACATAAAACGCCTCCCTAAATTATCATTTACCGCCCGGGTGCAAAGTGGGTGCACCTTTTAACGATAGGAAAAGCTATCGTTAAAAGGTTTGCCATTTATTAACAAATCCCAAATGCTTCAAATCCACTAACGGATATTTATCAATTATCTTTGATAACTTACTAGAAAATTCCTTGTAATGTTCGTTTTCAGCTAATACTTTAAGATTAAGAATACTAGCAAAAATAGTATTATTCAATACACCTTTCTTTAAATACTCTTTATATAATTTTGGTGTCTTGGTTAATTTTGAACCATATAATCTACCGTAGTGAGCACAAATATTTCTAACATAAGCTAAATTTTCAATCCATGACTCTAAATAAACGTAATCAACGCCAAATGTTGTTGCAATTGCTTTTTTATCATCATTCTTCATATTCTTATACATTTTAGAAAGAGTACCAAAACTTGCTACTTCAATAGCAGCATATAAAAGAATCTCCCCTCCATCATAATTATCCTTAAAATTACGTATAAAAGGCGATTTCCTATTCCTATTAATTTCTCTTTCTAACTCATCTAAAGTATTCTTCTGATAATTATTTTTCGCATAGTTATTAAGATTCTTATAACCAAAATTCCCATATTTTAATGAAAAGTAATTAGTGATTACAGCCCTTAAATAAACTTCTATATGTTCTATCAACGAAAATAAAATATGACGAAACTCCATATCAAATAGATATAACTCGACTATATTCTCAAAAGTAGTACCTTCTATGTATATACCATCTTCTTTTAGAGTTATACTATATGCTTTAATGAGGCGATAGTAAGAAACCCTATTAAGTACATCTTTAGCATAACTTGTATCTTTTATCTCTAATCCCAAAGACACTAAATTTTCTATTTGCTTATCAATGCTTATAGAAGGTTGATAGGATTTCTTCATATTTCTCTCATCAAAAATCAAAAGACCCGACTTGGTCCGCATTGTTAAGAGGCGCGTCGGGTACTGTTATCTACATATGCTACACCAATGAGAGTATTTTATTAAATCTTTCAAACTAACACAAATTTTTCTTTCTAACAAGATTATTTAGTCTTACACTCAACTTCATGAACATAAACAAATATAGAACGAAAACACAAACTATCACAGAGTACTAAATATTTTGCCCTTTATGACTTGATGACATGTATTTCACACACCGCGCTTCCCAATCATCCTCACGAACGCAAGCAAACGCATCCGCCACAGCCTGCAAACCTAAACTTTCAACATACTTACAAGCAATACTAAAAGTATTATCAATGCTAATCTCTTCATTTACTAGCAAACTATACTTCTCATAAACAGAAGGAACAGCAGAGCCAATATCATCAAATAAAAAAGGATTCATATCACTTAAAAATGAAGTCAATTCTTCACTTTTATTTTCTTTCCAATAATGATTTAACGCGTAATAAATCATAGAAAACAATTCAAACTTATTCACAACTATTCCTCCCACGGATCATTATTTAATCCTGTCCTATCATGCCCTAATTAGTTTTTCACTATGCTACTTCAATCTTCATATTCAACAAATTGAGTTTTCAAAAAATATAGTTAATGAATGCCTTAATTATAATTCCCAAAAAAGCGCGTCATTTGTTCGTCAATGCGCCTAATCCCCGTCCTACAAATAACACCTAAACCAACATACTGTATAAAACACAAAATTTGTAAGTAATAAGAAGATGACTTTTACCTACTTACAACAGTATTAAATATGTATATGATTGCAACATCTATGTTCATATCAGATTTAAGCGTTTTCTTCTATCATTTTGAGTGATGTGCCATCTTCTGTTTTCCAATCAACTTTACCATTGGTAGTCATACCTAAAACAAATGAAGCTGCATATGAAGGACTCTTAAACAGATAATTCCTAGTCAACACACCATCTTTTATCTCATTATTTTGCTTACAACGCTCTCTAAGTTCTTTGATTACATCTGGTATAGATCCAGAATCCGTCTCTTCTATCTGACTACCAGCCAAAACAACAAAACCTTCATTAGTTCTTTTGCAATACGCTTCAATATTTCTTTGAGACCTCTTGATTTTCCTAGAAAGACCTAAGATTAATTCATCATCATGCTCTTCAACTACAGATTCCGGTGTTTTCACTAACGGCACAAAAATCCTATATCCTAATACGCCAAGCATTATCTTAAACTGCTCAACGTAAATCTCTAATTCAGCTTCCTTTTCTTCAGTTACATTACCAGGATTAGGATCATTTCCATTTTGAACCTTATAACGATTTGTATCGATTGCTAAATTAGTAAACTTATTTTCAAGATAGCTTATTTCAGTTGGACCCCAAGAATTACCGCTAGTTGTAAACATAACAGCTTCATTAAAATAAAAGTCATCTTTCAAATGTTCAGCGACTCTGAACAAAACACCTTCGCCATTCTTCCTAATACCAGCCTGTCCAATATAAACCGCATCTTCATCAAAATTGTTCTTACCGAATAAAAAAATAAACACCACTCTGTTTTAACTGTTCCCTATCTTTGCATTTATCTAAATAAATTCTAGGAATTTTATATGCTAAACCACTCCAGCCAGGCATCGTGCATTTAATCCTGCCCGTAACATCGCCATCCATCAAAAATATATTTAAATTCTTGCTGCTATTCATAATCTATCTCACCATCTACAGATTTATGCTTATTATACTTAAAGAGTAGGGATTTTAACAACAGCTAAATCACATCTAGAATCTCGAGAACCCAGCTTAAAGCCGCTTCGCATTAAACCTTTTAACGATAGCCCTCGCTAAGCCTTGTTACACAAGGGCAAAAATGCACCCACCTATTAAGCCCTTGATGCTATTAATCTATGATAATTTCACCCCTGTAACTAACCAATTAAAATTTCACCCCCCGTGTAACAAACAATTGCCGGGAAGGATTATAAACAAATTAGTTAGTTAGATTAAAATACAAGGATGGAAAGATTATTTATGTCTCAAAAAGAATTAACTCGTTTGCATGTCCTTAAATCCTGCCTGCCGACCTTGTTCATAATATCCTTACCATAAGAGCTCTTGACCTTTACTTTGAGCACACAAGTAATTATCTATTTATGGTTTTCTTTTAAGAAAGCATCAATAGTTTTTCTTGATTCACTTCTTGCTTTATCATTGCTTTCAGTTGTTCCACCTGTTGCAATTCTAATTTTTCCTAGATTTAAAACACCATTGCCTGCAAATATATGTCCTGCTCCTTTATAAGAATAAATCTTTGCCTTAGGGTTTTGTTCTTTTATTTTTTTGGCCATGGCAAAGCTATCCCACATCAAATCATCTTCGCCAGCCATCATTAATATATTTGCCTTAACATTTTTGACTGGTATTAGTTTTTCTTGGCTTGAGGAGTCTTGTTCTATTGCGCTTTTATAAGATTCTTTATAACTAATAGGACTTTTAATTATAGTTGGAACAATAATATTTTTTAGAAATGAGTTAAATGATGATTGTTTTATATCTATATATGGAAGTTGTTCTCCTTTATATGTCCATGATGAACCATAATCTTTAAAATCTAGACCAGCAAAATTATAAGATGAAGGCGATATTAAAATCAGATTATCTATTTCAGGATATTTGCTAGCTAAATTAAGTGCATATTCTGCCCCTTTTGACGCTCCCAAAACACTTATCGGTTTATTGTCTTTTATATTTTTATTTATATAATTAATAACGTCTTCAAATTGTTCTAAGGGAATTTTTGTCAAAGTCTGTGCTTGGTTTTTCATGCCGAACATAAATAGTGCAAAGGTTTCATAGCCTTCTTTTGCTAATATCTTAGCATTTTCAAAATTTGGACTTCCTTCAGAACCTCCAAAACAAATTACAAGACCCTTATGTGATTTTTCTTTAGGTATAAATCTAAATCCTTGCATTCTACCCTCATCTACATAAGTTACATCAACTCCATTAATATCTGTAGGGTATAGACTTATATTAGTAACATCCTTATAATATTCAGGAAAATTTAGAGCATTGATATCTTTATACTTATGGTCGTTATATATCCTAAGACTAAAAACTAAAACTACTAAAATAATAATAACTGAAAAGATTCCAAAAAATATTTTCTTCATTTTCTTCATTTTATTAGCTTCCTTTAAAACAGTATGCAGAGTCTAATAGTATATAAAAAAATCTGTTTGTAGTTATTATATGCTCTTTAGAATATCAGGTACACTTATCTACATTAACACTTTAATAATCGACATTAAAACATCCACCACAATAGAATTGCCGGCCTGTTTTGACGTATCCTTCTTCATCTTTTTCAAATACAAAATGCTTATAAAACTGCTTAAATGCAGGATTTCTAAATTTACATCTTTTGTATCAATGCTATAGCTTCAACGTGGATTGAGAGAACTCCAAGTATAACTACACGTTTTTGAGTGCACACTATGGATATTGTGTGCACTTTTTAACGATAGGAAAAGCTATCGTTAAAAGGTTTGAGAATCTATTTTCTACAAAACAATTTTTTATTCTGGTAGAAAATTAAAGCACCTTTTTGTAATGATCCCCAAAAGTTAGATTTTTGGTCCAACTTTTGGGAACACTACATTGGTTAATTAGGTGTTTTTAATCAATAATTCGATTATAAAACTTACTTGCAATAATATTCGATTGCCTTGTTGACAAATACTGATGTCCCTTCGCCTGCCAACGCATCTATATTTTTCGTAAAATCATCACCAGAAGCATACATCTTGCCAAGTCCGAATAAAATCTCATTCGAGCACTTATAGAAATTAGCTGTAATAAAGTCCTGCAGTTTCTTTACCAAAGCCTGAACTTCAACTGAATCGCTGGGTTGTGATTTTACCTTGCCAAATTCTGCAAAAATCAGCATGAGTTGTTGATGGAGCATTTTTGTTTCCTCGCTGTTTCTCCTTTTTTCTTTAGCTTCAAATTCCCTGAATTCCGGTGTATCTCCCCAATACTCTTTTGCCTGTTTGGCATACTCATCAATTTTGCTTGTGTCAAATGCTGTAAAGTTCATATAGTTACCTCCTAATGCTTTTAATCCCTTTGCAAAAAGAATTAAATTTTCCAAATGCTCTTTTTTCAGGATTAATAATTTGATTTGTTGTTCCAGCGCTAAATCTTTGTCGAAATGCTCACTGGTTATTATTTCTTTAATTTCTTTGAGCGGAAATTCCAAAGCTTTAAACAGCAAAATGGATTGTAGTACCTTTAGATCCTCATCACCATACAACCTATATCCTGACTCCGAATAAGCGGACGGTTTTAACAAACCGATTTTGTCGTAATACTGAAGAGTACGAATACTAATTCCTGCTATCTTGCTGACTTCATTCACTGTTTTCACTATCTCACCTCCTTCCTTATCACTAGAATAAAGTATTACGCAACGTCATAGTCAAGTATTTTAGTCAAGTATTTTTGCTAGCGTTGTCGTCTAATGCTCAACCTAAGACTGTTGTATTTATACAGCTTCAATCGACAAACCATGAGTTCCGATTGACACCTGTCACATCTTTTCTGAGTTAATAGTTATGACGTAGATTTGAAATACTTAGGATTTATTTATCCTAAAATATATGCTATAATTCTCCTAAAAATGGAGGTTATTGATATGAATGTAAATACAGACACGCTTGTTTCTATTTCCGAAGCAAATCAAAACTTTTCTAGAGTTGCGCGACTTGTTGACACATACGGATCAGCTGTTATTTTGAAAAACAACGCTCCTCGCTACGTAATTTTAGAATTCCCAAAAGCCAAAACTGAAAAAGTTACTGTTCCAACAGACGATGAAGTTATGGCTTTATCCGACATGTTCATCAAAAAGAACAAAAAAGTCTATGAGGAACTTGCCAAATGAAGAACTGATAGATATTATTCTCAAAGTTGCATCAGGCGAAGCAAATGAAAATGACCTTTACACTTGGATTAAAAATCACCAAGCCTAATGCTCAACATTCCGAAGCGTTTTTAGAATATGCCAAACTCTATTTCGTGCGATTGGTCAAAGTAGCGGACATAAAACACCACAACAGTATTACTTCACTACAGCTTTCCCATTCAAACAATGCACAGCACAATGAGCACATCCATCTGTTTTACACCCAAGATTATTACAACTAAGATTGACCTTATTCTTATCAGAAACCTCGCTAATACCATTCTCACAATCTACTTCAAGACATGCACCCTTGGTAATTTCTCCCTCTAAAACACTCGTACCATTTAACGTATCCACCATGCAAGAAGCAACAGCCTTAACATTATTCGCCACAAAATCGGCTCCGAAAGTCACTTATTTCTTTCCGAGCATCCACGCTTTGAGCACCACTTCTATTACTCCGTAAGTCAATGCGGCCAACGGCCAAACAATCCAACTTTTTCCCCAATCGGACGTGATGAAACTGTAGGCTAAATAAATGCAGACAACTATAAGCCAGTAAGCTTGGAGGAATAACCTAATCTTTGCAGGATAGACAATCTTTTTCTTCGGCTGCAGCAAACGGTAATAGGACGAGCGGACAATATTCGCCTGTACGAATAAATAAACAGCTGCTGCCACCAGAGCAATAGCGATAACTACAAAAAAGCCGGATGAAAGTTGATAAAATTCCGGCACTATATCCGAAATTATAAGAAAAATAAAGGCAACCATACATAAAACGACACCGCTGACCGTACGCAGCACATACGACGGCATGAATCGTTCCAAGCGTTCTTTGAGCACACTGTCAACGCCGTAAGCCGTTTCAAAGTCCTCTTTTTCCAAATATTGATAACGCTTTCCGTGGAAACTCTGAATAATAAAAATAGCTACAGCTACGGTAATAATCGCAACACTGAATGCTAAGCCCATAGTTTTACCTACTTGCGCATTTACTGTGTGAGAAAGCAAAAGATCACTGCCGACCAACGGGATTGCCGCCAGAATACAAAGAAGAACACCTAGAGCAACATATGCGGCAAATGATATTCTATGAGCAATATAAGCGGAGGCTTCTTCCAGCTCAATTACCCGCATGCGAACGCCGGCTTCTTCCTGGCAGGCATTTTCATCTGCGTTGACGTTCTTCCCCATAACATCAATTTCATCTTTTACCAGAAGATCTGTACTAACACCAAACAAACGGCTCAATGCAATTATCCGTTCCATATCTGGGATACTTTGTGCGCCTTCCCATTTGGAAACAGCTTGGCGACTGACGCCCAATTTGTCCGCCAATTCTTCCTGCGACCAACCGTTTTGTTTACGCAGTTCCAATATTTTATCTGCTAAAATCATAAAAACATCTCCATTTCAAACTAGAATTCATCATGATCATGGTGAAATTATAGCTAAAACAGCAGTTGCGTAGTAGCAAGTTCAGTTGGCAATTGCCGTTAAAAGCGCAATTTCTGCCGACAAATGAGCGCAACCGACCGCCAATTCAAATGCAAAGTTTGCCTGATGGCATCTACTGCCCGCCGGAAAGCAGAGACAGAGCGACTTGCGGTAGATAACGATACAATGTTCCTTCATCGCACATAGCCTTTACGGGAATAAGGAAGGAATTTTCCGCCCAATCGACCAATACGCCGCAGGAGTCGGTCAGCGTACTAGACACGCAAACACCTCTTGAAACAGTCACGATTTGCAAAGGAGCGCTACTGATTCTGTATGGATTGAGAGAACTCCAAGTATAGCTACACTTTTTTGAGTGCACACTATTGATAGTGGGTGCACCTTTTAACGATAGAAGCGAGCTATCGTTAAAAAGTTTAAGATTGGCTTAATAACACGTTTACATTACAATTGTTCCAATTGCTTAGCCTGATCTCTTCTCACGTAAATAACCGCGAGTATTTGAACTTCTTTTCTACTCTCATCAACACAAAAGTAAACGTAATAATTTTTTACGCGTATTCTTCTAAAACCAAGCTTACCCCACGGCTGCTAATCAACGTTCAAGCTCTTCAAAAACATCATCTATCGAATAACTATCACTTTGAACCGCCTGATCATAACCTTTAGCCATCAACGCGTTAAACGTTTTCTCATCCATATCATCTTGTGCCGGAAGCGACTTCGGAATAGTAAGCGAAAACGGAATACCCTTATTAAGAATGATTTGACGATAAAACATATCAATAGCAGTAGCCCTAGAAATTCCAATAGTTTCCAAAATCTGCTCCGCCTGCTGCTTAATATTTTCTTGTATTCTCACATTCACATTAGCTGTTTTAGTAGCTGCCATATCAATCAACCTCCATACACACACCATAAAATACTGTGTCGCATATTGCAACACAATTTACATGAATAGGATTCCTCGACTGATATAAACACTTTCAACATTCACACTAAGCATTTAGTGCAAAATACTACTATTTCTTCTTATAACCTACAGCAACATTACCTGTTTTATTAAGTCCTGGTACTTTAAGAACACAAGAGCTTGACTTACAAGAGCTTGGCTTGTCTTTTAAATCAAATTTTCCAACTAAAAATAAAGCTTTAAGCCCTGGACCAGGTAAATTAAACGATGAGTCAACTAACTTAATACGCTCACCGCCAAGAGTGACTTTAGACAAATCATAATGAGAATCAAGAATATCTCGTGACGCAAAGAGATACAACTCATTCTTATTCATATAGTTTTCTGGTATACGAAACTCTTCCCGAGACACCGCCACTGTTTCCCAATGATACGACGCAAGCTCCGCCTTCTCCTCATCGTCAGCACATGCAGAAAGAGAAAAGAGAGTGCCTAGCAGCAGAAGCATAACAAGACAACTTTGAAAAATGGTTTTACAAAAAATAGTTTTACTTCTCATAACACTACTAGCCTCCTTTTCGTTAACACGACTCTGTATCAAATGATTATAAAACAGATTATTAAGCAAACAAGATCTACCATTCACTCTGATTACTGTAATAATCTTAATAAATATATTACTTTTTCGTACTAATTTGTCTAGATTATCGACGCTAATCTCTTCATTTACTAGCAAACTATAATTTTTATAAACAGCAAGATTCGCAGAGCCAGAGGAACCAACATAATCGTGAGCGTTTAATGCTTCCAACAATATTCCCTCATAAACGAAGCAATCACCTGCGAATCTTCACCTTCATAATACTCAACAAGCAACTTCTTAAACTCAGGAACCCTAGTTTCTGGAATAACCAACAAGCCTTTACCGTGAGAAATCAAATAACGATTCGCAAAAATCACAGAAGCCCTCTTATTCCCATCTAAAAATATCTGCGACTTCATACAATAAACGCATAATTCAATCGCAATATCAATAGGCTCTTTCCTTCCAACTTTACCTTCAACATTCTCACTATCTTCCTCACTTTCAACAATATTCCTTATTTTTTCTTTAACATCTATTTCATTAGGAATAGGCGGAATATAAGTAGATCCACCAATCGCAACAGGAACACCCCTTATACGACCGCCGTCTAAGAAAAAGCCCTCATTAACAAGCTTCGCTATATGACTGAGCATGTAATAATCAGACCTGCTTAATACAACATCCTCGTCTAAAATGAACTCCCAAGCATGCTTCAAATTCAAGATTTTTTGAACGTCACTCGCAGAAACACCAAACACTTTCCCGTTATCTATAATCTCTTCAGTTTGAGGAAAAGTAGTAGCAACACCTTCCAAAACCGCCTGATCGTAAATATTCGCCTTTAAGTTAGCCCTTGCAAAAGCAATATTGTTCACCAAATCAGCAGATAACTCACTATTAGAATATCCGGCATTCGCGAGCTGCCTTACTACAGCGCGAAGTTCCTTACGCAATTGCCTAGATTCACTTGCATTGCGAAGAAGAAGATTATACAAATCGTCCGAATACACACCAACATATGTAGACGTCAACTTTCCCGAAACACGCTTTCTGGTGTATAAATATTTACCATCTCCACGATTTTTGATTTCAGGAGTACCATCATACGCAAGCAAACTCAAGCGAGCATTAATATCAGCCTTTTTTCTAAGCAATTCTTGCACATCATCATATTTTGCAGCCATCTTCACACTCCTTTTTCACATAAATTGGGGAACATTTACTTAAATAAAATACCATTTTGTTCCCCAATAATCAATAATGTAGGGAACTTTTTTACAATTTTTACACCGTTTTGTTCCCCAAAACATAAACAACTAGAACACACAACCAGTAGGCTGAAAGGTAGCAAAATCACATCTAGAATCTCGAAAAGTAAGCTTAAAGCCACCGCACGCTAAACTTTTTAACATTTAGTCATTACAACCACATTTTTAACCAAAGCCAATCGTCGGAACGAAAACCCGCCAATCATCGGAATAAAAGTTCGATAGCGCGCTAACTATTGTAATCTTGATAACATTATGATACTTTCTTGATAAAAG